>JAZOBS010000020.1:0-27272 GCA_045596085.1 Acutalibacteraceae bacterium | reverse complement strand
ATTACTGCATTTGCGGCTTCGGACATAATACCTTTATTCCAAAAATTATACCCTAAGCAATAACCAAGTTCAGCATATTCACATTTATCGCTTAGCCGGACGACAGATATTGAACCGATAGCTTGTCCTTTATATTCAATTGCCCAGTTATATGTTTTTTCGTTATCATAAGCTGCAACCCAACCTTCTATTAATTGTTTTGTTGCATCAACAGATTCGTGTGGTTTCCAAGTCAAAAAACGGGTGACATTTTCGTCACTTGCCCAATTGTTGAACATATCCGTAGCATCCTCAACCCGAAATTTGCGCAATATTAATCTTTCGGTAATTATAGTTTTTGTTCCTTTATGAGTTAACATTACTTCACCCCTTCAATATATTTTCAACATCTCTTTTGCTTTTAAGCCATACAGTTTTAGATGGGTATTTCGTAAGTATCTTTCTGATTTCAACCATATTTTTATTTTTGAAAGTATCCGTCCATTTGAGTAGGTTATAAACCGATTTTAAGGTTTCTTTTTTACCTTTCTCAAGACCGAGTTTTCTCTTGATTGCACGCTTTATGATTCTATATGTATAAACTCGTTTTGGTATATCAAGCACATAGATTTTATCAGCATCCTCAAAGCATTTGCCAACCCAGGCATAATATACGCCCTCGATTATCCAACTGTCATTTTGAAGAATATCATTTAGAAGTTCGGTGCGTTTTTCAATGGGCATTTTAACGCCATAGCCATCTGCATTGTTATCCCATTGAATGTCATCCAAATCAAAGTGCGGAGTATTATACTTTTCACTTAGCGCTTTGGCTAAGTGTGTTTTACCAGAGCCACTGCAACCGATTATATGTATTTTCATAACTTACATCTTCCAAAATTCAATATCGTTATAAACAAAGTCGGCTTTTTTGCTTTGGGAGAACTTATCTATAGGGTAGTCTTTAGGAATCAACTCAATATATCTTGAAGTTTCTGTACGACCGTCGACACCGTCTTTATTAAGGGTGCAACGAGCAAAACGAAAGGTGTTTTTAGTCATATAATTTCTATGATATTCCTTAGCAAAACCGTTTCCGTTATAATCTGCAGTCGGGTTTTCAAAAATTGGTTGGTCAGCAAGTAAAAGTTCTCTTAAACGGGATAATGAAACATATTCTCCGTCTTTATCCTTCAAAAACAATCTCCAAGTAGGGTCAAGCATAATTCGTTCACCCGACGGCAACAGACAATCCACTACCACGTGGCAATCATCAAACGGATCTTCATAGGGCAAACAAGTAATATGTTGTGCTTTTATTCCATTTAAACGAAGTAACGACGCTAAAAGTATAGCAAGACCTCGACAGTTTGTTTTATTATTGTTTCTTTCGCAAAACTCAATAATGTCGATGATTCTTCTGCCGGAACTCATTCCTCCTGTACCGTTATGCCCAAAGTGGTCGCACACAAAATCCAAAAGTTTAAAAACAATCTCATCTGATTTATTATCCAAACCTTTTGTGTAGTCGTTATAATTGTATTTTTGAAGTATCTCGGGCACATTTCCGCCCAATACAAATTCGTTACTGCAGCCGTATTCTTTGTTTCGGTCATATTCCGGATATTCTTTAAGAATTTCTATTCTTGTTTTATCGGAATTTGGGACATACACTTCCGGTGCAACAAATTTATATGGTGCATCTTCAGGAACATCGTCAATTTTTTCATACTTTACAGGAGTTTCTTTACCGTGCTGTGTGTAAAATCCTTCAAGAGAACCGTCGGCGTACCTAACGTGATAAACCATACGATAATATTCATCGTTTATTTCATAGCAAAAATAACCGTCTTTTTCATAAACACAGTTGGGTTCAAAATTATAATAACCGCTTGATGTAAAGGACATTTTCATGCGAAGTGGGTTTTCATCAAAGATATTGATGGTTTCGCCCATATCTTTTTTATACCATTTTCCAATTAATCTTTTATCCATTATGTTAATGCCTTTCAAATAATCTCAATGTGTGTTTCGTAATATTGCTCTTGAAAATTAATGGCTTGTTCGATTTCCTCCTTAGCAAAATTTAATGCAACTGGTGCTGCAACGAGCTTATCCTCAACGTCATCTTCACGGTGAGCAATACCGATTATCTTTGCGGTATATTCCGTTACGGGCTCATTTACGCCAAGTAAGTAAACATCAAGTTCTTCACCATCACCACCCAAAACACCGGGTATATATCCATAATTGATTGGATAGGTTAAACTATATTTTTCCTTTTTATGCACATAACCTATAGGACGGTCTATTATAATATCTACCGTTTTTCCAAGATATGATTTTACAAGTGCTTTTCTCAAGGTATAAACGATAAAATCGTGTTTGCCTTTGAGATACTTTTCTCTACCACTATCAATAGGCGCTTGCATAGCAAGGGATACTTTTAGTTCCTCATACTCTTTGGCGACAGTGGGAGTGCTATTAAGGTAATCTCTAAAATTTATGTAGTTTATCCAATCCATACTGTTTGTGCGGACAACGTGGATAAAATGGGTTTGTAAATCTCCTGTACCTTCATAAAAACTGCCCGAAGCAAATAACAACTGCTCTCCAAGATCAACTTGCGGCCTGTAATAAAATCCATCGTCTTTTAACTCTTTTTCAAAAGCAAGAATATCATTAAAATCATCAACTGCAACTGCTATATCAATTATAGGCTTTGCCTTTATGGAAAGTATAGAGGTGCTTCCCACGTGCTGAATATCCTTAGCGACATTGCCTAAAATCTTCTTCAAACGAGAAATTGTATTCTGAGCTTCAATTTCCCATTCTTTTTTATGTTCGCACAGTTTTACAGTTCCTCGTTTTAATCCAATCATTATCTATTCTCCAAGATACATTTGAGTTCATACATAGCAACCTTGTTAGAATCCCATTTTAATAGTTTTCTTGCCTCATCATATGTAAGCCATTTATATTCAATATGTTCATTTGATAGCGTAGGCTCTAACTCGCACTCAAATGCAAATGAATATTCGGGAATAACAAACGTGTTTTTATCCCAATGTTGCCGTCTGCTTTTCGCAATAACTTCTGCCGGGACATGCGCGATACAAGTTAGTTGTTGTATGTTTTTTGGTTCAACACCAATTTCTTCAAATGTTTCTCTCTTGGCTGCCTCTATAGGTGTTCCACCATTTTCTCCGCCACCTGCAATAAACTGCCAATAACTACTATCTGCTCTGCGAAAGATATAGAACAAGGGTGTGCCATCGACTATACGATATGGAATTGATAATATTTGATAGGGTTCTCTCATATAACGCACCTAAATTCGTTTATAATTATGTTTTATTTTACCATATTTTTGTGTTATATACAACGGTCAATAGTTATCTAATCTACAATTAGTGACACATCCGTCACAATAATGTAAAACTGGCATTTTGGCTGTGAATTTTAACGCCGATTTGTTTATAAACGAAAATCATGCCCTTTACAAATCCGTTACTTTGTGATATACTAACATATATAACATAACATAAAACCTAAGGGGGATGTTTATGAAAAATACGTCTAATGTAATCGCGATTTATTCACGAAAGTCGAAATTCACAGGCAAGGGTGAAAGTATCGGCAATCAGGTAGAGCTTTGCCGTGAATACATACGAACTCATTACGGTGATGAAGCCGCAGAGAAAGCGGTAGTATTTGAGGACGAAGGTTTTTCGGGTGGAAATGTCAACCGTCCTGCCTTCAAAAAAATGATGGCACATATCGAACGTGGAGAATTTAAGGCACTTGTGGTTTACCGTCTTGACCGTGTTAGCCGTAATGTCAGCGATTTTTCATCACTTATCGAAGACCTCAACCGCCGAGATATAGTTTTTGTGTCTATCCGTGAGCAGTTTGATACGGCAACGCCGATGGGCAGAGCAATGATGTATATTGCCTCTGTATTCGCACAGCTTGAACGTGAAACCATTGCCGAGCGTATCAGAGATAATATGCACGAATTGGCAAAGACAGGACGTTGGCTTGGCGGCAATACACCTACGGGCTATTGCAGCGAAAGTGTTAAAAGTGTTACGGTTGATGGCAAGACCAAAAAGGCTTGTAAGCTAAAACTTATTCCCGAAGAAGCCGAAACCGTTAAGCTTATATTTGATTTGTTTATAAAAACGGGTTCTTTAACACTCACCGAGGCAGAATTGATACAGCGTAGAATAATGACCAAAAACGGCAATCACTTCACACGCTTTTCAATTAAATCCATACTGCAAAATCCCGTATATATGATTGCGGATGAAGAAGCTTATGAGTTTTTCAAACTAAAGGATGCGGATCTATTTTCGTCAAGAGAAGAATTTGACGGCGTACACGGAATTTTAGCCTACAACCGTACCGACCAAGAAAAAGGCAAAGCCACAGTTTACAACCCTGTCAGTGATTGGATCGTTTCGGTTGGTAAACACCAAGGTATTATCCCCGGCAAGATTTGGGTGGGTGTTCAGGATAACCTTGAACGGAACAAGTCAAAATCTTTCCGCAGACCAAGAAGAAATGAAGCCTTGCTTACGGGACTTTTGTTCTGCTCTTGCGGAAACCGAATGTACCCCAAGCTCTCAAAACGGAAAACTGCTAACGGCGATATCATATATACCTATGTTTGTAAGATGAAAGAGCGTAGCAAAAAAGACCTTTGCAATAAGCGTAACGCAAACGGTAACACATTAGACCTTGCGGTTATTGAGAAAATTAAGCAACTAGCAAGTGAAAAAAGTGATTTTGTGGGGCAACTTGAAAAAAGTAAAATTTTCTACACCGGCAACCGTGAGCAGTATGAGCAAAAGTTAAGTGCTATGAAAAAAGAAAAAGCCGACCTTGAGAAAAAGGTCAGCTCACTCATAGACACACTTGCCGAGTTAGATGAAATTGGCGCTAAAAAATCAATAGTCGCCCGTATTAATGAAATGAATACCCAAATAGATAAAATCTCACAGGGCATTGACGAAATGATAAGTCTTACCGCCGAACACGCTTTCAGCGACATTGAGTTCGATGTGCTTCGTCAAATGCTTTCAGTATTCAAGAACACTATTGATGATATGTCCTACGAACAAAAAAGAGCCGCCATCGGGAGTATTGTACGCCGTGTAATATGGGATGGCGAAAATGCACATGTTATATTGTTTGGTTCGCAGGACGGTGATATCGAACTCCCCGATATCACACCTTACATAAAACACATTGAAATAGACATGTATGATGACGAAGAACTCATAGAGTTTTCGGACGTAGATTACGACGAGGATTCTACTGAGGATTTTCGTTCTGAAACTAAAACCGATTTGGGTGAGGATAGCAAATGAGGTGCTGATGTATTTTCGCAGTCTTAAAAAGACGGCACAGGAGCTTCATTTCGGAGATCCTATTGACACCGACAAGGACGGGAACTCACTGACACTGGTGGACGTTGTGGCAGATGATGTTAATATTGCAGATGAAATAGACAAAAAGGTGAAGCTGGAAAGGCTTCGAGTTTTGCTTGAGACACGCCTTGATGACCGCGAAAAGGAAATAATTAAGCTTCGTTACGGTATTGGCGGAGGGGACGAATTGACCCAAAGGCAGGTGGCATCTATAATGGGTATTTCCCGCTCATATGTTTCAAGAATAGAAACATCCGCACTTAAAAAGCTAAGGCGGATGTTGTAAGCTTATTGCTATATAGTTTTATGAGATATTGTTATATATCAGTTTTCTTCTCCGTATATTTGCTGCAGTCTGCCGAAATACACCTCTACGCCCGCCCAATCGGGAGGTGGAGTATCACAGTATTTTGGATAATCAATGGCAAAATAGTCAAGGTCGTGAATATATTCGTGCGCAATAAATATGAGACCTATGTCATGACCTTCAAAAGCGATGGTAAGGTCTTCCGATACTTTAGTAAGCGTAGCGACGGTAGTTTCATCCTTTACAGTGTCTATAAGATTTTTAAGATCGGATAAAATATTACTGAAGCCCTTAGGGCTATACACAGGTTCATCAGGGTGATGTCCACCGTATAGCACAAAATCCCACACCTTACTATCGGGATCTTTGAGCCGTGTTACATTGGCAAGCAAAAAGTCCTCCATATTACAATGGATGTTCCACAGTTCCTTCTTAACGGCTTGGGCAGTCTCACCACTAAGACCCGAAAGAGCCTTCGCCCGTATACTTCTAGAATACTCTCGGTCAGGAATTTCCAAATCAGATTTATGAAGATAATATCTTTCACCCGTAAAAGATATTATATTTCGATAGGCGTCACGCGATAAGGTGTATATACTCTCTTTATTTTCGGCGGTTAAAAGCACAATCCCGCGTCTGCCGATGCTACAGGTTTTTATCGAAATACTTTCCCCTTTTGAATCAACGAGGCAAAACTCCCACAAATATGTTTTTACTGTATTTTGGTATTTAGAGGTATCGGGCGGCACCAGCCATTCGGTAGAGGCTAAAAGCTTTGTAAACTCTTTGATTCTCTCGGGATCTTTTATCACCTCGGTCTTTGGGACTGAAGAGGTGTAGGATATTGCCCGAAGCTCGACTGCATCATCAGGAAAGAAATGAGCGACATTTCTTGCCATACTGCCCGAAAGCTCCTGTTTTATATTCACAAAAAACTCCTGAATTGCGTTAACCACAGGGGTTCGTATTGCTTCAACACCAAACACAGTAGAGGCGGTAATTATAACAAATGCCAAAACGAGTATTGCAACCCGTTTACCGACCGTGTTTATAAGCTTTAATGCGCCTTTCTGACTTTTTATCAGAAAGGTCATTTTGTTTTCGAAATCCTGTGAAAAAACGTGCGGCTCTAATGTACGCATATCCCTTTGAGCGTCTATAAAGGCATTTTTAAGCAAATTGCGGGTATCAGTCATACAGCACCTCCGACAATGCTTTCATAAGCAGTTTTTTGCCCCTGACAAGCTGCATTTTAACAGTTTCGGTCTTGCGGCCAAGCAGCTTTGCCGTTTGTTTTACTGTAAAATCGCGAACATAATGCAAATAGAGTGCCTCGTTATATGGTGAAGGTATCTTTCTTATTGCAAAAACTATTTTTTCATAAGCTAAACTCTCTGTCAAAGCCTCTATTTTCTTATCTACATCAGCTATATCACCGATATCATCAAAGGATATCTCCTTTGTGCGCTTATCAGCTTTTAAAAAATCATAAGCCGTATTCCTAAGTATAACTATAAGGTAGGAGACCGTCTCTTTACTATCGGGCTCACCTACATTTTTAATGTTTTTCGCAATCTTAATAAATGCTGTATGTAAAACATCTTCAGCATCCTCTTGATTTTTAGTTATCCTGAAGGCATAACAAAAAAGCATCTTTCGGTATTTGACATAAAGCTGTTCAAGCTTATCTTTATCTTCTTTCTTTGCGTCCTGTGGCAAGGCTGATAGAATAAGCAGCAATTTTACACCACCCCTTTATAAATTAAACGAATTTAAGGTTAAAAACGGTTACATTTATTTATAAATACACAGCGGCAACCCGTTTATGGGGTTGCCGCTTACGTTTAATATTACTTGCAGAACTCATACATTGTGCGGTAGGTTTCGTATATGTCGAACTTAGCGACCACCTCAAAGGGAGCGTGCATAGAAAGTACGGGGACGCCTAAATCGACAACATCTGCACCCATATTGGCAATATACATTGCGACTGTTCCGCCACCGCCTAAGTCTACCTTGCCGAGCTCACCTGTTTGCCAGACTATACCTGCACTGTCGAGCATATTGCGGACATAGGCTACAAACTCTGCCGAGGCATCTGAGGTGCCGCTTTTTCCTCTGGCACCTGTATACTTGGTGATTACTGCGCCGTAGTTAAGTTTTGCGGCATTTTTAGACTCCATAACATCCTTGAAGGTGGGGTCCATACCTGCATTCACATCGGCAGACAGACACTTGGAGTTTCTGAGTGCTACGGTATAATCTGCGCCTTGATTCTCGCAAAGGTCACGCACAACGAAACGGAGAAAATCGGAACTGAGTCCTGTATTTCCGTCGGAGCCGACCTCTTCTTTATCAGCAAGAATGCACATTGCCGTCTTTTCGGGGCTTTCGACCTCGGTTATTGCTATAAGGGCAGGATATGCACAAACCCTGTCATCGTGACCGTAGGAGCCGATAAGCGAACGGTCAAAACCAATATCGCGGGGCTTATCTGCGGGTACACATTCAAGCTCTGCCGACAGGAAATCTTCCTCGGTAATGCCGTATTTCTCATTTAGAATTTTAAGAATATTGAGCTTTACAAGTTCGCTTCCCTTGTCGTCCTTAAAGGGGCGAGAGCCGATAAGAATATTAAGCTCTTCACCGCGAATACCGTCGGAGAGGGTGCGTTTTGACTGCTCCTGCGCCAGATGAGGCAGAAGGTCGGTTATAACAAAGCAGGGGTCATTTTCGTCTTCGCCTATATTGACCTCAACAACACTGCCGTCCTTTTTAGCGAAAACACCGTGGAGTGCAAGCGGGATGGTTGTCCACTGATATTTCTTTATTCCACCGTAGTAGTGGGTCTTGAAAAGTGCAAGTTCAGTATCCTCGTATAAGGGGTTGGGTTTTAGGTCAAGTCGGGGAGAGTCAATATGGGCTGCGGTAATATTAAGTCCTGCCTCGGCATCCTCCTTACCAACAACCACAAAAGCTACCGATTTGCCACGATTGTTTACATAGTACTTATCCCCTGCCGTATATTTCCTGTTACGGTCGAAGGGGGCAAAGCCCGATTTTTCGGCAATGGCTACTGCAGCTTTTACTGCCTCGCGCTCGGTCTTACCGTAGGCAAGAAAATTTTTGTAGCCCTCGCAAAAATCGGTTATAACACTCCATTTGTCATCTTCTACGGATTTAAGTCCGTTCTTTTTGCTTATAAAAAGCTGTTCCTTAAGCAGTTCTGCTGCGGTTTTTTCTGACATTTCAGTTTCCTCCAAGCTGACTAAGTAGTTTTAAAAAGGATGATACAAAGCTTTGTTCATCGCCGTTATTATATAGTATGTGCCGTGTTTTGCCTTTATAGTACCTATCGGGCTTTCCTGCCGAAATTCTGAGCTTTGCCGCCTGTTCGGTAAGACCGTCTCTTTCGATTATACGCTTGAGCCGTGCCTTTTTATCCGACAGTACAGCGCAAGTATCACTGCACAGACTGTTTGCTCCGCTTTCATAAAGGGTGGGCGCATCAAGAATAATTTTTTCAGAATCAGACTTTGCGATTTTTTCTTTTATAAGCTCTACTATAAAGGGAAGTATGGTCTTGTTTAAAAGCTCGGTCTTTTCCTTTGAGGAGAAGGCTTTTTTCGCAAGTGCGGCGCGGTTTAAGGAACCGCTATAGTCAAGAATGTCTTTGCCAAACACATCTGCAAGGGCCTTTAAAACCTCGGATTTATCGGTAGCGGTACGAGCAAGTTTATCGCAGTCGATAACATACCAGCCCACCCTCTCAGCCGCCCTGCACAGGGTGCTTTTGCCCGAGCCTGTAGGGCCTGTAAGACCTAATATGTATTTCATAGCTTTACCACCTTAAATGCCGCGGCGCGGATAAGACGGTTATATACAGCAAGTCCTATTCCGCTTTTTTTCGGTGCGTGGACATATACGCAATCTGCATCCTCTTCATCTGCCTCGCGAAGAAGGGAAAATATCGTCTGCGCCTGTCTTTGCTCATCGTTTGCAGAGCCGTAGCAGAATGATTTAACCATCATTTTATCCTGATCTTCCCTGAAAACGATGGCAACCGAGTCCTTCTTGGAATTAACATAGTCTGCAAAGGCATCGCTGTCGGACTCTACAAGTATTACCTCGGTTTTGGGAGAATAGTGCTTGTATTTCATACCCGGTGAGGAGACCTTCTCCCCCTCCTCAGGTTCACTTAGCACTGCTTTATCAATAACAAGGTCAGGAAGTATTTCTCTAAGCTGTTCTGCCGTAATAAAACCGGGGCGAAGAAGACGAGGTGGGTCGGTAAGAAGGGTTACTACGGTAGATTCCACACCTACATCCGACTCGCCCGACATTACTACCCCGTCTATTCTACCGTCGAGATCGTCTATAACATGGAGAGGGGTGGTAGGACTTGGTGAGCCCGAAAGATTTGCCGAGGGTGCGGCAAGGGGCACTCCCGATTCGGTTATTATTTTGCGGGCAATCTCATTTGACGGCATACGCACCGCTACGGTATCAAGCCCACGGGAAACACTATGTGCTATTCTTTGCGATTTTTTAAGAACTATAGTAAGTGGCCCCGGCCAAAAGGCTTCTGCCAGTTTTAAGGCTTTTTCGGGTATTTCAGTTGCCACTTCACCCAGCATATCCATACCGTCTATATGAACGATAAGGGGATTATCCTGCGGACGGCCCTTAGCCCTGAACACCTTTGCTATTGCCTCATCATCATAGGCAGAGGCGGCAAGACCGTAGACCGTTTCGGTGGGAATGGCAACCACACCGCCTGCCCTTAGCATTTGGGCGGCGGAGGATATTCCCTTTTTATCGTCTGTTAGTCTTACGGTTTGCATTTTATCTTTTCCTTACTGCTCTGCCTCGGCTTTGAGCATTTCTGTTCTGTAATAGGTTATGAGGGCGTCGACTATCTCGTCGATGTCTCCGTTTACTATTGTATCAATTTTATAAAGGGTTAAACCTATTCTGTGATCGGTAACTCTGCCCTGAGGATAGTTGTAGGTGCGGATTCTTTCACTACGGTCACCTGTACCGACCTGCGCCCTACGGTCGGAGGCTATAGCCTCATTCTGCTTCTCCTGTTCGATTTCGTAAAGGCGGGAACGAAGCACTTTCATAGCCTTATCCTTGTTCTTGAACTGACTGCGTTCGTCCTGACACTCTACCACAAGTCCTGTGGGGATATGGGTAATACGGATAGCCGATTCGGTCTTATTGATGTGCTGTCCGCCTGCACCGCTTGAACGGAAGGTATCTATCTGAAGGTCGGCAGGATTTATGTCAATTTCTACATCCTCTGCCTCGGGTAAAACGGCAACAGTAACGGTAGAGGTATGAATTCTGCCTGAGGTCTCGGTTTCTGGAACACGCTGAACACGGTGAACGCCGCTTTCATACTTAAAGCGGGAATATGCGCCTTCGCCCTCAATCATAAAGCTGACTTCTTTATAGCCACCAAGCTCAGTTTCGTTAGCGTTTATAATTTCTACCTTCCAGCGGCGGGACTCTGCATACATTGTGTACATACGCATAAGAACACCTGCAAAGAGTGCCGCTTCTTCTCCACCTGCACCGCCGCGGATTTCCACAATAACATTTCGGTCATCGTTGGGGTCTTTAGGTAAAAGAAGTATCTTAAGCTCCTCTGAAAAGGTTTCAATATTCTGCTTAGCCTCTAAGTATTCTTCCTCTACAAGCTCTTTAAAATCCTTATCAAGTCCACCTGCGTCAAGCAACTCCTTCGCCTCAGCTTCTGCCTGCTTGGCGGCAGAATACTCGCGGTATTTTTCGACGATAGGAGTAAGCTCCTTATGCTCCTTCATAAGTTTTCTAAACTGTTCGTTATCCGATATTACGGCAGGGTCGGAAAGCAGCTGACCCACCTCTTCAAAACGCATTTCTACCGCTTTAAGCTTATCAAACATATCTATTATTCTCCGCCTTTGGTTATTTTTTTTATATTTTTTTCGATTTTTACACGGGGTGCCATAATCTCGTGTCCGCAACCTGTACAGCGTATTTTAAAGTCCATACCTATGCGAAGCACCAAAAAAGTGTCGGCACCGCAGGGGTGTGTTTTCTTCATTAACAGAGTATCTCCTACCTGAACATCCACAGACGCATACCTCCCCAACATAATATATAGATTATTATACACTAAATATCTAAAATAAGCAATATCTTCTTGATAAACTCGGTATGAAATGGTATTATTGTTCTATAAGCACACGGAGGAAATCTATGAAGATACTGCACACCGCTGACCTACATATTGGCGCAGAGCTTTCCTATCTCGGACAGCGCGCGTCAGAGCGTAAATATGAGGTTTTAGGAGTTTTTAAACATATAACCGAGCTATGCACAAAAGAAAATGTCCAAATTTGTCTTATTGCGGGGGACCTTTTTGAAAGCATTGCCGCCGCTAAAGAGTTTTTTGCTCCCGTTATCCGCTTTATCGCAGAGGCTCAAAGCACAAAATTCTTTTATGCTGCTGGAAATCACGACCCACTTTACGCTTCTTCTCCCCTACTCACCGAAACGCTCCCCGAAAACCTTTATGTGTTTGGCGGTGAGTATGAGACGGTTGAGCTTGAAGACCTCGGGGTGCGTATAGCAGGTCGCTCCTTCACCCACTCCTCTATGGAGTTCTGCGATAACCTTGCTATGCCAAAAGACAGACTTATTAACATTCTGCTGCTGCATTCAGATTTTGGCGCAAAGAAAAGTATTTATAATCCAATTACTACAGAATTTGCTCAAAACTGCGGAGCAGATTACATAGCCCTCGGTCACATTCACAAGAGAACCGAAATAGAAAAGACAGGAGGCACCTATATAGCCTACTCGGGCTGTCCCGAGGGACAGGGCTTTGATGAGACAGGTGAAAAAGGCGTCTATCTTGGTGAGCTTTTAAAATCGGCTTGTGATTTAAAATTTATAAAGTGCTCCCACAGGATGCATATTGTAAAAAAGGCCGATATATCAGCTGCCGACAGTACTGCTTCGGCTGAAAATATGATACTTTCGGCACTAAAACTCGAATTTGGTGACGGCTTTGACCAAAATCTTTATAAGCTTACCCTTGTCGGTGAGTTTGACGGTTCATCCACTGTAAACTGTGCGGAGCTTACTGCCGCACTGTCTCAAAAGCTCTATTTTGTGAAAATAAAAGACAACACGCGGGAAAGGCTTGATTTAGAGCTTTTGTCGAGGGAAATATCCCTTAAAGGGCTTTTTGTAAAGAATATGCTGACCCGCATAAAAGATGCAGAGGATAAGGACAAAAAGTGCCTTATTGATGCCCTTTATTTAGGTCTTCGCGCCTTTAACTCGGAGGTGAAATTCGATGAAGATCAAAGCTATTGATATTTTGGCCTTTGGAAAACACAAAAATCTGCATTTAGAGTTTCCTGACGGGTTCACCCTCTTCTACGGCTCGAACGAATGCGGAAAAACCACCCTTATGGCTTTTATAAAAATGATGTTTTACGGGAATACGGGTAAATCCTCGGACATAGATAAAAATCCGCGAAAAAAATACCGCCCCTGGAACTCGGATATTATGGCAGGAAGCATCACCTTTACAAAAGAAGGAAGATGCTACCGACTTGAACGGGAATTTAAGGCCTCAAACTCTGCCGACAAAATAACCCTTATCGATTTAGACACAAATGAGATTTTGCCCCTTTCGGCAAGCGGAGACATTGGAGAAAAATTCTTCTCCTTAACTGACGGTGCGTTTGAGCGCAGTATCTTCATCGGTGAGCCTCAGTTTGCCGCTAAAAACGACGCAGCCGACGGGGAAATAAACTCTAAACTATCGGTTAGTGTGCTCAGTGGCGAGGATGACGCATCCTTTGAGACGGTGCAGGGCAGACTTAAAGCCTCAAGGGAAGAGCTTTTATCAAAAAGTGGAAAAATAGGTCGATTGGATAAGGCTATAACCGCCCTCAGCGAACTTGACGAGAGGATAAGAATTGCTACCGAGACCGAAAAGGCTGCCGAGGAGCTGAAAAATCAAATTTCTTTTAAAGAGGAGGAGCTTAGCACAGCCTCTAAGGAATCTGCCCGACTTTTTGACCTGCTTAAAAGTGCAGACAAAATTAAGAAAAGGGTGTTTTTAGAAAAATACATCGAAGCCGAAAAGGATAGACTGTCCCTTGAAGAAAAGCTTACCCTTTCAGACGGCAGTATAGCAGACCAAAAATTTTTAAGCACCGCACATACACTTTGTGATCGAATAAACGAGGTTGAAAACAGTCTTAAGGCAACTGAAACCGAGCTTGAGCGCATAAATAAAGAACTTTCAGAGCTTAACCTTTCGGATACACCGTCAGACAGTGATTCCACCGAAGCTTTACAGTGCAGTATCGAAGACGCCGACCTTAAAATAGAAAAAGTGAACCGACAGGCGGAAGAACTCAAATATGCTGCAGAAAACACAATAGCTCGCAAAAAAATACGGCTGTTTCCCCTTATCACAGGCGTTATTATGAGCCTTTTGGGTGTTATTGCCGCACTGCTTACCACATATCCGTTTTTGGGTATTCTTGTAGCTGTAATGGGTGTTTTGGCAATTCTGTCAGGTATTCTTTTCAAAAGAACGGTAAAAACAGAGGATCCAGAGATATCAAGGCTGCTTACCGAGGCAGCAAAGGAGCTCAGTCACCTTTTAGAGCAAAAACATTCTCTGCTTAAAGAGCTAAGCCTTGCTGAAAAGGATATGGAAGAGAAAAAACTCCTACATTCCACAAACGAGGCATTACGGAAGGATAAGACTGCGCGCGCAAACGCCGTAAAAGCCCAGAACAAACAGCTTTCGGCTGAATATGACGGGCTTATTTCGGAGTTTATTTCATTTATGTGCAAACTAAAGCCCTGCGACAGCACCGATTCTGCTTTTACGGTACTAAGGGAGGCCGAAGAAAATATTAAAAAGCTTGAAAATGCTGCCCATTCTGTTTCGGTTCTGTCGGACAATGCAAACTGCAGAAATCTTGCCGAAGCCACCGAAAAGCTTTCGGCACATAATGCCGAGGGTACGGTAGTGGGTATAGATGAGACAGAGCTGGAAAACATTAAGGAAAAATTTAAAGTCGCATCAGATATTTCGGGTAGGATGCGCTCTGAGCTTTCGGCACTTAAGGTGAGACTTAAAGCAGAATATGAAAAAATCGAATCTGTCGAGGTGCTCTGCCGACAGAAAATAGAGCTTGAAAAGAAAATCTCAGCCTATAGGCATCACTGTGATATAACCGACTGTGCAAACGAGGCTCTCAATGAAGCTTTCAGAGAGCTGAGAAGAAACTATTCAGGCACCCTCGACAGCCGTACTGCCGAAATATTCTCCGCCCTTACCGAAAACAGGTATGACGGTGTGACTGTATCGAAAAACTTTGATATAGCCTATTCTGACCTTGAGGCTTTCGGCACTAAGGAATCGGGTTATCTCAGCGGCGGCACAGAAGATCAGTTGTATCTCTCCCTTCGTCTTGCTCTTGCCGAGCTTATTTGCGAAAATGGTGAAGCCCTTCCAATATTTATGGATGATCCTTTGGCAAATTTTGACGATCAGCGAGCCTGCAGCGCACTTGCCTTTTTAAAAGACTATATAAGAGAAAGACAAGCAATAATGTTCACCTGTCATTCCTCTTTTGCCGATATGGCGAGAGAACTGGATATTAACATTAAAGAACTTAGGGAGTAGTAATATGATTAAAACAAAACCTTTTGGAAAAACAAACAACGGAGATGCGGTTACCCTTTACGCCGTAGATAACGGAAAAGCAAGAATCTCGGTTATGGATTTCGGCGCAAATCTGGTTAGTTTCGAGGTTAAAAACCGAGACGGCGAATTCGTGGACATAGTGCTTGGTTATGACAGTGCCGAAGGCTATGATAATGACCGCGGAACATATTTCGGCGCCACTGTAGGACGTTTTGCTAATCGCATTGAGGGTGGTACATTCACACTAAACGGCACCGAATATAAGCTTCCTATAAATAATAACGGAAAGCACTGCTTACACGGCGGTTTTGATGGATTTTCCTTTAAAATGTTTGATATTGTGGCTGAAAATGACAGCATTTCGGCATCTATTCTTTCTCCAGACGGTGAAGAAGGCTTCCCAGGAAATATGAAATTCACCGTAAAATACACCCTTAAAGATACTGCGGTTGAAATCGAGTATTTTGCAGAATGTGATAAGGATACTGTTTGCGGATTTACGAATCATTCTTACTTTAATTTAAACGGCGGTACAAGCGGCACAACCATGCTCAACCACACCCTGCAGATTGATGCCGACGGCTACTGTGAGGTCGACAGTGATGCTCTTCCCACAGGTGATGTTCACCCTGTAGACGGAACTCCCTTCGACTTCAGAAAGCCCGTTGTTTTAGGCTCGGTTCTCGGTAGCGATGATCCCCTTCTTACTCCTACTGCAGGAGGAATCGACAACAATATGATACTCTGGAACACGCAACGTGAGCTTTCTCATGCCGCAACCCTCTATAACCCCGACAACGGAATTGAAATAGAATGTCTTACTGACCTCCCCGGTATTCAGATATACACAGGTACTTTCCTTAATACCACCGGTAAGCAGGGTGCTCCTCACAATAAGTTTGCGGCTGTTTGCCTTGAAACACAGGGCTTCCCTAACGCTCCAAAATACCGCTATTTCCCCTCTGCTGTGCTAAAAGCGGGCGAAAAATTCTACAGCAAGACGGTATACGCCGCTTCGGTGAGATAAAAAAATAGTGTGATAGGATTTGAATCCTGTCACACTAAGGTATTACTTTTATAGGTTTTTCAGTTTAATAGTTTTCGGCTCTTACTTCGAAGTGTGCCTGAGGATGGGCGCATACGGGGCAAATATCGGGTGCTTTCTTGCCAATAACAAGATGTCCGCAGTTGCGACATTCCCACATAATTTCCTCGCTCTTCTCAAACACCTTCTGCATCTCTACATTGCTGAGCAGAGCACGATATCTTTCCTCGTGGGATTTTTCGATAAGTGCTACACCGCGGAATTTTTCTGCAAGCTCGTGGAAGCCTTCTTCATCAGCCTCTTTAGCAAAGGTATCGTACATATCGGTCCACTCGTAATTTTCGCCCTCGGCAGCTGCGAGAAGGTTCTGCGCAGTGTTGCCTAGCTCACCTAAAGCCTTGAACCACATTTTTGCGTGTTCTTTTTCGTTATCGGCGGTTTTCTGGAAAATTGCGGAAATCTGCTCATAGCCCTCCTTCTTTGCGACAGATGCAAAGTAGGTGTATTTATTTCTTGCCTGAGATTCTCCTGCGAATGCAGTCATAAGATTTTGTTCGGTTTTTGTGCCTTTTAAGTTCATAATCATTCTCCTTTTCAAAAATAGTAATTTTTACTGTTTTTATTATACCATATATTTCCGATTTGTCAACAGTTTTTTTATTTTGACGAAGTATAGCGAAAAATTTGTCTTCCAAAACCTGATTCGAGGCCCAATGGTTTGGTTAACCGAACATCGGTACATAAAACACACCCTGAAGCAGAAACTTCAGGGTGTTGTATTATTTTATGAATAAACTAAAAAACAACTGATACGATATGACCCTTGTTTTGAGCGTCAGCAAACCTGCGCTCCTCACAGATATATCAGTATTCTAAAAATTAAGCCTTGTTAACAGAACCAAAAAGCTCCATCTTTTCTTTAACGGTAGCCTTTATTGCCTCAAATCCCGGAGCGAGAAGCTTTCTGGGGTCGAAGCCCTTGCCTTCCTTATCCTTTCCTGCCTCGATATAAGCGCGGGTAGCCTCCTGAAAAGCAAGCTGACACTCGGTATTAACGTTGATTTTGGAAACGCCGAGAGAAATTGCCTTCTGAATCATATCAGCAGGGATACCTGTGCCGCCGTGAAGAACGAGGGGCATTGTGCCTGTGAGGTCCTGAATAGCAGCGAGGGTATCAAACGAAAGTCCTGCCCAGTTTGCGGGATACTTGCCGTGAATGTTACCGATACCTGCAGCAAGCATTGTAACGCCTAAATCTGCAATCATTTTGCACTCGTTAGGATCAGCAACCTCACCTGCGCCAACAACGCCGTCTTCTTCGCCGCCGATAGAACCAACCTCTGCCTCAAGAGAAAGTCCGAGCTCGTCGCAGATGCCCACAAGCTCCTTTGTTTTTGCAATGTTTTCTTCGATAGGATAGTGAGAACCGGCGAACATTACGGAAGAGAAGCCTGCCTCGATGCACTTCTTAGCGCCTTCGTAAGAGCCATGGTCAAGATGGAGGGCAACGGGAACGGTGATGCCAAGCTCTTCAATCATACCCTTAACCATACCAACAACGGTCTTATAGCCACACATATATTTTCCTGCACCCTCGGATACGCCGAGAATTACGGGAGAATTGCACTCCTGTGCGGTGAGAAGGATCGCCTTGGTCCATTCAAGATTGTTGATGTTGAACTGACCTACGGCATATTTACCTGCTTTTGCTTTGTTAAGCATTTCTTTTGCGGAAACTAACATTTTTATGTCCTCCAAGGTGAAAATTTTTTCAACTTCACCATTATATATCTATTTTTCGAAAAAATCAAGTAGGCTAAGCCTTATTTTAGGTTTTTTCTTCCAAAACAGCGGGATTTTCAAGATAATTTGAGAATTTTCGGAATGCGGCGGCAAAATAGATGCCTGAACAGATTCGTTCATCCATTACTACGCCCAGAGGCATACATTTCTCGAAGACTATTTCCCCATTCCTGCGTTTTGCAACCTCGCGGTTTTTACCCATTGCGATAAATACACTTGTTGTACCGAAGTTATATATATGGTGATAGATATGGTTTGTTCTGATAGACGCGAGATTGGTAAGGGTCAGTGAGGAATGGAAGGGGCTTAAATCTGTGATAAATTTAGGAAGCAGTCCATAACGGTCTAAAATCTTGAAAAGACCGACTCCCACAAGAAGAAGGCCTGGCAGGGATACCAAAAATTTTATCATCTTATCGGTATTGTTCACAGTGCTTTCCTTGCGGTTTTCCTCCACATAGGCGTTCATTTTCTCGTTTACCTCAAAGATGTTGTCGCTGAGCTCAAACTTCACCTTGGACATAGTTTCTTCCTGAGTTGCAAGATTTTTAAGAACCACCATTGCAACCTTGAATTCTTTATGGGTGTATATTTTCTTGTTGACGATAAAATTGTTAAGCAGTGGGTATTCCCGCACGGTTTTAAGATATGCCGCCATAATTACCGACATATGGTTTATTCTGATGCCTTCTTTGCGCTTCTGATTTATGTAGTTTTGTATAGGCTCTACAGGTATGTCTACCGTTATCATATTCATAGCGTCGTTGCGCTTATCCATAATGTAGGGAACAACCGTATACATAGGGTCTGCCTTTCTCACCCTTTTTCCGTCTGCTCTGAAAGCCACAAAACTCCCCCGTTCATAATTTATTAACAAAGTTATTCTACTACAAAATATGACATATTGCAACAAAAAGTTGAAACCTCAACAATAAACACCGCCCTTCGTCCAAAGACAAACTGCGGTGTTCTGACTTAAGTATGAAGATAGATAGTGCCCGAATTACGATGTTTATATACGCTAAGCACAACGCCGATACCGAGCATCAGACAGAGCAGTGAGCTACCGCCTGCACTGAAAAAGGGCAGTGTTACGCCAATAACGGGAAGAAGCGAGGTGCACATTCCGATATTTATTACCGACTGGGCAAAGAGCATTGCAAAAATGCCTACCGCAATGTACATACCCGACTCGTCAGGAGAGAGACGGGCAATTCTCACACAGCGCATACATATAGCTGTTATAAGAAGCAAAACGGCAAGACAGCCGAGAAGTCCAAGCTCCTCACCTATTGAGACAAAAATAAAGTCGTTATAGCCCTTTGGCACACCCTGTGCCTGAGTGAGCTCTCCTCTGAACAGACCTTGTCCGAGAATTCCTCCGTTAGCAAGGGCAATTCTACCCATCCACTGCTGATAGCCTATTCCCTGCAGGTTAGACTCCAAATCGAAAAGGTAGAGAATTCGAGCCTTCTGGTCTTCTGAAAACACAAAAAAGAATGCAAAGGGGGCTGCCACAATCACTGCTGACAGCGCCATTATAATGTAGCGAAGTTTAAGCCCTGCCGAAAAGAGCATACAAGCGAACATCACTGCGAAAACAAGGGCGGTTCCGTCGTCACCCTGAAGGTGAATAAGTGCAACAGGAAACCCTCCGTGAATAAGAAGCGGTATAAGAGTTTTAAGCTTATTTACGGTGGCCTTAACCTTTGAAAGATGTGTCGCGTAGGTTATTACAAAACAGATTTTAAGCAGCTCTGCCGGTTGGAAGGACATTCCGCCCGGAAGAAGCAGCCAAGCCTTATCGTCGGTACCCTCGGGGGCAAAGCCGATAAAAAAGGTGAGAATTACAGGAACCACACCCACAAAAGCCGCAATAAACCAATATTTTTGCATAGTTTTATAATCTATGCCCGAAATAAACACCGCAGCCGCAAGACCGACAATCATAGCGATAAGCTGTGTGGTGAACTGACGCAGACTGCCCGTATAGTTGGTAGCCGACATAACTGCAACACAGCCAAAGCCCGAGGTAAGAAAGACAAGGCTTAAAAGAAGCTTGTCCGATTCGCGGATATAATCGGCAATAAGGGTAAAAATATTTTTCATCTGCATCACCTCCGTCGGTTTAGTATATGCTATATTATATTTTATCCTCTACATAATTGCAAGTAAATAATATTTGTATCGCTTCTTGACAGGGATTTTTACAGCGTGTATAATTGAATTATTACAAAAAGGAGGGCGTTTTATGGCACCTAAAATTAACGGAGTTCACCACATTTGCCTTAAGGCTTGCGGAGTTGAAGATTTTAACAAAATGGTAGAATTTTATACCGAAATTCTCGGTCTTCCCATTGTGCTCAAATGGGGCGAGGGCGACAAAGTAGGTATGATGCTTGACACAGGCGATGCCTGGCTTGAGATATTTGCTAACGGTGTAGACTATCCTACCTCAAGTGCAATTCGTCACATTGCCCTGAATGTAGAGAGTACCGATGCTTGCATTGAGGCTGTGCGCAAGGCGGGTTATAAAATAACCATAGAGCCTAAGGACCACACATTTCCCACAGAGCCGCCTTACAACTGCAGACTTGGTTTCTGCATAGGACCTGTGGGCGAAGAGGTTGAATTTTTTCAGGTGAAATAACTCTATGTCCCCTTCGCCCGCGCCTCATAGGGCAGTATTTGTTTCTCGAACAAAATTCCCTATATTGTTGCTAAAAGCCTCGAAAGGCGACAGCCTTTCTGCGTTTTAAGGCTTAAATACAGGAAATTTTCGGTTTCTACGAAACTGCGAAGCACCTTAAAAAGAAAATTTTTAGTGACAGAAAAGGCAAAAGCCTCCGATAACGCTGACGCGTATCGGAGGTTTTTAACAAATTATGGCGCAAAAATTTCGCTTTTTAAGGAAATACAGCCCTATGGGGCGTGGGCGTTTATAAGGGGATTTTTTTATTTTTGCTCTTTATTATTTTATAAGTATGTGATATAATTAAAAAAATTACATACTCTAGGAGGTATTTTACTATGCTTAGTGATATTGAAATTGCTCAGGGTGCCAAGATGCTCCCTATTAAAGAAATTGCAAAATCCTTGGATATTGCAGAGGACGACCTTGAATTTTACGGAAAATACAAGGCAAAGCTCAGCGAAGAGCTTATTGACCGCGTAAAGGACCGTCCCGACGGAAAGCTTATTCTTGTTACCGCAATTAACCCCACCCCTGCAGGAGAAGGTAAGACCACTACTTCTGTCGGTCTCGGACAGGCTATGCCCCTTATCGGCAAAAAAGCTGTTATTGCTCTGCGTGAGCCCTCACTCGGTCCCGTATTCGGAATTAAGGGCGGTGCCGCAGGCGGCGGATACGCTCAGGTAGTTCCTATGGAGGATATCAATCTTCACTTTACGGGAGATATGCACGCTATTACTGCGGCAAACAATCTCCTTTGCGCACTGCTTGACAATCATCTTCAGCAGGGAAATCTTTTAGGAATTGACCAGAGAAGAATTCTCTTTAAGCGTTGTCTTGATATGAATGACCGCGCACTCCGTTATGTAAATGTAGGTCTTGGCGGAAAGGTCAACGGAATCCCCCGCGAGGATGGTTTCCAGATAACCGTTGCCAGTGAGGTTATGGCTATTCTCTGCCTTTGCAGTGATGTTGCAGATTTAAAGCGCAGACTTGGTAATATTCTTGTTGCATACACCTATGACGGAAAGCCTGTTTTTGCCCGTGATCTTAAGGCTGAGGGTGCTATGGCTGCTCTTCTTAAAGACGCTATCAAGCCCAACCTTGTACAGACTCTGGAAAACACCCCTGCTATTATGCACGGCGGACCTTTTGCTAATATTGCTCACGGCTGTAACTCGGTACGCGCTACCAAGCTTGCTTTAAAGCTTGCCGATTACTGCATTACCGAGGCAGGCTTCGGAAGTGACCTCGGTGCTGAGAAGTTCCTCGACATCAAGTGCCGTCTTGCAGGTCTTGCTCCCTCGGCTATTGTTATTGTTGCCACTGTCCGCGCTCTTAAATACAACGGCGGTGTTGCTAAAGCCGATCTTGTAAACGAAAATGTTGACGCACTTAAAAAGGGTATTGTAAACCTAGGTGCACACATTGAGAATATGAAGAAATTCGGCGTTCCCGTTGTGGTTGCCATAAACCGCTTCCACACCGACAGTGAAGCAGAGCTCGGTCTTATTGCAGATTACTGTGAAAGCCTCGGTGCAAACTTTGCCCTTTCTGAAGTATTCGCAAAGGGTGGCGAAGGCGGAAAAGAGCTTGCCGAAAAGGTTGTTGCCGCTTGCGAAAAGCCCGCAAACTTTGCTCCCATCTATGATGCTGACCTTTCTGTAAAAGAGAAAATAACTGCCATTGCAAAAACAATTTACGGTGCTGACGGGGTTAATTTCACTGCCGCTGCAGAGAAAAACATTGCCGAAATAGAAGAACTCGGCAAGGGTATGCCCGTATGTATTGCAAAGACCCAGTATTCCCTTTCGGATGACGAAAAGGCACTGGGCAGACCCACCAAATTTACCATTACCGTAAGAGAGGTTAAGATTTCGGCAGGTGCAGGCTTTATAGTTGCCCTTACAGGCTCTATTATGACCATGCCCGGACTTCCCAAGGTTCCTGCCGCAAACAACATTGATGTTACCGATGACGGAAAGATAACCGGACTGTTCTGATGATAGAAATAATTACTAAATCCCCTGCCGAAACCGAAGCCTTTGCAGAAGAATTCGCAAAAAGGCTTCGCGGCGGAGAGATAATAGCCTTCAGGGGCTCTATGGGTATGGGCAAGACCTGTTTTACCAGAGGTCTTGCTAAAGGACTTGGCTTTACGGGTCAGGTAACCTCCCCCACCTTTGCCCTTGTAAACGAATATTTGGGCGGCAGACTGCCCCTTTACCATTTCGATATGTACAGAATAGAGAGCTGGGAGGATTTATACTCCAGCGGATATTTTGATTATATGGAAATGGGCGGTATTATCGCCGCAGAGTGGAGCGAAAACATCGAAGGCGCTCTGGACGGAAGGGTAATACGGGTAGAACTTTCTAAGATTGACGAAAACACCCGAAAAATAACGCTGGAGGGAGAAGGACTGTAATGAAAATTCTTGCACTTGACTGCTCGGCAGGTCCTGCTTCCGCGGCGGTTATTGAAGAGGGAAAGATAATCGCCTCTTCGTATGTAAATGTTAAACTCACCCACTCTCAGACCCTGCTCCCTATGGTAAAAAACACCTTGGACGCGGCTATGATAAGTATTTCTGACATAGATGCATTTGCTATAAACAGCGGTCCAGGTTCTTTTACGGGGATACGCATCGGTATCAGCGCGGTTAAGGGTCTCGCTACTCCTGAAAACAAGCCCTGCATTGAGGTTTCAACGCTTTATTCGATTGCCTGCAGTTTTAAAAACACCGACTGTTATCTTTGTGCCGCAATGGACGCAAGATGCAATCAGGTATATAACGCTATCTTCCACATAAAAGACGGTAAAATTACCCGTCTATGCGAGGATAGAGCGGTTATGGTGGACGTGGTTTCTGCCGAGCTTGAGAAGCTCGACGGCAGAATTATTATCGCAGGAGACGGAGCAGAACTGTTCGGCAGTTTTGCAGAGGGTAAAGTAAGTATTATTATTGCCGCAGAGCCCCAGAGATACCAAAACGCCTGCGGAGTTGCCATCGCGGCAGAAGAACTTTACTTAAAGGGCGAAACGGTGTCAGCAGATGCCCTGTGCCCACTGTATTTACGACTGCCTCAGGCAGAAAGAGAGCTTAAAGCAAAATCACTTAAAGGAGATAAATAAAATATGAAAATCGCAATTGGTTGTGACCACGGCGGACTTGAGCACAAGGACGCAATAGTTGCTCATCTTAAGGAAAGAGGCTTCGAGGTAAAGGACTCGGGCATATATGAAAACCATTCGGTAGATTATCCTGACATTGCAGTTAAGGTGTGTGCAGACATCACCTCAGGAGAATGTGAAAGAGGAATTCTCGTTTGCGGAACGGGAATCGGCATGAGTCTTGCCGCCAACAAGGTAAAGGGTATCCGTGCTGCTGCCTGCAGCGAGCATTTTTCGGCTAAATATACCCGTCTTCACAACAACTCTAATATTCTCTGCCTCGGCGGTCGTGTTATCGGCGTCGGCACTGCTTTAGAGCTTGTTGACCTTTTCGT
The DNA here is from genome assembly GCA_045596085.1 of Acutalibacteraceae bacterium. GTDB lineage: Bacteria > Bacillota > Clostridia > Oscillospirales > Acutalibacteraceae > SFWF01. The sequence continues at coordinate 2,766 of JAZOBS010000020.1, read as the reverse complement.
CGACACCGAATTCGAAGGCGGAAGACACGAAACCCGAGTTAATAAGGTAATGTTGTTAGAAAAGGAGTAAAACATTGAACATTTGGCACAATATCAACCCGAAAAGGATAAGTCCTAAGGATTTTATTGCGGTTATCGAAATAGAAAAGGGCAGTAAGTGCAAATATGAACTGGACAAGGAGACGGGCATACTTATTCTTGACCGAATTCTTTACACATCTGCCCACTATCCTGCAAATTATGGGTTTATACCCAGAACATACGCCGACGATCTTGACCCTTTAGACGTACTTGTACTTTGCAGTGAGCCTCTTCGTCCAATGACCTCGGTACGCTGTTATCCCATTGGTGTTATTTCAATGGCAGACAACGGCAAACGTGACGAAAAAATTATTGCTATTCCCGTTGGCGACCCCACCTACAACAGCTATAAAGATATTTCCGAAATACCTAAGCATATCTACGAGGAAATGAAGCATTTCTTCAAGGTGTATAAGGAGCTTGAGGGTACAGAAACATCTGTTAATGAGGTTTCGGGTCACGTGGAAGCAGAACACATCATTGCGCAGGCCATAGACGGATATATTGAAAATTATTGCAAATAGCAAGGGGCTGTCTCATTAAGATGCAGAAAGGCTTTTCTCCGGTACGATAGGCGTACATAGGTACTCCGAGTGCCGGAAAAGCCTTAAAAAGAAAATATATTTTCGAAATTCGAAGAATTTCTCCTATAAAAAGTCTTGCAAAAGAATTCATCTTCTGCAAGACTTAAAATTTTTGTTCTCTAATTACATTTTTCTTTTGGTCTGCGCTTAGTGAGACAGCCCCTTTATGGGTATTTATAACGGGACGGGAGACCCGTCCCGTACTATAAAGCCTTATTCGGCAACAAGCACTTTTTCTATTTTGCCTATTATCATATAGTGGAAATCTTTTTCGGGGTACCAGCGGTCTATAACGGCTTTATCTACAAAAGAGTCTTCGGAGAGCTTTTGAACAAACTGTTTTTTAACCACAAGCACCATTCTTGCCTCTTTAAAGTAGGTGTACTTTTCCCCTGCTACAGGTGTGAGTCCTGCCTCTTCGGTCTTGTTTATATCTCTGCCCGATTTGCTTCCGCATACCTTGTGGATGTCTTTATCATCACCGTAAAACGATACGGTAAAATAATCGTTTTTCTCCACAAACTCCATTGTGTAACGCTGAGGGCGGATAACAACAGCAACACTGTCGGCGCCCCACATCTCACCCGCAAAGCCCCAAGAGGCGGTCATCATATTATAACCGTCCTTACCTCCTGCAGTGATAAGTGCCCATTCGTCGGCAAAGCATTTTATTAAATTGTCTTTAATATCCTTAGGCTTAATGGTTTTATAAATCATAATCATCACCACTATAATATGTTAATTTTACTAAAAATATACCACAAAAAGCCTCTTTGTGCAACCTTGTTAAAAAAATATCGAATTTCGTCGGTTTGCTCTTGTTTTTTTGTTCGGTTTTTGATATAATCCTATTGTATGGTCAAAAAGTATGACTTGCGACTAATTACCGAAAGGAGAAATCTACATAATGAATTATTCAGTAGAAGTTCAGAACATGTGTACCGTTGCCAAGGGTCCTCACCACGGTCCCGCTCCCATTCCGGAAGAAGGCAAATGGGTACAGGCAAAAGAAATTACCGACATTTCCGCTTACACTCACGGTGTTGGCTGGTGTGCTCCTCAGCAGGGCGCATGCAAACTCTCCCTCAACGTTAAGAACGGAATCATCGAAGAGGCTCTTGTTGAGACCATCGGTTGCTCGGGTATGACCCACTCCGCCGCTATGGCTGCTGAGATCCTTCCCGGAAAGACCCTCTTAGAGGCTCTTAACACTGACCTTGTTTGTGATGCTATCAACACCGCTATGCGTGAGCTTTTCCTACAGATAGTTTACGGCCGCAGCCAGTCGGCTTTCTCTGAGGACGGTCTTGTTATCGGAGCAGGTATGGAAGACCTCGGTAAGGGTGAGCGTTCCATGGTTGGTACTATGTACGGTACCAAGGCTAAGGGCGTTCGTTACCTCGAAATGACCGAAGGCTACTGCACCAGAATGGCTCTTGACGAGAATGATGAAGTTATCGGCTATGAGTTCGTTTCCCTCGGCAAAATGACCGACTTCATTAAGAAGGGCATGGAGCCTAATGAGGCTTATGAGAAATCCAAGGGTACTTACGGTAGATTTGCTGATGCCGCTAAGTACATCGATCCCAGAAAAGAATAATTAAGGAGGTAAGTTATAATGGCTTTATTTGAAGGTTACGAAAGACGCGAGGCCAAAATCCTTGCCGCTCTTAAAGAATTTGGAATTTCCTCTATTGAAGAATGTAAGGAAATCTGCGACGCTAAGGGAATCGACCCTTACAAAATAGTTGAAGAAACCCAGCCTATCGCATTTGAGAATGCAAAGTGGGCTTACACAGTAGGTTGCGCTATTGCAATCAAGAAGGGTTGCGTGAGAGCTGCTGACGCTGCTGCCGCTATCGGTATCGGTCTTCAGGCATTCTGCATTCCCGGTTCTGTTGCTGAAAACCGTAAGGTTGGTCTCGGCCACGGTAACCTCGGCAAAATGCTCCTTTCCGACGAGACCGAGTGCTTCTGCTTCTTAGCAGGTCACGAGTCCTTTGCTGCTGCTGAGGGCGCAATCAAAATTGCTCTTAACGCCAACAAGGTTAGATCTACTCCCCTTCGCGTTATTCTTAACGGTCTTGGAAAGGATGCCGCT
>JAZOBS010000019.1:0-12310 GCA_045596085.1 Acutalibacteraceae bacterium | reverse complement strand
TTCACTGAATATATTTTTGTTGTTATTTCGTGTGGACAATATCTCTTGTTTTGTGTTATACTATTCATGGTGATTGAGTCCTCTCTGTTATTTTCTGTTGTAGCAAACTTATTTTAACAGAACTCAATCACTTTTTCTATTATATTGTTCTCACATCTATTGTAACGCTACAGCCTTTTCCGTAAAATATTAAAAAAACTTCTTGACATTAAAGATACCCTGTGCTATAATAACCCTTGCTGAAAAGCTCAACTGAATATTTGGGAGAGTTCCCGAGTGGCCAAAGGGGACAGACTGTAAATCTGCTGCTTTCAGCTTCGGTGGTTCGAATCCACCCTCTCCCACCAAAAATCGACAAGGTTCGACAGAGCCTTGTCGATTTTACTTTTTCACTATTAACTCTTCACTTTTCTCTATCGAACCTTGTCGATTAGGTAATAAGTAATAGTGAATAGTGAAGAAGTTTCGGTGTGCCTACGGCACGAATTATAAATATGTAGGGGTTCGAACATATAGGTAAAAAATAAAAGGGCATCGAATTTGTACACCCTTTCCAAAACAGGACACCGCCAATGGCGGTGTTTTTGTTTTGGTGGGAGAGGGTTACTTAGATGAGAACTCTTTTTTGCCAAAGGCAAAAAAGGTTCGGCGACCGTAGGGATGCAGAGTACCCACCCGATATATAAAAACAGCACCTGATTCCAAAACGAAATCAGGTGTTATTCTTTACTTATACTATTTAAACTCTTTTCCTGCTATTACGACCTTGTCTATGGACATATCGGGGTTTAGTATCAGCAGGTCGGCATCGAAGCCTTTTTCTATTTTTCCTTTGTTTATTCCAAGCATTTCTGCGGGGGTGGTGGATGCCATATACACGGCATCACGGAAGGGGATGCCGCACTCGGTAGCTTTCAGGACACAGTCGTAAAGGGTGGAGCTACTACCAGCTACCGTGCCGTCGGTCAGCCTTGCAATGCCGTCCTTAAGGACTACTGTCAGTCCGCCCGACTCATAGGTTCCGTCGGGAAGTCCTGCGGGACGTATGCTGTCGGAGATTATAACCATTCTCTCCTTGCCGAACATCTTATATGTAGCCACCATAACAGGTTTTAATACGTGGAAACCGTCGCAGATAACCTGAACGTAAATCTGTCTGTCAAATGCGGCACCTATTGGGCCCGGATTTCGGTGGTGCAGGGGGGGCATTGCATTATAGGTGTGGGTAAGGCAGTTTGCACCCGCGTCGATTGCGTCGAGAGCCTCCTCGTAGGTGCAGTCGGTGTGACCGAGAGCCACAACACAGCCCTTGTCGGTTACAGTCTTTATGAACTCCAGACTGCCCTTTCTTTCGGGTGCAACGGTTATCATTTTTACCCTCTCGAACTGAGAGAAGGCTTCTATAGATGGGTCTTTTATATGGTCAGGGTTTTGTGCGCCCTTATATTTTTCCGAAATATAGGGTCCCTCAAAGTGAAAGCCTAAAATTTCGGTGCCCTCACAGTCGGTATTGGCTGCGCAGACCTTTAAAAGGTCGTCATAGCCCATAGTCATAGCGGTGGGCAGCCAGGCAGTGGTTCCGTGCTGGGCATAAAAGCGGCACATAGGCGCAAAATCTGCATCCATAGTATCCATACCAATACATCCGTGGGAATGAACATCTATAAGCCCCGGAATTACCTGTTTACCTTCGGCATCAATGTCGAATTCGTCCACGGTTTCAGGGAAATCGTAAAATTTGCCGTCTTTTATAACGATATTTACCGTCTCGCCCCAAAGCGAGGCGTTTTTAACGGCCAAATTATTCATATTGGCTGAAAATTACGGTGAGGTCGGGATGAAGCTGAAGAATAGAGGCGGGAACCTCAGGTGTGATGGGACCGAAGAATGCCTTCTCTAAAATTTCCTTTTTCTTAGGACCGTTTGCCACAAGCAGAACCTTTTTAGCCTGCATAATAGCTTCCATACCCATTGTGATAGCCTCGGTGGGCACCTCGCTGATGTCACTGAAGAAACGGGCGTTAGCCTCTATGGTGGAGGGATGGAGCTTTACAACATGGGTTTCACCTGTAAAGCAGGTGTCGGGCTCGTTAAAGCCGATGTGTCCGTCAAGACCGATACCTAAAAGCTGAAGGTCTATTCCGCCAAGTGCCTTTATACGGGCATCGTAGGCTGCAGCCTCTGCGTCAAGGTCGGAAACCTTTCCGCCGGGGACGAAGGTTTGCTCCTTGTTTATGTTTACGCGGTCGAAAAGGTGATGATTCATAAACCAGCGGTAGCTCTGGTCGTTTTCTCCGTCAAGACCGATATATTCGTCAAGATTTACCGAGGTAACAGCCGAGAAATCGAGGTCGCCCTCGTTATACATCTCGGTAAGTCGGTCGTAGGTGCCTATAGGGGTGGAGCCGGTAGCAAGACCGAGAACACAGTCGGGCTTGGAAATTACCTGAGCGGCAATTATGTTGGCTGCCTTGCGACTGAGCTCCTCATAGGTATCAACTGTAATAAATTTCATAATGTATCTCTCCTTATAAATATTTTTTAACAATAGCTTTCATTTGCTCCCATTTGCGGTTCATATCACGGACCAGCTCAATCTGGGTACGGGCGCGGTCGAGATTTTGTCCCTCATAGGAGGTCTTAAAGTAGGTATCACCCTGCAGATAATCGGTTAAAAAGCGCATACCGCACTCAATGGTCATCATTTAATTACCTTTTCCACATTGGACATAAGCCCCTCACCGTCGGGGAAAACATTTTTGTTTACAGCCTGCAGTATGTAACGCTTGGTTAACCGCTTCGACGAGATATGTAAAGTTTATGTGGCCGTTTCCGTAAGGGTTTATTGCCTTTACGGTGTCTTTAATGTCGAAATTGGAGAAGATTTTATTCATGTCGGGCATGATGTCTCTTGTCAAATTCTGTTAATACTATTTTAATGCAGATGAAAGAAAAAATCAACATATTTTACTTTACAGGGAATAAACTTGACAGTCTTGGTATATGTGTGGTAAAGTTAACATAGATATTATTTTAGTTTTGGAGAAATTCGTAATGGATAAGCTTTACATTGTTGTTCCTTGCTATAACGAGGAAGAGGTTTTACCCGAAACTGCAAAGCGTTTAGGAGAAAAGCTGCACCATCTTATTGAAGACAAAAGAGTGTCAGAAGAAAGCCGTATAATGTTTGTAAACGACGGCTCCCGCGATAAAACCTGGGAGATAATAGAAGAGCTTCACAAGGGGGATGCTCTGTTTACAGGCGTGAATCTCAGCCGTAACAGAGGTCATCAGAACGCACTCCTTGCAGGACTTATGACGGCAAAGGACAGGGCAGATGTTACGGTGTCTATGGATGCTGACCTGCAGGATGATATAAATGCTGTGGACAAGATGCTCGATGAATATTACAGTGGCTGTGATATTGTATACGGTGTTCGCTCCAAACGCAAAAAGGATACCGCGTTCAAGCGCATAACTGCCGAAGGCTTTTATCATATTATGAAGCTGCTGGGCGCAAACATTGTTTTCAATCACGCCGATTACAGGCTTATGTCCAAACGCGCTCTGGAAGGTCTGGCAGAATTCAAAGAGGTCAATCTTTTCCTCAGAGGAATAGTGCCTATGATAGGCTACAAGTCGTCGTATGTATATTATGAAAGAGAAGAGCGTTTTGCGGGAGAAAGCAAGTATCCTCTTAAAAAGATGCTGTCCTTCGCTTTTGAGGGTATAACCTCTCTTAGCTCAAAGCCCATAAGATATATCACCCTTATCGGATTTTTAATTTTCATAGTAAGCCTTTTTATGATAGCCTATTTTATAGTGCAGTGGTGTTTAGGCAATACCGTTTCGGGTTGGGCAAGTGTTGTCTGCTCGGTATGGGCTATAGGCGGACTTATAATGCTTTCTTTGGGTGTTATAGGGGAATATATCGGAAAAATCTATCTTGAGACCAAGGGTAGACCGAATTATATTATTGACAAGGTGCTCGACGATGAAGAAAAATAAATTTCTCGACAAAAGCATACCTCTGTTTCTGCTTGTAGGAGTGGCAAACACTCTGCTTTCTGCGGTAATAATGTTCCTGCTGGAATTTTTAGGCTATTGGCCCTCCACCGCACTTGCCTACCTTGCAGGAGGATTGCTGAGTTTCTTTTTAAACCGTCATTTCACCTTTAAAAGTGAGGAAACCCTAATAAAAAGTGGCGTTAAATTTGCAGTAAATCTTGTTTTATGCTATATTGTCGCCTATCTTTTAGCGCAGCCCGCCGCAGGCTGGATTTTGGGAGCATTTAAGCTTTCGGCTATCTGGCAGGAGCGTATAACCAAGCTTTTCGGAATGGGCCTTTACACAGTTATAAACTATTTCGGACAAAGGTTTTTTGCCTTTAAGAAGAGCAAATAAAAAACAGAATGGCACATAAATGCCATTCTGTTTTTTTGTTATTTGGATTTGAATACAACGCCGACCGCCTCATATCCTATGTGGGAGGTGTTTACGGCACCAAGCTGATAGGAGTCAGCAGGGGGATAGCCAAGGGCTTTTGTAAGCAGAGAGGCAAGCTCGTCGCGCACATCAGCATCGTTTCCGTAAAGGATACAGTAGGGGGTGTCCTTTTCTATTTCTTCACAGCAAAGCTCAGACAGAAAGGGAATTATTGCCGATTCTCTTCTTACGGTGGCTTCGGTGGATATCTCTTTGTTTCGCACCTCCATAATTGGGCGGAAGCCTATAAGCTCACCCATAAAAGCCGACTCGAAATCCACAACCTCGGATTTTTTGGCATATTTAAGACTGTAAAGACCAAAGTAGACAACACATTTGTCAAACCAGTCCCGCAGGAACTTAACTATTTCAGAGGCATCTTTTCCGCGGTCTGCCATTTTTGCAGCCTCTACTGCGGCATAGCCGTAGCCTGCAGAATAGGTGCGTGAATCTATACAGTAGATATTAAGCTTAGACTTTGCATCAGGAATATCTTCAAAGAACTGGTCCTTTGCCTGCACAGCGTTATAATAGTTGTCACTGCCCTCGCTGTTTACCGAAATGTATATAATATCGGTGTATTCCTGATCAAAAAGGTCGGAATAAAGCTCCCCGAACTCAAAGGCGGTTACAGGCTCGGTTTTAGGCAGCTCGTCAGATTCTTGGAGCAGCTCGTAGAATTTTGCATTGTCGAAATCCTGACGGCTTATATAGGTCTCGTCCCCCAGCGTGATTTTTATGGGAAGGACCTCAATATCGTACAGATCTTCATTTTTAGTAGAGATGTCGGATGCCGAATCTGTAACGATTTTAATTTTTGACATTTTAGGTGTTCTCCTTGTTGCGTTTTTCTATTTCATATTTAAAATAGTGTCCCACATCTGCCATAAGCTTTGCGGCAGAGGGCACAAGCTCATCGGGAAAGGGGTTATAGAAGGCGTGTGCCTCAAAGGTGATATCCCCCTCATATCCTATTTCTGCAAGGGCATCTATCATCTCGTCAAATTTTACCGAACGGGTATAGGGGAGGGTGTGGTTGTCCTTATTGCCGTCCACATCGTGGATGTGAAGACCGTAAAGTCGGTCTTTGCCCAGAGAGGTTATCGTATTGGTGATACTTTCGCCCGTAAGACAGGTGTGACCGATATCAAGACAAGCCTTAAGGTAAGGGGAGTTTATCATATCAACATACCGGCAGAATTCCGTTGCCTCTGCGCAGGTAGACTGAACAATGCTGCCGTTGTTTTTGTTGTACTGCCACATATTTTCAGTAAGCATAACGATGCCGAGCTTTTTGGCATAAGGCAGAAGGTCGGTATAAAACTGAAGATTTTCCTGTTTTAAAAACTCGACATTATTCATATAATACACATACTGCATAGGGTGAATAACTATAGACTTGGCGCCCATAATTGCTGCAACCTCCATACAGCGCACGGTGGCGTCGAACAGTTCAGTGCCCTTCTTAGCGGCACCCAGATGAGAGCCGAAAACTGCATGGGACTGATTGCAGGGCAAACCAAGCTCATCAATATATGAACGCATCTCCCGAGCTACCTCTATGTAGTCCTCTCCGTCAAAGGGCTCGTAAAGTGTGACAGCATCCTTTCCTTCGCAAAGGGTAAGGTCAAAGGAGGTAAAACCCGCATCTTTAATAAGCTTTACTGCCTTTTTGAATCCGAACCGTTTCACAAGATTTCCTGTGCAGGTCGAAACTAACATAACAAAAAACTCCTTTAGAAAAAAAGCCGAAAATATATTTTTACGGATTTTGTTTTAACTTTTATATTTTAGCACTACAAATAATAAAGGTCAATTAAATTTCGGGATTGAAGGAGGGCATAAGCTGTAGCTTAAAGAGATTTGCCCTGTGCTTGCGGTCTATCAGAGCTTTTTTGTCGGGGTCGTCTATTTCGCCTGTGCGGATGTAACGGTCAAGCTCGGCATAGGTAAAGCCTAAATTGTCTTCGTCGGTCTTGCCGCAAAGTCCGTCGATAGGGGTCTTTTCCACAAGCTCTGAGGGCAGACCCAAAAGATGGCCTATCTCCTTTACCTCCTGCACGGTGAGGTTGCACATAGGGGAAAAATCTCCTGCGGCATCGCCGTAACGGGTGGAGTAACCAACCCAGTCTTCACTTAAATTGCAGGTGTTGACTACTCTTCCGTTCATACTCTGGGAAACGGCATAAAGGGTGGTCATACGGATTCGGGGCGGAATATTGGTGACGGTCTGGGTGGATATAGCCAGTTCCTCGGGCAAAGCAGATTTAATTCCCTCAACGGCATCCTTAACATTTACAACAAAGTGCTTTATTCCAAGGTGGTTTACAAGCATATAGGCAGCGTCAATATCGTGCTGTTCGCCGCAGGGCATAAGAACACCGATAACGCGGTCGCGCCCCAGTGCCTCAACGCAAAGAGCCGCCGCAACCGAGCTGTCCTTTCCGCCTGAGATGCCTATAACGGCATTGCAGCCCTTTCCGTTTTCCTCAAAAAACTGTTTTATCCACTCTACGCATTGGTCCTTGACCTTTCCTGCATCAAACTTATACATATTACACCCCTGTATTATACATTTTTATAACACCTATCAGTATAAAATAGATTTTATCACGCTAAAGCCCTTGTGTCAATTATTTTAACCGAACCCTTTAAACTCTAAACGGCCTTAAAGGGTGGTTTTTCCAAAAACAGTTGATTTTAAAAGGATAAAATGATATTATTAAAAAAACAGTAATTTGGAGATATGATATGGCAAACAGTCGAGGAGATAAAAAAATAGGTTGGTATATAAGCTGGTTTCTCTGCCTTTTGTGCTCGGTGGCAGTGTTTCTTCCTGCTGTGAATGTGGCGGATATTTTCGGAATGAGCGAGGCAGAAAGCTATTCGCTCAGCTGGTATCTGAAAGAGGCGGGTTTCCCTGAGGTATATACCGTAATACTTACAGTCTATTACGCCGCTGTGGCAGTTGTGGGCGCTTTCGGCTTTAAAAAGGAGCTTTCGGTCTGGCCACTTGTAGGAATGGCAGTGGTATCGGTTCTGTTTTTTGCCGTAAACCTCTTCTGGGGATATGTTATAATGACGGGAACGGGCGGTTTTGAAGGCGCTGTCACCCTCACCCTATGGAGCTGGATATATCTGGCTTTGCAGCCTATAACAATAGTCACCCTTTTTGTATTTATTTCTAAGATGAAGCAATAAATTAAAGGAGGGCTACCCGCCCTCTTTCGGTTGACAAATCTGTAGTATTGATGTAATATATTAGGGCAAAAGAATATCCGCCTCCTTAGTTAAATGGATATGCGAACCTCACCCGTTTGCAAAATCAAAGATTTTGAACGGGTCCCGAGAGCCGCGATACGACGAAGTCGTATGAACAAACCCCAAAAACATAAAAACCCTTAGGAGGGGTATTGAAACTGCTCCTAAAAGGTTACAAGTAATATAGTTATAAGCCTCCTTAGTTAAATGGATATAATAAACCCCTCCTAAGGGTTAGTTGTGAGTTCGATTCTCGCAGGGGGTGCCAAAAAACGCAAGTCGAAAGACTTGCGTTTTTATCCAATCCGAAGGACTTTGATGTAATCGCCATAAGGCGTATATAATCCGTTTGCTGTGCAAACGGTATGTCATCGAGTCGAAAGCCTTGTGTGTTTCTTCCTGTGGATTGATTACATACATTTCTGCGAAATGATTCCATTCCGACTTCGTCGGATTACATGCAAGATTTGAGAATAAGTTTTATAAAAACCCAATTATCTCTCGGGTTGATGTGCCTATACGGTTGCTTTTATCAAATTTGCGATTCTTCGCATCGCAGATGCTCAGAATGACAGGCGGTGGAATTCCAACGGCGGCACCAAGGCACCGCCCTACGGTTGCCGTTTATATCCGTGCCGCAAGGCACACCTTTCCCTCGTCCCTTATCCCTCAGCCCTCGTCCCTTGCCCTTAGATGCTGCTCTTTTCACCATTGGTAGAAAAACGAAATAGTGTCTTTACCGCTAAAACTTGACATAACGGCGGTTTTACTGTAGAATATAATGGAATACACTTTGGAGCAGAACACGATGAAATGCAGAATTGCCGAACTTAATATCGAATTTAATAATCGCGGCAAGCATTTTGAGCGTATTGCCGAGAAATACAGGGCAGAATTTTCTGCTCCTGACATTACTGTGTCCGCTACCGATGAGGATATCGCAAAAGAAAAAGCAGATGCCGGTTATCTTATGCAAAACGGTGTGGCAGAGACGGTGGTTTTCAGCCGCAGGTTTGCTCACTGTCTGCCCGAATATGATGCTTTTATGCTTCATTCCGCCACCTTTAGTATAAGGGGCAGAGGAATAGGCTTTCTGGCAAAAAGCGGAACGGGTAAAAGCACCCATATGCTCAGCTGGAAGGAGCTTTTCGGTGACGAGCTCAAGATTATAAACGGAGACAAGCCTGTTGTCCGATTCTTTGACGGTCTGCCCTATGCATACGGTACTCCTTGGTGCGGCAAGGAAGGCTATTCCATAAACGACAGGGTTATTCTTACCGATATTTGCTTTATCACACGCAGCAACGAGAACAAAGCTGTACTGCTTGATAAGTCCTATAATATTGCCCATCGTCTGCTCGGTCAGGTAAGCATACCTGCGGGCAGTGAAAATATAATTAAAGCGCTTGAACTTGTAGAGCGTCTGGCAGAAAGCTGCAGATTCTGGGAGATATACTGCACTGCTGACAGCGTTTCGGCAGAGGTATCAAGCAGCATTATTCTGAGGTGACATTTATGAAACTTAAAAACAAGTATGTTCTTCGTACAGTAGCCGACAAGACTGTTGCAATCGCTGTGGAAAACGCAGGTGAACAGACCGAGGGCGTTATCACCCTTAACGAAACGGGTGCTTTCATCTTCGGTAAGCTCAACGAGGGTGCCAATGTGACTGAAATTGCAGAAAGCTTCTTTAAAGAGTACGATGTTTCTAAGGCCGAGGCAGAAAAGGCAGTAGCCACTTTTATGGAAAATCTTAAAGCATCGGGACTTTTAGAAGACTAAAACAGCAAAAAGAGAGACCGCTTCATTAGATAATGAGGCGGTCTTTTTATATCCTTTGCTATTCAAAAAGCTCTGTGCTGAAATATCTTTCTCCCGTATCTGGCAGAACGGTCACCACCGTCTTGCCCTTGCCTAAAACTTTAGCAAGCTTTATGGTGGCGGCAACATTTGTACCGCTGGAGATACCGCAGAGGATACCCTCCTCGCGGATGAGCCTTTTTGTAGTGTTTATAGCCTCATCGTCGGTGATGATGGCAATATCGTCGAAAATATTCATATCAAGATTATCTGGGATAAGTCCGTCGCCGATACCCATCTGCAGGTGTGTGCCTATGTTTCCGCCCGAGAGGATAGCCGCATTCTGAGGCTCTGCCGCCCAGATTACCATATCGGGGTTATATTCTTTAAGCTTTCCGCCGATTCCAGAAAGGGTTCCGCCCGTACCGATGCCCGAACAAAATCCGTGAATGGGTCCGTCCACCTGAGCCAGCATCTCTACCGCGGTGTGGAGCTTGTGCACTAGCGGATTATCGGGGTTTTCAAACTGCTGGGGCACCCATACGTTTTTATCCTCTTCTGCCATTTTAAGGGCGGTGTTTAAACACTCGTTTATGCAGGCACCGATGTCACCGTCGTCGTGGATGAGAATAAGCTCTGCTCCGTATGCCTTAATAAGCTTTCGGCGTTCTTCGCTTACCGAATCGGGCATAATGATGCGCACGGTATAACCCTTTACAGCGCCGATAAGGGCAAGACCGATGCCCTGATTTCCGCTTGTAGGCTCAACTATTATGGTATCCTTTGTAATAATACCCTTCTTTTCTGCCTCGGTTATCATACTGTATGCGGTGCGGGTCTTAATGGACCCGCCTATGTTTACGCCCTCATATTTAACGAGAATATCTGCACAGTCCTCGGGAACGATTTTATTAAGCTTTATCATAGGGGTGTTGCCGATAGCCTCTAAAACATTTGAAAAAAACAAATGAAACTCCTCCGTATGCTTGATTTTTATATTTTAATACATAATATGCAAAATTGCAAATAAATTTATTAAAGCCCCAGTCTTTCAAGGGATTTTCGGTAGGCGGTGGGAGTGCCTCCTGTAGCCGTTTTGAATGCCTTGCAGAAATGGTATACTCCCGAAAATCCGCAAGCCTCGGCTATCTGCGAGACCGACAGAGCTTTGTCAGAGAGCATCCGTAGAGGTAGCAAATCAGGGAATAAACGTAAACTGCGTTTCCTCCGGAACAGTTAGCCGAGAGGCAGGGGAGGATATCGACGTTTTCCACGAAACGAACCTTTGCCGACTGGGCAGAAGCGGAACCGCAAGGGAAAATGCTGAGCTTATTGCCTTCCTCTGCACCGACAAAGCTCGTTATATCGTAGGACAAAACATCCTTATCGACGGCGGAAGAAGTAAAATATAATATAGAATATTGCCCCTTTCTTGAAGAAAAGGGGCTTGTTTCGATAAATTGATTTTGTTAAAATAAAAAAGGAAGACCTTACCCCCTTAAAGGTCGGCCTTAAAAAGGAACTCAGCTCCCTGCCCGAAGACTATCTCTGGTGGGAAAACGATATAGCAAGAGCAATGGATGATTACGAAAAGGAGAGAAAATAGATGAAGGCAATACTTGTAAACGACGATAGAAGTCTTCGCTAGGATAACGTTCCCGACCCCGTGCTCGGAGACGAGGACTGCATGGTTAAAATAGAGGCGACCGCTATTCCCGAGGCTTTTGCAACCGCATATCTCAACCTCTTTATTGAGGGCAATATTAAAGAGGGCGACACCCTCCTTATGAATGCCGGAGCATCGGGTCTGGCCTCTGTAATTATTCCTATGGCGAAGGCTTTCGGCATCCGCGTTATCACAACCGTACTTTCTGACGAAATTGCCGCATCTATCACCCATTTAAAGGCTGACAGAGTGGTTGTTACAACAAAAGAAGATATTTCCGAGGTGCTCAAAGAGGAGCTCAACTCAGGTCATCCCGTGGATGTTGCCATCGACTGCCTCGGCGGTGAGATAATGGGCAAATGCATTCACTATCTCCGTCACGGCGCACGCTGGATAATGATTGCAGCCCTTGCAGGAACAAAGACCGAAATCGACCTTAAAAATATCTATGTAAGAAATGTTCGTATAATCGGCTCAACACTTCGCTCCCGCACACCTGAAGTAAAGGCGCAGATACTTGCCGACCTTGTTAAAAACGTATGGCCCAAGGTGTCAAGCGGAGAGGTAAAACCCACCATTTATAAGGTGCTCCCCATTACCGAGGCAGAGGCCGCCCACGACCTTCTCTATAAAGGACAGAATGTAGGTAAGGTTGTTTTAACGGTAGAATAAAGTCTCTACGGCAACCGCCTGCCTCCCTTCGAGGAAGTTATTCCCCCACGGGGGGAAATGTCCGCAGGACAAAAGGGGACTCAAAGGGGGACCATCGAAGATGGTGGAGGGATTGGTGCAATCCTCAAATTTGATGCCAATCCCTTTGTAGGGCGCGATGTCTCGACGCGCCGAGTAATATCTTATAGCAACCGTAGGGCGGTGCCTTGGTGCCACCGTAAGATATTGCAAAAAAGCGAATGTGCAACGCCCACGCCCCATAGGGATGTATTTCCTTAAAAAGTGAAATTTTTGCGCCATAATTTGTTAAAAACCTCCGATACGCGTCAGCGTTATCGGAGGTTTTTGCCTTTTCTGTCACTAAAAATTTTCTTTTTAAGGTGCTTCGCAGTTTCGTAGAAACCGAAAATTTCCTGTATTTAAGC
>JAZOBS010000018.1:0-168839 GCA_045596085.1 Acutalibacteraceae bacterium | reverse complement strand
GGGCATTTTCCTACCCATTTTGCAGACTCATAACCACATTCACTGCAAATATAAACGCTTTTGGCTTTAGGTGGCATTTTAAATCTCCTTATTATTAAAAAATTCCGTTATTCCGCAAAAAATACTGAATGCCATTTCCTTTTGGTATTGTGGATTTTTGAGTTTTATAAGCTCGCCAGAATTACTTAAAAACCCACATTCCACAAGAACGGCAGGTATCGTTGCGTTATATAAAAGGTATGTACTTGATGTGGCTTTTTTGTTAACCCTCGTGTTTTCGGGCTGTAAGAGGCTAACAATAGAGCCTTGTATCTTTTCACCGAGTAATTTTGATTTTTCATTTCTGCCACTGTAAAAAACCTGTGAACCGTTAGCGGCAGAGGTTGTGAATTTATTTAAATGTATACTTACAAAAACAGCATCAGGATATTTTGTCATTAATTCTAATCGGTTTTTAAGATCGCTCTTTTTACGGACGGCGATTGTTTCACTATCGGTACTGTCGGTTGCAACATCATCTGTTCTAGTCATTATAACATCATATCCGTTTTGCTGCAACATATTCTGAAGCGTAAGACAAATTTCTAAATTGATATCCTTTTCGACCGTACCGTCACCTGCTACCGCACCGCCATCAAACCCGCCGTGTGAGGGGTTCGGTAAAACTATATCTCACGCGTGTAAACACGCTTTTGGACGGGGAAGCCGTTCGCAAAAGCAGAACTTTTGACTGCACTCTTTCCCCGCCAATACCACCCCTGCGCCCTTGAAATTTTGCCTTTTGCAAAATTTCGCTCACAAGGTGTTTTTTCGACGAACCTGTCGCCGAAAAAACGGTATTTGATTTGTGGTAATATTAAATTTTCCACTCAATTTTAATTTCTCTCTTGCCACCCTTTTGGAGTTTTCCAATGAAGATTTTACTTATAAATTCATCGGCTATCTCGAATGTCAGAGTATCAATTTTTCGGTACTTTTCGAGTATAGATTTCGTATCCGTTTTTGTTTCGTTGCCCGATAGGGCTACAAGCTTTGATTTCAAAATTTCGATGCGTTTTTCTGTTTCTTGAGTTTCCTTTTGATAGCTTTCTCGGTACTTTGTAAACTCCTCTACGGTGATGATACCATCTAACTTGTCGGTGTACATCTGAGCCATTCGGTTATCGTTCCGTTTTACCTTTTCTTCAAGCTCAGCAATCTGCGACTGCAAGGTTTTAGCACCGTTCTTTTTACGTTTCGGTGCATCTAACTTGCCAATCTGCTTTTTATCGTAGTATTTATCGAGTAACTTATTGATTTCATCTACTACGATTTGCTCTAACTCATCAAGGCGAATACTGTGTGCGTTTTGGCAAACTCCGTTAGTGGTTTTCCGGGTTCTGCAGGAAAGGTAGTTATATCTTCCGTCACGCAGCTTATAGCTCATTTTCCACATTGTGTTGCCACACTCGGCACAAAACACCTTTTTAGCAAGCGAATAACAACTGCCACTTGGTATTTTTTGACCTCTGCCACGGGAAAGCCGAATCTCCTGTGCCTTAAAAAAGGTTTCCTTTGAGATAATCGGCTCGTGAGTGTCTTCAACAATATCCCATTCACTTTGCGGCTTTTTACGGCGTTTGCCCGTTTTGTAGTTTACAACCTCTTGTCTACCCTGCACCAAAGCACCTGTATATTCAAATCGGCGAAGAATTGCATAGACAGCCGAATCGGACCAGGTTGTCCTAGGCGCATTGTTCTTCTCATAATTGCCGTTATAATACTTAGATCCAAGCTCCTTTTTGTGAACACAAGGCGGTGGAATCATTTCATCATTTAATATTTTTGCTATCGCTATGTATCCGAGTCCACCGATATATAAATCAAATATCCGCTGAACTGTAGGCGCTGCAACCTCATCAATAATTAAATGATTCTTGTTGTCTGGGTCAATTAGATAACCGTAAGGTGCAAAAGAACCAACAAATTCGCCGTTTTTTCGCTTAACACTTAAAGTGACTTTGACGTTATCGGATAACTCCTCTAACTGCCATTCGTTTACAAGCCCATTGATTTGCCGTGTTTTTTTATTGCCTTTAACGTTGGTGTCAATGTTATCAACAACCGCAACAAATCGCACACCCCATTCGGGAAACTTTCCGTGAATGAAGTGTTCAATCATCTCCATATCACGAGAAAAACGGGATTGTGTTTTGCAGACAACTATCGTGCATCTGCCTTCTTCGCAGTCTTTTAGCACCTGATTCCAAGCAGGTCTTGAAGCATCGGCACCACTGTAATCCTCATCACAGTAAATGCCGTTGATTTGCCATCCTTTCTCGATACAGTAGTTTATTAGCATCGTCTTTTGGTTTTGGATACTTTCGCTCTCGTCAGTCTTGTTTTTCTTATCCCTATCCTCTGAAGAAAGGCGAACATAAATATCCGCAATTTCAGTTAGCATTTTCAAAGCACTCCTTCCCACTTAGGTCCTGAGTGCTGCCGTGAAATGCAACACTATTATTATAATCTAATTCGTATAATTTTTCAATATCCATAACGCAAAGAGTTTTTATAGACTTGTTTATTTTTTCCTTGCGTTCTGCCTCACTAATTTCAGAGAACGCATTGACCACAATATATTCAGTTTTATTTTTCTTCATATAATACGCCCTCCTTACCTACATAATGTTTATGCCGTAAAAAATGTTTTAATGTTATTTGCATTTTCGTTTCCTCGGCAAATTCATAGCAAGGTACATTCTTGTTGTACTTCTGCGATTATGCCCAAGATTGCGTGAAACTTTTGCCTCAGCATCAAAACCCTGTGCTTTATAATAGTTGTAGCACCACTGTGCATAGGTATAGCGAAGTCCATGCCAGGTTAATTCCTTGGTATATGGCTTATAACCTTTTTTAACAATTTTATCTCTGTCGGGTGTGGTAAACTTATGTCTATGATTTCGAAGCCAATGTTCTAGTCTTTTCTCGGTTTCGGCAGGACCATATTTGCGGCTTTCACTAATAACAAACTCACCGGGCTGCATACCCTTCTTTTCGCATTTAGCAACAAGGTCTACAAGCACCTTTCTTTGTCCTTCCAAATCTATAGGAATATATCTCGGTCTGCCTCCCTTGCCACTTCTAATGTGAAGTTCACCTGCGAAGATTGCTTTCTTAATATCCTCAACTCTAAGACTGCACGCCTCGCTAATTCTAAGACCAAAATTTATTCCAATATCAACAAAATCACAAATATAAAATTTGCCTTGCTTCGCTGCTTCAGCTTTACAACCTTCAATATCAGTCGGATAAATCCAACTTCGATTAACAGTTCCATTTGTTCGCTTATCTAAGCTTAGTTTAGAATTGTCAAGCAACATGTTTTTACTGCCTGATAGGTTGTGTGCAAACCGTATGGCTGAAATACGCGATATAATTGTAGCCGGCGCCAAGTCATGACCTTGCATATATTCGACATAGTCTACAAGGTGCTTTGCTTTTACATTGGCAATACTTTGTATTCCGTAATTATCGGATACATAATAATAAAACTGCCGCACATTACACTCATAGGTGTGTCGGGTAGATGCCCCGTTATGATTAGTCGTTCTAAACAACTTATCAATTTGCGGGTCGATATTACGCCTGTTGTTAATTTGTTTTTCAGTTAAATGTTGTTCATTTCTCATAATTTTTTCTCCTTAAAGTTTTTAATTTTGCTTCTGAAGAAGCTTGTTTTAAAAACTTGGGGAAAATCGTTTTTTCATTTCAAGAAAACTTTAACCGACAAATTTTTAAGGCTTTATAACAATTTATGAGTATAATTATAGTATTTGAGTATTGATATATACTCAAATATATGCTAATATAAGCAAAAGGACGTGATATTATGAAAAAACAAGTAGTTGTAACACTTGACAATAATATTTATAATCATTTTCAAACTGTACTTAAAGCAACCGGTGAAAATGTTAATACAGTTATGGAAAACCTTATTAAGCTATATTTGAAGGAATATTTTGAAGAAGCCGCAAAGGAATGTGAAACTGATATTAAGCTCACCAAGGACAATATAGGCGGAAAGGCCGCTCGCAAGTTACCACGTTGGGCCGAAAACAAAGAGCTTAATGCTCATAAGATTATTCGTGCTTTCCTACTGTTAGAGGATGCTCATAAGAACGTAACTCTTAGTATGCTTAAAACTGCCTGTAACGATAAAACTCGTGATGATATTTATGTTCCAAAATTCAATATCAATTTCGCTCAGATGAAATTAGATACAGAAAAAAGTCTCGGTAAAGTCTTTGTTGAAAAGGACGGCTATTTGCGTATATCGCCCGATATTCGTAAACATATAAATAAATTTAAAAACAGCTTTGCACCCGAATTAAGTGAGAATGAGAGTTCTTATGATTTTTCGGCATTAACTGTTCATGAACTCATAAAAGGCCATTTTGTCGATATATTACAATCAGACAAAGTGACTCCCGATGAAATTGAATGGTTATGTAAAAAGGATGCGGCTGAGTTTTTTAACATTGACTCAATAATATTAGTTAGAGCCGATGTTCCCATGCCTCAAAACTACTATGCTAAGACCATTACTGCATATGGTAAGGAATACTATCTTGCGGCAAACTGGACAAAGCGTTCTCATAAGCAGCTTATTGAGTGGATTGAAAAACACATTTAATTTATTGACGAAAATTTTATTTCTATCCGTAAATACACTGGGCGGATTTATTGACGAAAATTTTTAAATATAAAAAAATTTTGGCTCCCACAGACTGATTCGCAGTCTGTGGGAGCCGTTCTATAAATGATAATCATCTTTCCCGCGCTCATTTCGAAATGATAGTCATAAATCATTTCAAAAAGATAGGATAGATTCTTTTATGGGATATTGCAGATGTGGGTATATCCACTTTATATACCTTTGATTACTCTTATAAGATTCTGTTTGGAGCATTTCAAAAAGATAATCATCTTTTCATACTAAGCACCGACAGTTTATTTCAAAACGAATTTCGAAAGGACAGTCAACCTATCATTTCTAAATGTATATCATCAATCATCGGGAAATATCATTTCGAAATATTGTCATATATCATCGGGAAATGATAGAAAGGCATAGTACGCCCTTGGTGTATATATCAAAATTTTGATGTCGTTTTTATGATTTTTTATTTGTACAGGCGTACTATGCCTTTGCAGCCGCCCCTCCGAACACTGTTCTCCGGGGCGTTTCTATTGAGAAAATCTCCCAATAGAAACCGGCTGCCTCTCAAAATGAAAGTCATCATCATTTCGAAATGTAAATCATCTTTATCATCTATCATTTCAAAATGATTGTCATACCTCTCGAAACGAGAAGCATTTCGAAATGAGTTTCTCTCGAAAAGAACATCATATTTCTTTCAAAACGAGTATCATACTTATTTAGTTTTAGCATTGGTTAGTCCGATGAGCTTAACATAAATTCTTATGTTATCTCCAGCGCATACCTTCATTGAAGGCGAATATATTAAATCCTGCGCGATGCCATATGACCGAAATTATCGGCAAAGTGTAAACTTTAACGGCAAAGGCTTTTTACTGAAAGCCTACGGTAAAACAGGTTCTTGCCCTGTGTAATCACTAATACAAATCAGGACTTTGATTGTATGAAGTTATATGCCTTAACTCCAAAAGGTCTACTTTTTCGTTCACAGTATTTCGCAGAATTAATACTGTATATCATACCTTTGCCTGATTGAAAATTCAGACCGCCGTATGAAAGCCATGCTCACCAACCGAAAATACTGAGGTGAGCTTTCTTCCCGTGTTTTTTTCTAGCTTTAATTTAAGCCTTCATTTTGAATAATACCTTCATAAATTTTAATGATTACACTTATATTTTATAATACATAAGATTAATGTTCAAGTAGACCTTAGCCGTTTGTATGACTTTATAAATCAAACGTAAAAAATTCAGCCGGGCTTATGTCGAAATACAGCATCATATCCATCATAGATTTAAATGACGGGTCAATTTTTCTTTTGAGAATTCGACTAATATACCCCTCGTTGTATCCGAGCGACAAGCTGAGTTCGCGAGCAGTTATTTTCCTTTCAGCCATTAATTTTTTAAGCCTTTCTCTGTAATCATTTTCCCATTCTGCAGTATCGACGTACTTTTTCATTGATTTTTAACCTCTTTTCAAAAAAATATGACCTCTAAAGCCATAAAACTTTAAAGGTCATATTTTTATTACATAAGGTTAGTTATTAGTTTCAAGTAAACATTAGGTATTTAAAAAATCTATTGCTTTCTTATATTTCTCAACTCTTTTGGTTGCTTTTTCATCAATAAAGTTAAGTCGAGATAAATCACTATTATGTTTTAAATCTGCAAGTTTAACAGCTTTTGCAATAGGATTTTTCTTTATTTCTGCAACATAATCCATGTATGGCACGTCTTTAGAATGCGTCATTAACGATATTGCTTCTAAAACCTCCTCATTAAATCCCATGTTTTTCAAATCATCAATTGTATAATCAGTATCTTCAATAACATCGTGAAGCAGTGCTACCACCGTTGTATTTTCATCAGTCATTTGTTCTGCAAGATGAAACGGATGAAAGACATAAGGCATCCCACTTTTATCAACTTGATTTTTATGTGCCTCAAAACACAGTTTAAGTGCCTTTTTAGTTGTAGCTGTATATATCATTAATTACCACTCTCCGTAAGAAAATAACTTAAATTTAATGTTGTTTCTTCTCAAAGTGTCAATCAATCTTAATTCAGATTAGAGTCTCACTCAAACCTACTATTTATCTAAACCTAAATCATACATAAAACAATGGCTGCAATAATCATTACCAAAAGCCGTAAAACCACCATCTTCTAGTGATTTTCCACATGTAAAGCATTTCTTTGCCCCACAACCAACCAATAAAACTAATAGAACTATCACAATCAAACTTAATATTATTTTTTTCATTTATATTCCACCAATATCAATAATCATAAAAACAATCGTTGCACCAGTATTCGCCAAATACAGTTTTGCCTTCGTAAAAGCGATCTCCACATTGAGAACAGATGTAACCGCTATTCGCGTATATTATCATTATTATTACAAACAAAACTATCGCAACAATAACAGCTATCTTTATTCCTTTTTTATGCTGACTAAAAAAGCTTGAATTTTCTGATGATTCATTGTTTTTTGGTTGTTCTTGCTTATTCTCATATTTTGTAATACAGTTTTCACACATATTTCTATAACGTGTACCCATCCAATCATTTATTTCGTGTTTTCTTAATGAAACAGATTCTCTATCACAGATGTCACACTTTCCAATAAATGTTTCTTTGTTCTTTTCATAAAGAATTGCCTTTTCAGGTGTGTAACTACAAAATGGACAGTTTCCTCCATTTGCAGAGAAGCACTTATTATGTCTTGAGCAATTAACAACATCTTCGCACGATTTTTCATTTGTTTCTCTGTTTACTTTACTCTTTTTAACACTGTATCCACAAGAGAAACACAAACCGAATTCTTTGTCAATTTGTTCTCCGCAATCGGGACATATAGAATCATCTTCTTCCTGTTTATTAGGAGTGCCTCCTAATTCTGTTGCAGAATATCCACAAATGGCACAAAGCCCTACATTGATGTCATATGTATTATTACAATTAGGGCATAATACGAAATTACCCTCCGTGTTTTCTTCTACAAATGCTTCTTCAGTATCGGTTACAGATAAAAGTGTATCTTTATTATCTATAATTTCGATATTGTCTTCTGCCAGTTCAGTTCCACAAAATGGACATATGCCAAAATCTTTGTTGAAAAATTTACCACATTCACTGCATTTTACTGCTTGTTTTTCTTGACTTTCTATTTTAATACCGCATTCACCGCAAAAGGTATCACCTTCGTGCATCTCAGCACCGCAATTTTTACATTTCATTTTTAATTCACCTAAACCATATCATTTAAAATACGAACATTCTTTTCTAAATATGTGTATGCTTTCAACCGTACCACTCTCAAAAATATGTATGCCTATTTGTGATTTCTGTTGAATATTTTGATATACAGTACCATCAGTTGGAAGTTCTTCACTTGCAAAACCAGAAATTTTATTTAAAGATTTTTCAACAGCCGATTTGGATGTTCCTAGGGAAATATTTCCAGACAATATCAAATCAATATCTTTTTGGTTATAGTTATCAACATCTATTTTATATATTGTTGCATCCTTAGCATCAACTTGATTTTTAGAAAAGTTAAAAACGCCGAATTTTGCAGTTACACCATTTTTCTTCATAGTGATGCCTTCATCAACATATGTTCCTGCACCAACGTAACTGCTTTCAATTATTTCCCAACCATTCTTACTAAATTCTCTCACGGGTGCAGGAAGTGTATATAAATCACCCATAATTGATACATTAAAACTGTTTGGGTCATCACCTAGAGAGGTGGGAGCTATATATTTTGATAAATATGCAGTATCTGAACTGTCGTTTACGGCATTTTCTGTTTCAATAAAATTAACCATATTTATGCATGATATTTTTTCTGTCTCTTTATTGAATGAAAAAGTATATCTTTCATATATCCATTCCGAATTTATTTTTTCGTAAACAGCGTTTATATTCGCACCGTAATCATCCTGCGAAGTAGGTTCACCCAATTTTTCCTTTACTTCAGCAAAGGTTTTTCCGTTTAATAAAAAATCCCCCGCTATATAGAACTGCAAATCACCAGAAAAATCATATTCAACACGACCAATCGGGCATTCTTTTAACTTTTTTTGATTTCCAGACATATTAAAAATTTCAACACTTATCTCATTTTCGCCTTTCACTAAATATTCAAGTTCCTTATGGTCAGAATCAATACCCTTATCGTATTCGTCAAAATAATCAGGGAAATCCCAACCATTCTTTGTAAATGATTCTATTTCTATAGGCAATTTATAAACAATATCATTAATTTTAAATGTAAAATCATCTAGATTATCTGACAAGATAACACCGGTGTCATACACAGAATTAGCTTCAATATCTGAATTGTTTTGCGTTTTTCCCTCATCAGTTTCATTACCGCAAGATGTAAGACACAAACAAAAAACAACTGTTAATAAAATTGCTACTACTTTTTTCATATTCTTTACTCCTTGTAACCCAATTTGTTCAATCATATTATTTTAATTATTGTTTAATATGCTCTATAAACATTTTGTTGGCTCTGTTAAATATTACCACAGCGTAAATAGAAACTATCAGTTCTACAATTCCACCTAAAGTTGCCGATGCAACAAGCGAAGCTAAAAGCTCAAAACAGGCAAATACTAACAGCCCAATTGCAAAAGCACGACTTTTCCTTAAATGCATACCAAGGGCAAGTCCTAATAAAATCGCAGCATCAATAATTCCAAATGGTTCTACTGCCAAAGCAACAACAAAAGTAATACCTGCGCACACATAAGACCAAATTGCAGCGCTTCGAATACTTTTTTTAATGCTCAAAGGAGCAACGTTTTCTATAAATTCTCTAAGTGATGAAACTTTATTTAAAGTAACCTGATTTTCTTCTATAACAGGGGAACCGCAATTTATGCAGAACTTATTTTCTGCTTTTAAAATAGTTCCGCATTTCTTACAAGGTATTCCTTGAATTTCTGCTTGTGTTTCATTAATTTTTGCATCTGAAATGTTATTAGACATAAATAAAATTTGCTCTATCTGAGAAACTGCTTTTTTCATTGCGCCTTTTCCGCCCATACCCACAAAACCAGTCATACCGTACTCACCAATGTAAACACCCGGTAATAGAGCTAACTTTATCCATGCCTCAACTCTTGCCGTACCGTCTAAAAAACTCACCTTAACAAATGTGGGCGCAACAAAGGTGCCATTTCCTTTTTTAAAGACATTTTCGCCATCATAAGTAATATATTCAAAACCCTTGCTTAAAAGTAAAGTATGTATTTTAATAAAGGTTTCGTTTTGGTTACCATTAAATCTAATTTCATTTATGTATCTTGACATTTTGAATATCCCCTTATTCATTTACAGGTATTATGTTACTTACTAAGGCATTATTTTCTTCCTTGGTGGAATTGATTATTACTATACTGCACAACCTATCCCCTATTTTTCTTACATAATAGCTTTGCACCACACCAACTCCAAATGTAGTAGCCTTATAATGTGCAACAACATAGTTTTCGCCAGCAATTGTTATGTCTTCGAATTTTTCAGGTATAGTATATTCCACATTTTCAATGTTTTGTTGCAAAATTCCCACAGAAAGTTGTGATAAAAATATGTTCTCATCAACATATTTTTGGGATGAAATATCAACAAAAGTAATTGCGTACATCTCGTACTGCGGTGATATTAAATATAACCCGCATTCAGTCGTACCACCATCCGAAAAAGAATCATAATTAACACTATTTCCTTCAGTATATCCCTCAGGTGCTGTTAATTTAATATTTGCCCATTCATTTGTATAAATATTATTTTCAAAAATTCCCTTTGTGTAAGCAACATCGTTCGAGTCGTCAGCAAAATCCTCTAAATCATCAGCCAAATCACCGAAAGCAGCATCAAATTCATCATCAATTTTCTGCTTCTCATTATAATCTCTTAAAGTGTTTGTGACAGAAATTATTATAATAACAAGAATACCCGTTATGGCAATAAGTACCGTTTGCCACTTTTTAAGTGATTTTTTGGTTTCGGTTGGCTGTGGAATCGGAAGCGGTAGCGGTTCCGACTGTCCTTTATTAACCTCATCATTTAAAACAGCAATATTCTGAATTTCCAAGTGCGCTGTTTCACCGCAGTTTGGACACATACCAAGTTCGCTATTATACTCATTGCCACAATTTGTGCATTTGGCCTTTATATTTTCTTCTAAAATTTCTTTTCCGCAGATGCCGCAGAATTTAGCGTTTTCTACAAGCTCTGCACCGCAATTTTTACAAGTCATTATTCTTTCCTCCGCTTTTCATTTCCTCATGTATTTCCTTTAGTGACCGTTCCTTTGTTAATGATATTTGAAAGTTATTACCTAATAGTTCATTGGCATATAATTTTTTTGAAATGTGTGCTTCAAGTCCTTTTAATATTAAATCGAAAATTGTTATTGGATTCTTAACTGCATAAATATCCAAACAAGTAATATCCCAATCTCCATCAAAATAATATACCAAATCAAAATTACCCTGAATGCTTGACCAACAACTTACGGCAGAGTATTCTGCAATAGCAATACAAGCACCACCCTCTTTATCCAACAGGTTAAATTTCATAACTTCGTCAAGAAATTTTTCTAAGTACCTATATGTAAAAACATCTATATCATCAACGTCTATAGCCTCTCCGCCATTTAAAAACTCAGCAAGTTCTTTTGAAAAGTAAATTCCTAATTTCTCTTTCTTTTTTGATTGTTTTTGGTTTTTGAATATGAATTCTTTGTCAGCAAATTTAATGGTATCACCGTCTATTAACGTCATTGTTTTGAGATTATGCTGTTTAAAGCTACGGTATCCAACCGTTGTGGAGTGCTTAGAGCCTAAATCCTCAATAATATAATCACCGTTGATTTGAGTGATTTTTGCATGCTTTCGGCTTATAGTATCATAAGGCAATATGATATCACAAACAGTTCTATCTCTTCCTATGATACAAGGCGTTTTTATTATTAAATGCACTGTACCGCTACTCTTGTCGATGATATGAGGTGTATTTTCGATTGTGAAAGGTTGTATATCTTCAGGCATTGGACAATCCGAAAGCAACTTTGGATATTCATCATCTATTTCTATTAAATTGTTATATCTACTGTTGCTTTCGGACATAAATATCTTCTCCCTAAAACTTTAATAAGCAGGTATTTTGATGGATTTTGTCCAACTTTCATTAACATTACGCCAAGTGCCATCGTAATCTGCTTTTTCACTTTTTTTGGGGTCTGGTTCTCTTACTGCATCGGCACTAATAGATATAGATTGTTGTCCAGTGCCAATAAAGACTGTTATCCAATTGCTATAAACAGTTTGCGACCTATCGTATGTTGCTATATTATTACCATTCCACAAACTGAAATCAGCAATTTTCACAAATCCTGTCTTGGTTCCGCCAATTGTTGCAAAAAAGCCATGTGTGTATCCATATTGATATCCGGCTTTTAGAGTATTGGTCCATTTTAATCGCACTTGAACACTATTTGCATTTCTGTTTCTATACTCAGCATTAACATAATATGTCATATTGCCATCATATCTCCAATGACCACTAATCAAATGTTGAGACTCAGTTACGGCAGTCGGAACATATGAAAAAGTAATTGTTTTTGATACTGAATCCCATTTTATGGTTTGTGAAGATGGTGTGTCGTAACCTGTTTTTGTAGGTGCATAAATAACATTTGTTGTACCATATTGATATGTAGCAGTTGCACTACCTAAAGATGTACCATTAATTGATTTGTACTCAATTTTGTACGTGTAAACTTCGTGTTCCCAGGAAGCGATAAGCTTGTGGTCAGATGATTTAGATACCTTCGTACTGCTTGTAATAACTGTAAAAGGGTCATCTAATGAAACCCAGCCAACAAACTTATATCCCGTTTTAGTCGGTATAGGCAATGTGCCGTATGTTTCACCAAAATATACTGTTTTAGTGCTAACGGAACTCTCGTTAACCAATGTAACAGTTATGGGTTGTTTACCCTTGCTAACCGATATATTGACAGTGGACCCTTGAATTTGTGATGTTCCTGCACCAGGATTTTGTCTAATTACTTTTCCACTTTCAACGGAACTGCTGTATTCCTCAGATACCGAAACCTCAAATCCTTGATCTACAAGCATTAGGGTTGCACTAATTTGGCTTTTACCCACAACATTTGCAACGGAATAGGTGGGTTTGCCACTTGAAACCACAATCGTAACAGTATCACCTGCTTTAACATTACCGCTTGATGGGTTTTGACTAATAACATTCCCTTCTGCAACAGAACTGTTTTTAACATAGGTAACACTTATCTTTAAGCCTTTAGCGTTAAGGGTGCTCTTAGCAGAGGCTTCGCTTTTACCTACAACATTAGGTACAGCAAAGCTGGCGGCACCTTTTGAAACAGTTATTTTAACCTCTGTTCCGGGTGTCACTTCCTTTTTAGCTGCAACGGACTGCGACATAACAAGACCTGCCGCAAAGGAATCACTATTTTTATATTCAACAGTAACTTTCAGTTCCTTTTCGCCGAGCATTGCTTTTGCATTAGCTTCGGTTGCGCCTATAACATAAGGTACAACAACAGTTTTTTTACCGAGAGATACGGTAAGTTCAATTACCTTATCGTTAGTGATTACACTGTCAGCAGGGACAGACTGTGCCATAACTGTATTTTCGGGAACAGAATCGCTATATTTCTTTTCTGACACCTTAATAACAAGTTCTGCTTTAGCAGCACTTTTGATAGCATCGTTATAGGTCATACCAACAAAATTGATAACCTTAACTTCCTTTGCAGGATATTCTTTTGATGGATCTCTACCTTTTGAAACTGTTAAAGTAATTGTGCTACCCTTAGCGGCTTCTTTGCCTGCTTCTACACTTTGTTTCATAACACATCCTGCGGCAATTGTAGCATCAAAATCTTCGGTTGTTTCACAAACAAAGCCAAGCGCCTCAAGTTGTGCTTTTGCATCTTCTAAGGGCAGTCCATATAAATCAGGCACAACTTCACCGTCAATACCCGCACTAATATGAACATTGATATTGGTCATTTTATCAACCACAGCACCGCCGCCCGGAGTCTGTGATTTAATAAAGTTCATAGGAATATCGTTTGAATACTCCTGACCTTCTACAAAAATCTTTAATTCTAATTCTTTGAGTTTATCTTCGGCTGAGTGAAGCTCGGTATTGACAACGTTTGGAATTCTTGTCATACCATCAGGAATTTCGGTTTCGCTTTTTAGATTAGAATTAAAACCGATAATACCTAAGCCAAAAAGAACACCTGTAACAATAAGGGCAAGTGCAACCAAAGGCACAGATATTTTTGCCCAAAGCGGCCAACGAAGCAGGTCTATACGGCGGATTTTATTGCCCACACGCTTTACATTATCGCTTTTAAGTTCACCTATAAAAGCCGCCATAGTAGGTGTACGGTCTTCTATACGAACATTAAGGGCGTTCATAATAGCATTTTCGGTACTTTCGGGAATATCCTTTGCAAATTTATGCAAAGGAAAAAGAATATCTTTATTCGATTTTTCAAACTCAACACGACGCTTTAAGGAATCAGGCGGAGTTTTACCCGTAATAGTTCTATAAAGCGTTGCCGCCATAGAATAAACGTCGGTATGCGGTCCTTGGTCGCCTCTTGTACGATACTGCTCCTCAGGTGAAAATCCAGGTTTTATAAGAACAGTAAGGCTCATACTATAACCTGTTGTAGCATATCGAGCTGCACCAAAATCTATTAATTTTGCATCACCGTCTTTAGTGATGAAAATATTATCGGGTGCAATATCTCTATGTAAAATACCTTCTTCGTGTACGGTTTCAAGAGATTCCATAATTGGCATAAGCAGAGCGATAGCATCGTCTGCCGCCATTACGCCATCTCTTTTAAGCTTTGCGGCTAATGTTTCGCCGTCAAGGTATTCCATTATAATATAAGCGGTTTGATTCTCTTCAAATGAATCAAAGACCTTTACGATACCTGTAGTATTTTGAAATTTTGCAAGACGCTTTGCTTCATCCACAAACTGATTAAGTCCCTTTGAGAACTGCTCTGCCTTGTCACCGCTATAAATAGTAAGCTTTGAATGACCGGGAGCACGAGTTGAAAATTCACTTGGCAAATACTCCTTTATAGCAACCTTTTGCTCAAGCTTTGCATCCCAACCTATATATGTAACACCGAAACCACCGTAACCAACAACACGACCGACAATATATCTATCGGCAAGGTATGTTCCAGGCTCCATATGAAGCGGACTTTCGGGTTCACTGTTTTCAATAAAACCGCAATATGGGCATATTTCAAATTCTTCGCTGTATTCATTCATACAGCCCATACATCTTTTATTCATTATCATTCTCCTCAAAGGAATAGTTGTCTATAACAACACCTGCAACTGAAAGTTCAGGAAATATTTCATATAAATAGTTTTCAAATGTAGTTACATTAAGCGGTAATATGCCGCTTTTTTCTTTTGCATCAAAATAGATTATATCTTGCGATGCAGATGACAACATAAATTCAAGCAGTTTTTTAGCCGCTTTTATTTCATCTTTATTACCATTGCCTACACTCCACTCATTATCAAATTGGCAATAAGTTTTATCTTGTTCACAAATGCCGATAACTTTATATCGTCCGCCAAGTGCCTTTTGTACATTAAAGTAATCCTTGGTTGTAGAAAATAAAACTGAGGTTTCGCCGGCATAAAATGATGTTTCTGATTCTCCCTGCGGTTTTTCCCACATGGTTTTATTAAGAATACTTAAATATGTCTTGTTGACACTGATTTTATCAGTTTTAAACTCTGAAATATCGACAAAGAAATCATCATCATACGAAATAGAATTTGTACCGCTAATAATTGCGTAAGCAACAGGGATATTTACACCCAATGGTAATTTTTGATCGTTTTTACAAGCACTGAGGAAATATGTATTCTTACCATTCTTCGTTTTAAGAATTGAAGATATATCGATAGCATTAGTTATATCGTCGTTAGAAATATCGGTAGAGTAAAACAAATGTGGTAACTTAGCGGTTTCGTTGGCATCCGCGATTTTGCTTTGATATTCCTCTTCTTTTACTGCCGTAATATTTACCTTTACTTGAGGGTAAGCTTCGTTAAACTGCTCTACTATTTCGGTCATCGTAACATATTGTTGTGAGGATTCATCGCCCAATGTCCATACTGTTATATCGGCAGGATTTAATGTTTCCTGCATTTTTTGATACTCTAAAGCACCAAACACACCTGTAATACCGATAACTAAAATTAATAAGGCGGCAATAAGACCGATAATTCTTCTTTTTTTGCGTTTTTTACGTTCTTTTTCAACAGGGAGAACTTTTAAGTCGCCTTGAATTGCTTTTTTGAAATCCGATACATTTTGGAAACGCATATGCATATCAATAGCCATTGCTTTCATTACTGCATTGCTCAACTGTTCGGTTATTTCCGAATTAACCTCCATAGGTGATTTTAACTCATCTAATACTTTGCGGTCACGTGAAGCTTCAGGCTTTTCTCCCGTGAGTAATAAATACAGTGTTGCACCTAAAGCATAAACATCCGTCCAAGCACCTTGTCGGTTTTCAGTTTCATATTGTTCTGGCGGAGCAAAGCCTTGTTTAACAATTACAGGCAATTCGTTTTTACCGTCCGGGAATTCTGCCGTACCAAAATCGAATAAAGTTATAACCTTATTCTCACAAACATAAATGTTATCGGGACTTATATCTCTATGTATTATTCCTGCTTTATGAAGAGGTAATAGTGCATCACATACTGCCGAAACTATAAATGTTGCAGTTTCGGTATCAAGTTTTCCGCCACATTCTTTTAGATATTTATTAAGTGGCATACCATGCAAATACTCCATTACCATATATGAAGTATTGTTTTCCTCGAAAAATTCAAATACGTTAACTATGTTTTTATGCGAACTGAATTTTGCTATGTTTCTTGCTTCTTGCAATAAACGAGATTTTCCGTATTCAAACTCTTTTCTATTTTTACCAGAAACTAAAACAACTTCGGCAGTTCCAGGAATTCTATTTACAATACTTTGGGGATAATACTCTTTAATCGCAACGATTGTTTCTAATTTTTTATCCCAAGCCTTATAAACATTACCGAATCCACCGCTACCTACAGCCTTGCCAATCAGGTATCTATCAAGTAATAAGGTCCCGGGAGAAAGTAAATATTCATCGTTCGGTAGTTCTTCACTACTTTGCCCGCAATACGGGCAGAAGCCTAACTC
Source organism: Acutalibacteraceae bacterium (assembly GCA_045596085.1). Lineage (GTDB taxonomy): Bacteria > Bacillota > Clostridia > Oscillospirales > Acutalibacteraceae > SFWF01. Next base: position 151,822 of record JAZOBS010000018.1, on the reverse strand, counting down.
TGCATCATATTCTTTAAAGCAGTTATAACAAATTGCCATTAGTTAAAAATCCCCTTAAGTTATTTTATATAATTATCCCATCTGAATTTATCCCCACACAAAGGAATGAAAATCAGTTCACAATCACCTAACTGAATTTTATCGTATGCATTTAGCTGTTGCGGCATTAACACAGGACTATCATTCAAATAGGTCATTTTATCTGTTTCGCCTGACTGTATGTAGAAAACATTATTTTTTGCATCGAAAATTATATATGCATGTTTTTCTCTTGAAACACTTGGCTCATTTTCTAAAGCAACCTTGTTGGTTCGCATACGACCTATAGAATTTTTTCCGTCATTAAGTTCAAAGGATAAACCTTGGGAAGTGCTATTTGTAGCAACCAACCAGCCTACAACAGGCTCGGTTTCTTCGGTAGTATATCTGCCGGTTGTCTTTGCATCAATCGTGTTAGCTTTTTCTTGTACCTGCTTTGAAAGAGAAGGCGGGGTTTCCTTTTTGGTTTCGACCTTAATAGGTTCGGGAATTACTTCTTCATTGCCTTGTTCTTCAACCTCTACTTTTTCCTCAATCTCTACAGGTGATACACCTCCACCTTGCGTTTGAGGGATATCACCAAGTCCTCTTGTTTTATCATCAGGTATATTCATATCATCGTTTTTCTTTTTGCGATGTAAAAAGTCAAACATACCGACCTTCTCTGCAACTTCTTCTTTTTCTTGTTTTTCAGGCTTAGGTCTGAGTTCAACTATTTTTGGCGCGTTTTCTTCCTTTTCAGGTGCTTGACAGATAGGACAAAGTTCATATTTGTTCCCATCATAATAATGACCATTTGTACACTGAATTTTTCTGATTGACATAAGTATTCCTCCGCATTTATTTAATTCTTATTAATGAAATAGTTGTATTATCTAAAGAACTGCCCTTGGTAGCTCTTTGTGCCTTTTTAATTAAAGCTTCCGTAGCTTCTTTAATATTTGAAAAATTTGAAATAATTTTCAAAATGGTTTCATCACTTAATGCTTTATATAAACCGTCTGTAGTTAGCAAAATCTTATCATCGGGATATAGTGTAAATGGTTCAGAGTTTATATCAACAAGCTCTAATCCACCGACACCAAGAAAACTAATAAGTGCTTCGCCATCAATGATTTTTTCTTTATATTGTTGCAAAGAAATTTTGTTTTCTTCGAGTTGATTATCTAATCTGAATTTGTAATTATGGTCTTTTGTTACTTGTACGATTTCATCACCGCGGATGATGTAAATTCTGCTATCGCCTACCGATGCCCAATAAATACACCGTTTTTCTACAAATGCCGAGACCAAAGTGGTTCCTGCTTTCATAGGTGTACCATCAGCATTTTTTAAATTCATAACCTCAGAATCAAGAGTATCTAAAAGGTTCAAAAATGTGGCTGGTATATCTGCATTTTGTGGTCTATTATTAAATCTTTCAGACATTTTTTCGGCAGCAATGCTACTTGCAAGTTTGCCGCCGTTATGACCACCCATACCATCGCATATTGTTATAATTCCGTTGTCGAAATTCAATGCTACAGTTGCACTATCTTGTTGCTCTTCTCGAGTACCAATAACAGATTTTAAACTCACTTCAAAACAGCTATTTTCTTCATAGAAACTGTAATTATTTTTAATAAATTGCAAATGCGGTATCTCCTTTACTTGCAAAATACTGTTATGGCTGAAAAATTATCCATATCATAGTCTTTACCATTAGTTTTAACTATTTCAACCATAGATTCACACCATTCTTTAGCGGTCTTGCTTTTCTTTAAGGTTTTTTGCATCATTTTTTCGTCTATAAAATCCCAAAAACCATCAGTACACAAAAGAAATGCTGTGTCTCTTTTAAGTTCTACAGGATTAGCTAGTTCATACTGAGGCTCATCCCATTCAGTACCTATAACCTTTAGAAGCATATTTCTGTCAGCATGTCTGCGAATGTCTTTTTCCTTAATGTCGCCCGCAAGTGCTAACATCTGCGGCACACTATGGTCAAGTGTACGCCATTTAAGTTTGTTTTTTTGAAAGCAGTAAAGTCGTGTATCGCCCACATGACCTGCATAAGCAATACCATCATCAATAACTAACGCTACTAAAGTAGTTTTTAGTTCGTGCGGTTTGTGTTCTTCTGTTTGTCTTTTAATTATGTACTTTTGGGCACATTCAGTTGCTTCGCCTATAAGATTTACGAGGTCCTCCGAACGATAGAATACATCTGTAAATGTACTTGTAGCAATGCTTGATGCTATTTCTCCTTGACCGTGGCCGCCAAGCCCATCACATACCACAAAGCAAAAGTTGCCTTGTTTTTCAAGACATACTACACTGTCTTCATTTATCTCTCGGTCACCTTTATTAGAAAACTCAAAATAATCAATCATCATTTAATATTCAACACCTTGAAAATCTATTTTGTGCGTTCTCTTGCGCAGAAGAATATTGTTTTGCGCATTCTCTTAAATATTTACTAAATTGTTCAAGATATGCAATCAACTGCTTATTGTTACTGTCGCCATCAAATATAACTTTTTGAAACTTGTCACGGAATTTTAAATAATCCTCACCGCGCCAAGCAGCCATAAGTTCATCTTGAAGCTTTTGTAAATCATTATTTCTTTTCTTGCAGTTGGCCACATAATCATCAATTGCCGTCGCTGCAGTTAAAAAAGAATCAATATCTGTAATTACTTTTGACATAGTTATCACCTTAAATTAAAATCTAGTGCCACCACCGTTTGACCCAAAACCGTAAGTTATGTCAACCCAACTCTCCATCATTGCTTTTTTGCCACCCAAAGCATCGCATAAATTATCAATCGAATGATTATAAGCAATATCGGTAAATTTACCATCTTCTTTTACAGGTATTCTTTGAACATTCTCAAAATCATATCCTACTGAACTTATATTGCTTCCTTGCGCCTCGTACGACGTTATTACGGATGTTCTATCACTATTAAATGTTTCCTGAAGAAGTGTATCATACCTACCTGGCGGATCAAATGTTATACATTTCGACACGGAATCATTTTTAAGAGTAGCCGCAGTTGCTAAATATCCTCCTAACGAATGACCTGTTACAACAATATTATCGTATTTTTTTGACAAATTGTTCACTAAACTAATTGCTTGCCGTTCTTGAACATTCTGGGTACCAAATGGAGCCAAAAGCAAGTCAGTATCAGCTGCTATATCGCCAACATCTTTAGCTTTTAAATTCGTTCCAGAAAAGATAACCATTGCACTATCTTCGTCTTCTATAATAACGGCATCAAAACCAGTAAGACTGTTTATCACTGTAACTTGTTCTGCCGAAATATGCTTTATAGGGTCATTATTAGAAAAATATTCATCAGTTTGTATATCCAAGAGCAAAGCATCCACCGTAGGTTTTTCACCATCAAACAATTTGTTTACTTTACTACATAGCCGCGCATATTCTGCATGAGATGCTACATTAGAATACTTTTCAACATCAACAGATGTATAATTCTCATTATGTACAGTAGATGGCCCTATATTATTTACGGATATAACCGTTGACGCAGCAACACCATCAACCTCAAACAATCCTTCCAATAGTTTCTTATTTGTATTTTCTGCTTCTTCGTATCCAAGACCAACCGCATCACATAGATACTGTGCTAATTCTTGCCGTTCTTTAATAGCAGAATCAAAGTATTTAGATTTAATTTCTTCAAAACAAGCAAATGCGGCTGTTGAGACCTTTTGTGGTTGTTGCCAATCGTTTCTTAATCTGTTAATAGCTTGCTCCACCGCAGAAAAACCATCTCTATAACGATTGTTTATATCAATGATTTCACTCGCAATTGCTTTTACTTTGGAGGTATCTATATTAGGCATTTTTACACCTCTATTTTAAAAATAATTAATTATCTTTTTCCTTATCAACAATTTGATTAATTAAAGCCACATAAGCGGCAAAGTCCTCGTTTTTATAACCCAGATGGACAACTTCACCAATATCATTGTGATTAAATGTAAAGAAAACATTCGTGTTTATGGCTCCGGTTGGATATTTAACAGCAACATAGTCTTTTTTATTACCTTTATCATCTTCAACACTTAAACCTATAACCATAAATAAATTCTTTTTATCGTCTTTACTTAAAGTAACAACAGTTCCAATAGGATAATATGCTAACATATTAGTATCTCCTTTATTTGAATAATTTGCCGATGCTTGCATCCCAAGCATTTCCAATCAATTCATAACCTTTATCTATACCTGAGGATACTGCATCACGAATGCCGCCACCGATAGTATCAACCCACAATTCTTTTTGCGCAGTAAACACAGCTTCTAGTCCTGTTTTTCCAGTTAATCTTTCGTATTCAGCAGACAAATCATATCCAACGGTCTCACATATTTGATCTATTACTGGATAAGTAGCCGCTGTTGCCGCTTTATAGTACGGTTTGGCTGCATCTGCAACAACAGTTGAAACAGCTCCTACGGTAGTATCATAAACAACAGTTCCAGCAGTTCCTTCACCATTCTCTGCATAATTTTTTATGCCCTCAATCCAATTTTGTGGCATTTCAAATATTGTATCAACTAAAACGGATTTTGCTTTACCTGCAATACCCACATATTTTTCGAACTTCCTTTTAGCATCAAAAATCTTGTCGGTCCATTTGAAAATCTGCTTTCCGTCTTTCCAAACAACATTTTCCAAATTACCCCAATCACCATTTATAAGCCCTTCACCAATAACTTTGATATTATCGATAAGCAAATCACCATACTTTAATATGTCAAGAGCGTTCTCAACTTCTTTTGGAAATTCATCTTTGTAACCTAAATCCTCGCGTATGTCTTTCAGTGTATTAAAATCAGCTAGAAGTTCATCTTGAAACCAATCATAAACGCCGACGATTGCTCCGCCAAGTGTTGTTGAATTTGTAATATTATCACGATATGCTTCAACCTTGTCACCCACATAATCACCTATCATATAAGCATAATCTGTGGCAATTTCAACTACGAATCTTGTTTTTTCTTCTCTGGTAATATCGTAAATAGCAACACCATTAATCAAATTCACAAAAATAGTCCTTATGTTAAAACGATTTCTACCATTTACATCTTTTAACGAATCCAAACCATTTAAGAGCAATCCACCAAAGGTAACGTTTTTTTCTTTCTTCTCAAATTCAGTTGCAGTACTTGAAAGAGCATCAATACATTTCTTTATTTTTTTGTCATCCTCACGAATGATGTTGGATTGCATTAATTGCCATATTTCATTTTTTCCTGTATGCCAATAAAGCTTAACCATTTGCGACTCAAGGGAAGATACCGACTTTCTTATTTTCGTAAGACGCGAAGCATTATATCTTAAATTATCGTTATCAACGTTTATATTATTAGCCATTTATTCACCTCCTAAAATCTTCCACCGCCTGAAATGTTTTGTTCAGCATCAAGATTAATTTGTTCTAATTTTGAAAGAATTCTACGATACTGTTGAGCAATATTTTTAAGGCTTTGCGCACATTTCTCAATTCCTATACCTTGATTATTATTTATATTATCGGAAACACTTGAGATTTGGGCAATGATAGCTCTAAGGTCACTTTTAATATTATTAAGTTCTTGCTGCGTTGTTTGAGCCATTTTACCGCCTCATTTCTTAAAGTTTTATTGTGCGGGAGAAAATTCTCCCGCATTTTAAAATTTATTTAAACTGTTCAGCTAAATTTATATTTTTAGTTTCTGTGCTAAAATAGCCTTGTGCTACCTTTTCTCTCAAGAAAACAACATAATTTGAAACAAGTTCCTTATAAGTTTCAAAATACTTTCCAGCAAAAGTGTTAAATGCCATTAGTGTAGCATCGTAAGCTTCACCTTGCCAAGTAGAACCTAAGGTCTTAATAGCATTTTGCGCCTCTACTAATTTATCATTAAGCTTATTATTAAGTGTTTCTATTGAAGTTGCGCTAAGCTCTACTTCTTCAGTAGTAATTCTAATTTCTCCAGCCATTGTCATTTCCTCCTTATTTTAAACCGTCAATAACAGCTTGTTGTTGTGCTAAATAATTTAATCTTTCTGTATCTATTACATCAGCTGCATTATTAAGCGACGTAATCATTGCTTGTAAGCTATCAAGTGCTGCATTAATTTTTTCAGTAAACACGCGGTTATCCTCACCCTGCCACTTAGCACTAAGATTTTGTACCTCGTTAAACATTTGCTCTCGAATACTTTTATATTCTTGAGCATAAGAACGAATTTGTTCTGCAGTTTTTGCCTGAATTTCAGGTGTTACTTGAATTTTCATTTTTCATTTCTCCTTTTCAATTTATATCAACATAAGTCGACTGCCGTTCTTTATTCCAAGTTCGGCAACAAACTTGTTAATATCTAAAATTTTTCCACTTTGGGCATCACATAAAACAGTGGTGTTATTTGCGATAAATCTTCCCTTAGATAATCCTTCCAATTGTTTCATTATAAGCATTGCGACTTCACCTAATTGACTGTCAAGCGGGATTCGTACATCATAAACCTCGCCTGATGCCGGAAGGAATACTTCAACTAAAACCTTATTCATACGACTACCACTCCTTTTCCGCTAACGGCAATTTAATTGGCGCAGCAACTCCATCAATAATGACAAATCCTTGATTTGACTCAGTGCTCTTAGCATAACGATTGTTTCGGTTTTCAACATTTATTCTGTACTGCTCAGCAAAACCGCCGCCAACCCATATGCCATTGTTATTGCCAATGTTCTGCTTATACCACAATTCACCAGCAACAGAAAACAATTTATCGCATACTTCAGTTAATACAATATTCATACCAAGGGCACTAGAACCTTTTTGCAAAATCAAATCGATTCGGTCACGGTCATTTGAACTTAAATTTTCCCTCAACTGGGCAATATTGTTAATAAAAATCAGTTTTCTTTCAAACGTAGCATTTGCATTTGATTTCAATTCTTGGAAACGCTTAACAGTCAAATCAAAAAGTTCTCGCACATCATCTATACTTTCGGGATTTAGTACTATTGTTTTATCATCGCCGATTAAGTCGTAGATGGATTTAGCAAATAATGCAGGATTTTTACCATTACCTGTTATTAAGGTAATATAACGGTCATACAGCGGATAGTTGAATATTGCTGTATCTTCGGAATTAAATCCTATTGGTACGGCGTTTGAATCAACTACTAAATGTTCTTTTAAATTCTCGGTTGTTACTTTAGTCGGTATTACCGAGATTTTTTTTGCATTATTCGAATATTTGCTACCGAGAGAATCGCAATAATCCTTTATATGCTTATATGTATTTCCTTCGTTTGTGATATTAGCAGTTTGAAATTCAAGAATTTCATTCTTTTTAAACAAGCCTCTGCCCTTAAATTTATTAGGATATAAGCCATCAGTTTTTCCAATAACATTTGCATATTCGCTTTCATCAGAAAGTTGCATAGTAAATATCTGTCCGAAGTTTTGCATCATTCTATAGCGAATAGTATTTGTATTAGGCACAGTCATCACAAAATAAATTCCATATTTAGTGCATTCTCTTGTAATTAAAGCAACGGCTTCCTCTATTTCCTCATACTGTTCAATGAACGCAGCATAGTTATTTATCGCAACAACTATATTAGGAACTTTAGTTTCAGCCTCTGCCAAATATGACCTAAAATCACCGCCAAAATCAGCAAATAATTTTTTCCTTTGCTTTATTTCATTTAACAAATAATCAAAGAAACGATTGATTTTTTCTTTATCATCAGAGAGCATCACTTCTCCAATATGCGGTGCTTTTTCAAAGACTTTTAGTGTCTCAGAAGCAAAATCCAAAACATATACTTGAACTTCATCGGGTGAATACTGAGATACCAACGAATAAAGCATAGTTGTTAAAAAAGTAGTTTTACCACTACCTGCAATACCATAAACCAAAGCATTGCCACATTCGGATAACGGTAATGTGCTGAGTCCTTTTTGCTGATTATAAGGATTGTCATATTCACCAATAGGCAAGTTAAGAACAAAGGGTAATTTATTAAACGAATAATCCTTAATTAAATCGCCAATCGTTCGTCCTGCTTCAAGCGGCGGCAACCATAACGGTCTTACCGAAATATTTTCCTCATCAGCAACAAATCTTAAATGCTTTGTTATTGCATCCATTTGTTTCTGTGTGTCTAAACCGTAATTAATGTTAGCGGGTTTAGCCTGACTAATAACGTGGCCTGTTCTACTTATAACTTCAACGCTATTATTCTTTTCTTTTACATTGCTATCTGACGGATAGTAGTTAGCTCCTGCCCACGCCGATTGACCAAGTTCAAATAGCTCGTTATATCCGACCTGTAAATAAAATCTTCCTGTTTGCGATAGCTCTGCAGCATCAGGACGTTTTAACATATCCATACTGTCGGAACGTTCCTGAACCTTAAGACAAACACGGAATTTGCTGTTACTCCAAATTTGGTCATCAACAACACCACTTGGTTTTTGTGTGGCAAGAATAAGATGGATACCGAGACTTCTACCGATTCTGGCCGCACTTACTAACTGTTCCATAAAATCAGGCTGTTGTGTTTTAAGTTCAGCAAACTCGTCAGCAATAATAAACAGATGTTGTAATGGTTCTTTAACCTTACCTTCACGCCTTAATTTTTGATATTTGTAAATATCAATATTACTTACGCCTGTATCCTTGCTAACCTTAGCGAAAATTGCTTGTCTTCTTTTCAACTCGCTTTGAATGGATACCAAAGAACGTTTAATTGAACTTCCATCAAGATTTGTGATTATACCTGCTGTATGTGGTAATTTTTCAAAAGATTTTGCCATTCCACCGCCTTTATAATCTATGAGTATAAAGGCAACTTCATCGGGATGAAAATTTACTGCCATAGAAAGTATATAGGTAATAATAAATTCCGATTTACCCGAACCTGTCATACCAGCAACCAAACCATGAGGTCCGTGGAATTTTTCGTGAAGGTCTAACTTAAATAATTTTCCGTTTGTATCTACACCAACAAAAGCCTCAAGTGATTTTGATGGTGTGCTTTCTTGCCATCTTTCCAAAACATTCAAATGTTCAACATTACCCACGTCATATATGTTAAGGAAGCTTACTGTATCAGGAAGGTTAACTGCTTTCAAATTCGGATCCAAAGGAATATTTGAGATTTTTTTCGCTATCTCAGTTAAATCTTCGTTTACGGAAATATCCGGTTTGAATATAGAAACTGTATCAGAAATATTATTCTTGTCATAAAGTTTTCCGTCTGACCCGCTTAATTCAACGACAATAGAACACTCTTTAGGCAATTCTTTAAGTTCTCGATAAGCAAATAACGTACTTATATTAATGTTCTTGTTTATAGACAACAGTTTTTTTACAAAATCTGTTCCAACTCCAAGATTTTTATCTAAAACAAAAACAATATAATATGGCGTTGTGCCCTTAATCTCTGCTTCATTAATTTCAGAACGGTTATTTATAATTTGCTCAAAATAAGAAGTAAGGTCTTTTCCGTCTTCATCATTTGTTGCGATAAAACGATAATTCATTTCATCGTCCCAAACATGAGGCAACCACTTTACAAACTCAAATTCTTCTGATTGCTTTTCATCATAAAGAAAGACTAGTTTTACATCATCTTTACTATAGAAGGTTATAATTTGAAGTATTAATCCTTTAATAAATGAATATAATTCTTTTTCTTTACCAATAGCGCCTGATATGTAATTTTCAAACAATGAAATAGTTATCGGAATGTTTTTTAATATCTTTGGACTCTCACAAAGTGTAAGCATATCCTCGTTAAGATTATCTTCATCCAATGTGAACCGTCTTTCAGAGTATAAGATTTCAGCATCTAAATTTTTTATTCCGGTGCCAAGTCTTAACTCTAATAAATCTTTTTGATTTAAGGTTCTTTCCCATAATGTTCTGCTAACATCATCAATACGCTCTATACATTCTGGTATAGTAACACTATTCTCTCTAAGTATCTCTTCTTGACGGGCTATTTCATTGGTAATTTGAGTCTCTTTTTCTTTTAAATACTCACTATATTTTTTCTGCCGTTTTTCTTCCTTTTTAAGACGTCTGTTTTTATCATACCTTTTAGAAATAACAGGCCATAACATTGTTCCTAAAAGCATACTAACCGACATAGCGATAGAGGGTATAGCATTACCGATATTACCTGTTGTAATGGCATTATTAATTGAAAATACTGCCATAGTAACGGATGCCAATCCCATTGTTATTGATGGTCCCAAAACTAGCATTAACGGCATCTCTTCGCCGAATTGATTAGACGGCGGATTATCCACTTTGATTTTTGCGGTTTTTACCTCTCTTCTAAATCTTGGCGAACGATAAAAATATTCAGGTTCATCTAATTCATATTCATCAACAGCTACATCGAAATTTGGCTTATTAAAAAGACCTACATTTGCTTCGTTAACAACAATTTGATTATCTGGATTATTAATAGCAAAAAAGCAATCCCCGATAATTAGTTTCATGCCCATTATGTATATAACATCACCCGGCTTTAAAAGCACTTTGTTCACAAGATAGTTATTAACATATGTTCCGTTTCTACTATCTTTATCTTCAATATGCCAAACACCGTTCTTGTAAGACAAAACTGCATGTGTTTTCGAAACAAATGGATTATTATAAAAAATGTCACAATCAGGTGTCTTGCCGATAACTAATTCAATATCTTCAGGTACGCCATATTTAATATAAGTAGCCCTGTTTTCAGTTATAGGCTCAGCAAAAACAAACGAGCATTTTTCACTCTGTTTTGAATAAATTCGGTTTATACTCATAGACTGTAAATGAACCTTTTTAATCTCATTTCCGTTTTCATCTAATAAAACATTATTTTTATTAGACTTTAAAAACCATTTCTGTTCTGCACTTTCAATACTTACAACATTTTCATCGCTAGTATCTTTAATCCAATATCTACCACTAATTTTCTCTGGCAAAACAAAGGATTTTATACCATCAATTGAAATATAAGTTATTTGCATAGTTTATTCTCCTTTTCTAATATCCAGGAAATCATCCAAAACAGTTCTTCGCTCGTTTGTTATTGCGTTCCAATTCACTTTAAAAAAATACATAAACGCAACGAATGTATCCCATGTCATTTCAGCTTCTCCGCGTTCTAATAGCGAAATCATTTGTCGGCTTTTCCCTACTTTTTTTCCAAAGTCAGTCTGAGATATACCTAATTCCTTTCTCATTTGCGGCAAAACTTTTTGAAAAGATTTAATCATCATCTCTTGCTCATTTGATAAAAAATCATTCGCCAAGACAATACACTCCTTCAAACCAATTGCATTTGCGTAGAACTAAAAGTTCTACGCGATATTTTGTTTTTTTAACTAAAACAAAGGCTTTAGGGATTTTTGTGACCACATATTTGACCATTAATAAATTTTATGCAGTTAAAGCACATAATTTTTCTATTTGAATTCGCTTATTATCCATAGATGGATGCACATACGTGTTAAGTGTTATAGAAACATTAGAATGACCTAATATTTCGCTTAATGTTTTAACATCAACTCCTGCTTCTATACATCTTGTCGCAAATGTATGTCGTAATGCGTGAAAATTAATTTCAGATATTCCGTATTTATGCAATAAGCTTTTATATCTATATTCAAAAGTACGAGTGCTGACAAATCCGTTCGTAGTTGACACAACATATTTTGAAACCGCAGATTTATGCATTTTTATCAGCACTGGCATTAATACCGAAGAAATTGGAATTTTTCTAACAGAAGATTCCGTTTTTGCAGTATCCATAATAAGTTTTGATTTTGTTTCTGCAGGATCATCACACCGTATTCTTGTAATAGTATTATTAATATTTATAGTTTCAGATTTAAAATCTATATCATCCCATACGAGTGCGCAGATTTCACCCAAACGTAATCCGGTTTGCAGTACAATAAAAATCCCCAATTTTGTTTCATCTATATCTGTAAGAAGAATTTTTTCAAATAATTCTTGTGTATCAGGAGTTAATATTTTTAATTCCTTCTTTTTAATAGACGGTTTTAATATCGGCGAATTCAATGGGTGGCAATATCCTTCGCTTTGTGCGTACTTCAAAGCAGATTCGATAATAACTGCTATAGTCTTAACATAGGAAGGTGACAATCCGCCTTTTCCACTTACTTTACCGTTTTTTAGTTTTTTATCTAAAAAAATATTGATTTTATTCGAATTCAAATCTGAAACAAAAATATTTCCTAATTCAGGTAAAATATGAGTCTCTATCATATTCCTGTATTTAGTTTCAGTTGACTTTTTTATGCGAATTTGATTGATTGATAGCCACAGCAATAATACATCTTTAAATCTCAATTTTACAAAAGTTGCTTCCATGCCTGATAATGTCGAAAATTTTATATTTTCAAGTTTTGATTTGCATTCAGAATAAGTGTGAGCATATACAGATGCATATTTAATTTTGCCGCTTTCTTTTATACCAGCCTTATATCTACCTTCCCATCTTCCGTCTTTTCGTTTTCTTATGTTTTCGCCTCTTCGTGACATATACATACTCCTTTAAATTTGATTTTGTGACCCTCAAATTGACCACAATTAAATTATAAATTATTTGATTTTTGCCATATTTAACAAATATTGAAATTAAAAAATAAAATAACCACAAAATGTATTGACTAATCATTAGTCATTTGATATAATGATTTTGTCAAATTGGTGAATTTTATATCGTTTAGAACTTTTAGTTCTACGCAAGATTTTTATAACGCTTTTCTGTTATAAATGTGGTTTTCTAGCTATAAAAAAGTAAGCGAATGCTTTTTCTGCATTCGCTTACTTTTTTATTACAATACATATATTATTATATACTAAATTGAATTCTAAACACAGGGTCTATGTTACTTTCATCTAAATATTTGAGTGAGAGAGCAAGATTACCGATATCTAACATTTCTTCTTCGCTTGCCCACGAAATTTGTTCTTCTTTTTTATATCCCATATTTTGTAATCCCTTTTCCATATCTTCTTTCTGAGCATCTGATATTTTTAAATTTTGAATTGCTATATCAAACGCTTTTGAAGAATATATGTTAGAATTATTTATTCTTTGTGTTATTTTTTCAAATTCTTGAGTGTTTTCGTTAGGATAGATTTTTCTTCCTTCATCCATCTCTTCATAGATGTAGCGGCAGAGCTCTTCGGTATGACGAAATTTAACTTTTGCAAAATTTGGATCTTTGTACATATCATACGGCTCACCGGTTTCTATAATGTAACCGCTTTGATACGGACATCTTAGAAAGGGTTGAAAACCTATTGGCGATACACTAGTTATATGGAACTTATCCGGCTGTTCCACACGGCCTAAATTACTGATATCTGCCGGCATAGCAAATAATACCCCGTATCTTGAATCTCCACCCAGTTTTGAAATGAACTCCCTCGAATTTTCAAACTCGAAATCAGACTTATTAAGTGGTAACCATCGATTTTGTTGGTCATCGTATTTGCAGCAAGCAAAGAAGAGTGCGACCTTAATATCTGAAGTAACATCGATAGCATTTGTTTTTATTCCATAATGTTGTGCTATTGCGCCATGAAATATATCGCTATACGGCCAATTTTTAAGAGGCTTAATTGTATTCAACCATATAGCAAAATCTATCATTTTAATTTCAAGTATCAAATTTTGCAATTTAGCTTCATGAGCATTACTAGATAAGGCTCTAAACATTGATGCTTTTGTTTTTCCGTAGTATGCATTCTCTCCTCGGAAATAATTTCTGACATATCCTTGTGATAAAATATGCCTGCCATAAAAATCATAAATTTGTCCCCTCCGCAAGTGGTCTATCATACTCCGAACCATAATGCTTACCACATTAGGTTTTTCATTAGTGGCTTTAAGTATTTCGTTTCCCTCATTCTCATTTTGCACCCAAAAATCCACAACATGAGGAAGTAATCGGTCTTCATAAGGCAAGGGGCCAGGACAGACACCTAAAATTCCGCCAATTTCCAACTCTAATTCTTTGCTTAATTTATTCTGTTTTTCAAAATTCGTATAGTCTCTAACCAAGTTATCTGCAACAGTTTTAAAGTGATTTTCTCTTAAAATAAGATTCTTGATTTGTTCTTGTGATACTTCGGGTATATCCTCAATATTGTTAGGAGCCTTACATTTAGAACCAAACTCATCAGACCATAAATATCTGGTTATATTATGTTTTGCTTTTCCTCTCTCACCATATAGTTCTATAAGATAATGAACCAGAAAGTCATAACCATTATCTGATAAATGTATTTTATTTTCCATTTTGCCACCTCATTTTAAATAAATATTGCACAAATCCCTCCTATGACAGTCTAATTCTATCGTAGGAGGGATTTTACTATAGAAACTATTTCATTGCTTGATAACGTTTAATTACAAAATCAACAATTACTTGAGATTTAACCTTCATATTAAGTTTGCTAATAACTTTCTTAATCATCTGCTCGGTTACCTTTGGCAGATATTCCTTATATTCAGGATATTCTTCTATTAGTTCATTAAACAGCGTGATTAACAGGTCGTTTGCGGATTTGCTTGTTGGATAACCACGAGCAATAAGTGCCATATTGTTATCAAAGTTTGGTGCGAGTCCTAAAAGCTCACCGGTTTTTACATCACGCATTAAACCGAAGTTTCCTGTGTGTCTATCGGGGTTAGCGGTTATGGTATCAAGGAAAATCATTTTAATATAGTCAGGAATTGCGGTAGGACAAAGTTCTTTTAATTTTTCTACTACCTTAATATAGTCTTCCTCATCACCCATAAACGAAGATGCAGGCTCAAAAATAACGTTCGCTGAATCAGTAAAGTCAAGCGATTTTACACATTTTTCACCTTTTTCGTAATGAGCCATATTCATACCGAGTGCCTTACCTAACTCATATACAAATAGCTCTGAGAACTGTTCTTTTTGGTTAGCGGACTTATAAATCCACCATTTTCCATCTTTGAGTTTCCAACACTTTTCAAAGCTACCAATATTGGTAAGCTCGGGTGTTTTTGTATCCTTACGTTTTGCGGCAGAATTGAAACTCGAATAAAGTCCACGTAGCGCAAGATTGGAGAAATAGTCTTTATTGAAGCGAACATCTTCATATTTCAAATCACTACCGATTGCTCTAACCCAATAGGTGTCGGTAATTGTTGCTGCATTAACGTGAAGTACGGTTGAAACATCGTCTTTTTCGGCAAGTCTTAAAGCCTTTTTTAGTAGACGGGAATTGGCTCTGTGTGAGTCAATAGCTCTTGTTTCAAGCCAAGATTTAGCATCACTTACACGCTTTAAATATAAAGGCAACAAATCATTGTTCAAAACTTTAAGCTCATTATCTTTCCAAATAGCAACTACTGTATCACGGCTTAAAATCTCAAAATCCTTCATAAACTTTTCTCCTTTCTTTTAGTTTTAATATATTATACACGATTTTAATTTAAAATTCAACTGTAAAGCATTATATTGTTTTGAAATGGCGAAAACCCGCTTAAATAGCGGGTTTTCGGGGAGTTTTATATTGAATTTTCACGGCAGGTTTTGGACCTAATCTGTAGTATTAGTTAACCCGCCGTGGCCTGCGTCCAAAATAATTGTTACCCTATCCTCCTGATCACTTTCGCTAGAAACTGCAATACTTCCTGATACAGAAAAGGTTGCTGCCGCTAATACTAATACTAAAACTAATGCAAATATCGGTATGATTCTTCTTAACACTGTGTTTTCCGCCTTGATTTAAGTTAAATGATTCTTTTACGGTTTGAAAAGTTTACACCGATAATTCCACCCACCATACCAGCAATTGCTGTAATCATAAAATGAAAAAGGGTATTATTTGTTAATCCGCCCGAACTTACAAACAGTGAAACGATTATTACTATTAGGTATATAAATACTCCGCATACTGCGCCATTTAAAATACCGCCGCTTTTAATTTTTTTTGATGCTAGATATCCTGCAACAAATCCACCAATCCCTAAACTTATGCCTGAAAGGAGGCTTGAATAATTCTCCGACATATCGGTGTAAAGACAAATTGCCGCAAGTAGAAGCATACTCACAACACACATTACTGCTCCCACTAAGGACGATAGTCCGTATATTACTGCTTTTTCACTGAGATTATACTTTAATTCTTTATCCACACGAATCCCTCCGATTAACTGTATGAATAAACCTCAGAAAATATGAAAAAGGGCTTTATATATAAGCTATTAATTTTCGCATATTGACAAAACATAATGCGAATAATAATGACTGTTGAACGTAGAAAAAGTGAATTTGTTTTGAGAACTGATTAAATCTTAAAGAGGAGAGCAATATGACACAGCAATCTATGAAAACTGAGGAGAAAAATAAATTTTCTATCAGTCTGCCTGATGTAAACGAAAACGGCTGTTATGAAATAAGGCTTGAAAGCATCGGAGGACTGGGTGCTAATCTTTGCGGAAAACTGCTTGGTGAACTTGGAGCAGCATATTTAGGGCTTAATGCTGCGGCATTTTCAAGCTATGGCTCTGAAAAGCGAGGTTCCCCTGTTAAATCTTATGTGCGATGGAGTGCGCCTAAGCGTGATATTCTGCATAACAGCCCTATAGAGCGACCCCATCTTTTGGTACTGTTTCATCATGCACTTTCTAAAACCCTGCCTGTAACGGCAGGAGTTGATGAGAATTGCATAGTCATAATCAACACCGATGCCTCCCCTGCCAAAATACGGGAAGACCTTAGGTTATATGGCGGTACAGTCTGCTGTGTGAATGCTCTGGAGTTAGCACTTGAGAGTAAAAGCCGAATAAATATGGTAATTCTCGGTGCTATAGCAAAGGCCTCGGGATTTATTCCTATAGAAGCGGTAAAAGAGATAGTCATCGACACACTGGGCAAAAAATATCCTGCAATGCTCGAAAACAACCTTAAAGGTATAGAATTAGGTTTTAATAATGTAAAAAGTGAAGTTTTTTCACCTGACGGTCGTTTCCCGAAGGTAGAATATAGAGAAATACGCAGTAAGTGGGGATATGAAAATGCACCGATAGGTGGCGCTAATCCGCATTTTGGAAGTACAGTATCCAACGACCTTTCCCCTTCAAGAGAGGGGTTTATTCCCCTGTTTCTGCCAGAAAAATGTATTCACTGTGGACTTTGTGACACCACCTGTCCCGATATGGTGTTTCAGTTTACTAATGGCGAATATAAAGGCAGACCTACTATGATGAACAGAGGTCTCGACTATCATCATTGCAAAGGGTGCCTGAGATGTGTTGATGTCTGTCCGACAGGTGCTTTAGTGACAGGCAAAGAAAATGAGCACCCCGATAAAAAATGGTTTGTACGCAACAAAGACCTGATAACCGATAGTCTTGATTTTGACCCCGCGGGTGCAGATCCTTGGGTAACGAGCGAATCCTATTTAGATGAAAAACGTGTTGACGGAGGTCTTATGTAAAATGGAGACAGCAAAACAAAAGCTATTATTTGAAAGTGGTAACGAGCTTGCAGCCTTCGCTGCAAAGCAGATAAATTATCATGTAATGGGTTATTATCCCATCACTCCGTCTACACAGATTGCGGAATATTTAGACCAAATGGGTGCAGACGGTGAGCATTCTATTGCTCTGATACCTGCAGAGGGCGAACACAGTGCCGCGGGTATATGCTACGGAGCCTCTACAGGAGGCGGAAGAGTTTTTAACGCAACCTCCGCTAACGGACTGCTGTATGCACTTGAGCAACTACCTGTACAATCGGGTACACGACTTCCTATGGTACTTAATATCGCCTGCCGTACCGTATCGGGACCTCTTTCAATAAAGGGCGACCACAGCGACATTATGTATACACTTAATACAGGTTGGATTATTTTATTTGCAGATTCTCCTCAAGAGGTATATGACTGCAATATTTGTGCTATAAAAATTGCCGAAAAGTTACGGTTGCCTGTCATAGTAGCCTTTGACGGTTTCTTCACCAGCCATCAAAAAAGAAACTGCTATGTATTTTCTGATGATGAAGATGTGCAAAAATTTATCGGCCCTGTAAATCTTGATTATACCTCTCTATGTCCCGAAAAGCCTGTTACCATCGGCTCATATATGAATGAGCCTGATTTAATGAACAATAAATATCAGCTCCATTTAGCAATGGAAAAGGCACGAACAGTAATTCCCCAAATATTTGCCGAATATGAGCAGTTATCAGGAAGAAAACTGTTCACAGTAAAATCATATAAGACAGAAGATGCAGAAGTTTTGTTGTTTGTCTTGGGCTCGGCATACCTTACTGCTAAGGCGGCTGTAGATAAACTCAGAAGCGAGGGCAAAAAAGTAGGTGTCTTTACTCTCGGAGTTTTGCGACCTTTTCCGTCAGAGAAGATTGCTAATTTATGCAAAAATGCAAAAACAATTCTCGTAGCCGACCGACAGGACAGCTACGGCGGAGGCGGCGGTAATATGTCGTTGGAGATTAGAGCTGCTTTACAGCAAAAGGGACTGACCCCTAGAGTTATCAGCCGTATATATGGTCTTGGCGGACGCGATTTTTTCGAACAGGATGCAATAGACCTATTTAAGTCTTGCTATGAGGAGAATACCCCTGTCTTTGATTACGTTGGCATCTATCCCGGTGAAGCTGACTTTAATCCAAAAGCGTATTTTGAGCCAATTACAGACAGCGAATCCCCTACCCTTATCTCTTGCACCGAAGAAAACGGTATCGTAACCGTAAAGGGCGGTACCGTACGCGATACCACCGCAAGACCAAAACGACTTGCCCCAGGACACGGAGCTTGTCCGGGTTGTGGCATACCTGTCAATGTCAACCTGTTTCTCAGGGGAATTGAGGGTAATGTTGTTCTGCTCTTCCAAACAGGCTGCGGAATGGTAGTAACAACTGGCTATCCAAAGACCGCATTTAAGGTTCCCTATGTCCACAATTTGTTTCAAAACGGTGCCGCTACCATAGCAGGACTTTCGAAAATGTATCATAAAATGCAGGAACGCGGCGAACTACCCGAGGGTGACATCACGTTTATTATGGTAAGCGGTGACGGCGGTATGGATATCGGTATGGGCTCGGCTCTCGGCACAGCTTTACGCTCAGACCCTGTAATTTTGTTCGAATACGATAACGGCGGATATATGAATACGGGCTATCAATTATCATATTCAACACCAATGGGTGCAAAAAGCGCAACCTCGCATCTTGGTGAAAAGCAGTGGGGAAAAAGCTTCTTTCATAAAGATATGCCACGAATTATGGCGGCTACGGGTATTCCCTATGTTGCTACTGCTGCCGAAAGCGAACCTAACGATTTTATTAAAAAAGCGGCGAAAGCACAGTATTACGCTAAAAATTACGGAACGGCTTATATAAAATGTTTGTCAGCCTGTCCGCTTAACTGGGGCGATAAGCCCAATACCGAGCGCAAGATTATTTCTGCTGCTGTAAACAGTTGCTATTTTCCTTTATATGAAATTGAACAAGGTCACACCTCACTTTCCTTAGACCCCGAAGCAAAAAATAAAAAAATCCCTGTAGCCGATTGGCTTAAACTGATGGGAAGAACCAAGCACTTGTGCGGGGACAACTACACAGAAATTAGGAATGCAATTCAGCAAGAGGTTGACCGCCGTTGGAAACGTTTAAAATTACTTTCAGAACATCCTGAATTGTAATCGTTTTGAAATTTTACAGTTAAACAATGTATAAGAAAACCACCCTTGTAACTGCGTACAAGGGTGGTAGAATTTTGACTACAGTGTCTATTTTTACTGTGCGTCGTCGTGAACGGTAAGATTCTGCTGAACTGCCCAACGAGCAATTTTCTGCTTGGTATGATCGCTTGCAGACTCGAAAATGATTGCATCTTCCTTAATGGAAACTACACGTCCGTAGAAACCGCCGATAGTAAGAATCTCGTCACCGATCTGGATGTTATTTCTCATTTTTTCTTCTTCCTTCTGCTTTTTGCGCTGAGGACGAATCATAATAAAGTACATAACAACAAACATTAAAGCGATAGGTGCAAGCATTAATAGGGTTTCGGTAAGACCGCCCTGAGCATTTCCTGTTGCTGTTTCTAATAAAATAAAATCCATAATTTAAACCTCCAAAAAATATTAAGAATATTATACACAGTATTTGTAAATATTTCAAGTGCTAATTAAATACGTTTGCTGAGTATCGGGTCAAAATGCGCTTTAAACTCGGTAAAGCGACCCTCATCAAGTGCTTTTCGTATCTCCTCCATAAGGGTATTATAAAACCAAAGATTATGCATAACGAGAAGCCTTTGAGAAAGCATTTCGGTGCTCTTAAGCAGGTGACGAATATAACCTCTGCTGTATCTTCTGCAAACGGGACAACCGCAGTTTTCATCTATTGGTCTCATATCGGTTGCATACTTATTGTTATTGATGTTTATTATTCCCGACCAGGTAAAAAGATGTCCGTGACGGGCATTTCGAGAGGGCATAACGCAGTCGAAAAGGTCAACCCCTCTTTCTACTGCGTTAAGAATATTAGACGGGGTGCCTACACCCATAAGATAGCGTATCTTATCCTTGGGCATATAGGGTTCAACATCTTCAATAACCCTGTACATATCTTCTGCAGGCTCGCCCACTGCCAGACCGCCTATTGCGTAACCGTCAAGGTCAAGCTCTGCAATTTCTTTCATATGTTCTATTCTCAGGTCAGAATAGGTGCAGCCCTGATTTATGCCGAAAAGCAGCTGATTAGGGTTAATCGTGTCTTCCCTGCTGTTAAGCTCGTCCATTTTTGCCTTACAGCGTTTAAGCCAACGGGTAGTACGTGAGCAGGATTCTTTTGCATAATTATACTGAGCAGGGTTTTCAACACACTCGTCAAATGCCATTGCAATAGTGGAACCAAGATTTGACTGAATCTGCATACTTTCTTCAGGACCCATAAAAATTTTTTTACCGTCAACGTGACTTTGAAAATTTACGCCCTCTTCGGTAATTTTGCGGAGAGATGCCAGTGAAAAGACCTGAAATCCGCCACTATCGGTAAGAATTGGACCATCCCATGTTGTAAATTTATGAAGACCGCCACATTCTTTTATAAGCTCGTCCCCAGGTCGCACGTGAAGATGATAAGTATTTGAAAGCATTACCTGACAGTGAAGCTCTTTGAGGTCTTCTGCTGAGACAGCACCCTTGATTGCAGCAGAGGTAGCAACATTCATAAAGGCAGGGGTCTGGACAGTGCCGTGTACCGTTTCAAAGGTGGCTCTTCTCGCCTTCCCTTCGGTTTTTAGTAAAGTAAATTTTGATTTTGACATATCTACTCCTATTTATTTAATGAACATCGCATCTCCAAAACTGAAGAAACGGTATTTTTCGGCTACGGCTGTGTTGTATGCATTCATTGTGCTATCGTACCCTGCAAAAGCTGATACAAGCATTATAAGAGTGCTTTCAGGGAGATGGAAATTTGTAATAAGCGCATCCATACACTTAAATTTATAACCCGGATAAATGAAAATATCTGTATCCCCGTCACATTCTTTAATGCATCCGTGTGCCTGTGCGGCACTCTCCAGCGTTCTGCAGCTTGTGGTTCCCACACAAATTACCCTGCCGCCGTTTGCTTTGGTACTGTTTATAAGCTCAGCCGTTTCGCGCGGTATCATATAATGTTCAGAGTGCATTTTGTGGTCTTTAATGTCATCTGCCTTTACGGGACGGAAGGTGCCCAGACCGACATGGAGGGTTACATAACCGATGTTTATGCCCTTGCTTTTCAGTTCTTCAAGCATTTCATCAGTAAAATGCAGTCCTGCGGTAGGGGCGGCTGCAGAGCCAAGCTCTTTAGAATATACAGTCTGATACCTCTCTTTGTTTTTAAGCTCTTCGGTAATATAGTGAGGTAAAGGCATCTGGCCTACCTCATCAAGAAGAGAATAAAACTCCCCGTCACAGCTGAACTTAATAATGCGATTGCCCTCGGGTGTTGATTCAAGCACATCGCAGAAAAGCTTATCACTGAATTTAAAAGTAGTTCCCGCTTTTGCCTTTCTACCCGGACCCGCAAGAGATTCCCACATATTATTGCCAAGATTTTTAAGAAGCAAAAACTCAACCCTTGCACCTGTATCTACCTTTTCGCCGTAAATTCGTGCAGGAAGCACACGGGTATT
The DNA here is from genome assembly GCA_045596085.1 of Acutalibacteraceae bacterium. Taxonomy (GTDB): domain Bacteria; phylum Bacillota; class Clostridia; order Oscillospirales; family Acutalibacteraceae; genus SFWF01. The sequence goes on along the minus strand of JAZOBS010000018.1, from coordinate 129,533 downwards.
ATTGAGAATAAGAGTGTCACCCTTTTTAAGATAATCAGACAACGAGGAAAAAATCGTGTGTTCAACCTCACCCGTCTCCTTACTGAGAACCATAAGACGGGATGCGTTGCGAGGCTCAATCGGTGTCTGAGCAATAAGCTCATCTGGTAAATTATAGAAAAAATCGCTTGTTTTCATAAAGTTGCACAACTCCAAGGGTCACAAATTAAAATAGTTTAGCATAAAATATATTTGACAAACATCTACGTGAATGTTATATTTAATTGTAATGGTTTTATATATTGGCCACATATATTATATATAATTGTTGCCTTTTATTCAACTCTTAATTTTAAATAATTTCCCTATCTGGAAGGAACGTGATTTTTGTGAAAAAATACGAAGTAGGAATTATTGGTGCTACCGGTATGGTAGGTCAAAGATTTGTCCTTTTACTCGCAGAGCATCCCTGGTTTGACGTTAAGGTTCTTGCAGCCAGCGGAAGAAGTGCAGGTAAAACATACGAGGAAGCCTTGGGCGGACGTTGGGCTATGACTAAGCCCGTTCCCGAGAAGCTTAAAGATATGACTGTACTCGACGCTGTTGCAGATATGGAAAAGGTTGCAGCTTCCGTAGATTTTGTTTTCTGCGCCGTTGATATGAAAAAAGACGAAATAAGGGCTTTAGAAGAAGCTTATGCAAAGCTTGAATGTCCTGTAGTATCTAATAACTCTGCACACCGCTTCACAGATGATGTTCCTATGGTTATTCCTGAAATTAACTCTGACCATACCGCGATCATAGAGGCTCAGAGAAAGCGTCTTGGTACAAAGAAAGGCTTTATTGCCGTAAAATCAAACTGCTCACTTCAGAGCTATGTTCCCGCTCTCTATCCCCTCCACGAGTTTGGTGTTAAAAATGTTCTCGTATGCACATATCAGGCAATATCCGGTGCAGGTAAGACCTTTGAGCGTTGGCCTGAAATGGTAGACAACGTAATTCCTTACATCGGCGGTGAGGAAGAGAAATCCGAAAAAGAGCCACTTAAGATTTGGGGTAAGGTTGAGGGCGACAAAATTGTTTGTGCCGAGTCTCCAAAATTTACTGCACAGTGTCTTCGCGTTCCCGTTTCTGACGGACATATGGCAGCAGTATTCGTAACATTTGACAAGAAACCCACTAAGGAAGAAATTCTTGCTAAATGGCAGGAGTTTGTAGGCGCACCCCAAGAGCTTGAGCTTCCCAGCGCACCCAAACAGTTCCTCAACTACTTTGTAGAGGACAATATGCCCCAGACTAAGCTCAATCGTGAGCTCGAGGGCGGAATGGCTGTATCTATCGGACGCCTCCGCGAAGACAGCCAATATGACTATAAATTCGTATGTCTTTCACATAACACCCTCCGCGGCGCAGCAGGCGGTGCAGTTCTTCTTGCTGAGCTCCTTTGCGCACAGGGTTATATGGACTAATTTATTAAGAGGTTTTGTATAATGAAAAATACAATTTTCGAAGGCGTTGCTACAGCACTTGTAACACCTATGAGCGAAGACGGTTCTATTAATTTTGACCGTCTCAGAACCCTTATTGACGAGCAGATAGAAGCAGGAGTACCCGCTCTTGTTATCTGCGGAACAACAGGCGAATCTGCCACTATGACCCTTGAAGAACATTCTGAGGTCATTCGTGTTGCAATAAAGCACGCTGCTGGCAGAGTTAAGATAATCGCAGGTGCAGGCAGTAATGATACTGCTTGTGCTGCCGATTTGGCAAAGGAAGCAGAAGAAGCAGGCGCTGATGCCCTTCTAATAGTAACTCCTTATTACAACAAAGCAACACAAAATGGTCTTGTTGCTCATTACAAATATATTGCAGAGCGTGTTTCTCTGCCCATAATTCTTTACAACGTACCTTCACGCACAGGCTGTAACATTAAGCCCGAAACCTATGCAAAGCTTGCAGAGATAGATAATATCGTTGCTATCAAAGAGGCAAACGGTGACATTTCAAGCATTGTTAAAACCCGTTTACTCTGCGGCGATAAGCTTGATATTTATTCGGGCAACGACGACCAAATTGTTCCCATTATGTCTCTCGGTGGCAAGGGAGTTATTTCTGTTCTTTCCAATGTTATGCCTAGAGAAACAGTGGAAATGTGCGACAAAATGCTTTCAGGTGATGTTGAAGGGGCTGCAGCAATGCAAATACAACTCTCCTCACTTATTGACGCACTCTTTATAGAGGTTAATCCTATCCCCTGCAAGGAAGCAATGAATCTTATGGGAATGGGGATGGGCCCTGTACGTCTTCCTATGACTCCTATGGAAGAGAGCACTAAGGCTGTTCTCATTGAGGAGCTTAAGAAATTCGAACTGATTAAATAATTCTTATAATGGCAGGAATTTTCCTGCCATTAAATTTAATTTATAGGATGATTAAAATGACCAACATAATTCTAAGCGGATGCAACGGAAAAATGGGCAAGGTTATCACTGCCTGCGTACTAAAAAGGGATGACTGCAGAATAGTTGCAGGTGTAGACATAAGCGGTAATGCTTCGGCAGATTTCCCTGTATATTCGTCATTTGGTGATATTAAAGAGACGGCGGATGTTATCATAGATTTCTCTCACCCCTCGGCACTTGACGACCTCCTCGCTTTTTCTGAGAAGACATCTATTCCCGTAGTCCTTGCAACCACAGGCTTTTCCTCTGCACAGACAGAGAAAATTAAAGTTGCTGCAAAAAACATTCCTTTATTCTTCACTTTCAATATGTCACTTGGAATCAATCTTTTGGTTGCTCTGTCAAAGAAAGCCGCGGAGGTTCTTGAAGACAATTTTGATATAGAAATCATCGAAAAGCACCATAATCAAAAGATAGATGCCCCCTCAGGCACGGCTATTATGCTGGCAGAAGCAATAAATAAGACCCTTGATAACAAGATGATGTATGAATATGACCGTCATTCAAAACGGGAGAAACGCCCCGAAAACGAAATCGGAATACACTCTGTCCGCGGCGGAAATATCGTTGGGGAGCACGAAGTCATTTTTGCAGGTCATGATGAGGTTATAACCCTTTCTCATCAGGCAACATCAAAAGAGGTTTTTGCAGTCGGTGCAATCAAAGCCGCCCTTTATATGAAGGGAAAAACTTCAGGTCTTTACGATATGAATAATGTAATTACAATTTAATCTTTAAACGGTAGAAATATGATTCATTGCGATTACACATCAAGAGATCTCAAAATAATTATTGAATAGTGTTAAAGCGTTACAGTTTTGTAACGCTTTTTCTCTTGACATTTTATTCTACAATGTGTAGAATAAAATTGTACTACAGGTTGTAGAATAAACGGAGGGATTATTGTGAACGAATTACAATTAGGTGTGATAGAAACACGTTTTGCTGAGATAATCTGGCAAAACGAGCCACTTTCTTCCTCAGAACTTGCAAAAAAGGCTGAAGAAATTATCGGATGGAAGAAAACCACTTCTTACACGGTACTGAAAAGGCTTTGCGAAAAAGGAATTTTTCAAAACAACAAGGGCACTGTTTCTTCGTTAATATCTAAGAAAGATTACTATTCGAGGCAGAGCGAAAAATTTCTGGATGAAACTTTTGATGGCTCTCTTCCCGCTTTTTTAGCGGCATTTACATCAAGAAAAGGCTTGTCTGCAGAAGAAGCAACCGAGCTTCGCCGAATTATAGATAGTTTCGAGGAGAAATAGCTATGGAGATTTTCCTTAAAATATTTAATATGAGCGTTACCGCAAGCTGGATAGTTTTAGCGGTAATTCTTTTAAGATTTGTCCTTAAAAAGGCTCCAAAATGGATAAACTGCATTTTATGGTCACTTGTAGGTGTGCGGCTTGTCTTTCCGTTTTCCTTTAAAAGCATTATAAGCCTTATTCCCAGTGCCGAAACTGTTCCAAGCGATATTATAACAGGCCCAAGCTTTAATATAAACTCGGGAGTACCCGTTGTTGATGTTCCTATAAACGAATACCTTAACGACCGATATTTTGAGGGTGTGACCGTTTCCAATAAAAACGGTGAAACAGTTATGGGCATACTTACGGTAATATGGCTTATCGGCACTGCAGGTATGCTTTTGTATGCAGCAGCCACATATATTAGGCTTCGTATAAAAATGCGTGAGGCAATCTTGTTCAAAGAGGACATATACCTATGTGATCAGGCTCCGTGTCCCTTTATTCTTGGAATTTTCAGTCCAAAAATATATCTCCCGTCATCAATAGATGAGGCTTATACCGATTATGTAGTGGCACACGAAAAAGCTCATCTTAAAAGACTAGACCATTTATGGAAGCCGCTTGGATTTATAATTCTTTCGGTATATTGGTTTAATCCTATACTTTGGTTAGGGTATATTCTTCTTTGCAGAGATATTGAATTTGCCTGCGATGAAAAGGTTATAAAAGAGCTTGGAAGCGATATAAAGAAAGCATATTCAGATGCTCTGCTCAGTTGCAGCGCATCTATGAAAACTGTATCTGCCTGTCCGCTCGCCTTTGGAGAAAACGGAGTTAAAAACAGAATAATTTCGGTTCTCAGTTACAAAAAACCTACCTTTTGGATTATTATACTTTCGGTTGTAGCCGTTATCTTGACCTCGGTATGTCTACTGACTGACCCATACGACTTGTTGCGACCGAATGACTATAACTGGGATTTCAAATATGTTCAGAACATAGAAAACGGAAGCATAGAATACTGCTCACCAAACCTATATTCAATATATCCGAATTCTGAAAAAGCGTATATAGATATAACTATAAAAGAAGACCAATTTATCATTGGAAACAGTTCTGAAGGTGGTGGTGCAGCCTATAATATCAGATATTCGCATCATGCAAGCAACAGTAAAAGCAGTATATACGATTTGAACTATAGCGGAATTAAAGGTACTGCTGTTATCGGAAAAACCACATACGCAGATAAAGACATTGAGTACACCCTGATTATAAATATTTCAAACTACAGCATTTGTTTTTCCAGTCACGAAAATCACAATAATACTGATAACGACCCTTCGAACATTCTTACTAATTCCAACTACACAAACGGGCATATTTTATTTTATAAATCGGCAACTCGCGAACACGAGCAGCCCGAGGTCACAAAATACTCTCTGCTTACACCCGCAGAGCTCTCAAATTTAACAGAGTTTTTGAGCAGAGAAAAATGGACTAACGACGATTTTACAGACCGAATACTATTTAACTTTGACGGACAGATTTATTATGACGGTTGGCTTTTTTTCTCATACGGAGAAAAGGTGCTTTTCCACGATAGAGGTTATTACTGTGATGTTGATGATAAGGTGTTAGATATAATTAAATCGGCACAGGATAATTCGCAGAATTATGCTATTGCATATAACGGACTTATTACCGATGCCGATATGGTCTATATTTTTTCCGACTCCGCCGACCCTGCTACTCCCACAATAAGACTTGGATCCACAAAAGATAATCTGTGGAAAACACACTTTACCTTTAGCTGGTCGGCATTCAGTAGCGAAATAGCAATTGGTACGTATGAACTGACCGATTATGAGCTGATTCTGACAACCACTGATACCCTGCCCAAACAATACTATTTTAAACGGGACGGACGAAATTTTGTCTTTTTAGAAGAAAAATCATCTAAAATTCCGTCTTACCGATATGAACAAAACGGTGAACTTATTTGTCCTGTTCCCGACGGTGCTGTTTTTGAACCGCTGGGATAAAATAATCGCAGTCTCTGTGGCTTTTGCCGCAGAGCTTTTTCTTGTATAATCAAAGGCTAAAAACTGAAAAGAAGCATCGGTATTTTTATAAATATTAACCTTTTCAATCTCGGCAAAATCATCATAATTACTGTCGAGAAAGCATTTTTCCATTGAAGATATAAATTTTGTTTTAAGCATAGATAAACCTCCGACTTATGTAAACAAAAGGTTGCATTTTGCAGTAAAATGCATTAGTATATTTATGCTTAAAATTAGTTATATTCTCGATTTAGCAACCTGCGGTTGCCAAAATGTTCAATGTCAAGTTGATAGAACAAAAAACCGAATTTTAGTATAATGGCATCATATAATAAACATAACAGAATGTGAGTGTGATATAATGACCATCGGCGAAAAAATACTTAAGCTTCGAAATGCAGCTAATATCTCTCAGGAACAACTTGCAGAAAAAATTATGGTTTCAAGACAGTCGGTCTCGAAATGGGAAATGGATCAGGCGCTTCCCCAGATTGACAAGGTTCTTCAGCTTTGCGAATTATTTGGAGTTTCTACTGATGAATTGCTGCAGGATAAGGTTGAAATCGGCGTTAATAAACCTACCGAGAGAAAGCCCAACAAATACTTTGGAACAGACGGTTTTAGAGGAGAAGCAAATGTAGATCTTACCTCTATGCACGCTTATAAAATCGGTAGATTTTTAGGCTGGTACTACGGCTCTTCCCTTTCGGGAAATACCAAAGCAGGATACCGCCCAAAAATTGTTATCGGTAAGGACACAAGACGTTCAAGCTATATGCTTGAATACTCAATCGTTGCAGGAATTACCGCATCGGGTGCAGACGCTTATATGCTACACGTTACCACTACTCCAAGTGTATCTTATGTGACCCGTCAGGATGAGTTTGATTGTGGTATAATGATAACAGCCTCCCACAACCCCTACTATGATAACGGAATTAAGGTAATCAACAAATACGGCGAGAAGCTTGACGACAAAACTACAGCCCTTATTGAAGCATATATTGACGGAGATTTAGACGCACTCGGTGTAAATGGCGAGGATTTGCCTCTTGCTAATAAAGAGCGTATCGGTTGCATCGTTGACCACGTTTCGGGCAGAAACAGATATGTTGCGTACCTCATTTCTCTTGCGTCACATTCCTATAAATCTTTAAAAATTGGTCTTGACTGTGCTAACGGAGCATCCTGGAATATTGCAAATGCGGTATTTGGTGCGTTAGGTGCACAAACTACGGTTATCGGTGCAGAACCTGACGGACTTAATGTTAACACAGATTGCGGTTCTACCCATATTGAAAATCTTTGCCGCATTGTTAAGGAACAGCATCTTGACATAGGCTTTGCCTTTGACGGAGATGCCGACAGATGTATTGCTGTCGACGAAAATGGAAACATTGTTGATGGCGACGGAATAATGTATATTCTCGGAAAAAGACTTAAGAACCGCGGTATGCTTAACGGCGACACTGTTGTTGCTACGGTAATGTCTAACAGCGGACTTTTTTCCGCTCTCGAAAAAGAGGGTATGAAATGTGCTCAAACAACCGTCGGTGACCGATTTGTTTATGAATGTATGCAGGATAATGATTATTCTTTGGGTGGTGAGCAATCAGGACACATTATTCTAAAGAAATACGCCACCACCGGTGACGGTCTGCTGACCGCAATAATGATTGTGGAAGAACTTTGTGATTCAAAGTCTACCCTTTCAAAGCTTGTAGAGCCGTTAAAGCTTTATCCCCAGTACACAAAAAACATTCGTGTAAAAAGCAAGGATGACGTGTTTGCAGACGAAAATGTAATCGCCTCGCTCGATGAGGTAAACAAACTTATAAACGGCAACGGTCGTGCTCTGCTTAGAAAAAGCGGCACCGAGCCTGTTATCAGAATAATGATAGAAGCTGAAACAGAAGAAAAATGCACTGAGTATGCAGAAATTATTGCAAAGGCTGTAACAGACGGCGGACACTGTGCATAAAGAATGCTTAAACAAAAGATGGAGACAACTTATCAAAGAAGTTGTCTCCATCTTTTAATCTTATACTGAAAATTTGTGGAAAACTTTTTTACCTTTTTTTATAACAACACCTGTACTGAGCTGTTCTGCGGTTATCTTGGTTGAAGGATCTGTAACCTTTTCTCCGTCCACAGATACGCCGCCCTGCTGAACAAGGCGTCTTCCCTCTCCGTTGGAGGCAATAAGTCCGCCCTTACTCATAAGGTCGAGGATACCGATTGCCCCATCGGTAAGATCTGCAACATCAAGAACTGTTGCGGGCATATTTGCGTCATCTGCACCTGCACCGAAAATGGCACGGGCAGCATTCTGAGCCTTTTTTGCCTCTTCCTTACCGTGAATCATTTCGGTAAGCTCAAAAGCTAATATCTCCTTAGCCTTATTAAGCTCACTACCCTCCCACTTTTCATATTCGCGGATAGTCTCGATGGGGATGAAGGTCAGCATTTTAATACACTTGATAACATCAGCATCGTCGACATTTCTCCAGTACTGATAGAACTCATAAGGAGAGGTTTTTGCCGCATCAAGCCAAACAGCATTTCCTGCGGTTTTGCCCATCTTCTTGCCCTGCGAGTCAGTAAGAAGGGTTATTGTCATTGCGTGGGCATCCTTACCAAGCTTCTTGCGGATAAGCTCAGTACCGCCCAGCATATTTGACCACTGGTCATCTCCGCCGAACTGCATATTACAGTCATAGTTTTTGTAAAGATGATAAAAGTCGTAGGACTGCATTATCATATAGTTAAACTCGAAGAAAGAGAGTCCCTTTTCCATTCTCTGCTTGTAGCACTCCGCTCTGAGCATATTGTTTACAGAGAAACAAGCACCAACCTCGCGGAGAAGCTCAACATAATTAAGGTCTAAGAGCCAATCTGCATTATTGACCATAAGTGCCTTACCGTCTGAAAAGTCGATAAAGCTTTCCATCTGACGCTTGAAGCAGGCGGCATTATGGTTGATGTCCTCAATGGTGAGCATTTTTCTCATATCGGTTCTGCCAGAAGGGTCACCTATCATTGTGGTGCCGCCTCCGATAAGAGCAATAGGCTTGTTGCCTGCCATTTGCAGACGCTTCATAAGGGTAAGTGCCATAAAATGGCCTGCGGTAAGACTATCGGCAGTGCAGTCAAATCCGATATAAAATGTTGCCTTACCGTTGTTGATCATTTCGCGAATCTCATCCTCGTTTGTAACTTGAGCTATAAGACCGCGTTCAATTAGTTCTTCGTATAAAGTCATTGATTTTTACTCCTATCTAAGAGTTCCTTTGCGGAACTGATTATATTGTCTGTCAGCTGTGTTCCCGACATAATGCGGGCAATTTCCTGAATTCGGGCATTTTCATCTAATATAGAAACGTTAGTGTAGGTTTTACCGTCTCTGACCTTTTTCTCAATAAGAAAATGGCCTTCGGCTGCAGCGGCAATCTGTGCAAGATGGGTAACGCATATAACCTGACGCAGCTTTGATACCTTTTGAAGTTGAAATGCAACCTTTGAAGCGGCCCTACCGCTGATTCCCGTATCTATTTCATCAAAAATCAGCGTATCAACATTGTCTTTGTCGGCAATAATACTTTTTATTGCAAGCATTATGCGGGAAAGCTCTCCACCTGACGCTACCTTGGACAATGGTTTAACAGATTCTCCTGCATTTGCAGAAATCATAAATTCTACACCGTCACGACCTGTTTTAGAATACCGCGCTTCAGTTATATTCACCATAAAGCGTACATTTGTCATATCCATAAACTTAAGGGCGTCACAAACGCTATTTTCAAAGGCTGTAGCCGCTTTTTTGCGGGACTCGGTAAGTTTGCTTCCTGCAGATATAAGCCTCTCCTCGGCCTCAATAAGCTCATTTTCGAGCTTATTGAGTCTCTCATCGCTGAATTCAATAAGCTGGAGCTCAGCTTTTGCTTTGCCAAGATAATCAAGTGCTGCTTCCTCACTATTGCCGTATTTTAACATCATTCGACTAAGTAAGTCAAGTCTTTCGTCTGTTTTTTCCAGTTCTTCTTTAGAAAACGGAAAATCATTTACGTATTTACGAAGAGTATCGGCTACATTTTCAAGGGTATTTACCGCGGCAGATAAATCGTTAGATACAGCCGCTAAGTCGTCGGCAGCAGCTTTTTCAAGAAAACTCATAGCAGAACGGGCAAGGGTCGTAGCGCCGTCGCTGTCACCGTCACCGTTTAGCATATAGACACACTCGTTAAGATGCGAAATGATTTTTTCGCTGTTTTGAATAAGCTCTCTTGTTTTTTTAAGTTCTTCAATCTCTCCAATATGAATATCGGCATTCTCAAGCTCGTTTATCTGGTATTTCAGCAGATCTATCCTGTCAAGCTTTTTATCTTCATCGGTTTCAAGCTCTTTTATCTCTCTGCGAATATCTGTAAACCTTTTAAAGGCGGCTGCATATGCCTCTTTTTCACGCTGATTTGAGGCAACAAGATCAAGATATATGTAGTGATTTTCGGGCTTTAAGAGCATTTGGCTGTCGTGCTGACCGTGTATATTTATAAGAAATCTTGCTATCTCACGAAGAAGCTGTGTGGTAACTAACTGACCGCATATGCGAACATTACCGTTTCCGCTTGCACTGAGAACCCTCTGAACCGAAATATTACCGTCTTCATCGGGTGTTATTCCGTTATCGGCAAGAAGAGCAATACACTCTTTAGAAAGATTACCGAAAATTGCCGAAACCGTTGCCTTGTCTGCGGTGCCACGGATAAGCTCTTTTGATGTTCTTTCTCCCAGTACTGCATTTATCGAATCGATAATAATAGATTTTCCTGCGCCCGTTTCACCTGTAAGGGCATTAAAGCCTTCAAGAGGTTCAATATCTGCCGATTCAATAACAGCAATGTTTTCGATATGTAGATATTTTAACATACAATATCTCCGTTAAATGAGTTTTTTGATTTTATCGGTTAATATTTGCGAATTTTCTTCACAAGAGGTAATGGCAAATATCGTGTCGTCCCCTGCAAGTGAACCCAGTATAATATCACTGAACAGATTCTCCAGTGCAACGCATACACTTGAAGCCATTCCTGCATAACATTTTACGATAACGGTATTCATAGAGTATAACACATCTATGCAGGACTTTGAAAACATCTCTTCGTAATGATTTCTATCTCGGTGTGTGCTGTTGTTTTTTTCGGCTATGTGGTATCTGTAAAAACCGTTTGAATCTTGTGCTTTTACTATTCTGAGTTCCTTAATATCGCGAGAGACGGTTGACTGCGTAACCTTAAAGCCAAGATTTTCAAGAGCTTCCTGCAATTCGTCCTGAGTTGTAAGAACATTGTTTGCAATAAGCTCAACTATTACTTCTTGTCTCCTGTTTTTCATAAAACGCTCCTAAAACTTTAATGATATAGTTTTATATATAGTGTTTTTGCTTATATTGATAAGCAGTGCGTCGTGTTCGGATTTTTTTACGCGAACAAAGGTGTCAAAATCCACCTCTCCGCATCTTTCTCCGTCAACGGTTAAAAAGGCTTCGGTTCTTGAGGATTTCATAAGGTCAACGCATATCTCTTCATTATCACTTAGTATCATAGGTCTTGCAGTAAGAGAATGCGAACATATAGGCGTTACGGTAAGACACCTTACAGAGGGCGCTATTATAGGACCTCCTGCCGACATAGAATAGGCTGTAGAGCCTGTAGGGGTTGAAAGGATAACGCCGTCTGCCCTATAATTTATCTCATCACCCGAAACATTAAGCTTAATATCAGTTATTCTTGCAACGCTTCCGCTGGAAACTACGGCATCGTTAAGGGCGGTACCTTTATAAACTACACGACCCTGTTTAATCATTTCCACCGACAGCATCATACGAGACTCTGTAACATAGTCGCCCTTAACAAGACCTTCAAGCAGAGAAAGGTCGTCAGCTTCAACACTTGCAAGAAAACCGAGTCTACCCGTATTTATTCCAATACATGGCTTTGCAAAAAGCGATGCGCACTTTGCATGTTTTATAAGTGTACCGTCTCCACCAATTGTTATAACAACATCACACATACTGTATAGTGTTTCATCGTCAAACTTAGGTAATTCACAGAAGGCATCCAAGGTCGCAAAGCATTCTGCTCCTGCGTGTTTAAGTATATTTATAATTTGTGGCAACAGCCGTGTTGTTCCCTCTCTTTGAAGATTTGTGAAAATTGCGATTTTCATAAAATTACTCTCCTTTTAAAGAAGAATGTGCGGTATCGACTACAAAAGCAGGAGTTATCTCTTCACAAAGCTGTCCCGAATCGGCTTTTTGTATATGGATAAGGTATTCTATATTCCCTTCAGGACCTTTTATGGGAGAATAATCCAGATGAAGCACCTTAAATCCGTTATCAAGGGCAATTCCAATTACCTTTTCGATAACTTCAAGATGCACATCAGGGTCTCGTACAACGCCTTTTTTGCCCACCTTGTCTTTTCCTGCTTCAAACTGAGGCTTTATAAGACATACAGCCTGAGCACCGTCTTTCATTATTGTTTTCATAACAGGAATTATGAGTGAAAGAGAAATAAAAGAAACATCTACCGAACAGAAATCAAGCTTGTCGGGAATCTGCTCCTCAGTAACATATCTAAAATTTGTTCGCTCCAGATTAACTACCCTTTCGTCTGTTCGAAGCTTCCAGGCAAGCTGACCGTAACCTACGTCTATTGCATAGACCTTAGTGGCACCGTTTTGAAGCATACAGTCGGTAAAACCGCCCGTAGATGCGCCTATATCGGCACAAAGACTACCCTCTAGTGAAAAGCCGAAATTTTCTACTGCTTTTTCAAGCTTTAGTCCCCCACGGCTCACGTATTTTGGAGCATTTCCTCTGAATTCGATAACATCGTCGGGCTTTATGGTAGTTCCCGGTTTATCTGATTTTTGATTGTTAACATACACAAGCCCTGCCATTATCAGAGCCTTTGCTTTTTCGCGGCTTTCAGCATATCCTGCTTCAAATACCGCAGTATCAAGTCGTAGCTTTTCAGCCATTATATTTTTCTCCCGAAATAGTTTTTATCATAGAATCCGTATCAAGTCCGAGTTTTGCTCTTGCAGAGTCTACTGTAGCCGCAGGAACAAAGGTGTTTTCTACAGCGGTGATTGAATAATCCTTAAGTTTTGCCTTTGAAACAATATGCTCACCTATTCCACCCTTTAGAATACCCTCTTCAAAAATATAGAGTTTGTCATAAGAACGCAGAGTGTCGAGCAATTCGTCCGACAAGGGATAAATTTTATTAAGCTTTATAAAATCGGTTTTTATTCCCATTTCGTTTAGTTTTTTCTGGGCCTCTATTACGGCTGAAGATATTATTCCGTAGCTTAGTATAGCAATGCTTCCGCCGTTTTCGAAAACAGTGAAATCTTCATCACTGTACTCAAAACTATAATCTTCTTTTCCGCGAGGATACCTTATAGCAAGTGGACCTGAAAAGTTAATAGACTTATTTAAACAGCCGACAAGCTCACTGTAGCTTGCAGGTGAATAAACCGTCATACCCGGAACTGTAGTAAGAAATGCAGCATCAAAAAGGCCTTGATGGGTTTCTCCGTCGTCTCCTACGATACCCGCTCTGTCCACAAGAAAGCAGACAGGCAGTCCTGCGATGGCTGTATCGTGAATTATCTGATCGTATGAGCGTTGGAGAAATGAGCTGTATACGGCAAAATACGGTCTCATTCCGCCTGCGGCAAGTCCTGCAGCAAAGGTTGCAGCATATTCTTCCGCAATACCCACATCAAAGAATCTGTCGCTATATTTAAGGGCAAAATCTTCAAGTCCTGTTCCCGAGGTCATAGCGGCGGTAATTGCACAGACCCTTTCGTCCTTCTCGGCAAGCCGGCAAAGTGCTTCTCCGCATATCTTGGAAAAATTATCAGTCTTAAATTTTGAAAGACCGTCGTTGGAATCGAACGCCGAAACACCGTGATAATTTACGGGAGCCTTTTCAGCAAAGCCATAGCCCTTGCCTTTAATTGTAACAACATGTACAACACAGGGCTTTTTCTGGTTCTTTGCTATTTTGAAAGCCGTTTCAAGCTGTTCTACATCGTGTCCGTCAACGGGACCGATATATTTAAAACCAAAGGTTTCGAATACATTGTTTTTAAATATCTGTCTGGCAAAAACTCTTTTAACACCGCTTAAAAGCCTGAACACGGGCTCACCTATAAGCGGAATTTTAAGCAGTATAGACTCAAGTTTATATTTAAAGCGGTAGTAACCCGGTTTTAGACGAATTTTCTTAAAATGGGCGGAAATGGAACCGACATTTCCCGAAATTGACATTTTATTATCGTTAAACACAACAGTAAATTTACTTTTACTGCATCCGATATTGTTAAGTGCCTCGAAAGCGAGACCGCCCGTAAGTGCACCGTCTCCTATAACTGCCACACTCGTTGCATCTTTTCCTATAAAGAGGTTAGCCTTATATATACCGTAAGCCGCCGCAATTGAATTACTTGCGTGTCCCGTAATAAATGAATCGTACTCACTCTCATCAGGGCGCATAAAGCCTGATATTCCGTCTTCCTGACGAAGGGTAGAAAAACGGTCATAACGGCCTGTAAGAAGTTTGTGTGTATAGCACTGATGACCCACATCGAAAATTATAGAATCACTCGGGGCGTTATAAGATCTGTGAAGAGCAACGGTAAGTTCGACAACACCCAGATTAGAGGCAAGATGTCCACCGTTGTGAGACACAGTTGATATAAGTGTATCTCTTATCTCGGCACAAAGCTCGGACACCTGACTGTTATTAAGTTTTTTTAAATCTTCAGGACTGTTTATGTTTCCTAAAAACTTGTAACTCAAGATATCAACTTCCCTTTTAATGATCGCGAGTGCAGAGATAATCTGCGAGTTGCTTTAAATCGTCTGCCATATTGCCAAACGGCTCTAAAGCTTGTTTTGCAGTTTCTGTAAGCTCTAAAACCAGTGCGTTACATTTTTTAATTCCCAAAAGGCTTACAAAGGTAGACTTATTATTTGCTTTATCGCTGTGTATCGGTTTGCCGAGTTTTTCTACAGAGCTTGTTTCATCAAGTATATCGTCAACTATCTGAAAAGCAAGTCCTAAAGCATCTGCATACCTTTCTGCGGCTTCTATCTTTTCTTGGTCTGCGTCTGCCAGAATACAGCCTATTTTACAGGCGGCTTTTATAAGAGCACCTGTTTTAAGGCTGCAAATAAGTTTTAAAATATCCTCATTAGCAGTCTTATTTTCATATAGCAGATCTACTACCTGACCGCCTATCATACCGTCCATTCCTGCATTATCCGACAAAACAGTTATCGCCTTAAGAATGAGTGCTGGAGATATTTCTTCGGTTTTTGCGGCGAGATTAAATGCTTTTGTTAAAAGAGCATCACCCGCTAAAAGCGCGTTTGCCTCATTAAACTGCTTATGACAAGAGGGTTTTCCTCTTCGCATATCATCGTCATCCATACAGGGCAGATCGTCATGAATAAGAGAATATGTATGAATACATTCTATTGCCGCTTCGAAGCCAAATGAGTACGCTCCACTTCCACCGCACAGAGTATAAAACTCTCTGATGAGAAAGGGTCTCATTCTTTTACCTCCGAGCAAAAGACTGTATCTGCAGGCATCATATATAACCGAATACTCGGAATCGTCCGAATCAAATACCGCCGAAAGCTCATTCTCAAAGTGTTTAGCATATAGTTTAAGTTTTTCTTCTATCATTTAAGCATCGCCATCCCTGAGAGTTTCTATCTTCTGCTTTGCTTTTTCAAGCAGGTCGGCACAGTAGCGTGATAGCTTCATACCTTCTTCATAAAGCTTAATTGCTTCATCGAGCGGAACATCATTACCGCTAAGCTTTTCAGTAATTTTTTCTAGAGCCGCAAAGGCATCTTCGAATGACATATTGTTTTGTGACATAAAATTCTCCTTAATCCACCGTACACTCAGCCTTGCCGTCGCTAAGCAGAAGTGTAACCTTGTCGCCTTTAGAAAGATTTTTAACCGAAGTAACCGTTTCGCCGTTTTTCTGCGCAACCGCATATCCCCTCAGCATAGTTTTTAAAGGACTCAGAACATCAAGTTTGGATGCTACGGCTGTAAATCCGACTTCTTTTTCGGAGTATTTAGAAAGTGTCTGCGCCGAAAGTCTGTCGGCAAGTGAATCGAGAAGAAGTGCTCTTTTTTCGCAGATATACTGCTCAGGAGCAGTATAAACACCTGAAGTAACAATGCTTTTAAGTGCACCTTCTCTAGACGAGACTATCTCATATATGCGACCGTCAAGCAGTCTGTTAAAGCCTAAAACTGCCGCATAAAGCTCTGCTCTGTCGGGAACGGCAAGTTCAGCGGCGGCAGAGGGTGTTGGGGCACGCAGGTCAGAAACGAAATCACAAATAGTGAAGTCGGTTTCGTGGCCTACTGCAGAAATTATCGGCTTTGTGCTCTCTGATATCTTTCGGGCAAGCTTTTCGTCGTTAAAGCACCACAGATCTTCGACAGAGCCACCGCCCCTGCCGATTATTATTACATCGACATCTGACCTATAAAGTATATCAAGTGCATTGCAAAGCTCATCAGGAGCGTTCTCTCCTTGTACTGTTGCAGGACAAAAAAGAATATCGCACAAGGGATATCTTCTTTCAAGAACGCTGAATATATCGCATATAGCAGCACCCGTCTGTGAGGTAATTACGCCCACCTTCTTTGGAAAAGGTGGAATTGCTTTTTTTCGGCTTTTATCAAAAAGACCTTCAGCCTCGAGTTTTGACTTTAATTTTTCGTATGCGGCAAGCAGATCACCCTCGCCTTCTGGGGTCATATTTTCACAGTAAAGCTGATAAACACCGTCGCGTTCGAAAACAGAAATCCTGCCTGAACAGACTACCCTCATTCCCTCTTTTGGTGAAAAACCAAGTCTGGAAGCATTCCCCTTAAACATAACGCATTTAAGTGTTGCAGCCTCGTCCTTCAGTGTGAAATACAGATGGCCGCTTGCATAATGGCTTTTAAAATTAGAAAGTTCTCCGACAATGCTGATATAAGACAGATTACTATCACCTTCAAGCAGGCTTTTAATATACAAATTAAGCTGCTTGACGCTTATAACGGTTGATGGCATATTATCAGTCCTTGTCAGCTCTTACAATAGAACCGAGTATTCCGTTAGCAAATGCAACGTCCTGCTCTGTAGCGTACTTTTTGATAATTTCGACTGCTTCGTTTATAGAAACCGATTCGGGTATAGTGTCAATATACTTTATCTCAGCCACTGCAACTCTCAGTGCGGCAAGGGTAACCCTTGCTATACGCTCTGCGCTCCAACCGTTTGAGTATTTTCCGATAAGCTCGTCGATTTGGAGAATATTTGTTATAGCGGTCGAAACAACCTCTTTAAGATATTCGTCCTCAACAAACGTATCTGTTTCTCTTGCAATATCGAAAAGCTCTTCTGCGCTTTCTTTACAGAAGCTGTATTCGAATAAAAGTATAAATGCCTGTTCTCTAAGTTCAGATCTTGTCATATAGCACCTCAATATGCATAGTTATACAGATATATAATATATCATATTTGCATATTTTTCAAGTAATTTATGCATATTTGCATAAAAAAATTATGTTGTAAAATCGGGAAAAATCTGTTATAATGTTATGCACTAAATTATTTGAGGAGCAAAATATGGCAATCGAATTCAGAAACAGCCTGCTCGGCTTCAATAAAGACGATGTTTTAAGCTATGTTCATATGAAGGATCACGAGCTCAAAAGTCTTTCGGCATCGCTTAATGCCCGTATAGAAGAGCTTCAGGGTCAGCTTGAGACCTTAAAGGCAGAACATCTTTCTGCGCTGGGCACTATTGGGACACTCACTCAGGAAAAGGATGTTCTTAAAGTCAAGGTAGATGAATATGATAAGAAGTCTGCTGATATTGAAGCAATGAGTGCGAAAATAGGCAAACTCTATCTTGTTTCAAAATCTACCGCAAAAACCATTGTGGAAAATGCTGAGAACAGTTCTGCTGCAGTAAACACACAGACCGAAAAGAATCTCGAAAACATTGAGAACACACAGACCTCTCTTAAGGAAATAGCCGAAAGTATTCTTGCCGCCTCTCAGACCTTTGTCAGCAGAATTGACGAGCTCCAGACCTCCCTTGCTGAGGTTAAGAGCCGAGTCGGTAACAATGATTCAGAAACAGCAAAGATTAGCGAAGAGTTTGCTGATCTTTATGCTAAGCTTGGCTAAATGAAAGAATTCCGTATAAACACAAATCAGCTTAAAGAAATTGCAGAGGAGCTTTCAGCCGGAGATAAGGTTTATCTTTCGGGAACGGTTTACACTGCGCGTGATGCAGCACACAAGCGTTTTTTTGAAATACTCGATAATGGACTGACCCTCCCATTTAATATTGACGGTGCCGCTATTTACTATGCAGGACCCACTCCCACACCTGAAGGTATGGCTATTGGAAGCTGTGGACCTACCACCTCTTCACGCATGGATACATATACTCCTCGTTTGCTTGACCTTGGCCTTAAATGCATTATCGGTAAAGGTGGCAGAAACCAAGAAGTCATAAAAGCCTTATGCAAAAATAAAGCTGTCTATCTTTGTGCTATCGGAGGTGCAGGTGCCCTTGCCGCTGCTTGTATCTCTTCCTGCGAGGTTATAGCCTTTGAAGATTTAGGCTGCGAATCGGTTAAAAAACTCGATTTTAAAAATTTTCCTCTTATCTGCGCAATAGATTGTAAGGGCGGAAACTTGTTTAAATAAATTCAGCGAGATTGCGGTCTTTTCATAGCAATTCAAAAGCACTGTTCCTGTTTACTGTTACGATATTTCTAAAAACTAGTTTAGCGCACTATTTTTTTCTTGTAATTCTTCAAAACTTGTAGTATTATAAAAAAAAGGGCTTTTTGCAGACGGTCTTTGTTTTGCAAAATGCCCTTTGAGAATTCAGGAGGACCCTATGCCAACTAACAACACATATAAACTCGAAACCAAGCGTAAAAATCTCTATCTGCGAATTGCTAAAGGGCACTTTGCAACAGGACGCTCTCATATCAATTACTATATTGATATTGTAGCGCAAAAGAGCCGACTTTCAGAGGCTAAAGCTGTTGCACAGGAGCTTTTAAGTTATTATAACAGCAGTACCATAATTGATACTATTCTTTGTCTTGACGGAACCGAAGTAATAGGCACCTGTCTTGCAAACGAGCTTACAAAAAATCACTTCCACAATATAAACGCTCATAAAACCATTTATGTAGTCACACCTGAGCACACCGCAAACAGCCAGATGATTTTCAGAGATAATATGTCTCCTATGATTCAGGGTAAACACGTACTTGTTCTCGCCGCTTCGGTTGTAACAGGCTACACTGCTAAGGCTGCTGTAGAAGCTGTAAACTATTACGGCGGAATGGTTGTAGGAATCGCTTCTATATTTGCAACAGTAGATAAGTGCAATAATATTCCCGTACATTCGGCATTTGATCCCAAGGATCTACCTGATTATGCAACATACTCTTCACACGATTGTCCCCTTTGCAAAAAAGGAATTAAACTGGATGCACTTGTAAATACATACGGATTTTCTAAACTATAAAAAAAGAGCCATCTCTGGCTCTTTTTTTATAGCAATTTTTCGGGTATTCTTTCAAATTTCATTTTTTCTCCTGACACAGGATGACTGAATGATAACAAAGTACTGAACAGAGCAATGCCGTCGCTACTTTGCCTGCCTCCATACTTACGGTCACCAACAATTGGCATTTTGCGGGAAGCAAACTGAACGCGAATCTGGTGCGTTCTGCCTGTA
This sequence comes from Acutalibacteraceae bacterium, assembly GCA_045596085.1. Classification (GTDB taxonomy): domain Bacteria; phylum Bacillota; class Clostridia; order Oscillospirales; family Acutalibacteraceae; genus SFWF01. The sequence goes on along the minus strand of JAZOBS010000018.1, from coordinate 109,905 downwards.
AACAACTTTACCCTTACCAGTGTGCAATCGCATATTCTTTTAATTACTAAGTATTCAAGCTTTGCTTTTTTTACACCTTTACGTTCATTCTTGACCACAAAGGTTTTATTTTTTGAAGAATCTTTAAAAAGAAGGTCTTCAAAAACCCCTTGCTCTTTAGAGGGTGTTCCATCCACAAGTACCAAATATTCTTTTACGAAACGGGTATGGTCGGATGCTTCGGCTGAAAGCGTTGCAGCCGCAGTATTTGAAAGGGCAAACACCATAACCCCCGATACCTCTCTGTCGAGGCGATGAATGGGATAAACCTTTTTAAAACCCAGCTCATCTGAAAGCATATCCATCATATTAGGTTTGCCTGAAATGTCTTTTACCGACAAAACCCCTGCAGGTTTAACGCAAACGACGATATGCTCATCTTTATAAAGTATCTCCATTACTTAATTTTTCTTCCTTCGATATAAAAACGCTTATCGTCGGCGTGACCCATTGAAAAGGTCTTTCTGGGAAGAGAACCATCCTGAATAACTGCGTCAAAAAGCTCATCCTTCTTCATACCGTCAAAAATAAATCCAACAGTATTTTCGGACTTACAAAGCTCTCTGGTAGCTTTGGTGCCGTGAATATAGTCTATTTCGATTTCGGGATGTTCTTTCAGATAATCGTCAAGATAACTCTGCAAGGTACCTACAGGAAGTTTTGAGGTTGGTGCAAGACTTAACTCTGTTTCTCCGTTTTTGTCCAAAACTTCAAATTTGTGAGTTTTTTCTCCGCTTACCAGACCGTTTCGCTGTGTGAGGTAAGAAATAATCTCACCTTTATCAGCACCAAACAAAACGCGGTAAATTGGTTCAAATTCAATAGCGGGGTTATGAATATTAACCACCTCAACAAGAGCAAAACGAGCATGCTCATCTTCACTGTTTTTATAGCACTCTTTTGCAGTTGCCAAAGAATGATTGCCGTCACCCACAGCGAAAAGCAGACCGTCTTTTATAAGTGAGCCGAGCTTTTCGTTTATACCTTTCTGCTCCTCTGCCTCCAAACGATAACCCTCAATATGTCCACCGTTTTGCATAAGATCAAAATCATAAAGCTTACGAAGAGTGGACTTTTTGGAACTAACGGTTCCTATAACGCTATCGTCGGGGTCATCAATAAAAAGCAGAACGTGAGGAAACTCTAATGGAGCATCCTTTCGTATTCTTACTCTGGGAGGAATACGTTCGGCTACAGTCTGCTCGGTTGCACGAGTGAGTGCATTTGTACCTGCCTCATATTCATACTCCGCAAGGTCGATAGCACCTAGTATTCCCTGTCTTACGGCACCGCCTGTTATTTCTCTTTCTATGTAGACCATACTGCTAGTAACAGTCTCAAAAACGCCACTTAAAAGGTATTTATTCATTGTTGTATTGATTTGTTCTATGCGTTTTTCGGTTTCTCCAAGATAAATTTCGGGAAGTACAAGACGAAGTGCAGAAGGAGACTCCCCCACTGTGTCCTCTACCTCTTGCCAATATTTTTTATCCGAAGTATATTGGTCGCAGGCAATAACCGCCCATTTATCAAAACCTTTTTTGGGAATTAAAATGTCTGATGGATATAAATAACTTTTCACAATATCACTCCTTAGCATATATAATAATATATTTATGCAGATAAGGCAAGTAAAAAAAGCAGTGCGATGCTTTTTTCAGCACCGCACAAACACATAAATGCTTAGTATTATTTTTCATCGCAACCGCAGTTAGATCCAACATTGCTTTTTGCTGATGCGCACTCCTTAGAATGAGGACACCCTACACATTTTGCACCTTTTTTCTTTTCTCTGATAATGTAGCCTACTGCCAATGCCAAAATCAAAATAACAACTATAATTATTATAATATTTTCCATAAATTAAGCCTTTTGTAAATTGAGTTCTGTTTTGAATTTATTTTCATTGCGAATAATAATAAATACTATAATTACTATCATTAAAAGCAGGGCAACAAAACCGGGAATAAACGCTACACCAAAGCCTCCGGTTGTAATAAGAGTGCCTATCTGATAAACAAGGAAGCCTACGGTATACCCTACGCCAAGCTGAAGTGCGATTCCGCCCCAAAGCCACTTTGCACTCTTCATCTCGCTGTTCATAGCTCCTATTGCGGCAAAACAAGGCGGAGTAAAAAGATTAAACATAAGATAAGCAAGTGCTGCGACCTTTGTTATAGCAAATGCTGCTGCGACATCTGTACCTGCACCCTCCATAAGGGCTAGTTCTTCGGTATCAATAAGATTTTCGAGACCTACAAAGCAGACCGCAAGTGTACCAACAACATTTTCCTTTGCAATAAAGCCCGTTATTGCAGCGGCTGCAAGTTGCCACGAAAGAACTCCCACAACGGGAACAATGAGATATGCGATAGGTGTTGCAATTGTTGCAAGTATTGAAGTATCTGCAGACTCTGCTATATCAAAAGACCAATTAAAGGTCTGCATTATCTGTACTATGGCGTTGCAGACAAGGATTATAGTTCCCGCTTTCACGATATACGACCATCCGCGCGAACACATTGATTTAACCGCTCTCCAGATGCTGGGCGCTTTATATTCGGGAAGCTCAATAATAAAATAAGATTTTCTATGGTTATATCCTGTAATCTTGTTGATAAGCAGAGCACAGAGGAATATAATCACTATGCCTGCAAAATACATAAGAGGACCAACCCATTTTGATTCTCCAAAAAACGCACCTGCAAAAAGTGCAATTACCGGAAGCTTGGCGCCACAAGGCATAAAGGGAGCAAGTAATGCTGTAGCTCTGCGTTCACGCTCATTTCTGATTGTACGACATGCCATAACCCCCGGAATAGCACAGCCCGTTCCAATAACAAAGGGTATTACCGATTTGCCCGAAAGTCCAACCTTTTTGAATATCGGGTCAAGAACTACCGATGCGCGCGCCATATATCCACAGTCCTCAAGCAATGCTATAAGGAAATACATTATCATTACAAGAGGTAAAAATCCTACAACTGCAATAACTCCGCCTATAACCCCATCAATAAGCAAGGACTGAAGTATTGGCGCAGCACTGCTTACAAGTCCTGCAATCCACTCCTGAAAAACCTCTAAAAGGGTAACAAGTCCCGGAATAGCCACGCCTGATTCAAATTCGTATCCCTCTGCTATCCACGTTCCAAGTGTAGACTGCGATATGTAGAATACCAAAAACATCACAACCGCAAATATTGGAATTCCCGCCCATCGACTGGTGAGAATTGTGTCGATTTTATCCTGACGGTTTATTTCATTAGTATGAATTTTGCGGGTTTCAACCTCTTTGACAACGCTGTTTACAAAATCAAATCGCTTTTTATCGGCTAACATTACTGCAGATTTTTGAGTAATATCAACATTCCCTTGATTGTAGGGAGCTTTTTGATCTGTTCCGAAAAGTGATACCGCCTTTTTAACAACCATATCCAGACCTTCTCCGTCGATAGAGGTCGTTTTAATAACGGGACATCCCAGTTTTTGCGAAAGAAGCACTTCATCAATTTTGGTTCTCTTTTTTTCGTTAATATCGTTTTTGTTAAGCGCAACGACAACAGGAACCTGAAGTTCTAAAAGCTGAGTGGTGAAAAACAGGCTTCGGCTGAGATTGGTTGCGTCAACTATGTTTATTATGACATCAGGAGCCTCGTTTTTAACATAATCCCTTGTTACACTTTCTTCGCTTGTGAAGGGCGACATAGAATAAGCACCGGGAAGATCCACAATTAAGATTTCGCCGTCATAAAAATTTCTTTTAATCGGGCTCTGCTTTTTTTCTACAGTTACACCCGCCCAGTTTCCTACCTTCTCGTTCTGTCCGGTAAGTGCGTTGTACATTGTTGTTTTTCCGCTGTTCGGGTTTCCTGCTAATGCAATTCTCATTATATTCCTCCGATTTTAAGTTAGCCGTTGCTAACCTCGTTATAAAAAATTAAGTGGAGAGTTGTCTCCACAACGATTAAACTATAATAGCTTCTGCGAGCTGTTTATCAATGTTATACCGACCGTCTTTAATGGATACCGTGCAACTGCCTTTAAGATGTGAGATGACCGTTATAGGCTGACCTGCATAGCAACCAAGCGAAAAAAGAAAAGCATCAAGCTCCTCATCGTCGCTGAGTATCGCTTTTATTATGTATTCCTCTCCGGGCTTAGCGTTAGTGAGATTCATACCTTCCTCCAAGAAGTAAACATTTGATACAGCAGTTAGCCTTTGCTAACTATCGGTATTATACTCCCCTATCCATTATTTGTCAACACTTTTTTAGCCTTAAATTTAAAGTTGAAACAATTTACATAATATGTTATAATAATTTTAGAAATTTGATTGGAGTTTTTGAATGAATTTACAAGAATCAGGCGAGATGTACCTAGAAACAATACTTATTCTTTCTAAAAAGATGGCTAATGTAAGAGCTATTGACGTTGGCGAATATATGGGATATTCTAAGCCGAGCGTCAGCCGAGCATTAGGACTTTTAAAAGAAGGCGGTTATGTAGTCACCGACAAGGACGGTTTTTTAAGCCTTACCGAGGTCGGTCTTGATACTGCTGAAAAAATTCTTTCCAGACATAAGATAATTACCGAGTTTCTCGTAAAACTGGGTGTGTCTGAAGAAACCGCTTCAAACGATGCCTGTAAGATAGAGCATATTATTTCTGATGAATCTTTAGAGGCAATCAAGAAAAGTATATGATATTTGTTTTCGGTGGAATATCGGTTTTTTCCAGCGCTTAAACTCAAATATTCATACTCAATTTTTAATAAACAAACGGATATGTCCACTCGGGTGCATATCCGTTATTTATTTAGTTATTACCCATAAGTTTTACAAGAACTGCTTTTTGTGCGTGAAGGCGATTTTCTGCTTCAGCAAAAATTTCCTCTGCGTGTTCCTCGAACACCTTTGCGGTTATCTCTTCTTCGCGGTGAGCAGGCAGACAGTGCTGAACCATCGCACCCTTGGCGGCAACTGCCATAACCTCATCGTTTATCTGATAGCTCTTGAACACCTTTTCACGCTCTGCCTTTTCATCCTCCTGACCCATAGATGCCCAAACATCTGTATAAAGAACGTCGGCATCCTTTGCGGCAGCAAGAATATCCTCGGTGCAGGTAAAGTCACCGTTCTCCTGCGCCCATTTCATAATTTCAGCATCGGGCTGATAGTTTTCGGGACACGCAACAGCCACCTTCATACCCATTTTAATTCCGCCCACAATAAGACTGTTTGCCATATTATTTCCGTCACCGATATAGCACATCTTTTTGCCCTGAAAATTGCCCTTAAACTCGCGGAAGGTCATAAGGTCGGCAAGTACCTGACAGGGATGGCAGTAGTCGGTAAGTCCGTTTATAATGGGAATGGAGCCGTATTCGGCAAGAGCTTCAACCTCTGCCTGTTCGAAGGTTCTGATCATAATTCCGTCAAGATAGCCCGAAAGCACACGGGCAGTATCTTCTACAGGCTCGCCTCTGCCTATCTGAAGGTCGCGGGATGAAAGAAATAATGCAGAGCCTCCAAGGTCATACATACCAACTTCAAAAGAAACACGGGTACGAGTGGACGATTTCTGAAAAATCATTCCAAGGGTTTTGCCCTTTAAAAGATGATGCTCAATACCGTGCTTTTTCTCATATTTTAACTGATCGGCAAGGTTTAAAATTTCGGTAATTTCCTTTTCGGAAAGATCCATAAGTTTAAGCAGATGTTTTGCCATTATTTTACACACTCCTTAATAGTATCTACTGCCCTTTTAAGCAATTCGTCGGGAATATTGAGGGGCGGTAGCAGTCGCACTTTGGTTTTTGCCGTAAGCACGAGAACACCTTTTTCGCGACATTTTGCCACAACCTCTTTGGCATCTTTTTCGGTTTCAAGACCTATCATAAGTCCCATTCCGCTGACCGATTTGATTCCCTCGGCATTTGAAAGCTCATTAAATATATATTGGCTTTTTGCCCTTACACCTGATAGAAGCTCGTCATCAATTCTCGAAAGTATGCTGTATGCTCCTGCGCAGGCTATGGGATTTCCTCCAAAGGTTGAGCCGTGAGAGCCAGGGGTAAGGGTGTGTTCCACCTTTTCGCCAAGCATTGTTGCACCTATCGGAAGACCTCCGCCAAGTCCTTTTGCGGTAGAGACAATATCGGGCATAATGCCGAATTGCTGAAAGGCATAAAGACTGCCTGTTCTACCGTTTCCTGTCTGCACCTCATCGCAGATAAGAAGAATGTCATTTTGCTGACAGAAGTCGTAGACTGCTCCTACAAAACCGTCTTCCAGTTTCATAACTCCGCCCTCACCTTGAACGGGCTCCATCATAACTGCGCAACAATTATGTTCTTTAAGGAGGGTTATGACCTCGTTAGTATCATTTGCCTCGGCATAAACAAATCCCTGTGTAAAGGGGCCGAATTCAGTATGAAAACTGTCCTGACCCGTAGCGGCAAGGGTGGTTATCGTTCTGCCGTGAAAACTGTTTTTAAGAGTAACTATGGTACTTCTTCCCTCACCGTACTTTAAGAAACTGTAACGGCGCGCGGTTTTAATTGCGCATTCGTTTGCTTCTGCACCCGAATTAGAGAAGAAAACCTTTTTCATACCTGTTTTATTGCATAAAAGCTCGGCAAGTTTTGCGCAAGGCTCTGTATAAAAGAGGTTTGACGTGTGCTGAAGGGCATTCATTTGATTTGTAACAGCAGATATCCAATCACAATCGGCATAACCGAAGGTGTTTACGGCAATTCCTGTGCCCATATCAATATACTCTTTACCATCAGTTCCGTAAACAAGAGCACCTTTGCCGTGGTCAAGCTCTAAGGGAAACCGACCGTAGGTTGCAGCAACATATGTGTTATCAAGGGTTGTAATACTCATTGAAAATCAGCCTCCGTAGAGCATCGTACCGATACCCTCGTTAGTAAGGGTCTCTATAAGCAGTGAATGAGGCACACGTCCGTCAAGAATAAAGACCTTATCTACACCCTGTCTGATTGCCTCAACACAGCATTCTATCTTAGGAATCATACCGCCTGAAATGACGCCCTCGCGCATAAGCTGGGGTGCTTCACTGACGCAAACGCTTGAAATCAGTGTGCTTTCGTCGTCCTTATCGCGGAGAAGTCCTACTATGTCGGTCATAAGGAAGAGAGCTTCAGCACCGAGTGCGCTTGATATACGCGCTGCTGCGGTATCGGCATTGATATTATAAACATTTCCTTCCTTATCACAGCCGACAGTAGATATTACAGGAATATATCCCTTTTCGAGAAGGTCGTTTACAGGTTCAATATTTATATCGGTAATCTCACCGACAAAACCAAGGGCAGGATCTTTAATTTCTGCTTCGATAAGATGACCGTCCATACCCGAAAGACCAACGGCTTTACCGCCACTGTTTTGAAGGTGGTTTACAAGAGTTTTATTGATTTTTCCCGCGAGTATCTGAAGCACTATATCGGCGGTTTCGGCATCAGTTACACGAAGTCCGTTGACAAACTCACTCTGCTTACCGATTTTTTTGAGCATTCCCGAAATTTCGGGGCCTCCACCGTGCACAAGCACTACCTTGATACCGATAGTATTAAGAAGAACGATATCGCCCATAACAGCATTTTTGAGTTCTTCATTTATCATTGCGTTACCGCCGTATTTTACAACGATAACCTTGTTATAATACTTTTTGATGTAAGGCAGAGCGTTTACAAGTATCTCTGCTCTTTGCGCGTTGGTAATCATAAATTACTCCTCTTAAGTTCTGTAATCACCGTTAATCTTAACATAATCATAGGTAAGGTCGCATCCCCAGGCAGTAGCTGAGAATTCACCGCTGTTTAGAGAGACAAGAATATCTATCTCTTCTTCAAGCAGTATCTTTTTAGCCATTTCCTCGGAAAAGTCGACTCCAGCTCCGTTTTTACAAACAAGAATCTCTCCTGCCTTAGATTTGAAGGAGACATCAATCTTAGTTATATCTACATCTGCTCCGCTGTAACCGATAGCACAGAGAACTCGTCCCCAGTTAGCGTCAGCACCGAACATTGCAGCCTTTGTAAGGGAGGAACAGATAACCGACTTTGCAACCGTACGGGCAATACCGTCAGATGCGGCACCGTCTACCCTACATTCAAGAAGCTTGGTTGCACCTTCGCCATCACCTGCTATCATACGGCAGAGATGAGAATTTATGGTATTCAGAGCCTTGCAGAAGGTGTTGAAATCTTCTCCTTCGCAGGTTATCATTTGGTTTTCTGCCATTCCGTTTGCCATTACAGTAACCATATCGTTGGTTGAAGTGTCTCCGTCTACGCTGACCATATTGAATGTAGTTTTAATGTCTGTGCTGAGTGCTTTCTGCAGCATTTCGGGAGAGATAGAAACGTCGGTAGTGATGAATACAAGCATTGTCGCCATATTGGGATGAATCATACCCGAACCTTTGGCAATACCACCTATTTTACACTCTTTACCACCGATACTGAAGCTTACAGCAATTTCTTTAAGCTTTGTATCGGTAGTCATAATACCCTCTGCCGCAAGTTTTCCGTCAAGGCACAAGCCCTCTACAAGGGCAGGAATTCCATTTTTTATAGGCTCTATACTGAGAGGTTGTCCGATAACACCTGTTGAAGCTACTATAACATCTGAGGAGGATATTCCCAGTGCCTCTGCTGTGAGTTTGCACATTTCTTCAGCAATCTCAATACCGTTAGCATTACAGGTATTAGCGTTACCGCTATTGCAAATGGCTGCCTGAGCATAACCGTCTGCAATATTCTTTTTTGTAACAATATTGGGAGCACCTTTTACAAGGTTTGTTGTATAAACGCCTGCAGCAACAGCCTTTTTCTCACTGAATATAAGAGCAAGGTCGCGTTTAGAGCGGTTTTTACGTATACCACAATGAATTCCGTTTGCTTTAAAGCCCTTTGCGGCACATACTCCGCCTTCGATAATATTCATAAAGTTCTCCTTATATATCGAGTCCTGTACAGATGTCGACGCCCATCATAATGTTCATACATTGGAGTGCGGCACCCGAAGCACCTTTGCCAAGGTTATCGTAACGGGCAATCAGAAGAATTCTGTCCTCATTGCCCTCTACAAAAATCTGCATACTGTCCTTGCCACCTAATCCGTTGGCTGAAACAAAGCCGTTTTCTGCAATTTCCTCACAGTAATTTACGATAGGACCACAGTATTTTTCCTTATAGATTGCCTTAACTGTATTTATATCAGCATTTTTGAGCTGCTCTTTAAAAATAGGAACAGTAACACACATTCCGCTGTAAAAATCAGAAACAATGGGGCAAAACACAGGACTTGCAGAAATGCCCGTTATTGCCTTCATTTCTTTTAAGTGCTTGTGCTGCTGAGTAAGTCCATACTGACGGGGTGCGTCCAAAACAGTCTCTCTTTCCTCTGCCTCATATTCGGCAATCATCTTTTTTCCGCCGCCCGAATAACCTGTAACCGAATGACAGGTTATAAGTGAATCTGCAGGGAGAATTCCCGCATCTATAAGAGGCTTTACAAGTGCTATAAAGCCACTTGCGTGACAGCCCGGCACAGTTACTCTGTTTGCATTTTTAACCTTATCAAAGCCGTTTTCAAAAACCTCAGGAAAACCGTAAATCCACTGCTCATTTGTACGATGAGCAGTGGAAGTATCAAGTATTTTTACCCTTTTGTCTGCCCTTTCTGCCACTTCTATAGCGGCAGCGTCCGGCAAACAAAGAAAGGAAATATCTGAGGAGTTTATAGCGTCAATGCGTGCAGACAGGTCTTTTCTAAGCACTTCTGAGAGGGTTATAAGTTCAATATCCTCTCTTGCACTCAGTCTGTCGAAAATGCGAAGACCTGTTGTTCCCTGACTTCCGTCTATAAAAACCTTAGTCATTATTTTTCTTCCCTCTTTTTATCAAGCATAGCCTTAACCTTGATGGGAAGTCCGTAGAGGTTTATAAAGCCTGCAGAATCCTTCTGATCGTAAGCACCGCCGTCATCACCGAAGGAAGCAACCTCGTCATCATAGAGTGTGTAGGGTGAAGTTACGCCTGCATTGATGATGTTACCCTTATAAAGCTTCACCTTAACATCACCAGTAACGGTTTCCTGAGTCTTGTCCACAAAGGCAGAAATTGCTTCACGAAGAGGTGTAAACCACTGACCGAAATATACAAGCTCTCCAAATTTCTGAGAAACAAGCTTCTTATAGTGAGAGGTCTCACGGTCGAGGCAGAGCATTTCTAAAAGCTCGTGCGCTTTGTAAAGGATTGCACCGCCGGGGGTCTCGTAAACGCCACGGCTCTTCATACCGACAAGACGGTTTTCTACAATATCAAGAAGACCGATGCCGTTTGCGCCGCCAAGCTCGTTAAGCTTTTCGACAATTTCGAGACCGTTCATCTCTACTCCGTCTATAGCGGTGGGAACACCCTTTTCGAAATGAATGTTTACATATGTAGGAGCATCAGGAGCCTGTTCGGGAGCAACGCTCATCTCAAGGAAGCCCTCTTTAGCATACATAGGCTCGTTAGCGGGGTCTTCAAGATCAAGCCCCTCGTGAGAGAGATGCCATACATTCTTATCCTTGGAATAGTTTGTTTCGCGGTTTATCTTAAGAGGAATGTTGTGTGCCTCTGCATAGTCGATCTCTTCTTCACGAGACTTGATATCCCACTCACGCCAAGGAGCAATTATAGACATTTCGGGAGCAAAATGCTTAAGTGTAAGCTCGAAACGAACCTGATCGTTTCCTTTACCTGTACAGCCGTGGCAGATAGCATCTGCACCTTCCTTGATAGCAATTTCAGCAAGGCCCTTTGCGATGCAGGGACGTGCATGAGATGTGCCGAGAAGATAACTTTCGTAATCTGCACCTGCTTTAAGGCAAGGCCAGATGTATTCTTCAACATACTCCTGCTTAAGGTCGAGAACATAAAGCTTAGAAGCACCTGTAGCAATTGCCTTTTCTTCAAGACCGTCATGCTCTGTTCCCTGTCCTACGTCACCAGAAACTGCGATAACCTCACAGTTGTTATAGTTTTCCTTCAGCCAAGGGATGATGATAGAAGTATCGAGACCTCCTGAATATGCAAGAACTACCTTTTTGATTTTTGACTTATCCATTATTATGACCTCCGTGGGTAAATATTGATTTCACTGTGCATAATTATGCAACATTTTCATTTGAATGTCAATACCTTTTTGAAATATTGTAGTAGAGCGCTATTTTAGTTAACTTTTATACATATTGTTTGTGTATTATGACGAACGTGTTTTGCATAAATATTCATTTAATAATGCATATTTGCATAAACATCAAGAAACTCAAGAAGCAGTTCTTGAGTTTCAGCTTTTATTCTTTAATAATCTGTGCCTGTCCGCCGTCAACAGTATCCTTTGTTATAACGACCTTTTTGACCTCTTTATCGGAAGGTGTCTCAAACATCGGTTTTTGAAGAACCGATTCGATAATAGAACGAAGTCCGCGGGCACCCGTTTTGCGTTCAATAGTAAGCTCTGCAATACGCTTTAAAGCCTCTTCTTCGAAAACAAGCTCCACACCGTCAAGCTCAAAAAGAGCCTTGTACTGCTTTACAATAGAGTTTTTCGGCTCTGTCATAATCTTTACAAGAGTTTCTTCGTCCATTGCAGAGAGTGCTGTGACAACAGGAATTCGACCAACAAGCTCGGGTATAATTCCGAATTTTACTAGATCGCGATGGGTAACATCCTTATAAAGATCTGACGCGGCAAACTCTTTTTTGGATTTTACATCCTGCTCAAAGCCAAGAGAGGAGCCACCTTTTCTTTTTTCTACTATCTTTTCTATTCCGTCGAACGCGCCACCGCAAATGAAAAGTATATTTGTGGTGTTAATAGGAATGAACTCCTGCTGAGGATGTTTTCTGCCCCCCTGCGGTGGAACATTAGCAACTGTGCCCTCAAGTATTTTAAGTAGTGCCTGCTGAACACCTTCACCGCTTACATCACGGGTTATGCTTGTGTTTTCGCTTTTGCGGGCAATTTTATCGATTTCGTCGATATAGATAATACCTCTTTCTGCCCTTTCGATGTCGTAATCTGCCGCCTGAATAAGTCTGAGCAGGATATTCTCAACATCTTCACCAACATAACCTGCTTCGGTGAGAGTTGTAGCATCTGTGATTGCAAACGGTACGCCTAAGGATTTTGCAAGTGTTTGCGCAAGTAAGGTTTTGCCGACGCCTGTAGGGCCGAGCAACAGAACATTACTTTTATTAAGCTCTACATCAGTTTTGTCCGACTTAAAGATGCGCTTATAATGATTGTAGACCGCTACAGCGAGGGTCATCTTAGCGTCATCCTGTCCTATAACATACTCGTCAAGGTGAGCCTTTATCTCCTTTGGGGTTGGAAGCGTAAAGTCGGTATCACCTTTTTTGCCTTTCTTTCTGCGAGGCGCTACCTCATACTCCTCAGGTTCCATAAGAGAACTGCAAAACTCTATACACTCATCACAGATATATACTCCCGGACCTTCTATAAGGCGGGTAACATTTCTTTCGGATTTACCGCAAAAAGAACAATGTATTTCGTTTATTCCGTTGTTGCCGTTTGGCATCTCTGACTCCGTTCTACCCTAAAAAAACAGGTGTTAAAATAGTAAGAAAATCTCCATAGCGATATGGAGATTTTCATTGTGTTTATCAGCGCTTTTCGATTACCTTATCTATAAGACCGTAATCCTTAGCATCCCATGCAGACATAAAATTGTCGCGTTCTGTATCACGCTCAATAACCTCAAGAGGCTGACCTGTGCGTTCACTCAGAATTTTGTTAAGAGTAGCTCTGGTCTTCTCAATGTGACGGGCGTGAATAAGTATATCAGAGGCCTGACCCTGTGCCTGACCTAAAGGCTGATGTATCATAATTTCGCTGTTGGGAAGAGCATAGCGTTTTCCCTTTGTGCCTGCTGCAAGAAGGAATGCTCCCATACTTGCCGCCATACCGATACAAATGGTAGAAACATCGCACTTAATGTACTGCATAGTGTCATATATAGCCATTCCGGCCGATACACTTCCGCCGGGGCTGTTGATATAGAAGCTTATATCCTTTTCGGGATCCTGTCCTTCAAGATATAAAAGCTGAGCTATAACAAGACTTGCGGAACTGTTATCTACCTGATCGGGCAGCATAATAATTCTGTCGTTTAAAAGGCGGGAGAATATATCGTAAGAACGCTCTCCTCTGCTGGTTTGTTCAACTACATAAGGTATAGTCATACCCATATAAATCACCTCTAAAAAATATTATTAACAATTGCCGCAATTTATAAACAATTATTCAGCTGTTTCAGCCTTATCCTCAGTCTCTGCCTTTTTAGCAGTTGTCTTTTTGGTGGTAGCCTTCTTAGCAGGAGCCTTTTTTGCAGGAGCTTTCTTCTCGGTCTTTTCTGCAACGTCCTTAATTTCAGCAGAAGACTTAACAAGGTCGATAGCCTTGTTTAAGGTTACATCGTGAGCAACATCCTTCTCACTGATTGCAGCCTTAACCTGATCAACCTCCATACCGTAGGAAGCAGCAATCTTTTCGTATTCAGCAGCAAGTTCTTCCTCGGTAGCAGTGATGCCTTCAACCTCCACAATCTTCTCAAGAGCTAAGCGCATTTTAACCTGCTTTTCGCTCTGAGGACGGAAGGTTTCCTTAAATTCTTCAACTGTGGTGCCTGTATATTTAAGATAGGTTTCGAGGTCCATACCCTGACTGCGGAGTCTGTAATCAAACTCGCGAACGCTCTCGTTAGAACGGTTTTCGATCATAGCATCGGGAATTTCAGCCTTCATACCTTCAACAACAGCTTCAATAAGCTGAGTTTCAACCTCATCATCGGCAGCCTTTGTTTTGCGCTCGAGAGCCTTTGCCTTAATATCTTCCTTAAGAGCGTCAAGGGTATCAAACTCACTTACATCCTTAGCAAACTCGTCATCGATAACAGGCATCTCTTTAGTCTTGATTTCGTGAAGCTTACACTTGAAGGTTGCATCCTTGCCTGCAAGCTCTTCAGCCTGATACTCTGCGGGGAAGGTAACGTTAACATCAAACTCATCACCGATGTTTTTGCCTACGATCTGCTCTTCAAATCCAGGGATAAACTGACCCGAACCTAAGGTAAGAGAATAGCCTTCGCCCTTTCCTCCCTCAAAAGCAACACCGTCTACAAAACCTTCAAAGTCGATAACGGTCATATCACCCATAGCAGCCGCTCTGTCTTCAACAGCTACGATTCGGGAGTTTCTGTCAGCCATACGGTCGATTTCAGCCTGTACCTCTTCATCAGAAACTACAGGAGTTACACGCTCTGCCTTAAGACCCTTATAATCACCGAGCTCTACCTCAGGCTCTACAATGATAACAACCTTAAGCTCTGCTCCCTCAGCCTTGCTGATGGAAACTACATCGGTTTTCTCAACATCAACGATTTTAAGCTCAGCCTCTTCAACTGCACCTAAAAGAACGCCTTCATAAAGAAGATTTAAAGCATCATCAAAGAATACTGCTTCGCCGTAAAGTCTTTCGATAGTGGCAAGAGGAGCCTTACCTTTTCTAAAACCCTTTACAGTAATATTCTTTGCTTCCTTTTTATATACTTTTTGAATCGCATCACAAAAAGACGCGCTGTCGATAGAAATTTCCAGCTCGTACTTATTGGTATCGATTTTGTTTGAAGCCTTAAGACTCATAATTTTTACCTCCGAAAAGTCAACTTAGCACATAAGCGCATAATTTATCAAATATTAATATAACATATGTGATTCATTTTTTCCACATATTTTTTTGATTTTTTTGTTATTTTTTTCATTTTATTAAAAATGGTACAAAATTCATACAATCACAAGACACAAGTTTGAGCTTTATGCCGTCAAATTCAGTAACTGCATTGTTAAATCCATTCCCGTGAATATGCCCATAATAGACCTTTTCGATAGAATACTTCTTAAGTATTTCAATAAACTCTCTACAAACCTCACTACCGTATGCAGGGGGATAATGCATAAACACAAGAGGCTCATATCCTGTTTTTACCGCCTCACTCAGAGAACGCTCGAGTCTGCCCGATTCTCTTGCGATGATTTTCTTATCCTCTTCGCTTGAACTGAACATCCAGCCTCTTGTGCCGCATATAGCTCTATCCTCAGCAACTATCGCATTGTTAAACACAAGCGCAACCGACTTAATATCATTTATATTCCAAAACTCGTTTACCTTTTTAACGGTTGACCACCAGAGGTCGTGATTTCCTTTGAGAAGAAGCTTTTTACCCGGAAGAGCTTCTAAAAATTTGAAATCCTCAAGAGATTCCTGAAGCTTGAGTGCCCAGGAAAAATCACCCGGCAGGACAACCGTATCTGTTTCTTTTACCAATCTTTTCCAGTTGGACTCAATTCGGCTGATATGATTATCCCAACCAAAAATTTCCATAGGCTTGTTTGTGCCTATAGAAAGATGTAGATCCGAAATGGTAAATATACTCAAACTTTTCACCTCTTTTTTATGAATAAAATTATTTTTATATCAAACAATAATTTTGACCGATGACGGTTAAAAATTCGTTTGGAGGACACTGTAGTGAATAACATGGAAAACGGAAAATGTATGCCCGGAGAAATCATTTCGGGAATCAAGTGCGATGTGGTAAACTGTGAATATCATCGCGAAGGAAACAAATGTCAGGCAGGATGCATTGAGGTTGGACACGGCAACTGTCAGACCAGCCGCGAAACCGCTTGCGAAACCTTTAAGGCAAAATCGTAAGATTTAAAGAAAAACGCCCTTATGGGCGTTTTTCTTTATGTTACTTTGTAATTCCGAGACGGTCCAGCACAACCTTATTCATATCTTCTTTGTTGCAGACATTCTCAAAACGCACCTGTGCACTTTCGAGTGCGGCAATAGGCACAGGTATCTCGGTAGCTGTTTTCTCAGATAAGAGCTTTACAGCATCAAACTCGTTTGCGGGAACGGTTTCACCAAGAGACTCGAGCACACTGTTTGCAAACTTATACGGACTTGCTGTAGATGCGATAACAACAGGACGCAAATCACCTGTTGCGTTCTTATAATCGTTATAAACGCTTACGGCAACTGCTGTGTGAGTATCGATGAGATAGCCGTACTTTTGGAAGGTCTCTTTAATAGTTGCAGATGTGCTTTCCTCGTCGCAGAAACCACCATAGAAAAGAGCCTTAAGTTTTTGGAGGACCTCGTCTGAAACGGTGTATTTTCCTTCCTCTTTAAGGCTATTCTGCCAAGCGGCAACCTGCTTATCGTCGTGACCTGTAAGCTCATAAAGCATTCTCTCAAGGTTTGAAGAAATAAGAATATCCATCGAGGGAGAAATGGTTGTATAGAAGCTTCTGTTACGGTCGTAGGTTCCGGTTTTCAGGAAGTCTGTGAGAACATTATTGGAATTGGACGCACAAATAAGCTTATTTATCGGCACACCCATAACCTTTGCATAGTATGCAGCAAGAATGTTACCGAAGTTACCTGTAGGAACAACAACATTGAAACCGTCTTTAAGATAATCCTCGCCCTTATCTAAAAGTTCGCAATATGCGGATACATAATAGATTATCTGAGGAGCAAGACGACCCCAGTTTATAGAGTTTGCACTGGAGAATTCCATATTATTTTGTGCGAGAAGTTCTTTAATGCTATCGTCGGTAAATATGGTCTTAACACCCGTCTGTGCGTCGTCAAAATTACCGTTAATGGCACAAACATAGACATTTTCGCCCTTTTGGGTATTCATCTGAAGCTGCTGCATTGCGCTGACACCGTCGTTAGGATAGAAAACCATAATTTCGGTGTTTTCCACATCCTTAAAGCCCTCGAGAGCCGCTTTGCCTGTATCTCCAGAGGTGGCAACCAGAATAACCGTCTTTTTGCCTCCGCCAACCTTTTTAGCAGAGGTGGTTAGAAGATACGGGAGTATCTGAAGGGCAAGATCTTTAAATGCGCAGGTAGGACCGTGCCAGAGTTCAAGAATATTAAGCTTATCGTCAAGAGACTTAATGGGTGCGGGAAGGTCATTATCAAAGGAACCGATATAAGCACCTTCCGCACAGTATTTAAGCTCTTCTGCAGTAAAATCGGTAAGAAAATACTTAAAAACATACTGTGCTCTGCCGACATAGTCGAGTTTCTTTAGGGTTTTGAAATCTTCAGCAGTAAGGCTTGGAACAGACTGAGGCACGAAAAGTCCGCCCTCTTTAGATATTCCGTGAGCAATTGCCGAAGCAGACTCAACCACTGCATTATTATCGCGTGTACTGTTGTAAAGCATAAGGATCTCCGTTCTTTACATGAATTTTTATATATTTTATAACAAAACAACCTTGTTGTCAAAGGTTTTATTGATTTAATATACGCTGGGCAGAAAAAGCGTTTTCGATATAGTTGAGACCGAACTTCAGCTCACCCTTTTCATCCCTTCGGTAAATTACCTCCGCAATATCAAACCGCACATCTGATTTAAGGTGGGCTTTGCGCATAAATATTTCTGCAGTTTTGATTATTTTCTGCCGTTTAAGATGATCTACAGCATCTGCAGGGGCAACAAGGGAGTTTTCTTTACGTGTTTTTACCTCAACGAAAAGAACCCTATCTGGATTTTCTGCAACAATATCTATCTCACCGAATTCGCTATGATAGTTTCTTCTGAATATAATATATCCGCGTGTTTTTAAAAAATCGGCTACCATTTGTTCACCGATTCTTCCAATTTCTGCCGACCAACTCATAGTTTTTTAAGGAAAGAGGGTCTGTGCACCTCACTGATACCATACTTTCTTATTGCGTTCATATGTTCAGCCGTTCCGTAACCCTTGTGTTTGGCAAATCCGTACTGAGGATATTTTTCGTCATATTCCAGCAAAAGGCGGTCTCTTGTAACCTTTGCAAGAATAGAGGCTGCCGCTATCGACATAGACTTGGCATCACCTTTTATGACCGTTTTGCAGTCGACCTTAATATCCGCAGGAATGCGGTTACCGTCGATAAGAGCATAATCTGCTTTTATCTTAAGTTGTTCTATGGCGCGGTTCATAGCAAGGTATGTAGCATTTAAGATGTTATATTCTTCTATCTCTTCAACCGAGGCGAAGGCTATACCGTAAGCAAGAGCTTTTTCGGTTATAACATCAAAAAGCGCTTCCCTTTTCTTTTCGCTAAGTTTTTTAGAATCGTTAATTCCGTCTATAGAAGCAGATGGGTCGAGAATTATCGCCGCCGCACATACAGGACCTGCGAGAGGTCCTCTTCCCGCTTCATCGACACCGCAAACCATACGGTATCCGTCCTTTTGAGCAAGTATTTCAAGTTCAAAATCAGGCATTGTTTTCAACCCTTTCAAGGCTAATTCTGCCAATCTTACAGTTTCTGTACTCTTCGAGCAGCATTGCTGATGCTCTTTCTGTATCGGTCTCGCCGCCGCGAATGACCATTCCTCGTTTTTTGCCTATCTCACACAAAAGCTCGTAAGGCTCGTCCTCTAGGCTGTTAAGCTTGTATCTTTCGCAAAGCAGCCGTGGATAGTTTTCCTTAAGGTTTTCAAGCAGACGCACAGCAAGAAGCTCTATATCCAGCACCGCATCCTTAACGGCTCCTGTAAATGCAAGGCGCTCCCCTACCGACTGATCCTCAAACTTGGGCCAGAGAACACCCGGTGTGTCGAGAAGCTCGAGCTGTTTATCTATACTTACCCACTGATTACCTCTGGTAACTCCCGGACGATTTTCAGCCTTGACACGGCTGTTTCCTGCAATTCTGTTGATAAAGGTCGATTTACCCACATTGGGTATTCCAACCACCATAACACGCAGAGGTTTTCCGACCATTCCCTTTTCGCGGTACTGCTCAAGCTTACCTGCGAGAACGGATTTTACCATTTCTTTAAAATTTCCGATGCCTTTACCGGTTTTACAGTCCACAGGAACAGCGCAAATGCCTTGAGATTTATAATACTCAATCCACTTTACGGTTTCGGTAGGATCAGCCATATCACACTTATTAAGAAGTATCATTAAGGGCTTATCCTTTATAATATCAGCAAGGTCGGGATTGCGACTGCTTATCGGTATACGGGCATCTACTATTTCTGCCACCGCATCAATTATAGGAAGAATTTCCTGTATTTTTCGGCGGGTTTTGGTCATATGACCCGGAAACCACTGAATATGCTGCATTTCACTACTCATCGAGATCTAAACCTCCGATAGTGTCAAAGGGCCAGATTCTGTAAACCGCCTTACCTAAAATGTATCTTTTGTCTATAAGACCGCCGTCACCTATCCAGGATGCGCGGCTGTCGAGAGAATCGTTGCGGTTGTCTCCGAGCACGAAAACATAACCCTCTTCAACATAAAGGGGAAATTCTACATCGTGTTTTTTATTTGTAGGAGTTTTTGTGTATGGCTCGTCAAGCTCCTTCATATTGCCGAGGTCAGGACCTACAAAGACCTTGCCCGAAACAAAGTCGATATCCACATACTGACCTTCAGTTGCAATGACGCGCTTAATTATAGGCTCACTTCCCGACTGATTAGGACCTACAGAGTTATCGGTATTGCGAGATATAACCACAATGTCGCCGTATTCGGGTTCATACAGCAGGTTACTTATAACCACACGCTCACCGCTATACAGTGTGTTTTGCATAGAGGGACCAACGATGGTTGCTATACGGAAAAAGAATGTGAAAATAATTACCACCGCAACCAGTGCAACAACTATCGTATCTATCCAATCGAACAGGTCTTTGGATACAGGCTGTTTGGGTATGGGGGGCAGTATCTCATCGTCGTAATCTACGACCTCAAAGCCGTTTTCATATTCCACTCGAATCACCTCGTATAAGTAAAATAAAAACAAAAGGAGACAGCGTTATTTCCGCAGTCTCCTCTTTCAGGATCAGGATTAGATGGATTCCTTAACCTTTGCAGCCTTACCAACTCTATCACGGAGATAATAAAGCTTAGCTCTGCGAACGCGACCGTTACGGATCGTTTCGACCTTAGCTACGTTGGGGGAATGTACGGGGAATACACGCTCTACACCTACGCCGTAGGAAACACGTCTTACGGTAAAGGTCTCAGCAATGCCGCTGTTGTTCTTAGCGATAACAGTACCCTCGAAAACCTGAATTCTTTCGCGCTCGCCCTCACGAATCTTAACGTGTACGCGGACGGTGCTACCGATTTCTACTACGGGTGCGTCTTCCTTGATCATTCCTGCTGTGAGATTTTTTACAGCATCATTCATTGTTTTTTCCTCCCTAATTTTCCAGATGTTCGTGCCAGAAAATGACAGAGGACCATCCGCTTTAATGTCGATAATTCGGCATCAAACCCACCTATTAGGAAACAGGTGTAATCAAATGCTAAAGTATTATACTACAAGAGCGCAAAAAAATCAAGCATTATTTTTGCACATTTAACACCGATTTTTCAAACGGCTATTTGTTAATATTTCATATTTTTAAATACCGAATACCTCGCGATTGGTTCCGTAAAAAATATCCTCGTGACCGCTTATCATTTTACAGAATTCTTCAAACTTATCCCAGGTATCGGAAACGTCGAAGGAATAACTGTGACCATAGATATAGAAAAGCTTCGGAGAGTCGGGTTTAAGGGCTATAAACTCTTCGCCGAGCTCAAAAAGCTTGGTACAGTCTTTTCCGCCGACGCCAATGGTCGGAACAAAGCGAAGCAGGTTATCCTGAAGGTCAAAGGAATATGTATGAGATCCGGTTCTGGCGTATTTAACTCCGGTATTTGCTCGGACGAGCGCCTCTACCCTGTCGTCGCAATTAACGCCGCCGTTAGGATAGGCAAGACCGACTACTTCGTAGCCCATAACATCAGATAAGGTCTTACGGTCGTGCTCAACCTCCCAGATGACCTTTTCGTCATCCTTGATAAGCGGAAGAGTCGGATGGCTCACGGTATGACCTGCAATTTCGTGGCCTTTGTAGACCTCAACCATTTCGTCAGCGCGAAATTTAGTATGATCTACCCCCTGCCAAATTCCCGAAACACCAAACCGTCCTGAATTAAAGTTAAAGGTGCATTTAAGTCCGTACCTATCAAATATTTCCATAAGGCGTTTATCCTGCTGAACTCCGTCATCGAAGCTGAAGGTCACTGCTTTAAGCTTTCCGTTCCACACACTCATCTCTCCTTTGCTTTTGTGTGGTAATTATATCATAGTTATTTAAGAAATGCAACTTTAAAACTCGAAGTTCTTTTTCACTACAAACAAAGGTTAATTTTTTATGAAATTTGAAATTTTCTATTGTATAAATTTATTATATATAGTATAATATCGATGTGTGTGTACATATATCTTGAATTTTTGAGGTGTAGTGTTGAAAGACTTCGCTTATCTTGATAACAGCGCGACTACTAAACCCTGTAACGAGGCTTTAGAATATATGAACAGGGCTTTGTGCGAAAACTGGGGCAACCCCTCTTCCCTGCACACTGTAGGTATTGCCGCAGAGGATATGCTTATATCCTGCAAAGAGGCTTGTGCGAGAGTGGTCGGTGCAAGACCCGATGAGATATTTTTTACCTCGGGCGGTACCGAAGCAAATAACATTGCTGTAAACGGTGCAGTTCTTTCCAGGGCAAAGCGTGGAAACAGAATCGTTACAACTGCTATAGAGCATCCCTCCGTAACAGAGGCTATAAGGCAATTTGAAGATAAGGGCTTTGAGGTTATATATCTTAAGCCCGAAAAAAACGGAAAAATATCAACCGATGCTATAAAATCCGCTGTCAATGACAAGACAATATTTGTGAGCATTATGCTTGTAAATAATGAAATAGGCAGCATTCAGCCCGTAAAGGATGCCGCACTTGCAATCAAGTCTGCGGGTGCTCCCGCGCTACTCCACTGCGATGCCGTACAAGCCTTTGGAAAGCTACCTATTAAGGTATCGTCTCTTGGTGTTGACCTGCTGACCTTCAGCGGTCATAAAATACACGCACCTAAAGGCATTGGAGTTTTATATAAGAAAAAGGGCGTACACATTCAGCCGTTAACCTTTGGTGGCGGACAGCAGGAAAATATCCGCCCAGGAACAGAGCCCGTTCCCCTCATTGCAGCGTTAGAAGGAGCAATATCCGCTCTTCCAGATATTGCGGCACAGCATAAGGCTACAGAAGAACTTTTCCGTTATGCCAAAGAGCAGCTTTCTGCCCTTGGAACAGTTTATATAAACTCACCCGAAGACGCCCTTCCCTATGTGCTTAACATATCGGTCCCCGGTTGGCGGTCTGAAACACTCCTCCACTACCTCGATTCAAAAGGTGTGCTGGTTTCCAGCGGAAGTGCTTGTGCTAAAGGTGGACTAAGCCCTACTCTTACTGCACTGGGTCTCGACTCAAAGCGTATTGACAGCACCCTTCGAATTAGTTTTTCAAGGTTTAACACAAAATCAGATATTGACAGACTTTGTTCTGCACTAACTGAAGCAACAAACAAACTGAAAAGAGCGTAAATATGAAAGAAATTATACTTATAAAAAACGGAGAACTTGCCCTTAAGGGTCTTAACCGAAATGTTTTTGAAGATACACTTATTAAAAATTTGAAAACCTCTCTTCAAAACTGCGGTGAGCACACAATAAGAAAGGCTCAGTCTACAATCTATATTGAGCCTAGTGATGATGGCTTCGACTTTGACGAAGCCCTCGACCGCGTTTCCAAGGTTTTCGGTATTGCTGCATTTTCGCGTGCACACGTCTGCGAAAAGGAAATGGAAAGCATCCTCGCTGCGGCACCCGAATATTTAGCCGAAAGGCTTAGCAGCATTAAGACCTTTAAGGTTGAAGCCAAGCGTGCCGACAAGCGCTTCCCCTTTACCTCTCCCGAAATCAGCGCACAGGTTGGCGGTGCCATTCTTTCAAAATTTCATCATCTCAAGGTTGATGTTCATAATCCCGATGAAATAATCACAGTAGAAATACGCGACTATGCAGCATATATACGAGCAGGTCAGCTTCACGGTGCAGGCGGACTTCCTGTTGGAACTGCAGGGAAAGCCGCTATTCTGATTTCGGGCGGAATTGACAGCCCTGTTGCTGCCTGGACTATGGCAAAGAGAGGTCTAAAGCTTGATGCAATACATTTTGCAAGTCCTCCCTACACAAGCCCCCGTGCCGAGCAAAAGGTTAAGACCCTGCTTTCTAAGGTTGCTCTGTACAGCGGAACAATAAAACTGGCTATCGTTCCCTTTACCGAAATTCAGGAAAAAATAGCTGCCGAATGTCCCGAAGAGTACTTTACCCTTATCATGCGCAGAATGATGATGCGAATCGCAGAAAAAATCGCAGACTATCACAGATGCGGAGCTCTTATTACAGGTGAGAGCTTAGGGCAGGTAGCAAGTCAGACCTTACCCGCTATCGGCGTGACCGATGCCGTTACCGTAATGCCTGTTCTTCGTCCCCTTATCGGCAGTGATAAAGAAGAGATTATCAGAATCTCCCGTCAGATAGACACCTTCGAGACCTCTTGTCTCCCGTATGAAGACTGCTGTACGGTATTCACACCAAAGCATCCGAAAACCAGACCTACCACCGCTTTGTGCGAACAGGCTGAGGCTAAGCTTGATATTGAACAGCTTATTAAGGAAGCCATAGAAAATACTCAATTCACCTACATTGACTAATTTGGAGGAAATAAATGAACGTTGAAATTATAAGTGTTGGAAGTGAACTCCTTTCGGGAAATGTAGTTAATACAAACGCTTCATATATTTCTAAGAGACTTATGGAGCTTGGACACGACTCTTTCCGTCAGTTCACTGTAGACGACAACAAACAGCGTTTAAGCGAAATCATTACCGGCAGCATCAACCGCTGTGATGTGCTTATTCTTACAGGCGGTCTCGGTCCTACTGCTGACGATATTACCAAGGAGACGGTTTGTGAAACTCTTGGGCTCAGACTTGTTGAAAATCCAATCTGCAAAAAGCATATTGACGATTATTTCAGAAATCTGGGCAAGCTTCCCACCGATAACAATTATAAACAGGCCACAGCTCCTGACGGTGCTGTAATCTTTCCAAACCCAAAGGGTACTGCATGCGGAATAGCTATTCAGTTTGGCAGTAAGCATATTATTTTACTGCCCGGTCCTCCGATAGAACTGAATGCTATATTTAAAGCCTCTGTTATTCCTTATCTTAAAAAACTCAGTCATCACGCAATAGTTTCCCATACCCTTAATGTTTTCGGCATGGGTGAATCTATGATAGAAACCCTTATAGCGCCTCTTTGCGGTCAGGACAACCCAACTGTTGCAACCTATTGCGCCGGTAACGAATGTAACGTTACCGTAACCGCCTCTGCAGAAAGTGAATCAGAGGCTGAGGCTATCTGCACAAAAACTCTCATAGCACTAAAGGAGATTCTCGGAGATTGTGTTTACGGCTCGGATGCCGACGGACTCGCAAGTGTTGTTGTAAACTCTCTGCGCTCTTCGGGTCTTAAGATTTCTACCGCAGAATCCTGTACGGGTGGTATGCTATCTCAGGCGCTCACTTCAGTTTCCCACTCCTCTGAAGTAGTGGAAATTGGAATTCTTGCATATTCCAACCGCATTAAAAATGAGGCGCTGTCGGTACCGAGAGATGTACTCGAAGAAAGCGGAGCCATAAGTCCTGAGACTGCAATGTATCTTGCAAAAAATGTACGTATACTCAGCGACTCTGATATAGGTATCGGTATTACAGGCAATGCAGGTCCTACTGCCAGTGAAAATAAGCCTATCGGGCTTGTTTATGTCGCTATTGCAGACAAAACAAAGTACCTTGTTAAAAAGCTTCAGCTTTCTGCTATGTTTGACCGCGAAAAAATTCGTGACTATGCTACTCTTACCGCACTTGATCTTGTCCGTAGATATGTGAACGCCAGACCTCAGGTTCTTGCAGGTATGGTAAACTACGGCGAGGAATTTATTTTTACCGACGAATACCTCGACAGTCATTTCGCTTCTGCTACTGAGAAATCAGCGGTAGAAAAACCTAAAGGCTTTGATCCTAATGTCAGCTTTCTTATTTATGAGCACGAGGATGGCGCGGAAGCCTCAACCGAAGATAGCATAAATCCTCCCGATGTTACTTCATACGAGAACAATATTACAAACGATACTGAGGAAATCGGTGAAGAGGTTGCTGATGATAAGATAACCAAACTGAAAGAAAAAATTTCGACAAAGTTTTCTGCTTTCTTTAAGCGTATTTTGCCGACAAGAAACCACAAGGTCATTGATATTGTAATCAAGGTCGCCTCCATTGTTGCTATTATCGGTCTTCTTGTTTCTTCTGTCGCTCTCATTTCCCATTTCGCACATGAAAATGCTCAAAGGAACATCATAGATACTGCACGAGACGATTTTGTTTATGACGATAACTCCAAGAATGACGATACTAAGCAGTACAGTATATTTGATCCTCTTATCCAGCAAAATCCCGATGTGAAGGCATGGATTTCTATTTCAAACACCAACGTAGACAATCCTGTTTATCAAACCACAGACAACGACTATTATCTTGATCACAATATGCTTAAAGAAAAGAGCCGCTACGGAGCCTTATTCTTTGACTTTAACAACCGTATTGAACTGACGGGCAACAGTAAAAATCTTACTGTTTACGGTCACAATATGAAGGATAGGTCTATGTTTGGCTCACTCAGCAGTTACCGTTCTTTGAGCTTTTACAAGAAAAATCCTATAATTAAGCTCAAGACCCTCTACAATCAGGCAGATTACATCATTTTTGCTGCGATGATAACCAATGCCTCCCCCGATGACGATAACGGCTATGTTTACAATTTCACCCGCTGTGAATTCGAGTCTTCTGAGGCATTTATGTCATGGATTGCAGAGGCTAAGGAGCGTTCACTCATTGATAGCGGAATTCCTATTACCGCGGAGGACGAAATTCTTACTCTTTCAACCTGCTGTTATGATTTTGATGACGCTCGTTTTGTTATAATGGCAAAGAAAATCGACACAAACGAAAGCACTCCTGATTATTCCCGCGCAACACTTAACAAAAATGTTCGTTACCCTCAGGCGTGGTATGATAAGAAGGGACTCAGCGGATACCAACCTACCGATACTTCGTCTGACAGCTCTGCAGATGCTCCCACAAGCGACGAAAACGCATCCGATAACACTCCCTCCACAGAAGACCCTTCATCGGATATTGGTTCCTCTGAAGAGACAGATTCTTCTCAGCAGCCCTCATCATCTGTTCCCACCAACTCTTCAAACTGTGAGCACTCTGCAACCGAAACACCTGCAAATGCCGATAATAACTTACACAATTTTGTCTGCAGCAAATGCGCAGCCGTTCTCAGCACCGAACAGCACACCTTTAATCAGCAGACTCAAGCCTTCAAGAAAAATGACGCGACCTGCGGTGCTGCGGCAGTATATTATAAAACCTGTATTTGCGGTGCACAAGGCGCAGAAACATATGAACACGGAGAGCCTGTGGGTGAACACACATTTGGCGATTGGAGCACCGAGACCGAGGCAACCGATACTACTGCCGGTCTTAAAAAGCGTGTTTGCTCGGTTTGTCAGCATACAGAAACCGAAAACATTCCCCCTGTCTCTAACCCTACTGAGCCCGTTGCATAAATTAAACCTAACAGCATAATAATTTATTAAAGGAGAAGAAAAATGTCTAATCTTAAGCTGGACATAATCTATTACAGAACTTCCTCAGACTTCGAGATGGAATTTAATCTGAGCGGCTGTTGTAGGATGCGTACATTTAAAGACAAGGTCGATACACCCAGAGGCCTTATAAACACCCTTGCGAGAGACGTTGCCCGCAGTAAGATAATTCTCATAGTTACCGATCTGTCAGGTGACGGTTGCGGTGTACCTCTTATTTCAAAATCTGTGGGACTTTCTCTTATTGCACCCAACAAGGAGGAGTTTGGAATCACAACAGCCGACGAAATACTTATTCCCGAAACCGCAGTTCCTTTAGTGACCAAGTCGGGAATTTACGGTGGCTGCATAATTGAAAGCGGACCTCAATCAATAATAATTGTTTCAAGTGTTCGAACACTTCGCCATGAAATTATGAAAGCGTATGTCCACAACTATGTTTTTGATATTGGACAAATGTTAGCATACGAAGAAAGAATGCAGCAAAGCGGCAACACCACATCTCCCTCTTTTTTACAGAGAAAAAGTGTCAGCAGCACTTCAGGTGCAACTGATACTGCAGATGCTTTAGCTGAAAAGAACGACTCCGAAGTTAACACAGAAAACACGACCGATGACGAAAGCTTCCACGACAGTACAGCTAATGTTTTCAGCACTGCCGACCCCGACGAGGATATATTCTCATCCAGCGGCTCATCAGCAGACGATACATCTCATAGAGTTAAAAATTCCAGACGAAAAAGCGGCAGAGCCTCCAATATTGTGCTTCTTATAATAGTTGTACTGCTTCTTGTAGGTTTTGGAATTCTGGCTTACTTCCTTATATATATGCCTCTCATCGGTGGAGAAAATGTTTTTTCGGGTGAAACAGAAAATGTAATCACCGAATTCTTCACAAGTCTGTTTTAGCAAGGAGTTTTTATGGAAAATATAATAGCAAGTATAACAGATTTTTTTCGCAGTTGGCTATCACCTGAGATAATCATCTTTTTGATATCTCTGCTGCCCGTACTTGAGCTCAGAGGTGGTCTTATTGCAGCGGCAATTTTAGGTGTTGACTGGTGGATAGCTTTCCCCATTTGTTTTATCGGTAATATGTTGCCTATACCGTTTATTTTGCTGTTTATTCGCAAAATATTTGACTTTATAAAACGCACAAACTTTTTGTGGCTAAGCAAATTAGTAACCAAACTTGATGAAAGAGCCCAGAATAAAAGTAAAGGTCTTGAAGCGGCAAGTTTTTGGGGATTATTCGTTTTAGTTGCAATTCCTCTGCCCGGAACCGGAGCCTGGACAGGTGCTCTTGTGGCAAGTGTTCTTAATATTAAAACACTTCGTGCAAGTTGGATAATACTGCTTGGCGTTATTGCTGCTGGTCTTATAGTTTCATTTATAAGCTATATTCTGCCTATGTTATTCGTATAAAACTCTGTGCATAGTGTGACAGGACTTGAACCTGTCACACCTTACAAATGAGAAATTTCCGTTCGCCGTCGCCTTGTCGCTTGCAATCCGCCAGGATAGCGGCACTTCGCGGCTTAGGCGAGGCAAAAATTTCTCAATTTGTAAGGGCAAAGCGTTTCTGCAGCCGAATTTTTTGTGCGGAGAAGCGCGAGGTTGCCACAAGGCTGACGCCTTGCAAAATCGAGCGCAAAGCCGCACAGATAAAGGCGGCGCGCGAAACTATGACAGGGTTCGAATCCTGTCACACTAATTTAAAGCCACTGTAACATGCGTTACAGTGGCTTTTATTATACAGCAACATTTATTTAGCCTTGGACTCGCAGTAGATACAGCGGTATACCATATTATCGCAATCCGTAAGTTTAAAAATATGCGACAGTTCTCGCTCAACAGAGGTTATGCAGCGAGGATTCTTGCATTTGATAATTCCTTCAATTCTTTCGGGAGGAGCTATTTTTTCAAGTTTAGTGTTAACTCCGTTTTTGATAACATTAACGGTTATACCCGGATCAAAATAACCGATGATGTCAAGATTGAGTTCAATCTCTGCGTCTATTTTGATAATATCTTTTTTGCCGCCCTTGACCTTTTTGCTGTAAGCGTTATTGATAACGGCAACAAGACAGTCAAGTTCATCAAGTCCCAGAGCCTTATAAAGCTCCATTCCCTTGCCTGCGGTGATATGGTCTAAGACAATTCCGTTTTCGATTGGACTTACCGTCATTTATTCCACCTCCAGAAGTTTAAGAATGAGAGCCATTCTTATATATTTTCCGTTCTTAGCCTGCTCGAAATATTTTGCTCTGGGGTCGTCATCTACTGCAACCGCAATTTCGTTAACACGAGGCAGAGGATGTAGTATGCACATATCAGACTTTGCCGAGACGAGTTTTTCGGGGGTAAGTATATAACTATCCTTAAGACGGATATAATCCTGTTCGTTAAAGAAGCGTTCACGCTGAACACGGGTCATATAAAGAATATCAAGTTCGGGCATAACCTCTTCAAGGCTGGTAGTTTCGACAAACTCGATATTTTTTGCCTTTAAGACCTCTTCCTTAACATATTCGGGAACAGTAAGCTCTTTTGGTGATACGAGAACGATTTTAACATTTTCGTAGCGTGAGAGTGCGCCAATAAGAGAATGTACCGTTCTGCCGAATTTAAGATCTCCGCAAAAGCCAACGGTGAGATTGTTAAAACGACCTTTTTCGCGGTTAATTGTAAGCAAATCGGTAAGGGTCTGAGTGGGGTGATTATGTCCGCCGTCTCCTGCATTGATTACAGGAATTCCTGCCTTCATTGAGGCAACAAGCGGCGCACCCTCTTTAGGGTGACGCATCGCTATAATATCGGCATAGTAACCTACCACCTTAACGGTGTCAGATACGCTTTCACCCTTGGCAGAGGAAGAACTCTGGGCTTCCGAGAAGCCTAGCACGTTTCCTCCAAGTTCATACATAGCTGCCTCAAAAGAAAGACGCGTGCGTGTAGACGGCTCAAAAAACAGCGTTGCAAGTTTTTTACCTGCGCACTTATGGGCAAACTTTTCGGGGTTAGCGATTATATCATTTGCAGTAGCAACGAGTTCGTCTATCTCCCCTGTTGTAAGGTCGAGAATATCTATTAAGTTTCTCATAAAAGACATTCCTTTCTTTTTATAACAAATTAAGCCTTGGCTCCGTTAACTTCGAGGTATTTCTTTATTCTGTCAACGTTTTCGCGGTTTGCCTCGTCTTCGCTGAGATATTCGATAATATCATAAACATCGACCACAGAATATACGGGGAATCCGTATTCCTCGCCGACCTCTGCCATTGCAGATTTTTCGGTCTGACCCTTCTCTTTGCGGTCAACCATAACAAATGTAGCGGCAACCTTGGTGCCTTTAAGACCCGAAAGAATTGCCATACTCTCTCTTATTGCGGTTCCTGCGGTGATAACGTCCTCAACTATAACGATCTCTTCGCCCTCCTGAGGCTTATAACCTACAAACACACCGCCTTCACCGTGGTCCTTTTCTTCCTTACGGTTAAAGAAGAAGGGCACATCGAGACCTTCTTTAGAAAGGGCACAAGCAACGGAAACAGCTATCGGAATACCCTTATAAGCAGGTCCGTAAAGAACAGTACGCTTGTTGCCTACTTTTTCAAAATAAGCCTTAGCATAAAACTCGCCCAATTTAGAAATCTGGTCGCCTGTTTTTATATCGCCTGCGTTAATAAAATAAGGAATCTTTCTTCCGCTTTTTGCAGTGAAATCACCGAATTTAAGAACTCCTGCCGATTCTAAAAACTGTATAAATTCTCTCTTATAGCTTTCCATAACTTATCTCCTTAATCAACAAATTCTGCTACACAGCGCTCGTATGCGGCAACGGGGTCTGCAGCGGCGGTAATGGGTCTGCCGACTACGATATAATCAGAGCCGATTTTCTTAGCCTCTGCGGGTGTCATAACACGCTTCTGGTCACCGATATCTCCATCGGCAAAGCGAACACCGGGGGTAACAGTTAGGAATTTCTCTCCACAGGTTTCGTGAACCTTTCCTGCCTCTAGGGGTGAGCAAACAACACCGTCGAGTTCTGCTTTTGCTGCATTAGAGGCATAGTGCATAACAACCTTGTCGATAGGCTCTTTAATTAAAAGATCTCTTTCCATACGATCCTGATCGGTAGAGGTAAGCTGGGTAACGGCGATAAGGAGGGGGCGTGTGCCGTCGGGTCGGGTAAGACCCTCAATAGCTGCCTCCATCATAGAAATTGTTCCTGCAGCGTGGAGATTAGTCATATCTACATCAAGACGAGAAAGCACAGACATAGACTTTTTAACGGTATTAGGAATATCGTGAAGCTTTAAATCGAGGAAAATCTTATGTCCTCTATCCTTAAGCTCTTTAACGATTGCAGGACCTTCTGCATAGAAAAGCTCCATTCCAATTTTCACAAAAGGCTTTTTGCCTGTAAACTTATCGAGAAAGCCAAGGCAATCCTCTTTACTTGCGAAATCACAAGCAATAATTACGTCTTTACCCATCAGTGTGCGCCTCCTATTATTTCTTTAAGTGAATTTATTTTATATTTTTCCATTACACGGGGAAGATCTTCAATGATATTTTTGCAGGCAAAGGGCTCTATAAGATTTGCCGCTCCCACCTGAACTGCAGTGGCACCTGCAAGCATCATTTCGATAACATCCTCTGCAGATGTAATTCCGCCCATACCGATAATCGGAATTTTAACCGCTTCGTAAACCTGATAAACCATACGAAGAGCGACAGGCATTATTGCACTTCCTGAATATCCGCCCATTTTATTTGCTATCACAGGTTTTTTGGTATTAAGATTTATTCTCATACCGAGCATTGTATTTATCATACTTATTCCGTCTGCGCCAGCCTCCTCGCAAGCCTTTGCAATAGAGACGATGTCGGTAACATTGGGTGAAAGCTTAATGTAAACAGGCTTTGTTGTTACGGCTTTAACTGCCTTTGTAACCTCTGCGGCAGATTCGGGACACACGCCGAAGGACATTCCGCCTCCGTGAACATTGGGACAACTGACATTTACCTCAAGCCATCCAACCTGCTCTTCCTTATCGAGCTTCTCGCAGCAATAAACATACTCGTCAACAGAAAAACCGCTGATATTAGCAATTACAGGCTTATGAAAGCACTTTTTAAGCTCAGGAAGCTCCTCTGAGATAACATTTTCAACTCCGGGATTCTGAAGTCCTACAGAATTTATCATACCAGACGGACATTCTGCAATTCGGGGAGTGGGGTTTCCGAAACGGGGCTCCTTAGTGGTGCCTTTAAAGGAAAAAGTGCCCAGCATATTGATATCATAAAGCTCAGCAAATTCGTAGCCGAAGCCAAAGGTTCCCGAAGCAGGGATAATGGGATTATCAAGCTCGATACCGCTTAAAATTACCTTAGTATCTACCATACTATTCCCTCCTTAACTAAAACGGGACCATCTTTACATATACGCATACTACCGTATTTTGTTTTGCAGGAGCAACCCATACAAGCACCAAAACCACAGCCCATTCTCTCTTCAAAACTAAACTGACCGCTTGTTTTGGTTGCATTATAAACAGCCTTAAGCATAGGCTCGGGTCCGCAGGTATAGAAATACGAATACTCACCTACATTTTCCAAAGCATCTGTAACAAAGCCTTTTTTACCGTAACTGCCGTCAGCCGTGGTAACAAAAACGGTACATCCAAGTGCCTTAAACTCTTCTTCATAAAATACATCGGTGATTGAATTAAAGCCAAGTATTACAGAAACCTTTTTGCCTTCACTTATAAGCTTTTTTGCAAGAGCATAAAGGGGCGGAACTCCTACACCGCCACCGATGAGAAGAGGCTTATCTCCCGAAAGGCCTAAATAATATCCGTTCCCGAGGCCTGTTAGTATGTCGAGAGCGTCCCCCTTTTTGAGTGCTGACATATACTCGGTTCCCTTACCCACAACCTTATATATGATGGTAAGCCTACCATCTTCATAATCGCAGACAGAGATAGGTCTTCTGAGATATAAGCCGTCAAGCTTTATGTTGACAAACTGACCGGTTGCTGTAATGTCAGATGTGTCTCCCGACAAGGTCATTTTGTAGACCTTGTCAGCGATAACATCATTAGAAAGTATTGTAAATAATCCTTGTTTCATTCTTTACACCTTAAGCATCAATAGTAGAAATTGTAAGTGTTGTCTCCTCAAGAACATCGAGTAAAACCTTAACCGTATCAAGTGCGGTAAAGAGTGTTACATTGTTTTCGGTAGCGGTGCGGCGAATCTCAGCACCGTCGCTGAGCTGATCCTTAGAGGAAATGTCGCGGGTATTGATTACATAAGCAATATGACCCTGACGGAGTGCGTCGATAATTTCTTCACTGTCCTCGTTTATCTTCTTAAGGATATGGGTACGGATTCCGTTTTCCTTAAGGAACTTTGCAGTGCCTGAGGTTGCCTGAATGTTGAAGCCGAGATTATAGAAACGGCGGATAAGGGGAAGAGCCTCTTCTTTATCCTTGTCTGCAATTGTTGCGAATACTGTTCCGTAGTTCTGAAGCTTCATTCCGCTTGCCTGAAGTGCTTTATAAAGTGCACGATTAAGCTTATCGTCATAACCGATAGCCTCTCCAGTAGACTTCATTTCGGGAGAAAGATATGCATCAAGTCCGCGAAGCTTGTTAAAGGAGAATACGGGAACCTTTACATACCAACGTTTCTTCTCCTCGGGATAGAGGGAGAAGATTCCAAGCTCCTTAAGGCTCTTGCCAAGGATAACCTCGGTGGCTATATCGGCAAGGCTGTAGCCTGTAGCCTTAGAGAGGAAGGGTACGGTACGGGAGGAACGGGGGTTAACCTCGATGATATAAACATCGTCATTATCGTCAACAATGAACTGAATGTTATAAAGACCTACGATGCCGATACCGAGACCGAGCTTCTTGGCGTACTGAAGAATTGTTCCCTTAACCTTATCAGAAACGCTGAAGGTGGGATATACGCTTATAGAGTCGCCCGAGTGGATACCTGTGCGCTCGATAAGTTCCATAATACCAGGGACAAATACATCTCTGCCGTCGCAAATAGCATCGACCTCTACCTCTTTACCCTGAATATATTTATCAACAAGCACAGGTTTGTCTTCGTCTATCTGAACAGCGGTCTGGAGATAGTGACGGAGCTGATCTTCGTTGGCAACTATCTGCATTGCACGACCACCAAGAACGAAGGAAGGACGCACAAGCACGGGATAACCTATCTCGGCTGCGGTAGAAACGCCAGCCTCGATAGAGGTTACAGCCTTTCCCTTAGGCTGAGGAATACCAAGCTCGGTAAGGAGTTTTTCGAAGGAATCACGATTTTCGGCACGTTCGATAGCGTCGCAATCGGTACCGATTATCTTAACTCCCCTCTTCATAAGAGGCTCTGCAAGATTTATTGCAGTCTGTCCGCCCAACGATGCAACCACACCTTCGGGGTTTTCAAACTCGATAATGTTCATAACATCCTCGGGTGTGAGAGGCTCGAAATAAAGCTTATCGGCGGTAGTATAGTCGGTGGAAACGGTTTCGGGGTTATTGTTTATGATAATTGCCTCATAGCCCGAATTTTTAATAGTTGTAACAGCGTGAACGGTAGAATAGTCGAACTCAACACCCTGACCGATACGGATAGGACCTGCGCCGAGAACCACTATCTTCTTTTTATCGGTAAGACGGGATGCGTTTTCGCCAGAATAGGAAGAGTAGAAATAAGGAATATAGGCACCTGTGTGGCAGGTATCTACCATACGGAAGACGGGGAACAAATTATTCTCTTTACGGAATTTGTAAACATCAAGCTCACTGCAGTTCCACATTCTAGCCGTATATTTATCAGAAAAGCCCATTTTCTTTGCAGCTTTTAGAGTATTAAGGTCGAAAGCGTTGTTCTTAAGCTCTGTTTCCATATCTATAATACGCTTTATTGCCTCGAGGAAGAAAGCAGTTATACCTGTAATCTTATGGATTTCGTCTACAGTTACGCCACGGTAAAGAAGCTCTGCTATAGCAAAAATATTATCATCGCGGAATTCGCTGATATAGGTGCGCAGTTCGTCATCGCTCATATTGTCGAATTTAGCGTGATAAAGATGGTTTACACCAATTTCAAGAGAACGGATACCTTTGAGAAGGCTTTCTTCAAGGGTAGAGCCGATTCCCATAACCTCACCTGTTGCCTTCATCTGAGTGCCAAGGCTATTGGATGCAGATGTGAACTTATCAAAGGGGAAACGGGGTAATTTTGCAATTACATAATCGAGACGAGGCTCGAAAGCAGCAGTTGTGTTTGCGATTTTAATATCCTCAAGAGCCATACCGAGAGCAATTTTAGCTGTAACACGGGCAATGGGGTATCCGCTTGCCTTGGATGCAAGGGCGGAGGAACGGGAAACGCGGGGATTTACCTCAATAAGATAATACTCGCTGGTTTCGGGATTAAGCGCGAACTGAACATTACAGCCACCCTCAATCTTAAGCTCCTTAATAAGCTTGATTGCAGAGTCATTAAGCATCTTAAGGTCGTGGTCGCTTAAAGTCATAATAGGTGCTACAACGATTGAGTCGCCTGTATGAACACCTACGGGATCGATATTTTCCATACCACAAATGGTAATTGCGTGGTCATTCGAGTCGCGCATAACCTCAAACTCTATTTCTTTATAACCCTTTACACTTTTCTCAACAAGAACCTGATGAACAGGAGAAAGCTTAAACGCATTAAGTCCAATCTCAACAAGTTCTTCTTCGTTATAGGCAAATCCACCGCCGGTGCCTCCCAGAGTGAAAGCAGGACGAAGAACAACAGGATAACCGATTTTTTCAGCAGCTATCTTTGCCTCATCAATACTATAGGTTATTTCCGAAGGAATAGTAGGCTCTCCGATAGAGATGCAAAGCTCCTTGAAAAGCTCACGGTCTTCCGCACGTTCGATACTCTCGGAGGATGTGCCGAGAAGCTCTACTCCGCATTCTTTAAGAATACCCTTCTTTTCAAGCTGCATTGCAATGTTAAGACCTGTCTGTCCGCCGATTCCCGGAACGATAGCGTCGGGACGCTCATAACGGAGAATCTTTGCGATATACTCTAAAGTCAGAGGCTCCATATAAACCTTATCTGCTATTGTGGTATCGGTCATAATAGTCGCAGGATTGGAGTTTACGAGAACTACCTCATATCCCTCTTCCTTAAGGGCGAGACATGCCTGAGTTCCTGCATAGTCAAACTCTGCAGCCTGACCTATGACGATAGGACCTGAACCAATTATCAGCACCTTTTTAATGTCTGTTCTTTTTGCCATTTTATGTTTCCTCCGTTATATTAAATCTTCTTTGTATACTATTTTTCCGCCGACCATTGTAAGCTTACACCGTCCGTAAAGTTTCCAGCCCTCAAAGGGAGTGGCTTTACCCATAGACAAAAATTCGTCAGGGTCTACTGTATAGCTTTCGTTAAGATCGAAAACGGTCAGATCAGCTTTACAGCCAACCTTAATTTCACTGCCGATACCAAAACGCTTTTTAGCATTAAGGCTTAACAGCTCGGTAAGCTTTTCAAGTGTTATTATGCCCGTTTTTACAAGCTTTGTATAACATACAGCAAAAGCGGTCTCTATTCCTACAACACCCATCATACTTTTTTCTAAGCCTTTTGATTTTTCTTCGAAAGAATGTGGTGCGTGATCGGTTGCGATAACATCGATTGTTCCATCTTTAATACCCTCTATAAGGGCTAGGCGGTCTTCTTCACTTCTGATAGGGGGATTCATTTTAAAGCGTCCCTCTTCAAGAAGCATCATATCATTCATCGTGAGGTAGTGGGGACCTGTTTCGCAGGTAATATCTACACCCTGCGCCTTAGCGTTTCGTATAAGCTCTACACTCTCTCTAGTAGAGATGTGGCAAACGTGATATTTACAGCCCGTTTTTCTCACAAGCTCGATATCCCGCTTTATGGGACCCCATTCACTCTCACTGCATATTCCTGCGTGATCGTGAAGACGGGCATACTCTCCGTCGTGAATATAACCGCCGAAAAGCAGATTGTTATCCTCACAGTGTGCAGAGATGATTTTTTGGAGAGATTTTGCCTTTCGCATCGCAGAAAGCATCATTTCCTCGTTTTGTACCCCCCTGCCGTCATCCGAAAAGCCTATGACCTTATCTGCCATAGCCTCCATATCGGATAGGGCCTGTCCTGCTTGTCCTTTGGTTATTGTGCCGAAGGGGTATACATTTATAACAGCATCTCTGTCTATAATCTCTGTTTGCTGACTTAAAGTCTCAAGACTGTCGGGGCAGGGGCTGAGATTAGGCATAGAGCAAACCGCAGTATATCCTCCGCGGGCAGCCGCCTGTGTACCGCTTTTTATCGTTTCTTTATAAGAAAAACCCGGCTCACGAAGATGAACATGAACATCTGTGAAACCGGGAAAAACAGTAAGCCCTTCTAAGGGGATAACAATAGCGTCAGTGTCGGAAATATATTCAGAAATGCGAACAAAACGTCCGTCCTCTATAAGCAGGTCGACCGCTTGAAATGAATCTTTAATAAAAGCCATTGCGTTTTTAAGCAAATATTTCATAACAGTCTCCTTTCGTAAAAAAAGTGCTTACCTTTCGGCAAGCACACAAATTTCTCGCAGGAAACAGACTCCTTAGGTGTATGAAACTGTAATATCTTGCCGACGCCTATGTCTAAAAAAACAGGCTTTTCGCACTTTAAGAGATTATATCACAATCACACACTTCTTGTCAATATAAAACAACCCAAAAAACGACTAAAATATATATATTATTTATAGTAATTTTATACATTGTCCGGAATATGCCTTATAATGCTTCTTCTTATGTGTCCAAAGCAAATGATGCTCACAGCCGCAGACATAACCTCTGCAATAAGGAAGCACAACCAGAACATATTTATATTGTCGGGGAAGAGAAGTGCCAAGGCATACGCTGCAGGAATAAGCACAACGAGCTGACGGCAAATTGATACGACCATCGAAAGAACGCCCTTGCCAAATGCCTGAAACACCGAGCCTATTGCAATGCAGAAGCCTGCCAGCAGATAATGAATACTGATTATACGGAATGCCGGTACGCCAATCCTTATCATATCGTCAGAGGCGTTGAACATATAAAGAAGCTGCTCGGGTAAAAGCTGAAACACTGCAACTGCAACAAGCATTATGGCCGTAGCATACAAAACCGAAAGCATTATTGCCTTTTTTATGCGGCTTCGTTTACCCGCGCCGTAGTTATAAGCAATTATGGGAACTACACCGTTGTTCATACCGAATATGGGCATAAATGCAAAGGACTGTATCTTATAGTAGGCACCAAGAACGGCTGCCGCCGTTGTGGAGAAAAAGGTTATAAGCATACTGTTGAGCATATAGTTCATAACCGAGCCGATGCCAACCATTATTATCGAGGGTATTCCCACCGAATATATGCGTTTTACAGTGTCTCCGTGCAGTCTCATTCGCCTTATATCCAGCCGCACTTCCCTATTGAATTTCTGGTTTATAACTATTCCGAAAACTGCAGAAGCCAACTGACCGACTATGGTAGCCGTAGCAGCACCGACAACATCCCAGCCCAGAACAAAAATAAATATCGGGTCGAGGATTATATTAGTTATAGCCCCTATTCCCTGTGTATACATTGAAAGCACGGTTTTTCCCGTTGCCTGCATAAGTCTTTCGGAAATTATCGAAAGATACAGAAAGGGAGAACCTAAGGTAACTATGGTTACATACTGAACACCGTATTCAATTATAAGTTTATCGTCTGTCTGGCTTTCAAAAAACATACGGGAGCCGAAAATACCGAAGAGTATAAACAGCACCGAAGCCATAAGTACGAGGAGAACTCCGTTTGAAGCCGCCTTGTTTACCCTATCGTTATCCTTTTCTCCAAGGGCTCGGGAAAGCATAGCATTCATACCAACGCCCGTTCCCGTAGCAACACCAATCATTAAGTTTTGTACAGGAAATGCAAGGGAAAGGGCAGTTAGAGCT
The DNA here is from genome assembly GCA_045596085.1 of Acutalibacteraceae bacterium. GTDB lineage: Bacteria > Bacillota > Clostridia > Oscillospirales > Acutalibacteraceae > SFWF01. Next base: position 71,059 of record JAZOBS010000018.1, on the reverse strand, counting down.
TCTTCGTTTATCTGGGCTACAAACATACTGTCTACTATGTTATAAAGTGCCTGAATAAGCATAGACGCCATCATAGGCAGTGTCATTGTGATGAGAAGCCTGTTTACAGGCATTGTACCCATTTTATTTTCTTTAAAATTTGACAAAATAACACCTCTTTTTCAGCAAAAGGTATTTTAACACAAATAAAGCTTTAAGGCAAGAAAAAAGATGTGCCGAAGCACACCTTTTATATTACAGTACACTTTGTAAAAACTGCTTGGTTCTGGGGTTTTTGGGGTTTGTGAAGAGCTCTTCGGGTGTTCCTTCTTCTGCGATAACACCATCTGCCATAAAGACAACTCTGTCGGCAACCTCACGGGCAAAGCCCATTTCGTGGGTAACTACAACCATCGTCATTCCCTCTCGGGCAAGTTCCTTCATTACCTCAAGCACCTCGCCAACCATTTCGGGGTCAAGTGCGGAGGTAGGCTCGTCGAAGAGCATAACCTCAGGACTCATAGCGAGAGCACGAACGATAGCCACACGCTGCTTTTGTCCTCCCGAGAGCTGATTGGGATAAGCGTTCGCCTTTTCTTCAAGACCGACTCTGCGAAGAAGCTCCATACCGGTCTTTTCAGCCTCTTCTTTAGACTTTCCAAGAAGCTTTATCGGTGCTATTGTAAGGTTTTTAAGCACAGTCATATGAGGGAAAAGATTGAACTGCTGGAAAACCATTCCCATTTTCTGGCGGTGCAGATTTATATTACACTTAGGGTCGGTAATATCCTCGCCGTCAAAATAAATATGTCCGCCTGTAGGCTCCTCAAGACGGTTTAAACATCTGAGAAAGGTTGATTTTCCCGAACCCGAAGGTCCAATAACTACCAGAACGTCACCGCTTTTGATTTCCATATCGATTCCGCAAAGAACATCTAAATCTCCAAAGGACTTTTGCAGATTATCGGTTTTTATAAGAACGTTAGCATCAGTGGTCACTCTTACGCAGCCTCCTTTCAAGGATTCCTACAAGCTTAGTGAGAATCAGCACGATTACCAGATAAACAAGCGCCACAGCAATAAGAGGCATAAAGTTACTGTATGTAATCGAACGTATTTTAAGTCCTCCCTGAGTAAGGTCGGCAACGCCGATATAGAATGCAACCGAAGACTCTTTAAGCAGGGTTATAAATTCGTTAGCGAGGGCAGGAAGCACAGCTTTAAATGCCTGCGGAACAATGAAATTCACCATCGTTTGGGAATAGTTAAAGCCAAGGCTTCTTCCCGCCTCGGTCTGACCTTTGTCAACCGACATAATGCCGCCGCGGACGATTTCTGCAACGTATGCGCCGCTGTTAAGTCCGAAACAGAGTACCGCTGATATAAACTTTGGCACTCCGATAGGAAGCAGCAACACAAAGTAGATAATAAGAAGCTGTACCATTACAGGCGTACCTCTTATAAGAGTTAAATACACACGGCATATCTTGTCGATAAACTTGAATTTGCCCGTAAGCTCGTTAGTACAGCGAATTATCGCAACAAGGAAGCCGAGGAACATACCCATAAGACCAGCAAGTCCTGTAATTGCAAGAGTAGTTCCCAAGCCCTGCACAAGGTACATCCATCTGTCTTTCTCTATAAAGTTTCGATTAAAGTCGTATGCAAATTTAGAGCACCATTTAACTATAAAATTGCCGACCTCGGGCTTTTCGGCATCATAATTAACGAGCTTGAAGCTGTCTTTAAGTCCGGTACGGATAGAATTATTGTTAGTTACATCTATCTTTTCTCCGTTATATACAGCACTATTAAGCCCGTCTATTATTTCGCCTACTGAGAGAATTCCGCCAAAACAGGTATTTATGGTTTCATCGCTGAGATGAATTTTAAATTCATCCTTGCCGACCTCGTACACATAAAGTGAAACCTCGCCACTTACAGGCTTAGCATCTGATACCAGTAAAGAAATGTCTCCGCTCATTGCCTGACGTATCTTGGTGGCATTCTGCATTTTTCCTGCCTGTTTGCCTTCAAAATAGTGCTTATAAGCAGAATCTATTAAGCTTTGTTTGTTTTCGGTAACAGCTGAAACTAAATCAACAGAACTGTATGTACAGCCCAGAATCGCATTCTTCTCTTCACCGTAATCCACACTGTTAACCGTAATTTTCGTTTTTTCGAATACCTGATTTGCACCCTCTGCAACAGATTTGGGCAGAGCGCTGAAGGTATCGTCTACAATTGTCTGAGCCTCACTGATTGAAAGTTCCTTAGAAAACTTCATATCTGCGAAGCTTAACAAAACGGCAGACAAAAGCGCAACGACAAGAGCTGCCGTGACGCATACCGTAACAATCAGATTTTTCTTACTTTTGGTTTTTATCATTTTTGTCTCCATACATTTGAAAGCAGGAATGATTTCTCATTCCTGCTTTTTATTATCTGATGGGAAAATTATTTTATGTACTTATCAACGATTGTATCGATAGTGCCATCTTCAATAAGCTTTTCGATAGCGTTATCAACAGCCTCGCGAAGCTGGTCATTTCCCTTCTTGATGCAAGCAGCATAATCTTCATCCGCATAAGAAGTGTCAAGAATCTTAAGACCTGTGTTGTTGGCAACAAATGCCTTAGCAGGCTCGTTATCAATAATTACGCAATCAACATCTCCGCCCAGAAGTGCGTTAACTGCTTCGTTTCCTGTGGTGAAGGAAGTAACGAGATCATCACCAAAATCGTCGGTAGCGTAAATGTCGCCTGTAGTTCCGAGCTGAACACCTACCTTATAAGCGGCACCCTCGGCATAAAGGTCGTCAACGCTGGTAATTGCAGAACCATCAGGAACGATGATGGACTGAACGCCTGTTGCGTAGCTTATTGAGAAGTCTACATCCTTAAGACGATCCTCTGTGATGGTCATACCTGCAAGACCGAAGTCAACAGAACCCTCAGAAACAGCGGTGATGATAGAGTCGAAAGCCATATCCTGAATTTCAAGCTCGAGACCAAGTTCCTCAGCGATAGCTTCTGCGATTTCAGCATCTATACCAATGATTTTATCTCCGTCATAATACTCATAGGGCTGGAAATAAGCATTGGTTGCCATAATAAGCTTACCCTCTTCAACAGTAACGACATCTTTTGCGCCGCAGCCTGCGAAGCAGAGCACCATAGCAAGTGCTAAAACTAATGCAATAATCTTTTTCATTTTGTTTTCCTCCTCGAAAACAGTATTTTTACGCAATTATTATAATATCTTTATGCATTAAACGCAAGTATTTTTTCATTTTTATTCATTCGCGATGTGTTTGTACGATTTGTTAACAAAAATTTTCGATTATTTTTGTTGACTTAAACATAAGTTTGAATATAATAGTTAATATGTTAATTATTAAGCATTTAATTATAGAGGTGAGGAAATTTGGATAAAAGCGCACTTTCTCCAAGAGAAATACAGCACAGACTTATGTGCATAAACAGAATGCACCGCAGTGCCGCCGACGCAAAGATGAAGGTCACAGGCATACACAGAAGCCAACATATGATACTTATGTATCTGTTCAGAAAAAACTGCAAGGTTTCTCAAAAAGATATTGCCGAGCATTTTGAAATTAGTCCCGCAGCAGTTGCAGTTAGCCTTAAAAAGCTTGAACATGGCGGATATATTTCACGGTGCTCATCGAAAGAGGATAATCGTTTTAACGAAATTGAGCTTACAGCCAAGGGTAAGGCTGTTGTGGAATATTCCTTTAACTCCTTTGAGGAAATAGACAGAAACACACTTGAAGGAATTTCCGAAGAGGAAAAAGAAATGTTAACCGTTATTCTTGACAAGATAATAGGTAATTTGAAAATCATTTGCGGAAAGGATGCTACGAAGTGAACAGGTGGTTTAAATATATAAAGCCCTATCTCCCCTATTTTATAATAGGTCCCCTTTGTATGATAATTGAGGTAGTGGGCGAAGTGCTTATGCCGAAATTTCTTGCTGTGATAATAAACGGCGGAAACACCGGTGAGCTTACCGTCGGCAGCAGCACGGTAACAATGTTTCTTATGATACTCACCGCTGTTATAATGATGGTAGGCGGTGTAGGAGGAGCATATTTCGGAGCGAAAGCCTCGGTAAACTTTGCTGCAGACCTTCGTAAGGATGTTTTTTCTCAGGTACAGAAGTATTCATTTTCAAACATAGATAAGTTCTCAACAGGCTCACTCGTTACCCGTCTTACAAACGACGTTACTCAGCTGCAGAACTTTGTTAATATGCTGCTGAGAATGTGTCTGCGCTCACCCGGTATGCTTATAGGCGCACTTATTATGGCAGTTTCTATGCGCCCTGACCTATCTGTAATCTTTGCAGTTGCTATCCCGTTGCTGCTGATTTCTATAATGATAATCATCAAAATAGGCTTTAGCAGATTTGCAAAAATGCAGACCAAGATCGACGGACTTAACAACACCGTTCAGGAAAGCCTTACAAATGTTCGCGTTGTAAAGTCCTTTGTAAGAGAAGAGCACGAAAAGAAGAAGTTTTCAAACGCTAACCGTCAGCTCAAGGAATCGGGAATGTCTGCCGTTAAGGTTATGATATTTATGTCCCCTGTTATGACGGTCATTATGAACCTTACTACCCTTGCAGTGCTTTGGTTTGGTGCTAACATCGTGCTTGAAGAGGCAGGAACTGTAGGCGGTATGCTTATCGGTGACCTTTCGGCATTTATCACGTATGTTTCTCAGATTTTATCCTCACTTATGATGGTTACTATGATGCTTATGAATTCCTCACGCGCACTGGCATCGGCAAAGCGTATAAGCGAGGTATTAGACGAGAAAATTGACCTTAGTGATGAGAATGCAAAATATCCCGATAAGACCATCACAGAGGGTCACATTGAATTCAGAAATGTTGGCTTCAGATACTATAAGAAGAGTGAAGAGGCAGTTTTAAGCGACATAAACCTAACTATACCTGCGGGTAAAACCGTTGGTATCATCGGCTCTACAGGATGCGGAAAAACCACCCTTGTATCTATGATTCCAAGACTTTATGACACAGATGAGGGTGAAATCTATATTGACGGCATAAATGTTAAGGATTATTCACTCTACAATCTGCGCGTGGGTGTGGGAATGGTGCTGCAGAAGAACGTTCTCTTCTCGGGAACTATTGAGGAAAATCTGCGTTGGGGCGACCAAAACGCTACCAAAGAGGAGCTTCAGACCGCCGCCGATTATGCACAGGCATCCTTATTTATTGACAGCTTTAAGGACGGCTACGAAACCGAGCTTGAACAGGGTGGTGTTAACGTCTCGGGCGGTCAGAAGCAGCGTCTTTGTATTGCACGTGCACTGCTTAAAAAGCCAAAAATTCTGATTCTTGACGACTCAACGAGCGCAGTCGACACAGCAACAGAAAAGAATATCCGAGAAGCCTTTAAAAATGAGCTTGAGGGCTCTACAAAAATTATTATTGCACAGCGCATAACCTCGGTTATGGATGCGGATATGATAGTTGTTATGAATGAGGGTCGTATAACAGGCGTCGGCACCCACAGTGAGCTTCTTGAATCTTGCGAGGAGTACGGCGAAATATACTATTCTCAGATGGACAAAAAGGAGGAAAACTGATATGGCAAGAACCCTAGAACAACTCCAAAAACAGTATTCCTCCTCGGGAAAACCTGATGCGAGACGTCCTATGATGGGAGGCCCAGGTCGAGGCCCCGGTCCGAGAGGCGCAATGGGAGGCAAACCCAAAAACACAGCAGATACCATTAAAAGACTCTTTGGATATTTCAGCAAGCACATCCCTAAGTTCATTTTTGTTCTTTTCTGTATGCTTATATCTACAGTCACCTCTCTTATAGGCTCTTTCAGTCTGCTTCCTATCATCAACCGCATCGGACAGGTGCCTACAACGGTGGAAAACTCGGGAATTATGGCTGTTGCGGCGGATAATGTTATAGAAAAATTCACCCAAATAGGCTTTATAAAGGAGATTATGGCAAACGGACGTTTTGCCGAAATTCTCACCTATGTTCTGACTGCCATAATAATTCTTTTTGCGGTATATCTTGTTGGTATTTTAGCAGGATACCTGCAGGCAAGAATTATGCTTTCTATCACGCAAAGCACTCTGGAAAAGATAAGAAATGACCTTTTCAGTAAGGTGCAGACACTCCCCGTAAAGTATTTCGACTCGCACCCCACAGGCGAAATTATGAGCCGCTTTACAAATGACGTGGATAATATTGATATGATGCTCAACCACTCGCTCACCTCTCTTATTTCGGGCGCGGTGACCCTTATCGGAACACTTTTCTTTATGATAACCACCAACTGGGTGCTCACACTTGTAACCATACTGTTTATTCCCCTTTTTGCCTACGGCGGAGCGCTTATTGCCAAGGCTTCACGAAAGTATTATTCAGGTCAGCAGGCGGCTCTGGGTGCGGTAAACGGTTATATTGAGGAATCGGTTACGGGACAAAAGGTTGTCAAGGTGTTTAATCACGAAAGCATCTGTGTAGACGAGTTTGAGACCCTTAATGATGACCTAAGGGATAAACAGTTCAAGGCTCAGTTCTACGGAGGCATAATGGGACCCATTATGCACAACACAAGTATGATAAGCTATGGCATTACTATGGGTATAGGCGGAATAATGATGTGTACCGCGGGCTTTACCCCAGGTGCGCTGACGGTATTTGCAGATTATTCCAAACGCTTTAATATGCCTATAAACCAGATTTCCCAGCAGATGACGGCCGTATTCTCTGCCCTTGCAGGTGCTGAGCGTGTATTTGCAGTTATGGATATGCAGCCCGAGCCTGAGGACCGCGCAGGAAGTGAACAAAACACCGCTATAACGGGTCATATTGAGCTTAAGGATGTAAGCTTTGGGTATAATCCCGATAAGCTTGTGCTTAAAAACATTTCTCTTTATGCAAAGCCAGGTCAGAAAATTGCCTTTGTCGGTTCAACGGGTGCGGGTAAAACTACTATAACAAATTTGCTCAACCGTTTTTACGATATCGAAAGCGGTAGCATTACCATTGACGGTATTGACCTTAAAGACTATCCTATGGATGTGCTGAGAAAAAATATTGCTATGGTGCTTCAGGACACCCATCTCTTTACGGGAACTGTTATGGAAAATATTCGCTACGGCAGACTTGATGCAACCGATGAAGAGGTTATTGCAGCTGCTAAAACAGCAAGTGCTCATTCCTTTATTACCCGTCTTGAAAACGGTTACGACACGTTAATAACGGGAGACGGTGCAAATCTTTCTCAGGGACAGCGTCAGCTTTTAAACATTGCAAGAGCCGCTCTTTCCAAGGCACCTATTCTTGTTCTTGACGAGGCTACAAGCTCAGTAGATACAAGAACAGAACGGCATATCGAAATAGGTATGGACCGACTGATGGCCGACCGCACTACCTTTGTTATTGCCCACAGACTTTCTACCGTCAGAAACTCTAACGCTATAATGGTGTTGGAGCAAGGCGAGATAATAGAGCGAGGCAGTCACGAAGAGCTGCTTAATATGAAGGGCAGATATTACGAGCTTTACACAGGCAAAAAGGAGCTTGACTAATGACTGAGATAGTAAAAGCGCAAATGTGCGACCTTGAAGATATCCTTGCCATATACCAAAGAGCGCGAAAATTTATGGCGGAAAACGGTAATCCGAATCAGTGGAAAAATGTTCATCCGCCAAAGGAGTCGCTTATAGAAAATATCAGCGAACAAAAGCTTTATATTCTTAAATGCGACGGTGTTATCGACGGTGTATTTTTATTTGACAAAGGACCCGACCCCACCTACGAATACATTGAAGGCAGTTGGCTTAATGACCGCCCTTATTATGTAATACACCGAATAGCCTCTTCAGGCAGAACTAAGGGTGTTTTGAAGGCATGTGTTGAGTTTTGTCTTGAAACTGCAGACAACATTAAAATCGACACCCACGCCGACAATCATATAATGCAAAAAGGTCTTGAAAAGTTAGGCTTTATACATTGCGGCACTATTTATGTTCCAAACTACGGACCTATGAAGGCGTATCAACTTTCAAGGCAGGTATAGTATGACAGATATATGGACGCGGCTTAAAAATGAAGAAAAACCCATTCTCCTATACGGCACAGGTAACGGCGCAGATAAAATACTAAGCGAGCTTGAACGCCTTAATATAAAGGTTAGCGGTGTTTTTGCAAGTTCGGGTTTTGTAAGAGACCGAACTTTCAGAGGATTTAAGGTTTTGAGTCTAGAAGATGCCGAAAGCATATTCGGAGATTTTGTTGCACTGTTTTCTTTCGGTTCCAACCGTCCCGAAGTAATAGAAAATATAAAGCGGATAATGGATAACCACACCCTGCTTGCCCCCGAGGTGCCTGTTTGCGGAGGAGAAATATTTAACACTGAATATGCAAAAAGGCACAGCGAAGAGCTTTATCGTGCATATTCTCTACTTTCTGACGAGCAGTCAAAAAAGGTTTTTGAGCAAACTACACTCTTTAAGCTTGATGGAGATATAAAAAGGCTTTTCTCCTGCGAGACCAGTGAAGATGAGGCATTTGAATGCATTTTAAGGCTCAAAGAGGGTGACAGCTTTTTAGACCTTGGCGCATACAACGGTGACACTGTGCTGAGTTTTATAAAGCGTGTTAGTAAAGCAGGAGATATTACCGCAGTTGAGCCAGATATTAAAAGCTTTGGGAAGCTTACAAAAAACACAGAAGGTCTGAACATCGAACGAATAAATGCGGCAATATCCAAGGAATGTGGAATACTACCCTTTTCCTTTAAGTCTTCTCGCGGGTCAGTCTCTGGCGGAGACGCTTTTATCGATGCTGTGAGCATAGACAGTATTTTCGAAAACCGAAAATTTGACTACATTAAATTTGATGTTGAGGGAAAAGAGCTTGACTCGATAATGGGTGGAGAAAAGACAATAAAAATAGATAAGCCGAAAATGCTTATTTCGGCTTATCATAAAAGTGATGACTATTTTTCTATTCCATTAAAGGTATATGAATTTAATCCCGATTATAAAATTTATATGCGGCATTACCCCTATGTTCCTGCATGGGATACAAATTTTTATTTTGTATGAAAACAGGCTTCTGATGATAAAATCAGAAGCCTGTTAAATTTTAATAGAATGTTGCAACTTCCTGTTCGGGCTTAGACGATATAGCAACCTCAAGGGCTGTAAGGTAGGGGCCTTTAGAACGGTAGAGCTTATGGTTGCCTACGCTGAGCTTTGCGGTAACTATTACCCAATCGTTGGTTTTAAGGGTCTTTGCAGCCTTCCAGTCGCAGGCGATTCCGCAATACTGAACATCGTCGGCACAGCAGGTCATAACATGGCGGCCAACAACAAAGGTATCGTCGGGGATCTTTCCGTCTCTTGCCACTATACCCTTAAACTTTAGTGTTTTACCCACGTATTTTGACATATCGTTCATCATATCCTGAAACCAAAGGGCATAGTCTTTATCCTCTATTACTATTACATCTGCATTTATATCAAAGGGCAACGGATCTTCAATATCGTCGTATTTAACATAACCGTTTGCATATTCATAAGCAATATCGGCTCTGCGGTTTGCGGCACGTACCAGCTTGTGTAGAGGCATAATATCAAAGTTTTCGGGGGTTCGATTAAAAATTATCATTTCGGCAGTAGACAGCTTATCGTAAACGAGCTGACGCATATTAGCGTTATAGGTAAGGGCTGTGTTTGCATCGAAAAAACAAAGCTCCTGACTTATAACACAGTAACGGGGCAGGGCTGTAAAGAGGTCCTGTAACATCCACATTCCGTTATACTCGACAATTATCCTCTCGGCATCAGTTTCCTTAAGCATTTTTTCGATGTTTTTGGTGCTGAGCTCAGACTTGTCCTCAATATTTCGGATATAAACATTATGGAAGGGCATTTTGGAAATATCATATTCCTCTTCCCCCTCTTCACAAAGGAGAAGCAGGGTCTTTTCGCCCGAATTGAAACGCTCGTCCTCTAAGGTTTCCTGAATGAATTTTGTTTTACCTGCCTCTAAGAAGCCTGTAAAAAGATAAATAGGTATATCTCTCATAAATTATACTCCAAACAGCTTGGCAATAGCCTCTTCTTTGATATTAGAACCGATAACGCAAATGCGTCCCGTAATATCAGCACTGCCTGTGCGCACATCGGTCTCACCGGGAACATAATCAAAATGTATCCACTCGCCCGACTCCCCTGCTACGATACCTTTAGCACGAAGAATAATTCCGTACTCTGCTTCGTTTTCGAGGGCTTTAAGAGCATCGGTAATGTACTGTGCAGTGTATTTTTTTGCAGTCTCTCTTCCAAAGGATGTAAAGACCTCATCGGCGTGGTGGTGATGATGGTGGTGTTCGTGCCCGTGATGATGCTCGTGGTGGTCGTGATGGCAACCGCAAGTACATTCTTCACCATGTTCATGATGATGTTCGTCGTGATGGTGGTGTTCGTGGCAATGGCATTCTTCACCCTCATCGTGGTGGTGCTCATCGTGGTGGTGCTCATCGTGGTGATGGTGGTGTCCGCACTCGGGGCAGACATCTTCCTCTTCAAGCTCCGTCAGATGATGCGCAAGGGTGTTTTTATTTTCTGTAGCCTCTAATATCTGAGCACCTGTAAGCTGTTCCCAATCGGTAGTGACTATGGTTGCATCGGCATTATGCTCCCGAAGAAGATGTACACAAGCGTGCAGCTTTTCTTCACTGAGTCCTGCAGTATGGCTGAGAACTATTGCTGAGGCGTGTTCTACCTGATCACAGAAAAACTCTCCGAAGTTTTTCATATACATTTTACATTTTTTCGCATCAACAACTGTAGTAAATGCATTGAGCTTTGCATCCTCAGTCTCTATTCCCTGCACTGCGCGGATAACATCCGAAAGCTTTCCGACACCCGAGGGCTCTATGATGATTCGGTCAGGGGCATAGTCTACGAGCACCTTGCCCAGCGCCTCGGCAAAATCACCGACAAGACTGCAACAGATACAGCCCGAATTCATTTCGGTTATCTCTATTCCTGCTTCCTTTAAAAAGCCGCCGTCTATTCCTATCTCGCCGAACTCATTTTCGATAAGAACTACCTTTTCGCCCTTATAGGCTTCGTTAATAAGCTTTTTTATAAGGGTGGTTTTACCCGCACCTAAAAATCCTGAAAAAATATCAATTTTTGTCATACTGTTGCTCCTTTATTTGATATTTACTGCCTCCAACCTATATATCGGCTGACCGAGGTCGGTAAATCTTTTTTCATATTCGGTTACTATATTACCCTCAAAGCCGCTTTTGTGCAGGTCGAGGGATATATTTTGAAGTTTAAAGCCAAGTTCCGAGTATTTTTCTGCCGAATACTCAAAAAAGTGCATATTATCGGTTTTTTGATGTATTTCACCACCGTTTTTCAGTATATCTTTATACATAGGCAGAAAAATAGGAGACGTGAGACGGTGCTTTGCATACCTTGTCTTTGGATAAGGACAGGAAAAGTTAAGATATACGCGCTGTACAGAAGAGGTTTTAAAATATTTTAAAAGATACTCGGCACCCGTCACCATAAAACGCACATTCTTAAGACCTGCATTTTTTACACCCTCGCAGGCAAGAACGGCAACATCGTCACAGACCTCAATAGCGATATAGTTAATATCGGGATTGCGTTTTGCCAGTTCACAGATAAACTGACCCTTTCCGCAGCCTATCTCTAAATGCAGTGGGTTATCATTGCCGAAAATTGCTGATAAATCGTAATATGAGGGGTTTTCGGTAGCCTTACGATAATCTGCTTCGTGTTCTGCTAACGGCAATATAAGCTCCCTACAGGCGTCAAGCCTGTCTGCTGCGTGTTTTTTCTTTCTCATTCGCATAAACTTCACCCGAAATATTTGTTTTACTAAATAAATATACTAACACAGATTACTCAAAAAATCTACCATTTTATAAAATAAACCGAGAGGTTTCCCCCTCGGCTTTTAATATTTATTTTGCGTAATCAACGGCTCTGTTTTCGCGGATGACATTAACCTTAATCTGTCCGGGATAGTCGAGCTCGTTTTCGATCTTATTTGCGATATCGCGTGCGATGATAACCATCTGATCGTCACTGATTACCTCAGGCTTAACTACGATACGAACCTCACGACCTGCCTGAATAGCGAAAGAGTTTTCTACGCCGCTGAAGGAATTGGCGATTTCCTCAAGTTTTTCGAGACGCTTGATGTAGCTTTCGATATTCTCACGACGGGCACCCGGGCGGGCGGCAGAAATTGCATCTGCTGCCTGAACAATGCAGGCAATAACAGTTTTTGCCTCTACCTCGCCGTGGTGAGCGTGAATAGCGTGGATAATATCTTCGTTTTCCTTATACTTCTTTGCAACCTCAACACCGAGCTGAATGTGAGTACCCTCCTGCTCGTGGTCGATAGCCTTACCTATATCGTGAAGAAGACCTGCACGCTTGGCAAGAGTAACATTCTCTCCAAGCTCTGCTGCGATTATACCTGAAAGGTGGCAAACCTCAAGAGCATGGTTAAGAACATTCTGTCCGTAGCTGGTACGGTAGTAAAGCTTACCAAGAAGCTTTACTATTTCGGGGTGAAGGTTATGTATGCCTGCTTCAAGCATAGCACGTTCACCTTCACGTTTAATGGTGTTATTAACATCAGCCTGAGCCTTGTTTACCATTTCTTCGATACGTGCGGGATGAATACGTCCGTCGGTAATAAGCTTTTCGAGGGCAAGACGGGCAACCTCACGGCGAATGGGATCGAAGCTGGAAACTGTGATAGCTTCGGGAGTATCGTCGATGATAAGATCTACGCCCGTTGCGGTTTCGAGAGCACGGATATTACGTCCCTCGCGTCCGATTATGCGACCCTTCATTTCATCATTGGGCAGGGGCACAACAGAAACCGTAACCTCAGAAGAATGGTCGGCAGCGCAACGCTGGATTGCACGGGAAAGAATTTCGCGGGCAATGTTGTCTGCTTCTTCCTTGGTACGCTGTTCGTACTCGTTGATCTTAACAGCCTTAGCGTGGGTAAGCTCTCCGTCGAGGACAGACAGAAGATAATCCTTAGCCTGCTCTTTGGAATAGCCTGAAATTCTCTCCAGCATTTCGAGCTGACTGCGTTTTATCTGTTCGCTCTCCTGAAGCTTTTCTTCAACCTCTTTTGCACGTTTTGCAATATTTTCTTCCTTGATTTCGAGGTTGTCTATTTTTTTATCAAGGGTCTCTTCTTTTTGCTGTAAGCGGCGTTCCTGACGCTGAACCTCGCTTCTTCTTTCACGAAGATCACGGTCGGTCTCGGTGCGGAGCTGATGAGCCTCGTCCTTTGCCTCTATAAGCAATTCTTTCTTTCGGGCTTCGGCATTTTGGATAGCGTCGGAGAGAATTCGCTTAGCTTCTGCTTCTGCAGAGCCGATTGTCTTTTCAGCCTTGTTTTTTCTGTGAGAAGAACCTAAAAGGAAAAACACTACAGCCAATACCACTGCGACGATGCCTATGATTACATAAAAAATTGGGTTTGTGGGCATTTTAAATGCACCTCCTTTATATTAAACAACATTTATTTTTCGAGGCTGTGGTTGTACCTCGGGTGTGGGAATACGACACAAATTTGACCCGCCAAAGTCAAAAAGGAACACATTCCCCCTCATATACCACAATAGATAATACCACTATATTTATTGTCTGTCAAGAAAAATAAGGGCTATTTGTTGTGATTGTAGGCAAAACAAAACAGACTACCTTAAAGATAGTCTGTCTTATCTGTATATGAAACAATGTGAGAAGGTTTTGAAGGTTTATTTATATGAGCTTTGTTTTGCTGCGGCAAAGTCAACATCGCCGAGATATTTTACGCTATCCATACCGAGATAGTCACACAAATCCTTCATTTCTGCAACGGTGTTAATGTTTACATCAATGCCGTTTTTCATACGGTCAGCTAAAGCTATTATCTCTTTTTCACCATGGGTATAGATACGCTCGGCTCCCTCAGCCTTAGGTGCATCTCGAAGTTCCTGCAGGAAGGTGGAGAAACGCTCCTTCATAGCCTCGGCATCACCAAATACTGCAGGGTCTACCGCCATAAATCCGTGACAGGTGCCACCCTTACCACCAACGTGGGTGTGGTTCGAGGTAAGTCCACCCGAGAAGATTGAGCAGAATATTTCACAGAGCATACCGTAGCCGTAGCCCTTATGTCCGCCCAGCGGTTCTGTATCGCCGCCAAGAGGAACTATACCGCCGCCGTTTTTACCGACAATATTTTTAAGCACACGGGAAGCATCGGTGCAGGGACGTCCGTTTTCGTCTAACGCCCAGCCATCAGGCAGGGGCTTAGAAAGTTTATTGTATATTTCGAGCTTACCTCTTGTTACTACGGTAGTAGAAGAATCGAAAAAGAAGGGATAGGGCTCGGCTGGCATAGAAATTGCGATAGGATTGGAGCCCAACATTGCAAGACGAGAATATGTTGGCACCATTATTGCTTCGGAATTGGTCATAGCGAAGCCTACAAGTCCTTGATCACAAGCCATTTTAGCATAATAGCCCGCAATGCCGAAATGATTGGAATTTTTAACGCTGACGATAGCCATACCGCTTTTCTTTGCTTTCTCTATAGCTAAATTCATAGCCTCGATAGAGATAAGCTGACCCATTCCGTCGTGACCGTCGATAACGGCAGAAACAGGGGTCTCAAAAACTATTTCGGGCTTAGCGTCTACTTTTATAAGACCCTTTTCAATACCCTTATGGTAGCGTACAAGACGCTGCATACCGTGAGATTCAATGCCGTATACGTCGGACAAAAGAAGAACATCGGTTATGCTTTCCGACTCTTTTTCAGTAAAGCCGAATTTTTTAAAGGCGTCGCAGCAGAAGGTCTTAAGCTGGTCGTAGGTGTAGCGTATGTAACTCATATACATTTCTCCTTAAACTAAATATAATTTTACAAAATCACAGACGAACTAGGCAAAAAATTTATATACCCTCATCAAAAATGATATCCGAACACATCCGTTACATTGTACATTATACCACAAAATTTTCATTATTCAACCAAAAAATGCGAGAATAATTTTTTATTGTATAAAACAGAATGTGATTCCCTTGATTCACTAATTAAAATACTAATTAAAATGCTGACAAATACTAATTAAAATGCTGACAAAAAAATCTTGAAATGAACCATAAAAAGTAGTATAATAAATTGATATTATTTTTGGAGGAAAACAGATGGCAAATTATCTTTCTATGTCTAAAGAAGCACTCAGCACAGAATTTGAAGCTCTAAAGCGTGAATTCGAAGAAATTAAGGGTGCTGAGCTTTCGCTTGATATGTCAAGAGGTAAACCCGGAGCTGATCAGTTAGACCTTAGCGACGACCTTTTAGGTCTTGTGGGTCCTGACAAGGGCTTTAAGACCGAAGGTGGAATTGATTGCAGAAACTATGGCGGTCTTGACGGAATTCCCGAAATGAAGAAGCTCTTCGGCGAAATTCTCGGTATGGATGCAAACAACATCATCTGCGGAAACAATGCATCTCTTAACCTGATGTTTGACGCAATTACTCAGGGTATGGTTACAGGCTTTGGCGAGGGTCCTTGGCTTACTCAGGGCAAGGTTAAATTCCTTTGTCCCGCACCCGGATATGACCGTCATTTCGGAATATGCCAGTATTACGGTATCGAAATGATAACCGTAAAATGCGGCGAAAACGGTCCCGATATGGATGCCGTAGAAGAACTTATAATGGACCCTGCAGTTAAGGGTATGTGGTGTGTTCCCAAGTATTCTAACCCCCTTGGCATTACCTACAGCGATGAAACTGTTAAACGCATTGCTGCTATGAAGCCTGCCGCAAAGGATTTCAGACTTATGTGGGATAACGCTTACGTTATTCACGATTTATATGCAGAAGGCGACAAGCTTCTTAATATATATGATGAATGTAAGAAGAACGACAACGAGGATATGGTGCTTCAGTTTACCTCTACTTCCAAGATAACCTACCCCGGTGCAGGTATTGCAGCCGTTGCAGCAAGTGATGCTAATCTCAAGCTGCTCAAATCCCGTATGACTATACAGACTATCGGTCCCGACAAGCTTAATCAGCTAAGTCACGCAAGAATGTTCCCCACTCTCGATGCTCTTCTCGCTCAGATGAAGCGTCACGCTGATATTCTCCGTCCTAAGTTTGAGGCTTGTCTTGCACAGTTTGATGAGGCACTCGGCGATAAGGGTATCGCAGTATGGACAAAGCCCCGCGGCGGATATTTCATCAGTATGGAGGTTCTGTCGGGCTGTGCTAAGCGTGTGGGTGAGCTTTGTAAAGAAGCAGGACTTATAATCACTACCCCAGGTGCAACCTATCCTTACGGTAATGACCCCGATGACAGCAATCTTCGCATTGCTCCCTCCTTCCCCTGTGTTGAAGAACTCAGCACAGCCGCTAAGGTTTTGTGCGTGGCTGTGAAATATGCTGCCTGTGAAAAGCTCTTAGCAGAATAAAGCGTTGACTTTGTCTATTATAGATATTATAATGTATTATGATTTTTAAAAGACCGGAGGTTTTAAACCAATGAAAGCAAAAAAGACCGGTAAGTGGGTATTTTTCGTGATATTCGCTCTTATACTTGCACTTACCTACACAGCATTCTTTGGTGTAGACAGTTACTACGGTGACACCCGTAACATCTACTTCAAAGGAGCAGAGGATATCCGTTGGGGTATTGACATCAGAGGCGGTGTAGAGGCTGTTTTCTCTCCCGACATTGAAGATGCAAAGATAACCGATTCGGATATGGCATCAGCCAAAGCAATTATCGAAACCCGTCTTGTAGGCAACAATATTACCGACTACGAGGTTTATACCGATAATGCAACACATCAGATAATCGTTCGTTTCCCTTGGTCCTCCGACCAGACCGATTTCGACCCTGCAAAAGAGGTTGAAAAGCTGGGTCAGACCGCAGTGCTCACCTTCTGTAAGGGCACCACCAAGGATACCGTTCTTGTTGAGGGTAAGGATATTGCGTCTGCATCCTATGCATACGAGGCTTCTGTAGGACACTATGTAAGCCTTAAGTTTAATGCAACAGGTAAAGCTAAATTCTCTTCTGCTACCGCAAGTAATGTGGGCAGCACCATCTCTATCTGGATGGATGACCAGATGATCTCCAGTCCCAAAGTAAACGAGGCTATCACGACAGGTGAGGCAATGATTACGGGAGACTTTACCGCAGAAGATGCTGCATCCCTTGCAAACCAGATCAACGCAGGTGCTCTTCCCTTTGCACTTACTGTTGACGATTCCAAGATGCAGATAATCTCCCCCACCTTGGGTTCTGATGCACTTAATGTTATGCTTATCGCAGGCTCCTGTGCATTCGGTCTTATCTGCTTACTTATGATAATTCGTTACCGTCTGCTCGGTGTTGTTGCTTCTATCGCACTTCTCGGACAGGTTGCAGCAATGATAGCTTGTATCTCAGGCTACATAAACGCTTTCGACAGCTTCACCCTTACCATCCCCGGTATTGCAGGTATCATCCTTTCTATCGGTGTTGGTGTTGACGCTAATGTAATTGCGGCAGAGCGTATTAAAGAAGAATTCCAAAAAGGAAAAACCATCGACGGTGCTATTGCAGCAGGTTATAAGAACAGCTTAAGTGCTATCATCGACGGAAACGTTACCATCGTTATCGTTTCTCTCGTGCTTATGGGCGCATTTGGTTCTGAAGGAATTCTTACCACCCTTCTCTCCCCCATTTTTGCACTCTTCGGCACTACCATCACCGGTTCTATCTATTCCTTCGGTTACACCCTGCTTGTAGGTACAATATTCAACCTTATCCTCGGTGTGCTCTGCTCCAGACTTATGGTTAAGAGCATCTCCCGCCTGAAGGTATTCAGAAAACCTGCTTTTTACGGAGGTGCCAAGAATGTTTAAGAAGAATATTGACTTTAACAAGTGCTTTAAACCGGTACTTATCGCTTATGCGGTATTTATGGTTATCGGCATTATACTAACCGTTATCTTCGGTGTAAACCTTGACATCAACTTCAAGGGCGGTACCCGTATCACCTATTCTTATTCGGGTGAACTCGACTACAAGACCACAGAGGCTCTTATCGAAGAGACTTTAGGCAAGGATGTTAATGTAAGCGAAAGTGCAGGTCTTGCCGACGATTCCAAGAAGATTGTTATTACACTTGTTGGAACTGATTCCCTTTCAAACGAGGCTCAGCAGAACCTTGCAAAGGTTCTTACCGAAAAGTATAAGGACAACACCTTTGAGCTTTACGACTCTAACTCTGTTAACCCCAGTGTTGCAGGTGCATTCTTTGCAAAGAGTCTTGCCGCAGTTATCCTCACAGGATTACTTGTTGTGCTTTATGTTGGAATCCGTTTCCGTAAGATTGGCGGCGTTTCGGCAGCTATTACCGCCTTCGCTTCCCTCTTCATCGACATATTTGTTGCTTTCTTCATCTGCATTATCTTCCGTCTGCAGATCGACTCCAACTTTATGGCGGTTGTTCTCACTATTCTCGGTTATTCTCTTAACGACACCATCGTCGTTTATGACCGAGTTCGCGAGAATAAGGGAATTTATCCCAAGGCAACCACCGCTGAGCTTGTAAACAATAGTCTTAACATCGTTAAGATGCGTACCTTTATCACAACACTCACAACCTTCTCGGCTGTTGTAATGATAATTGTTGTTGCAGAGCTCTTCGGTCTTACCTCACTCCGCAGCTTTGCTATTCCTATGGCATTCGGTCTTATTTCGGGCTGTATTTCTTCTCTGTTCATTTCCGCTCCCCTCTGGGTTATCTGGAAGAACAGCACTGCTAAAAAAGCTGCTAAGGCTACAAAATAATAAGCAGTAAAATATAGTTTTATAAAAATTAAAGGATGCATCAGCTGATGCATCCTTTTTATTATTTTATCATTTCAATAAACCGTGCTTCGTCGATAACCTCTATACCAAGGGCATTGGCTTTGTCGAGCTTACTGCCCGAGGCTTCGCCTGAGAGGACATAGGTCGTTTTCTTTGAAACCGAGGAAGATGTTTTTCCGCCGAAGCTTTCGATAATGGCGGATGCCTCCTGCCTTGAATAGGTGGGAAGCGTTCCCGTAAGGACAAAGGTCATACCCTCAAAACGGTTATCTACTGTATTGTCGGGTTCGGTCATATTAACACCGAGTGCTTTGAGCTTTTCAATCATTTGGGCGGTCGAGCTTAAAGAGAAGAACTCGGCTATACTTTTAGCAAGTACAGAGCCAAATCCATCGATAGCTGCGAAATCGTCCTCGGCAGCACTTAACAGTGCTTCTACCGTTTTAAAATGCTCTGCCGCAAGCTTTGCCGCCTTTTGACCTATATGACGTATGCCTAATGCAAAAATAAGGCGAGAGAGGGGATTTTCTTTAGATTTTTCTATTGCCGCAATCATATTTGAGGCAGACTTTTCACCCATACGCTCAAGATTTATCACATCTTCGGCTTTAAGGTTATAAAGATCGGTAATATCCTTTATAAGCCCCTCGGCAGAGAGTTGTTCGAGTACGGCGGGACCCAGACCCTCGATATCCATTGCATCGCGGGAGGTGAAATGAATAAGGTGTCTGAGCATCTGAGCCGGACACTCGGCATTTGTGCAACGAAGCACCGCTTCACCCTCCTCGCGGAAAACAGGTCCACCACAGGAAGGACAAATATGAGGCATATGAAAGGGAACGGAATCCTCGTTATGTGCCTTTACTGATAGCACCTCGGGAATGATTTCACCCGCCTTGCGGACGACTATGGTATCACCTATACAGATGCCCTTTTCCTTTATAAAATCCCCATTGTGAAGCACTGCGCGGGAAACGGTTGTACCTGCAAGCTGTATAGGCTCAAATTCGGCTGTAGGAGTAAGTGCACCTGTTCTGCCAACATTTATTTCAATCCTTAAAAGTCTGGTTTCCTTTTCCTCGGGGGGATATTTATACGCTACCGCCCATTTAGGATATTTTGCTGTACTTCCCATATCCTCGCGGAAAGCAAAGTTATCGACCTTTATAACAGCACCGTCAATGTCAAATGGAAGGTCTCCCCTGCTGTTGCCTATTCGCTCAATTTCAGCAATAACCTCGTCCATAGACGAACATTTTTTATAAGTAGGAAGAACGGTGAAGCCGAGTTCCCTCAGAAAGTCAAGTGACTGTATATGGGAACTGAGATTTTTACCCTCTACACGCTGAATATTAAAAACAAATATATCAAGCTTTCTTTCGGCGGTTATTTTAGAGTTTTTCTGACGAAGAGAGCCTGCGGCGGCGTTGCGGGGATTTTTAGCAGGTTGCTCTCCCATAAGCTCCTGTCGGGCAACCAAATCTTCAAATGCTTTACGGGACATATAGACCTCGCCGCGCACCTCTAAATCACCGCTAAATGATATGGTCTTAGGGATAGAATCTATCGTCAGTAGGTTTGCGGTAACATCCTCTCCCGTCTCACCGTCTCCGCGTGTAGATCCGCGGACGAATCTGCCGTTTTGATATTCGAGAGACACCGAAAGCCCGTCAATTTTAGGCTCTACAGAATACTCTGTTGCCCCCACCGCCTCCTTGACCTTTTTATCGAAGCTATACAGCTCATCAAAGCTAAAGGCATCAAGCAGACTTTCCATTTTAACCGAGTGCTTAACGGGAGTGAACAGCCTTGCAGCAGCACCTCCCACCTTTTGCGACGGAGAATCTGCCGACACAAGCTCGGGATATTCGGCCTCTATTGCCCGAAGCTCACGTCCCAGCATATCATACTCATAGTCTGATATTTCGGGAGAATCTTCGTTATAATATCTTTCGTTGTGGTAACGCAGAAGCCGAGTTAACTCCTCCACACGTTTTTTTGCATCTTTAAATTCCATATTTTACCTCTACTGTGATGCTTGTGCACCAAAATCAAATATATCCTCCATAACCTCATCGGTTGCGTGACCGACACTTGTAAAGGCATCGGGAACGGCACCGACTATTACGGTTTGTGCTACAATAAATTCTGTTTTTGCGACTTGTTCTGTGTTTTTCTCAAGCATTGCAAGATCACTTTCGAGATCTACCGTCAAAAGTATTTGGTGCAACACCTGATTTATACCTGCGCTTTGAAAATTGCTTTTAAAATTACTTGCAACTGTTGTTGTTATATGTACCGTATAGGAAAGCTTAGGCCATTTTGTGCTTGTAAAATACATTCCGAAAGCTGCTGACAAAGGAACAGAGAACTTTATTTCTTCATATTTTGCCATATCCTCGGCAATTTCGTCGCTGATTCTTGACTTGAGCCTGTTTGCCGCAACCGAGTCTATTTCCACACTGGTGGCAAGTCCCTCCTCGTTGCGGCTGATTTTTGCAATAGTATCGTAGGTTATCATCATTTCTTCAAGTGCTCTCGAAGAGGCTCTGTTAGCGCAGTTAATAACTGCGGTTTTAACTGCGCTCTTCGCAAACACAACCGCCACATTTCTCAGCCTGAAGTCAAGATAAACCGTGAATGATGCCGCTATAGTTGCAACAATTAAAAGGAAAATCAGTATGCGTTTAAATCTTAATTTACGGTTTGTTCGAACACTTATCAAAAAATCACCGCCTCCCGCAATATATATTACGAAAGGCGGTAGGGTTTAGTGAAAATTATTTACAAATGGCTTTGGCTGCTTTTACGATAATTTCTGCCGCAACATCAGTTCCCATTCGGCTGTTGATACAAAGGTCATAAGCACTTCTGGCACCCCAGCGTGTATCGGAATAATAATTATGATATGAGGCACGTTTTTTATCCGCCCTTTTTATAACCGAAGCAGCATCGTCACGGGAGATGTTTTCGTGCTCACAAATACGGTCTATGCGCTGCTGTAAATCGGCATGAACGAATACGGTAAGGGTGTTGTCTCTGCCTTTAAGTATAGATTCTGCACAGCGTCCCACGATAACGCAAGACTCACTCTCGGCTATTTCCTTTATAATCTTTGAGCAGTTTATAAACGCCTTGTCGGTTATGGGAAGGGTTGATGCTCCCGTATTTATTATGGGTGTTCCTGAAAAAGCACCTGAAGAAAGCGCATACAGGAAGCTGTTTACTGCCGTTTCATCTACCTCATGAAGAACGTCCTCACTCATACCGCTGTTTTTGGCAATAAGGGCAATAAGCTCTTTATCATACATTTTTATACCCAGTTTTTCGGCAACCTTGCGGGCAATCTCTCTGCCGCCGCTTCCGAATTCACGACCGATTGTTATTACTAAGTTATTGTTCATAAGGTCACCTCTCTATTTATATAGTTTATTTTACCATAAATTATGATTATTTTCAATAGCATGTAAGATATATTCCTCTTCTGTTCCTGTTGCGTGACCGCAACGGTAGGTATGAGTATGAAGATTAGTTATCATTACTTTTTCCACTCTCCGCTAACTGCTGCTTAATTTTTTTAGATACTACCACCTTGTATACTACATACTGTATGATAAAGGTTAGCGTCCATGAGATAATATAAGAAATCCAAAGACTTTCGGGTGTGTGGTATGCCGGAATTTGGAAGATAGTATATATCCATACCACACGGAATACGCAAACACCGAATACAGATGCAAACATCGGGAAAATAGATTGTCCCATTCCGCGGAGAAGACCTGTTGTTACGTCCATAATTCCGCCGAGGAAATACGGCAGACACATACAGACCATTCTGATACAGCCCCACCTTATTGCTTCAGGCGAGTCGGAAATATAAATACCGAGAAGAGGTTCTGAAAAATAGGTCATAACAACACCGACAACTATCGCCAGTATTGCAGTTGAAAGCAGTGAAATCGTTCCGATTTTTCTTACGCGGTCATATTTACCTGCACCTATATTCTGACCTGCAAAATTCATTGCGGTCTGCTTAAAGCCTTCGTTTGTCATAAAGGCAAAGTTCTGTATGTTTGATGCGGCTGCATTACCTGCAACTACTCCTACATATACCGCATCGAGGGCATTTATTGAAGACTGTATTATAACATTTGAAATTGAGAAAAGGCTTGACTGAATTCCTGCAGGGATACCCATACGGAAGATGCGTTTAAGGGGTTCTGAGTAAAAACGAAGTTTTTTAAGCTCCAGCTTACAGGCATCGGTGCGCTTCATAAGAGCATAAATTACCAAGACTGCAGAAATAAAGTGGGCAATAACGGTTGCTAATGCTACACCTGCTACATCCATATGAAGCACCAGTACGAAAACTAAATTGAGAAGCACATTTATAATTCCCGCGAAGACAAGATAATAAAGCGGTCGTTTGGAATCGCCTGCAGCACGAAGTATGGATGCTCCGAAATTGTACACCATATTAGGCATCATACCTGCAAAGATTATCTGCATATATACGGTAGAAAGACCGAGAATGTTGTCGGGAGTAGACATCATAACAAGCAGTGGCTCTGCAAAAATAACACCTATAACGGAAATTATTGCGCCTCCTACAGCCGCCAGCGGAATTATTGTGTGCACCGCCTTGTGCACACCTAATGTATGTCCTGCACCCAATGCGTGAGCAACCGTTACTCCGCTTCCTGCAGAACAACCTATGAAAAAATTCACAATCAATCCTGATATAGAGGCAGTGCAGCCTACCGCCGCGACAGCATTACTTCCCGACTGACCGAACTGACCGACAATTACAAGATCTGCGGCATTGAAGAAAAGCTGTAAAATTCCGGTAAGGATTATCGGAATGGTGTAAAGCATCATCTTGCCAAACAGCGGACCTTCGGTCATACTCGGATTATGCTTATGCATACCCACACCTCCATTTATATAGTATTATACTCCTTATTTTTTTCTTTTCAAGCTTATTTATTTCTTTTTTTAGCAAAAACGTTTTCTAAAATAAAACAGGCGTTGTTTCCTTACGGATGCAACGCCTAGTATGTTTTATAGCTTATGTTTTATTCTTCGCCGTTCTTTACCTTTTCGGCATGCTCTGCTTGAATCTCGTCTATGTATGAGAGCATTGGCTCAACACCCTTGTTTTTAACCTTTCGGTCAACAAAGTTGTTAGTAATCTTCATTACAAGAGGAGCTAAAACCAATACGCCAATAAGGTTAGGTATCATCATAAGACCATTAAAGGTATCGGAAATATCCCAAGCGAGAGATGAGGTTAGAACCGCACCGAAAATAATAGTGCAAACGTGAATTACTCTAAAGATAATAGTGCTTTTTGCGCCGAATAAATATTCCCACGCCTTTGAGCCGTAGTGTGACCAACCAAGAATTGTTGTGAATGCAAAGAGGAACATAGCAATAGCAACAAAACGTTCACCGATATTACCCCAAGAGAATATCTCGTTAAAGGCACCACCTACTAATGTGGCGTCGGTATAGCCCGCTGCAATTTCGCCTGTTTCAGCATTAAATACACCGCCGTTCAGACCGCCTGAGGTAAGTACAACCAATGCGGTCATCGTGCAAACAACCATAGTATCTGCGAAAACCTCAAATATTCCCCACATACCCTGTTTTACAGGTTCCTTAACACTGGAATTGGCGTGTACCATAACCGAAGAACCAAGACCTGCCTCGTTGGAAAAAACGCCACGCTTAAAGCCGTTGGTCATAGCAACGATAACGCCACCAATACCACCGCCAACAAAGGACTCAGGCTTAAAAGCATTTACAAAAATCGCTTTGAAAGCAGGAATAATAGCATCGTAATTACAACCGATGATAACAAGGCTTCCCACAATAAACAGTACCACCATCAGGGGAACTATTTTTTCGGCAACATTTGCAATTCTCTTAACACCGCCAAGAGTAATAAATGCCGTAAGAAGCATTATTATTGCACCTAAAATAATGTTGTAAAGGGAAATACCCTCAAAAACTTGAACACGAGAAAGAGCTTCAACATCGAATGCAGCAGAAACGTTGGCAACAATTTTGTTTACCTGACCCATACTACCGATACCGAAAGAAGCAAACATTGTGAATATACAGAATAGAACAGCAAGGACTTTGCCAACACCTTTGAAGCTTGTAGAGGTGTTTTTATCCTTATACTTGTAGCCGCCTAAGCCATCACGCAAATAGTACATAGCACCGCCGGACCATTCGCCTTCGGAGTTTTTACGACGGAAATAAATTCCTAATACATTTTCTGCATAGTTGGTCATCATACCAAAGAAAGCCGCAATCCACATCCAGAAAACCGCACCTGCGCCGCCAATACAAATAGCGGCAGCAACACCTGCGATATTTCCTGTACCTACAGTTGCTGCGAGAGCAGTACAAAGTGCCTGGAAAGGAGAAATTGTACCCTTTTCTTTGCGATGTTTAATAACATCCTTCTTAAATAGACTACCAATGGTGTTTTTCCACCAAAGGCCCAAACGAGAAACCTGAAAAAATTTTGTGCAGCAGGTTACTATAATACCTGTACCAATTAGTAGTGCAAGGCCGAATACTCCCCAAACTACGCCGTTAATACTGCTGTTAATTTCAGCAATTTTGTCAAGCATTTTGACATCCCCCTTAAAATAATAAAAAAGTCGAACTGCAAAAGCAATTCGACAAAATCACAAAGCATCCTTAACACAATAATAGTAAATTTAACTTTGTCCTTTTGCCTGAGAGATCGGAAGAAAGCTTCCTTACACCTTCGGCGTCCATTATGGCTTAATGGAACTCTCCAGAGTGTTGTTACACACAACAGATGTGAGTATATCACAAATTAAGACATAAAGCAACAGTTTTTTATAGTGTTTTTAAATTTATTTTCTTTGCAGCTCGGTTTTCTAAATAATAAATGCCGTCAAACCCAATGCTTTCGATAGTTTTAATAGCTTCACAAAAGTTTTTCGACGCATTTTCTGCAATATGAGCATCAGAACCCAGTGTAATCATACGTCCGCCTAAATCATAATACAGTTTAATAATATCAACAGAGGGCATAAAATCACCCAATGTATCATAAGAGGATGTATTTATCTCAAGAGCAATGCCCTTTTCGATTATTTTTTTAAGTATCTGTTCTATTTTACCCATATAACCGTCAAGGTCAAAATCAAGAAGATATTTTCCCCGAATATAACGAAGCGGACAGGTCAGATGTGCCAGAATATCAAAGTCGAGAGTCTCGAGCATAGTTAGCATATCGTTAAAATAAGCGTCCATAAAGCCTTCTAAATCAGCGCGACTGAGCTTTGAAAAGTCAAGCTGAGCATAAGGCATAGTAAGGTCCTTATATCTTACGCAGTGCACCGAACCTATAATAACATCAAACCGTGTGAGACCTTTAAGCCTTTCGTATATCTGCGGTTTCCAAAACGTCTCGCTGACCTCTACGCCCGCAAGCACTGAAATTTTATCCTTATATTTTTCTTTAAGCTCTGCGGCTTGTTTGTTGGAATTTACGACAGGGGTAATAACATCTTTTATACTAAACCAAGCTGTGTCGAAATGATCGGTAACTGCCAGTACACCCGTCCCTTTTTCGAGCTGAGAGAGTATCATATTTTCCATATCACAGGATGAATCGTGTGAGTTTGATGAATGGGTATGCATATCAGCGATTATCATTTGGCATCACCTCAAAAAACCAATAAACATTATAATGAACACATTCCGATGTTTCAATCATCTGATGTGCAAAACATCATAAGCAGACACAGACCTGCAAGCATATCATACATTTTCTATGCCACCGAGTTTTTAGCGTTGCATATTTCTACCTGCAACAACTTTATTTAAATACGGGCTTATTGTAACACATAATGTTGTTTTTTTCTACCCCATTTGTCAAATAAACATTGCTTTTTTAAAGCTTAAATATTATACTATAATTGGTACAATAGGTTAAATGGGATGTGTTTAAATGAACGAATCCTTCAGCATTAAAAAAATCGCAGTTATAAAAGGCGGATTCTCTGACAAGTTCGGTATTCCGAGACAAAGTGGCTTGTGCAATTCTCTAAAGGCTCAGATAGTTTTCGAACCCGAATACAGGGTCTTTGAAGCCGTCCGCGGACTTGAAGGTTTTTCGCATATATGGCTTATATGGCAGTTCAGTGAAGCGGTGCGAGAGGAGTGGTCTCCTACTGTGCGTCCTCCAAGACTTGGAGGCAATAAACGTATAGGCGTTTTTGCAACCCGTTCGCCGTTTAGACCTAATCCTTTAGGACTGTCCTGCGTAAAGCTTGAAAAAATTGAGTATCACACACATTTTGGTCCTGTTCTGCATATATCGGGGGCTGATCTTTTAAACGATACCCCCATTTTTGATATTAAGCCTTACATTCCCTATGCAGACTGCAAGACCGAAGCTTTAGACGGTTTTCTTGCCGACAACGCAAAAAGAACACTATCCGTTTCTTTTTGCGAGGGTGTTGACGAACATATCTCGCAGGACCTTATAGACTGCATTACCGAGATAATAACCGAGGACCCTAGACCCGCTTATCAAAACGATCCTGATAGGGTTTACAAAATGAGTTATTCGGGTTACTCTGTTTCATTTTTAGTAACCGACGGTCACGCTACTGTGACAGAAATATCTGAGGAGAAACAATGAAAGAACTGCTGACACTTTTTGGCCTGTTTTTTAAAATAGGTATTATGACCTTTGGCGGCGGCTATGCAATGCTTCCTATGCTTGAACGTGAGCTTGTAGCAAAGCGAAACTTCGTTACAATGGAAGAGATAATGGACTACTTCGCAGTAGGTCAGTGCACACCGGGAATTATTGCGGTAAACACCGCAACCTTTATTGGTTTTAAGCGTAAAGGCATATCGGGTGGAATATTTGCTACCCTCGGTGTTGTTACCCCCTCCGTAATAATTATCACCCTTTTGGCATCGGTTTTGCAGCTTGTTGCTGGACACGAAATAACTCAGAACGCATTTGCAGGTATCAGTGTTGCGGTCTGCGCACTGATTGTTCAGGCAATTTTAAAACTTGTAAAGTCGGGAGTTAAGGACGCACTTACCCTTGGTATCACCTTTGCCGCCTTTATTATTTGCTTCTTTTTTGATGTCTCTCCAATACTTGTTATCATTGTGTCTGCTGTTGTGGGCGTTGTTGCCAAAGCGATTATTGAAAAATTCAGCAAAAAGGAGGGTAAATAAATGATTTATTTACTTCTTTTTTGGGAATTTTTTAAAACCGGTCTTTTCTCGATAGGAGGAGGACTTGCCACCATTCCTTTCCTTATGGAAATGTCGGAAAAATACGGTTGGTTTACTGCCGAACAGCTTTCCAATATGATTGCCGTATCCGAATCCACACCAGGTCCTATCGGCATAAATATGGCAACCTATGTGGGCTTTACTACCTGCGGAATATCGGGTGCACTTGTTGCTACGACAGCACTTGTACTGCCAAGTCTTGTAATTATTATGATAATAGCAGGATTTCTTGAAAAGTTCCGCGAAAACCGTCTGGTAAAGGACACCTTTTACTGTCTGCGCCCCGCAGTCATCGGTATGCTGTGCGTTGCTCTCACCTCTATGGTATCTCCCCTGCTTATAAACTTTGCAGGTTCGGGATTTTTTGAGGTCTTCAACCTTAAGGCTCTGATTCTTTTCGGACTTCTTCTGTTTGGAATTCTTAAATTCAAAAAACATCCCATCGTTTATATCGCAATCGGTGCGGTTGTGGGAATTATCTTTAAATTTTAACGGTAGGTAAACTAATGAACTATACTGCTGATATTGCCGTTATCGGTGGCGGAGCTTCAGGGCTTATAGCCGCTATAACCGCTAAACGAAAGGCTCCTTTTGCAAAGGTTTATATTTTCGAAGCCCTTGACCGAGTGGGTAAAAAGCTCATAACTACGGGAAACGGCCGTTGCAATATTACAAACCGAGTGCTTTCGACAAACAGATACCACGGTAAAGACCCTTCTTTTTCTAAAAACATATTTGATAAAGTGAGAAATTCTGAAATAGAGGAGTTTTTTCTCAGTATAGGTATACCCTTTATTTGCGAAGGTGACAAGGTGTTTCCCGCCTCCCTGCAGGCATCCTCGGTGGTCGATTGCCTGAGATTTGAATGTGAGCGTCTTGGAATAACTACCGTATGTAGTTGTAGAATCAATAAAATCTCATTTAAGGACGGCTTTAAGCTTTTTTCCGACAACGACCGAATAACAGCTAAATCAGTGATATGCTGTACGGGTCTTTATTCTGGCGGTGACAAGCTTGGCAGTGACGGAAGCTTTTACCGTATGCTTAAAGAATTAGGCTATAAAACCGAAAAGGTTACACCCTCTATCGTACAGCTTAAAACCGAAACAGAGTTTGTTCGTCAGCTCAAAGGTATAAAGGTTGAGGCAAAAGCCACACTTCTTAAAAACGGAAAGCCTGTAAGGAGCGAATTCGGAGAGGTTCTGTTCTGCGATTACGGGCTGAGCGGTCCCGCCATAATGAACATATCAAGGGACTCTGCACGTAGCGAAGATAATTTTGCTGTTACCCTTGACCTTTATCCCAAAACCGATAGAGACCTACTTATAAACTGTATACTCACACGCATAAACTCCTTGGCTCACCGTAACCTTGACGAATTTTTTACCGGTATGCTCAACAAACGCCTTGGACAGGTGGTTCTTAAATACTGCGGTCTGCGGCTGAGTGACAGCGTAAAGACTCTGACACAAAGCGATTCAGAAAAAATCGCCTCAGCACTTAAAGACTTACGGTTTAAGGTTACTGGAAATACAGGATTTATAAACTCACAGGTTTCTGCAGGAGGTATTTCAACTGCAGAGTTTGACAATAATACTCTTATGTCAAAAAAACATTCGGGACTTTTCGCCTGCGGTGAGCTTCTCGACGTTGACGGCGACTGTGGTGGATATAATCTTGCCTGGGCTTGGTCCAGTGGCATTTTAGCGGCAAATTCTGCCGTAAACTATATTGGAGTAAAATAATGATCCTTGTAAACAATGTAAGACTTTCTCTCAATACCGACTTTGGGGCTTTGCTCGGCGAAATCAGAAAGCACCCGAAGTTTAAGGGAATTAAAATTGAAGCTGCAAAACTATTAAGAAAATCGGTGGACGCCCGTAAAAAGAATGATGTACACTTCTGCTGTTCGATTATTATTACGGTTTCGTCAGATGAAACTACTATACTCAAAAAGCTTAAGGATGCAAAGCATTACGAGGAAGCGTCCTATAACTTTAGAATGTGCAGTAACAAACCTGTTCACCAACCTGTTATTGTAGGTTTCGGACCTGCAGGTATGTTTGCGGCTTATGTCCTTGCCCGTGCAGGATTAAAGCCCATTGTACTTGAACGCGGAAAGAATGTTGAAGACCGCACCCGTGCAGTTGCTGCTTTCTGGAACGGGGCACCACTAAACCCCGAAACCAATGTACAGTTTGGAGAAGGTGGCGCAGGAGCTTTTTCTGACGGTAAGCTTACAACAGGCATAAAAGACACCCGTATACGCACCATACTTGAGCTTCTTCATCATTTCGGTGCCGACAAGAATATTCTTACTGATGCAAAACCGCATATAGGCACCGATGTTCTGACAACGGTTATCAAAAATCTTCGTGAAGAGGTTATAAGGCTTGGCGGAGATGTGCGTTTTTCAAACAGAATGGACAAGGTTAATTATGAGAATTCAAAAATTGTGTCCATTGATGTTACCGGCACTAAAAAGAACTACACCCTTGAATGCTCTCACCTTATCCTTGCTATCGGTCACTCTGCCCGCGACTCCTTTGAAATGCTCAAAGACGCAGGTGTTGAAATGGTTCGCAAACCCTTTGCAGTCGGTATGCGAATTGAACACAGCCAAAAAAAGCTTAATAAATATTTGTACGGCGACTTTGCAGAGCATCCTGCACTGGGACCTGCTGACTATAAGCTCAGTGTACACCTCCCCTCGGGCAGGGGCGTTTATACCTTCTGTATGTGTCCCGGCGGTATGGTTGTAAATGCATCAAGCGAGGAGGGACATCTTGCAGTCAACGGAATGAGTTATTCTGCGCGAGACGGTAAAAATGCCAACAGTGCAATACTTACCGAAGTTTGCCCTCAGGACCTTGAGGGTGAGGATATTCTCGAAGGCATCAGGCTTCAGCGCGATATTGAAAGCAAAGCCTACGCGCTCACAGGAGGCCTCGGTGTTCCTGTACAGACGGTTGACGACTATCTGTATGGAAACAATCACGATGCCGATGTAGTTCCAACCGTTAAACCCTACCCTGTGTTTACAGAGGTTGCAGAAATCT
Organism: Acutalibacteraceae bacterium; assembly: GCA_045596085.1. Lineage (GTDB taxonomy): Bacteria > Bacillota > Clostridia > Oscillospirales > Acutalibacteraceae > SFWF01. The sequence goes on along the minus strand of JAZOBS010000018.1, from coordinate 39,741 downwards.
TCCCAGATTTCGTAAACAGTGCCCTTAAGGAGGGTATTCCCCTTCTCAGCGAAAAAATTTGCGGTTTTGACGGAGGCTCCGTTTTAGTTGCTCCCGAAACGAGAAGCTCTTCCCCTGTTAGAATTCTCCGAAACGATTTGCTTTGCTCTGTTTCCGTAGAAGGTCTTTACCCCTGCGGTGAAGGCGCAGGATATGCTGGTGGGATTATGTCTGCTGCTGTTGACGGTATGAAGTGCGCAGAGGCTGTCATACAGGATATAAACAAATAATTTATATGCATATCAGGTAGCAGCGGGATAACCTGTAATCTTACAGTGATTGTCATTATTTATACAGGCACGGTACTTGTTAAACAACAATAATAGCACAAATATATTGTTAAATGGCATAAAAACCCCGAAATATTTCGAGGTTTAATGGTTATTATTTCCGAATTTTCAAAAATTGGCAAAAATATCGTTAAAATTTAAACGAATATCTTGAAAAATTTTGAGTTTTGGGTTACAATAGTTAGGTAAAAATTTTAGGAGGTATATTCCAATGGTTAAAGTTGCAATTAACGGATTTGGCCGTATTGGTCGTCTTGCTTTCCGTCAGATGTTCGGTGCTGAGGGCTACGATGTAGTAGCTATCAACGATCTTACCAAACCCTCTATGCTTGCTAATCTTCTTAAGTATGATACAGCACAGGGCGGTTACTGCGGTAGAATCGGCGAAGGCCTTCACACTGTAGAGGCTGACGACGAGGCAGGTACCATCACTGTTGACGGCAAAACCCTCAAAATCTATGCTGAGAAGGACGCTAAGGATCTTCCCTGGGGTGAAATTGGTGTTGACGTAGTTCTCGAGTGCACCGGCTTCTACTGCTCTAAGGACAAGAGTCAGGCTCACATCGATGCAGGCGCTAAGAAGGTTGTTATTTCTGCTCCCGCAGGCAACGACCTCAAGACTATCGTATTCAGTGTTAACGAGGATACCCTCACCGCTGACGATACCATTATTTCTGCTGCTTCCTGCACCACCAACTGCCTTGCTCCTATGGCTAAGGCTCTTAACGATTACGCTCCCATCCAGAGCGGTATCATGAGCACCATCCACGCTTACACCGGCGATCAGATGATCCTCGACGGTCCCCACAGAAAGGGTGACTATCGTCGTGCGCGCGCAGGTGCTGCTAACATCGTTCCCAACTCCACCGGTGCTGCTAAAGCTATCGGCCTTGTAATCCCCGAGCTCAACGGCAAGCTCATCGGTTCTGCACAGCGTGTTCCCGTTGCTACCGGTTCCACCACTATCCTTACCGCTGTTGTTAAGGGTACTGACGTAACCAAGGAAGGCATCAACGCTGCAATGAAGGCTGCTGCTTCTGAGTCCTTCGGCTACAACACCGACGAGATCGTATCTTCCGACGTTATCGGTATGCGTTACGGTTCTCTCTTCGATGCTACTCAGACTATGGTTTCTAAGGTTGCTGATGACCTTTATGAGGTTCAGGTTGTTTCTTGGTATGATAACGAGAACTCCTACACCAGCCAGATGGTTCGCACCATTAAGTACTTCGCTGAGCTGTAATTCGTTATAACTCAAAACATTAAGGGGCTGTCTCATTAAGCGCAGACCAAAAGAAAAATGTAAATAGAGAACAAAAATTTTAAGTCTTGCAGAAGATGAATTCTTTTGCAAGACTTTTTTATAGGAGAAATTCTTCGAATTTCGAAAATATATTTTCTTTTTAAGGCTTTTTCCGGCACTCGAAGTACCTATGCCTATGAACGACGATGAGCCAAACCAGCCTTAAAATCCACCCTTTAAGGCTGGTTCGGGTTTAAAGGGTTTGGTTAAACAAAAGAACGATGACCGACATACAGTCGGACATCGTTCTTTTTTATAAAATGTCAAAGATAAATATCGGTTATAATTACTCAGGTTTTTTAAGCTTGCCTAAGGCTTCGGCGTTGTTTTTAGAATTCTTTACCGCCTCAGGAAACTTTTCTACGTTTAAAATAAGGCTTCCGAAATAGTTCCTATCACCGTTTTGGGGAACATCCCAGCTATCATCCATAACGAGGATGAGGTCTCCCCTCGCCTTGTCGTAAAAATATGCCCAGCCGTAGGGCTTTTCGGGGTTAAACAAGGAATTTTCATCAATAATTGCTCGCTGACCCGCAGGCTTACCGTCGCTTGTAGCATAAAGCTGGGTCTGCCAGGTGTAGTAGTAGTCGGGAGTGGGTTTTACGGTATTCGGAACTAAGTTAATATTTGTTTTTTCATATAGGCAAAATCCCCCAAAACTTCTCATTTACATATTACCACAAAAGCGGAATTTGTAAATAGTTTTTTGGGGGAATTTTTTATATTATTTCACTTCGGCGATCTTATCAAAATGAAGCTTTGTAAGACGGGTTATTTCAGCATAGTTTTCAGATTCAATAAGTTCTTTTTTAAGAATTGACGCGCCTGTGCCGAGTGCTACTGCACCGTTTTTTAAAAACAGTTCTATAGTATCAGGGTTAACACCACCCGTACAGATAAGGGGAACGTGGGAAATGGGAGAGGTGATATTTTTAAGATAGCCGATATCGTCCTTTGTTATGGGGAAAAGCTTGACATAGTCGGCTCCTGCGTTGTACGCAGTCATAATTTCGGTGGGGGTAAAGGCACCCGGGATGGAAAGCATACCAAGCTCTTTAGTGTGTTTTATTACCTCGATGTCGGTGTTTGGAGAAAGAATAAAGCTTGATCCCGCCTCCTTTGCCACCTTGACCTGCTCTTTAGAAAGAACAGTTCCTGCGCCAACCAGAACATCATCGCCAAGGGTAGATTTTATAATTTTTATTTTTTCTGCGGTATCGGTAAGGGTGTTTTCGTCCTTTTGGTCGAAGGTCACCTCAATTATTCGGGCACCGCCGTCATAAAGCGCTTTTGCAACCTTTGGAATCTTTTCTATAGGAATTCCCCGAAGGATTATTATAAGCTTCTGCTCGTCTATCATCTTATTCATAGGTCTTATCCTCCAACTCCTTGAAATAATATACCGTATCGTCCTTTGGACGGATGTCGGTAACGGTGCCGGTATAGTGACGGAGGTTTCGCGGCGTGTAGGGACGTTTTAAAACCTCTTCAACGTTTACGTCTATACCAAGACCGGGCTTGTCGGGAATAAGGATATAACCGTCTTCGAAATGAACCTCTTCGTTGGTTATCTTCTTTCTGAAGGAGCCGTCTGTAAGCATAATTTCGTGGATGCAGAAATTAGGAACAGTTGCGGCAAGCTGAAGAATTGCGGCATTGGAAACGGGACCCGAAGGATTGTGGTAAGACATCATAATATGTTTTGCATCGGCCATAGTGGCAATCTTTTTACCCTCCATAAGTCCGCCCGTATGGAAAACGTCGGGCTGAGCATAGTCTACGGCATCCTTGGAGAAAATTTCCTGAAACGCGTATTTGGTATATGCACGCTCGCCTGCGGCAACGGGAACACGGGAATGAGCGCGAACATAGGCGGTGGAATCTATATTATCGGGAACGCAGGGCTCCTCCATAAACATAGGCTTGAACTGTTCAATTTCTCGGGAAATCTCGATAGCGGTCGTAGGATTAAAGCGGCCGTGACACTCAATAAGCAGGTCTACGTTCTCCCCTACCGCTTCGCGTACAGCACCTATGATATCTACGCTTTTATGAAGCTGTTCGCGGCTTATGGTCATATGAGAAGAACCAAAGGGATCCCATTTTAGCGCCTTCACACCGAGATCTACAGTACGTTTTGCCTTTGCGGCAAATTCGTCGGCGGTACGGGCACCTACAAACCAGGCATTTGCATACATTTTTACCTTATCGCGCATTTTTCCGCCCAAAAGGTTATAAGTAGGAGTATTGAAGTATTTACCTGCAATATCCCAAAGGGCAATTTCAATTCCGCTTATGGCAGACATCAGGACCGCTCCACCCTTCCAGTAGATGTCGCGGTAGACCTCGAAACACATTTTTTCGATTTCTAAAGGATTTCTTCCCACAACAAGACGTTTAAGGTCTGCAACCATACCCTCAAGGGCATTTTCATTTGTGCCGAGAGAGGCTTCGCCCCAGCCGTAAAGGCCTTCGTCGGTTTCAACCTTTATAAATGCCCAATTAGTTCTGAAAGCATCAAGAGTATAAATTTTAATGTCAGTAATTTTCATTATTTACACATCTCCTTATATGGTAATAAAGAATTTAATATTCCCGAATCTATTACGAGCTCGCTTCCCGTAACCGTTTTAGATAAATCGGTTCCGAGATAAAAAACACCGTTTGCGATATCCTCACCGGTACTCTCGATTCCAAGCGGCCAGTTTGCGCGCCTCGCGGCTTCCTGTTCAGGTGTCATTCCGTCCCAGCGGTTAGTTCTGATAGCTCCCGCGATAATGCAGTTGCTTCTTATTCCATATTGCGCAAGCTCAATCGACATTGCCGTTGACAGAGCATTAATTCCGCCCTTTGAAGCGCTATAAAGACTTCTGCCGAAAATAGCCTGCTTGGAATGAACCGAGCTTATAAAAACAATGGAACCTCCACCCTGCTCCTTCATAATAAGGGCGGCTTGTTGAGCGCAGAAAAAAGAGCCTTTTAAGTTGGTATCAACCACCGAGTCGTATTCTTCTTCGGTAACGGTTAAAAACTTCATATCTACACCAAGGTTCGCCGCATTTGCAACAAATATATCAAGACCGCCGAAATCTTTTTTAATTTCTAAAAAAACGGATCTTATGTTATAGATATCGGTAAGCTCAAGTACATATCCTTTGATTTTAACCTTATATCTTTCCGAAAGGCACTTCTCGGCAGCTATAATTTCTTTCGTGCTTCTTGCGGTAAAGGCAACATCAAAGCCTTCCTTGGCGAATTTTTCAGCTATGGCAAGACCTGTGTTTTTAGCACCTGCGGTTATAAATACTGTAGGCATTTATATTCCTCCTTTATGTCTTGATTATACCATCAAAGAGGCTTAGATAAAATACACGATATAAGCATATATTTATAAAATTCAATCATTTTATTGACAATTTTAAGGAATAGGATATATAATTCATTCAAAGGAGGGTTTTAATTGCAGGAAGAAAGACCGATTTCAATAAAGCTCTTATATGCTATGGAATATAGCCCAAAGAAAAAGAACGCCGTTTTAAAATCCCGTCCACAGCACTCTTTTTTACAGGTCATCAGGGGAATCTGCGAATATAAAGTCGGCAAAGAAGTTATCACGGTATCCTCAGGTGAGATAGCATATCTTCCCAAGGGAGCATCCTACAGCTATGAATTTATAGGCGACTGCTACTGCCGTCAGGTGGAGTTTGAGATCGACAGGGATATCATCGACTTTAAAAGGCCTTTTAAACTTTACGACAAGGAGATTTCAAAAGGTTATATTGATGGGATCGTGAGGCTCTACGGTCAGAGTGGCAGTCGAAAAAGGCTGGCTGCTACGGGACAGCTTTACTGTCTTTGTGCTCTTATTCCCGAAAAAAAAGAGGCTAAAACAAGAGAAAGCCGCATAAAACCTGCCATAGACTACATAAACGAGCATTTTTGTGAGAAGTTCAGCATAGGTACCCTTGCCGACCTCTGTTTTATGAGCCAGGCGCAGCTACGCAGGTATTTTAAGGCAGAGCTTAATACCACTCCTATAGACTATAAAAACCGACTGAGGGTTGAAAAAGCAAAAAGTATTTTGCTATATGACGTTGCAGACATCAGCGAAACGGCCGAAAGGCTCGGGTTTGATAATGTATATGCATTTAGCTCAATGTTTAAAAAGTACGTCGGCAGGTCGCCCAGCGATTTTGCAGGAATAAACAAAAGTAAAAGCAGACTCTGATCGAGTCTGCTTTTTACGGCGCGTCGAGGGTCTCGCTGTGGCTCGGTCGCTCGGCGGCTCTGACGACGTACTGTGTCGTCATTCACTACCGCCTCGATCGTCGCGCCCTACAATCATCAAATAATTTCGCCTGTAGTAAGGTCGATGAGGACGGTTTCGAAGTTCTCGGTTTTAACGGTAATTTCTTTTCCGTTTTTAAGGAAGAAGCTCCTCTCCCCTGCTCTTTGGCAGTTTAGTGCCGCATATCCGAAGCCTACGTTTACCGGCTCGCCCGAATCGGTCCAGAGGTGAACCCCTGCTTTTTTGAGCACTTCTTTTGCGGTAGCCTTACTGAAATAAGGAAGAGCGCAGTATACTGTATTTCCCTTTTTCGCTACGGCTACATTGCCGTTATCGAAGGAGGAGATGACCTCCGCGGCGTCGTCCTCTACACAGAAAAGAGGTCTGTAGCCTTCGGGAATTTCACAGTTTTCATCAGAAGCAATAAGCTCCTTAGCCTCGGTTTTTGCCATATTTATACCGAGGGTCGCGTTTATATTTTCCATATCAAGGGTCTTGCCGTCGGCATAGCCGTAGCCGCCCATAAAGATACACATTTTATCCTTTTTGAGCTTGTTTATAAACTCACGCTTTTCGGGTGTTATAACGTGACAGTTTACAAAGGCTATCGCCTTATATCTGTCTAAATCGGCCTTTTCGAGATCTTTAAGGTAGATGCAATCGAAGGCGGCTCCTGCACGGGCAAATGCATCGTGAGCCTTATGGTCGTAGTCGTAAACACGAGCTCTGTAGTAATAAGCCTCGGTATCGTAGACGAGAAGCAGGTCTGCGTCACTTGTATAAGGCTTCTCGGCAACACTATCAGCAAAAGCTTTAAGCTTTTCGATCTTCTCCATCATATGAGGCGCATCCCACCAGCCGACCTTTCGGTAGATGTTGGCGGCTTTCGGGTTTCTGACCTCGGTATACCAGCCCTGCCTAGGAACAATGCGGTGATCGTAGAACCATAGACCGTGACCTCCAAGGACGGGCTGCAAGGAGTTTCGAAGGAGGGTTGCGTGACTTTCGGGGAACTGAGTAGGGTCGCCGCCGACGTAGTTGTTGGTTCCGAAGGGAGCCTGATCCATTTCGGTGAGCCAAAGCTTACCGTTTAGTCTGTGCGATTCCATAAGGGCGCGCTGAATGGTAATTCCGTCGGGGAGACGCTGCTCCAAATAGCAGAAGGGACCCGCAAGGAAATCGAGGTCGGGGCTGTTATGGAGCTTATCAACATCCAAATGACCGCCGATGGTCATATTCCCTCCGCCCGTACCGAGGAAATAGCCATAGAAGGCTCCGCAAAGGCGGTTCGGGCAGACCTCCTTTGCCGCGCGGCAAAAATGGAGGATCGCATTTGATACAGAGGCCTGAAGGGCGTGCTGAGAGTCCATAATTCTCTGAGACAGCCTCGGGTCACGGTAAAGTCCGTCGTCGCCCGACTGGTAGGTCTCGGGATGAAATTCTGCCGTATCAAAGGTGACCTCAGGGTCGTTCCAGGCGGCTTTTAAGGCCTCTTCGGTTTTATATTTTTCTTTAATATATTCCTTAAAAAACTCCTTCATGGGAGCAGAGACGTCGGTTTTGAAATTATGCCATTCTCCGTTTATGCCGTAGGCAAACTGAACCGACATAAGAGCCTCACCCTCAGGGGTTCCCTCTAAAGCCTTTAAAAAAAGAATCATTTTTTCGGTGGACTCTTTAAGCCATTTTTTCGAGGCGATGCTTGCACGAAGGTGAAGATCTCCATCGTGGGCGATAAGACGGGTCTGCTCACCGTTGTCGATGCCCTCGACGTCGCCCTCTTTGGTTCTGTAAATAACACATTCCTGCGGGTTATCGCGAAGCCACCAATAGGGCGGATTCATATGAAGTCTGAGATTTATTTTCGCATTTGGATTTGCATCAAGCACACCGCCTATTTCAGCCATAATTGGCTCGGGGTCAAATTCCTCTGCCTTTTGCCAGCCGAGATGAAGCGATGAATCGGCAGAAACGAGGTTTATTCCGACCTCGCCGAACTGAGCGATATTTTTCTGAGCATAGGCGGTATTTGAGCGGGCGGCGGGAAAATCGCTCAGACCGTAGATCACGGGAGGCGTATTTTTTCCGTCGATATAAAGCTGTGCCTTATTATTTTCTTTTTTAACCTGAAATTTTGACATACTAAAGACCCCTTTCTTATCCACAATTTTACAACAAAAAAAATAAAAGTCAATACCCTAAAACGTAGAGAAAGACCGCAAAACTAAGTGTTTGCGGTCTTTACATTACATAGATTCGGGGGCGAATATTTTAAGCATATCGAGGACGTTCTTGATAACGGTGCGGGTTGCAAGGCAAAGAGAGAGCCGAGCCTGTAAAAGGCTTTCTTCCTCGCCCTTAACACGACAGGCGTTATAGAACTTGTGGAACTTGGTTGCAAGCTCGACCACATAATGGGTCATCTTTGCGGGGTCGTAAGCCTTGGCGGAAGCTATAACCTCGTCAGTGAATTCTGATATATGGGAAATAAGCTCGCGCTCCTCGGGTTCGGTGAGAAGGGCAAGTTCTTCGGCTGAGCAATCTCGGAGGGTTATGCCCTCTGCGGCGAGATTTCTCATAATACTGCTGATACGCGCGCAGGCATACTGAACATAGTATACAGGATTCTGATTGGTTTGTTCAACAGCAAGATCAAGGTCAAAATCAAAATGACTGTTAGGCTCACGCAGGTTGAAGAAGAAACGGGCAGCATCGATTGGCACTTCCTCAAGCAGGGTAACAAGGGTTATAGCCTTACCTGAACGTTTTGATGCCTTTATAACCTCTCCGTCCTTTACAAGACGAACCATTTGCATAAGAATAACGTCAAGTTTTGTTGCATCTACACCAAGAGCGGTGAGAGCCGCCTTAAGACGGGGCACATAACCGTGATGGTCGGCACCAAGCACATCAATAGCCTTATCAAAGCCGCGTGTTACAAGCTTGTTATAGTGATAAGCTATATCGGGCACAACATAGGTTGGAACGCCATTTGAACGGACGAGAACGAAGTCCTCTGAGCCGAAATCAGAGCCTTTAAACCAGAGAGCTTCCTCTTGAATATAGGTGTGCCCCGATTCTTTAAGAAGCTCAACAATTTTCATTGCCTCTCCGCCCCTATGAAGGGTGCTTTCCTTAAACCAGGTGTTATACTCAATTCTGTATTTAAGCAGATCATCGTGGAGGCCCTGAATATTTTTAGGCAGTGCAAACTCTACAAGAGCCTTTCTGCGCTCTGACTCAGGTGCATCAACATATTTATCACCATAAAGCTCTGCAAAAGCCTTTGCATGGGCAATAATATCTGCGCCGTGGTAGGAATCCTCAGGCATTTCAATTCCCTCTTTATAAAGCTGGAGATAGCGCATATCAAGGGAAAGACCAAATTTATTTATCTGGTTTCCTGCGTCGTTTATATAAAACTCACGCTCTACATAATAACCCGCCGACTCTAAAACCGAGGCAAGACAGTCACCTAATGCACCGCCGCGGGCATTACCGATGTGCATAGGTCCTGTGGGATTTGCAGAAACAAATTCTACAAGCACCTTTTTACCCTGACCGAAATCGCTCTTACCGTAATTCTCCTGCTTATCCAGTACATCCGAAACTATGTCGGCATAGTAGCTGTCCGCAAGGAAGAAGTTGATAAAACCTGGGCCTGCAATCTCAAAGGATTTAATATAGCTTCCCTCAAGGTCGAAACGCTCTGTAAGTATATCAGCGATTTTGCGAGGCGCATTTCTGAATGCTTTTGACCAGACCATTGCGGCATTTATGGCATAATCACCGTGTTCGCGATTCTGAGGAATTTCGATTTTAAAAGGATTAAGCTCCGCGTCGGGAAGAACACCTTCTGCTACTGCTTTTTTTGCAGCAGAATAAACTATATTTTCTATCTGCTCCTTTGCGAGCACTACGATTTTAGACATTTTATATCTCCTTAACCTTTATCTCCATAATATTTTTACTGAGCAAACCCGAATTGACATCAATAGTATAGCTCATATAGATGCTTCCGCCGTCGCTGTTCATATCGACCTTGATGGCGTCGCCGTAAATTCCAATAACGAAATCTCCATGAGGCGTGTTGTAGAGGCAGTTGTGTCGTCGACCCTTTTCAACCGTCATACGGCTTTCCATTCCGCCTGTACGGGCAAGGGTCATTTTAGTACCGTCTTCAATAGTGAGTTCTGTTTTTACTCCCTTTGCGCCTATCATTTCACTTTCGTCGTAGGAAAGTATGTAGACTCCGTCTTTTGTCTTTAGTGTTCCAACCGTTGTAAAGGTTGTAACATCACTGTCCTGCTCGGCATACTGCTGTGTGCCCTTAATCTTAATTAGTACTTCCTTCATATTTGCTGATATCCACCAAGTTTACATTATCATTGTTTATTTCGTCACCTAAAAGGATTTTGGATATTTTAGAAAAACCTGCCGTAAGGTCACTTACATAAAATTCGCGTGTAGCCGTCTCTCCCGATTCGTTTAGCATATCCATTATATCCAGCTGTTCTTTAACGGCGCGTGCTGTGGAATAGCCCATATTTATAAGCTTAACGCCCTCTCCCACAACCTTTTGGATAGCCTCTTTAAGCACAGGATAATGGGTGCAGCCCAGAATAAGTGTATCTACCCCTGCGTTTATTATAGGTTTTAAGTATCTTTTTACGGTTCCAAGCACTACTTCATCGTCTGCACAGACCCATCCCTCTTCAACAAGCGGGACAAAAAGCGGACAGCCTACGGTTATTACCTGCGCATCGGGAAGATAGGCTTTTATAAGCAGCTCGTGTGCGCCGTTAGAAACCGTAGCGGCAGTACCTATTACGCCGATTTTATTGTTTTTTGTGCAGTTTACCGCATCCTTTACCGAGTTTTCCACAACACCCATAAAGGGTACAGGAAGCTCGTCAGCGGTTGAGTATGCAACAGCACTGACCGTACCGCATGCCGCAACAATATATTTTACATTTTTAGAAAGGAGGAATTTTTCGTCCTGACGGGCATAGCTGATAATCGTTTCGTTACTGCGGCTACCGTAGGGTACGCGTCCTGTATCGCCGAAATAAACAATATTTTCGTTTGGCAAAACCTTTTCAAGCTCACGAAGAACTGTAAGTCCGCCAAGACCTGAATCGAAAACACCAATAGGTCTGTTATCTGCCATTTCAGCCCCTCCTTTAATTTATATTTCTATACCATTTTACACAAATGTTCATATTATATTACCATATTCCGCCGAAAACTTCAAGATAAATATATATTATCAAAGTCATGGGTTCTCAGAACGGAGAAAAGCGGTAACAAAATCAAAACCCTCGTGAAGATACAAGCTTCCAGAGGGTTTAGCGTTACATATTAAGGTCTTTTCTTATATATTTGGTAAGCTTCATACCAAGGTCGGCATAACCTGCCAAAGAGGGATGAGTTCCGTCCTCGCCGATTTCGATACCCTTAAGCTTAAGATGATTTCCCTGACGAATGCAGACCTTTAAAAGGTGTTCCCCATTCTCTACAGCAAAGTTATACTGATTACCTACGGGAATGGGATGAACCTTTTGCCCGTCGATATACACCTCAAAAAGATTTTGGAGAGTACCTTTTATCTCTATGTTTTTTCCGGTAAAGCCAATTTAAAAAAAGACGCTGATTTATAATTTACTATTTCATCGTTTTCGTTTTCTTGCCATATTCCTGTAAAAATGAAATTTTTGTCGGTATAAGGTATAAACATATTTATTCCCCTAAAAATTTATTATCATAATGGTAAAACAAAGAACTTTAAAGTCAAGAAAAAACTTGTAATAACCTAAATTTAATGATAGAATCAATAAAGAGGAGTGATACTATGTCTGAAAAAATTTCAAAGGCTTTAGAGCTTCATAATAAGGGCTTTAACTGTGCCCAGTCGGTAGTTATCCCTTTCTGTGAAGAGTTAGGGGTTGACCCTGCAGTTATATCCCGCGCCGCTGAGGGCTTTGGCGGAGGAATGGGCGGTTATGAGCTTGTATGCGGTGCTCTTTCGGGCGCTATTATGGTTGCGGGACTTAAATTTGCCGACGGAAGCTTGGATAAGCCCGAGTCCAAGCTGAATACATATGCCGTTTCAAAGGAAATAGGAATTGAATTCGAAAAACAATGCGGTTCTACCCTTTGTCCTGTTATTAAAGGACTCAGGGGTGAAGAGGTGCTTAAAAGCTGCAATGAATGTATAGCGCTTGGCATACAGCTTGCAGAGGATGCCATTAAGTAGCAAAAAGGAACCAACCTTGCGGTTGATTCCTTTTTTATTTGGTCCGAGTGTCGAGATTCGAACTCGAGGCCTCTTGAACCCCATTCAAGCGCGATACCAAACTTCGCCACACCCGGATGCTTTTTATCAAGCAAATGTGATTATATCACAAGGCTTTTAAAAAATCAAGTAGTTTTTTAAAAAACAACCGATATTTTTTATATCGGTTGTTTTTAGCTTTTTACATATCACCGAAGCCTGTTTCTACAAGCTCTACAAGAGCGGCAAGAGCAGCCTCTTCGTCGGGACCGTCTACAATAATACGGATTTCAGTTCCACCAACGATACCGAGAGAAAGAACACCGAGAAGGCTCTTTGCATTAACTCTTCTCTCTTCCTTTTCTACCCATACTGTAGACTTGAACTCATTTGCTTTCTGGATGAAAAAGGTTGCAGGTCTTGCGTGAAGACCTACCTGATTATTGATAACGACATCTTTAACGCACATAAACATACTCCTTATACGATATTGTGGGAACTTACTCTTTTTTCATTATTATACCACAATATATTCATCAGTCAATCACAAAAAAACAAGTTCTCACAATAGGTCAAACACAAACGAAAAGCAAAGCCTCAATTTGTGTATTTTGCTCAAAAAACTGAATAACTATTGTTCAGTAGATACACTATCTTTTTGAAGTTCTGACAAGAATTTCTTTTCTTTTACAGTAAGCTCTGCATTTCTGAGCATTTCGGGTCGACGCTTGTAGGTTTCTTCTATTGCTTTTTCTCTGCGCCATTTTTCAATATTTGCGTGATGGCCCGAGAGCAGGACATCGGGCACCTTACGGTCCATCCAGGTGTCGGGTTTAGTATACTGCGGGTATTCTAAAAGTCCACCCATATGACTTTCATCTGTAAAGCAGACCTCGTCGGCAAGTACACCGGGTAGCATTCTGCAAACCGCATCTGTAACCGTAAGTGCAGGAAGCTCTCCGCCTGTAAGCACGAAGTCCCCTACCGAAATCTCTTCATCTACTATTTCATCTAAAACACGCTGGTCAACACCCTCATAATGACCGCAAAGCAGAACTATATGCTCACACTTTGAAAGCTCTATAGCCTTTTGCTGCGTAAAGGTTTTTCCTTTAGGGCTCATATAAATAAGATGTGGTTTTGCTTGTGTTTGGGCATCGTAAAGAGACATAAAGCAGTTATAAATAGGTGCTGCAGCCATTACCATGCCCATTCCTCCGCCGTAGGGAGTGTCGTCTACCTTATTATGCTTATTTCCGGCAAAATCGCGGATATTTATGCAGGAAATATCAACCTTTCCTGATTTACGGGCTCTGCCGATTATGCTTTCGCTCAGCACCCGTTCGCACATTTCGGGAAAAAGGGTCATAATATCAATCTTCATCAGGGAAAATTCCTTTCAAAGGACGTATAACGACCTTTTCTTCTTCGATATCTACCGACACTACAACCTCTTCGATGCAAGGGATAAGGTATTCCCTTTCTTCTCTGCTTATGTGCCAGACATCATTTGCACCCGTCTGACTGACATCTGATATAGTGCCTAAAAATTTTTCGCTGTCCGCATCAAAGACAGAACAGCCTAAAAGGTCAGAAATAAAATACTGACCCTCTTCGAGTTTAGCATCGCGGCGGTCCATATAAACTACCTTGTTTCTGTATTTTTCTGCTTCTTCGATAGAGTCTATTCCCTTTATTGCGGCAATAACCACATTACCGTGTGGAGAAGATTTAGAGACAGACAGTTTGTCCTTTCCGTCTTTATCGAGATAGACCTTTTTAAGTGTGCAGAAGAACTCTGGCGAGTCGCACCATGGCTGAATTCTTACCATTCCGCGAACTCCGTGAGTTCCGACAATTTTACCTGCTTCTAAATATCGATTTTTCAAAATATATCTCCTATAATGATTGTTGAACGTGGAAACGTTTTACGTTTCCACAAGAGCTGATATATCAGCTCTCAAACAATCAAATTTTTCTAAATTTGATTGTTTGTCTGCATCATTGCAATCAGCTGTTTGCTGTTATATAAACTAATACCCCCATTTCAAATGGGGGTTGAGGTTGCTAAAGGATTAGTCTATCTCGACCATTACCTTATCGCCGCTGCGGTTTGCAGCTGCGCGCATAACAGTGCGGATAGCCTTAGCAATTCTGCCCTGCTTGCCGATGACGCGACCCATATCATTTTCAGCTACGTGAAGATGATACACGATAACGCCTTCCTCGTTGGGTTCGTCGACAGTAACGGTAACCTCTTCGGGAGCCTCGACTAAGCCTGCGGCAATGGAAACTAATAATTCTTTCATAAGAATTACCTCCGTTTAAAATTAAAGGATGTTGGACTTTTTGAGCAAAGCCTTAACGGTATCGGTAGGCTGAGCGCCGTTTGCGATCCATTTCTTTGCCTTTTCGCCGTCAATGTTGATTGCTGCGGGATCCTTAGTGGGATCATAGGTTCCGATCTCCTCGATGAAACGTCCGTCACGGGGATAGCGAGAATCTGCAACAACTACACGGTAGAAAGGAGCCTTTTTAGCGCCTAATCTGCGAAGTCTGATCTTAACTGCCATTTTTGTACACCTCCAAATTTGTTTTTATATAATTAAGAGAAAACTCTTGATTAACTACATTCCCGGGAAGCCTGGTGGCATTCCGCCCGACATTTTCATATTGCCGAAAAGGCGTTTTGAGCCCTTGCCCTTCATCTGCTTGAACATTTTTTTCATCTGTTCATACTGACGGACAAGTTTATTTACATCTTCAACCGTAACACCTGCACCTGCAGCAATTCTCTTTCTGCGGGATGCGTTGAGGATGTCGGGCTTAGCCCTTTCCTTTTTGGTCATAGATTTTATAATAGCTTCCGTTCGGAGCATTGCGCGCTCGTCTATATCCTGATCTTTTATCTGATTTCCGACACCCGGTATCATAGAGAGAACGCTTTTAAGGTCGCCCATTTTCTTTATCTGCTCAAACTGGTCAAGCAGGTCGTTCATATCGAACTTATTTTCTTCGAGACGTTTTGCGGTCTCGAGTGCTTTTTTCTCGTCGATTTCGTTTTCGACCTTTTCGATAAAGGAGAGCACATCACCCATTCCGAGAATTCGGGAAGCCATTCGGTCGGGATGGAACTCATCAAGATCGTCAAGCTTTTCTCCCACACCCGCATACATTATAGGCTTACCTGTAACTGCTCTTACCGAAAGTGCGGCACCGCCACGGGTATCACCGTCGAGCTTGGTAAGTATAACGCCGTCTATCTCGAGTATTTCGTTAAAGGCTTTTGCGATATTTACAGAGTCCTGACCCACCATAGAGTCGATAACCAGAAGTATGTTATCTACCTCTACCGCTTTTGTGATGCGGCGAAGCTCATCCATAAGCTCTGTATCAATATGCAGACGGCCCGCGGTATCAAGAAGAAGATAATCGTGACCGTAGTCTCTGGCATAATTTACCGCTTCCTTTGCAGTTATTTCAGGCTTTTGAGTGCCTTTTTCGAAAACGGGTACGTTTATTTGCTCACCCAGTACCTTTAACTGGTCGATAGCGGCGGGACGGTAGATGTCACAAGCGGCAAGCATGGGACGGTGTCCCTTTGATTTAAGATGCTTTGCAAGTTTTGCGGCGTGGGTAGTTTTACCCGAACCCTGTAGACCGCAGAGCATTATAATCGTGGGGATGCGGTTTGCGGTTTTAAGACGTGCCTGCTCGTTACCCATAAGGGCGGTAAGCTCGTCACGAACGATTTTTATAACCGTTTGTGCAGGTGTAAGGCTTTCGAAAACCTTTTCGCCTATACATTTTTCACCCACAGCGTTAGTAAAGTCTTTAGCGACCTTATAGCTTACGTCAGCCTCTAAAAGCGCAAGACGTATTTCACGCATTACCTCTTTTACATCACTTTCGTGAAGCTTACCCTTACTGCGAAGCTTTTTGAAGATGTTACCCAATTTATCCGAAAGGCTGTCGAATGCCATAATGTCACCTCTTTTACAGTTTATCTATTATATCAAGCAGCTTTTCTGCGCTGCTCTCACCCTTGCGGACAGAATCTGCCACGGTTTTAAGAGACGCGAGGGTTTTGAGATATCCGAGCTTTTCTTCAAACTCATAAAGCTGAGATTCTCCCCTTTTTATAAAATCGCTTACGCCCTGACGGGAAATACCTTCATTTTCGGCAATTTCGCTAAGGGATAGGTCGTTATTATAATATCCGTCGAGAATTCTGAGCTGCTTTTCGGGAAGAAGACCGCCATAACGGTCGAGCAGCTGTGACAGATAAATGTTTACAGCCACTTATATCCACCTCTGTCAAGAAAATTACTTGCCTGATGTATTATAGTACGATAAACACCATCTGTCAAGTATTTTTCTTTACAAAGGTAAAAAATGTTGATAATTCAGCCGAAATGTAATATAATTTATACTATACTGATACATAGGATGAGGAAAATGAGATTTATTAAACTTTTATCCCTACTGCTTACAGTCATTTTGATGCTGATGATCGTCACAGCCTGTACCAGTGATTATAGGGATGCATACATATATATAGATTTTGACAGCACTCCCACCTGTCTTGACCCTCAGCTTGCTTACACCGACGAGGAGCTTACGGTGGTGCGTTCGATTTTTGACACTCTGCTTCGCTATGATGACAGCGGTAATGGAAACATCTGGCCTTCAGGCGCGGAATCATTTGAAAAAAGCGGTAATACATACACCTTTAAACTAGACAAGAATGCAAAATGGACCGACGGCACCCCCGTTACCTCAGCCGACTATCTTTTTGCCTTTAAAAGAGCTGTAGACCCTGAAACGAAGGCTCCTTTTGCAAATTCTCTTTTTTCCATAAAAGGTGCTGAAGCGATAAATAAGGGTGAGGCAGAAATGTCGGAGCTTGGGGTTACTGCGCCCGACGATTATACCCTTAAAATCGAACTACAAAGGGATGACCCTGAATTCACCGAGGTTTTAACAACCGCTATCACTATGCCCTGCAATGAGAAATATTTTAATAACTGTAAAGGTAAATACGGTCTTACAATAGAAACAACTCCCTCAAACGGCTCTTATTATGTTAGAAAATGGACTACCGATGTGAAGTTCCTTATCCGTCTTGCCAAAAATCTTGATTACAGCGGAAAATACCAAGCCAACTCTATGAGAGTTTACTTCACCTGCAGTGATGACGAGGCATTTTCAATGCTCGAGCACGACAACACCGACCTTGTCTTTGTATCCACCGAAGAATACGACACGATTAAAGACGGTGGCTTTAAAACCGTTAAAATAGTGGATACCTGCTATTCTTTATTCATCAGCAATTCAGTAGACGCCGACATTCGAAAGGCCCTGCTTTCGACAGTAACATATGATTCCTTTGAAGACAGTCTTGCTCAGACACAGTCGGTTGCTGACATAATTTATCCTGATATTATTCGTGTCGACTCTGCCCCCGCGGCAAGAGACTTCATTAAATACGACCCAAAAACTGCCGCCGACCTTTACAGTTCGAAGATTCTTTCGGGATATTCTATGGATGGTGTATCAATAAAGCATCCCAACGACGATATAAGCAGACAGGTCGCGAAGGACATCGCCGCTCATTGGCAACAAAAGCTTAGCTGCTTTATAAATATTGAGGAAGCTTCTATTGGTTCTATAGCCGCTTCCTATTACGGAAATTATTACGATATTATAATTCTTCCCTTCTCCGCTCCCACCGGCACAGTTACCGCCTACCACTCAAAGCTGGGCTTCGACTCATACAGCACCGCTGAGGTCAGTGAAGCATTATATAAAAATTATAACTGCTATCCCCTCTTTTACTCTACGGCTAATATCGGTGTCGGACACAAGATTCAGAACATTGACAGTGCGGTGCACGGCAGCGTATTGGATATTTCCATGCTTATAAAATTCCAGAACTGAAAACAAGTCTTACAATGAATCACCATTGTAAGACTTGTTAATTTTTATATGATTATGCACACAAGACCGTTGCAGCCTTCGTTAATAACACGCTCCACCGTTTCCTGAATGCGCATACGGGCATCGTTTGGCATACGGGAAAGCTTGGTATTAAGTCCCTCGTTTACAAGCTCGTGCAGAGATTTACCAAAGATATTGGAGCTCCATATCTTTGTCGGGTCGTCCTCAAACTCACTGAGAAGATATTTGATTAAATCCTCACTTTGCTTTTCGCTTCCCACTATCGGACTGACCTCGGTGGTGATATTTGCCTTCATCATATGTATAGAGGGTGCCGACGCGCGAAGCCGCACTCCGTAACGGCCACCCTGCCTCATAATCTCGGGTTCTTCAAGAGACAGCTCCTCGGTTGAGGGCATAACTATTCCGTATCCCGTTGCCTCTACCTCATCAAGTGCATTCTTAACCCTCATATAATCCTTCTTCATCTGAGAAAGCTCTTTTAAAATATCCATAAGGTCGCGGTCGGTATGAATACTGAGTTCTATATCCTCGGTTATTACCGAATAGAAAAGCTCACGGCTGACGGTTATGGAATATGCTGCAGAGCCTGTGCCCAGATCTACCGATTCCATTTTCACCGTTTCGGCGTTTTTGTTATCCTTAAGGGCATTTTCAAGAACAAACAGGTCTTTTATCTTAGAAATGCCGTCAAATGCGGTTTTAACCGTTTCGTTAAGACTTGAACGCAACCAGTGGTCAAGAGGCAGAGCATTTATCCAGCTTGGAAGCTCAATGCTGACCTCTTTAACAGGAAACTGATACAAAATCTTTTTAAGCACCTCTTTGATATCCGTTTCACTCAGCTCGAGACAGTTTATTGGCATTACGGGTACACCGTATTCTGCCGAAAGCTGTTTAGCGGTTTTCTTTGTCTGCTCAGAGTCCGGATTTTTACAGTTAAGCAAGACTATAAAAGGCTTGTTTATCGCCTTAAGCTCATCTATAACTCGTTTTTCGGCTTCGGCATATTCTGCTCTCGGAATGTCCCCTATCGAACCGTCTGTAGTTACTACAAGTCCTATAGAGGAATGTTCGTTTATCACCTTTTTGGTGCCAATTTCTGCCGCCATATTGAAGGGCACCGCTTCGTTATACCAAGGGGTCATAACCATACGCGGGACATCTTCCTCTATATAGCCCAGTGATGACGGAACAATATAGCCTACGCAGTCGATAAGCCGCACCTTAAGATGTGCGCTTCCGTCAAGGGTTATATTTACTGCGTTTTCGGGAATAAATTTAGGCTCGGTGGTCATAATAGTTCTTCCGCTTGAGGACTGCGGAAGCTCATCGGTTGCCCGTTCCTTTATATACTGCTCCTTTATATGAGGCAAAACCAGAGTATCCATAAATTTCTTTATAAAGGTTGATTTGCCTGTTCTGACAGGACCCACCACGCCGATATAAATATCTCCTCCTGTGCGCGCCTGTATATCTTTATAAATATTGCTGTCTCCCATATTTACTCCTCTTTTCGGTTTCATTCTATGTAACTATATGAAGGCAGCGAAAAAGTTATGACGGTTTGTTCGCCTTATCTTTGTTTGAGTCGCTAAAATATATATGTTATACTGACAAAAAATCCTAACGGAAGCTTTACCTTCTGTTAGGATTTATTGTTATTTTTCAATTTTATAGCCTAGGGCAACTATCAGTTTTATGGTTTCGAGAGCAGTGCTCCTATCGTAATCTCTCTCCTGCTCGGTCAGCTCTGCATAGGGGACAAGGCAGGGGGTGGTTTTTTTATCATCATCCCTCTTTTCGCCATATATCCAACCCTGTGCAATACGCTGTGCTGACCAAACATCGTGAACATTTTCCGCAATCTTTTCAGTAAGTGATAAAAGCTCCTCTGACAAGACAATATTCTTTGTATCTATCGGTTTTGGGGTGTACATATCTAATCCTCCACTTCAATACTGTCTTTAAATTGTTCTAGTATATCAAGCTTTTTCCAAGATACAAGGTCGTTATGAGTAAGGGAACGCGATGCATGCTGTTTACCTAACTTATAACCGTTTATCCTCATATAAGCATTCCAACGGGCATGTTCTGTTATTCTGCTTTTGCGACAGGTTTCACAGGTGCAGAGCAATGTGTTTTTATGGTCTTTACTTCTTTGGGGCATTTGTTCTTTCAGTGCCTTTTTGTGCAGATATTTTGCTACAGAAGAATTTCTGAAATACTCAAACTGCAGATATGTTTCGATCTGCTCAATAAGCCATTTGGGAACCTCTTCAGGCTTAAACGATCCGTTTTCGTAAATTTCCTCAGGATAATACCAATCGATGTCCTCTATACATTCTACATTTTTACGCACAAGTATCTCCCGCACAAGGTCCGCATCCGTTAATTTTATAAGGCTGTCGCGCACTTTAAGCGTAAGGCGTATCCATTCGGTGTGATATTTAATTGCGTATCTGTCTGTTTCCCGTATGTTTTGAATGTTTTTATATGAAAATTGTTCCTTAAAGCTACCCATAAATTTGATGTTGTATGGGCACTTTTTGTAGTTTACAAGTTTTCCTACGCCATCGTCACTAAGGTTTTTCGCCTTTTTATCATCAAAAACAACCGCCTGTATTATCGGCAAATCTGTTTCTATGCAATTTTCCTCTGCGAGACCTTCCTGATACTTTTTACTTACCGCAAGTAATCGGTCGAACAGAATTCTGAGTTTTATCGATACCTCAATATTCTTATCGTCATTACCAAGAGAAACAAAAGCAAGTTTGGTTCTTTTGAGGCGTTTTGCAGTGTCAGGCGCTTTAGTCTCATCAAAAAGATCTGAAAAACCGTTTGTATAACAGTCGATGTTTTTGAAGAATCTTATGTCATACTGACAGTCTCCCGCCTCATTTCTGACCTTATGAGATATAATTTCGGGACATTCCTGCATCATAACCTCTTCTATATCGCGCACATTGCCGTTTCTGTCTTTTCCGTTGTCCACTACATTTATTTCAAGCTTATAGCCATCTGCCTGACAATACCAAAGGGCAGTTTTAAATATTTCCCTGCCGTATTCGCCCATTCCGATTATCAGTATTGATATGACCTTATCCTGAGCGCAATCCTTAAAGAACTGTGTTGTGCTGAAGATGTTAAGAACAAGATTGTGAACACTGTCAATTCGTGTGATGCCAAACTCATTATCGATAGAGCTAAGCAATACATCCTCTGTCATTCTTTTCTTACCCGACACCGAATTTTTCTCTTTGGTTTGCTCTATGCCTTCATAAGGCACAAAATTTTTAACAAAATCAACATCATTTATAATTCTTTCCTTTATTCGAGAAGATAAACGGATGTTTTTATTTTTAAGAGAGTCGATTATATGTGCACTGCCCGTAGAGGTTGCGTAGACAAATATCTTAACGCCTTCCCGCTTTTTATCCGCATACTGCTCTGTCAGTTTTATTGCGTGAGAAATGTTTTCCGACTCATCCATATCGTCTATCAGAAAATATTCTATGGGGCGTGGCTTTATCTTTATACCGAAAAAGTCGAAAATATCATCTATTTTTCGTTTTATACGGTTATCTTTTCGTTTTGCAATATTAAGATGAACCACATCGCGCCTAAGACATATACCACCTACATCCTTATCCTGCACTTCGCAGATAAGCTCGTAATTATCGTCGTTTTTGGGATAAACATCGGCAAATACTATTACAGCCTTGCGTTTTTTCTCTTTTCTGATGGTTCTGGCAAGCGCCACCGACATAGGATTGAGCTTTGACATTATGTAAAGTGGCTTTAAAGCCGAAAGCTTTAACCTGATCTCTGCGACAAAATTCGAAAATATAGTCAAAACAGAAACTGCGGTCATAATTGGAGAAAGGAAAAAGAATACAAGTGCCGTTACCAGATATACATCTGTTAACAGGCCGCCGCAACCCGTTAACGCTGTTTGTACTGTGGCGTATTCACCGTCGGCAAGAAAAACCTTAACCGAGTGAAATATTGCGCCAAATAATACAGCGGCAGGTCTCAGAGTATCCTGCATATCATAATATGCGTAGCATACAGGAAGCTGCAGACAAAATACCGCAATAAATATTCCTATAGTGCACATCTGCCATGCAGACAGCACTCTCTTGACCCTTGATGTAGCAATATGATACCATACAGAACCTGCTATACTGACAACTGCTATAGTTGCCGCAAGTACTGCACATACCAAAAAACCGAGTTCTTTATTTTGCATAGAAGCCTCCTTGAAGCATATTAAAGATTTGCTATCAGGGACGAAAGTTTATTGTTATTTTCCTCTTTTATAACATCGATAACAGTAATCCCCATCTCTTCTGCGCGACGGACTATGCTTTCGCCCTTTGAATTCAGTTTGCTGATGTCTGACACCGCAAGAACTTTTTTTGCAAGTTTTCTAACCGAGAATATCTTGGTTTGGGGCAGTGTCAAGGGCTGAGCTCTACCGAAGGATGGCCCTTAAAGTCCTCATACATATCTATATCTGCCATTTCGGTGATTATCGGATACTGTCTGGCGTGCATTATCAGTGCCTCACCCTTTTCCTTTGCCTCTTTGAGTGCCATTATTTTTTCGTACCAGAAATTCATAACATTCACCTGCAAATTTAGTTATTTTAAAGCCTTGTTTTTCCACTTTCCGCGGGAATAGAATACTGCTGTAAGAATTGCGCCAATACACCAGGAAGCAAGTAAGGATATCTGTATACATTCCTGTCTGCCAAAGGGCAACTGTTCTGTGCGTGTAAGGAAGGATATTCCGTACGCTATCGGAACACGCACACACACCGTAGTGATGAGGGATATCCACATAGGCGTCATAGTATCGCCAGCCCCTCTCATAATACCCGAAAGGCTTTGTGTTACTGCAACGGCAATATAACCCGCAGCAAGTATGGTCATAAGACGGTAGCTGAGTTCTACAAGCTCATTAGTCTCGGAAAAGATTCCCATAAGATATTTTCCGAAAACAAGAATAGCAAGTGTTATTACCGTAGCACAGCCTACAGCCATAACCGTACCCTGTTTTGCTCCTTTTACCACGCGGTCGTAAAGACCTGCGCCCACATTTTGTCCTGAATATGTAGTAAGTGCCATTCCAAAGGAGAAGTTGGGCATCATCGCAAAGCCGTCTACTCGCATTATAACAACATTTGCAGCAATGAACATCTCACCGAAGGAGTTTGTAAGGGACTGAACAATTATCATTGCCGAAGAGAATATTGCCTGAGTAAGTCCTGAAGGGATGCCGAGTTTAACGATGGTTTTAATATGATTTGCTTTCGGCTTAAAATATTTTACTCCAAAGTCGAAGCTTTCGGTCATACGGGAAAGCTTTATTCCGCAAAGAATTGACGATATCATCTGGGCAATTACCGTAGCAAGTGCCACGCCACCCACACCCATCTGAACATAGGCTACGAAAAATATGTCCAGCGCGATATTTAAAACTGTTGCAATAAGAAGATAAACCAGAGCCGATGCAGAATCGCCAAGTCCTCTGAGAATTCCGCTTAGAATGTTATAGTAAGCCAGTCCCGCAATACCCACTAAGGATATAGTCAGATAGTTTGTGCAACCGTCGATTATTGTCTCGGGAGTGTTGAGCATAACAAGCATCGGACGAATAATAGGCAGACCCACAGCAATAAGAACTACGCAACAAATGGCTGTAGCGGTCAGGCAGTTGCCTATTGTATAGGAGAGGCTTTCTCGGTTTTTTGCACCGAAATACTGGGAAACCATTATTCCCGCTCCCGCAGATATACCAATAAAAAGCACCAAAAGCAGGTTGATTATTGGGGCAGCACTTCCAACTGCCGCCAGAGCATTATCGCCTATGTATCTTCCTACAACTATACTGTCTACAGTGCTGTAAAGCTGCTGAGCAATATTTCCTATAAGCATAGGAAAGGTGAAAATAAGAATGTTTTTCCAAGGTGAGCCTACCGTCATATCGATAGGAGCAAAAAGTTTTTTTAACAAAGCGATACCTTTCTGTTGTTAACTACAACTGTTGTTCGTAAGTTTCTTCACCGAAAAAGTGGGAAAACTGTGGATATTTTGCTATGAGAATTCTATTTGCGTATGTATTATCGGATGTATCGTATTTCAACATTTTGCGGATTTTAGCAAAACAGTAAATATAAAGAAAAATAAGAAATCCGTAGAATATACCTTCTGCCAGAGATGAGCCTACTGTACAGGAATAATCGTACAGACCGTGTGCAAGCACAGGCATAAGCAGACTGAGTAATAAAAAACGTTTTTCGGGAAGCTGTGCACCTTTTGGCGAAATAAGTGACAGGCGTTTTAGCTCTGTTTCTGCCCTATCCTTTTTAAACACATAAACACCCAGGACTATTGCAGGCAATATTGCTGCGGCTGCTTTAAACATTTCGTTCAGTTCCATATCTACGTATCAGCAAAGAGCCTTGAGCCTTTTGACCTCTCGGGTTTCTTCCGCGGTGATTACACCGTCGCTTTCGATAATAATATCACAAATGAGGCTAAGCAGTTCTTTATAAGCGTCTGCAAGTTCCGAATTCATTTCTCTGAGAAGCGCAACTGCGTTAGAAAAGCTTTCATCAAAGGCGTGACCAATGTCATCCTTACAGCTATTGTAAACCTCTTTAAGCTCGGCTAAAGAATAGTGAAAATCAAAATTGCGGTTTAAATAATCCACCTCTTTTGAGGTTATCTTTCCGTCTGCTGCAATAAGTCGTATCACTACACTCGCAAGGTCGTTTGCGTAAAAAACATCCATTTCGCCGAGGGTGCTTTTATCCCATTTATCTAAATCCTCAAGAGAATCACAACCATTTCTGAATTCCTCATATTTTAGTTTGAAGCTTTCGGTGGCAATAGCAAGTTTATCCATAATTTTACCTTCCTTTAATATGTTTTATATTTAATTTCCTTTTCCAAGTGCTTCGGAAATTTCACCCTTGATTTTTGAGGGCTGAAAATGCTGAAAACGGTTTTTACTTAACGCCAGAACTACCATTTCAATATCGTTGTTACTGACCTGAGCGTGGTGGTCGCACATTACAAGATTGTAAAAACGGTCGTATATACGGTAATTGTCGATTTCTGCATATTTGCCTTGTTCTACGCCCTCAAGCCCGTCATCAGGAGACCTGTAAAGGTCTCCAAGGCCTAAAATATGACCAAATTCATGTTTGGCAATATGTTTTATTTCCTCGTAGTCGTCAAACCGATTGTTCTCGCTTTGCAAAAATATTGTTTTTCGGGTTTTTACCGACCATTTTGTCACTCCAATTCCTGCAGCGGAGCGTTTGCTGCGAAAATATTTTGATGCACGGTCGGTCAGTGTTTTATTTCCAACTTTTCCCCATATACTCAGCACATCTCGGCGCATATTCTCGGTTATAGGCAGAATAAAAACATTATCAAAGCATCTCGGCTCCTCAGTAACCTCGACCTCCACGCGCAGTTTTTGTCCGCCAAACACCTCATAATCTCCGCTCCACAAACAAAATCCGTCGCAAACGGCATTTTTAAGTTTTTGCTCGTCGCAGAGCATCTCTTCAAAAAGCAGCCAACAAAGATTAGTGCTTATCCTGAGTATGTTTTCCCCGTTTTCGTATGTAAGAGTGGCGTCAACAGGGGCCATTACACCTTTACGGTCTATCTTTATCCTTTTTCCTTTAAAATCGGTAAGGGGGCCGTTTGCTGTACCCGAAATTTTATTTTTTACATTTATTTGATACCTCATCTGACAATACCTGTTAAGATATGCCCTTGCCTGAGTGTTTCCACTTCTTGCAGAGTCGCAGAGCAGTTCCAACGCTAAATCTGTGGGATTGTTGTTTCTCACCTTTACCAACCCGTCAAGAATCAATCTGCCCATAATAAAGCGTGCTTCGTCATCACGGAGTGCAACCGCGCGGTTTAAGAGCTTTATTCCAAGCTCTTTATCGGTCGGTGAAGCATTTAAGCCGAAGATACGCAGCTTTGCCTCTTCTCTACAGGCGACAGGATCATTTTTTATTGCATCAAAAAAACTGTCCATCAAATTTATTCCTTAAGATTATATTTATACCATTATAACACACAATGAGACAGTATACAAGAAAACACGACAAGAAAATGTAAAATATATTTTTGCAGTTAAATAAATGAAAACAGACCGCGATATACACCAAAATAGTTAGACACTTTTGGATGTGTATATCACAGTCTGTCTTGCTTTTTAATCTTCTTTTTTATTTGCCGCATTATCATCAAACAATGCGTTTTCTTCTTCCTCTATTTCAAGACCCAGCCCCCGTCTGAGCTCCACATCCTCGCCAGGGTGATCCTCATAATATGGGTCTATCATCATCTCTTTGACCTTGGGGAATATAAGCATCTGGGTTAGTATGTTAATAAAGCCGGGAAGCACAAGCACTGCAAGGAGCAAGGCTATGAGCCAGACAAAGTAATACGGAATGAACAGAAGGGCTACTACACCTGCATAAAGAAGCAGAGCAACAAGTCCTATGATAATGTTGTTTTTAATGTTTACAAACACAAAGAGAAAACTGTTTTTGTATATCTGCGACAGACGAAGCTTAAAGGTAATAAGTATAAGCCATATATGATACTTCATAAATGTAAACACTATAAACAGTGCCACAGAAAAACCAAAGCCGATTATAGACCAGATATCCTTACCGAAGCAGTAAAAATATATCGCAAAGGCTAAAGCTACGGTTACAAGGGTGTTTATAATACCTGCAGGCAGTGCCTGTTTCCAGTTTTTTCTGATAGTCTCGTAAAAATCCGATATGCCAAAGGAATGCTTGTCTCTGGCAAGATTACGGGCAACATTGGTCATTCCTGCGTCTGCAAGTCCCGACGGAATAAGCAACAGCTTCATAAGGCAGTAAATAAAATTTACCGTTATAAGCTTCCAGAAATTGCGAAACCATATTTCAAGTATTATAAAAAAGCCTTTTTTCTTTGGTCCGTCTTTTGCTACACCAGGACCCGGTTTGTCATAATTAAAAAATCCGCCTAATCCCATACTGACTCCTTATTTAGATTTATAAACCGTTTTTTCGTACACATTGATACCCTTATACCCAAGCAGATATGAAACTGCACAAACCGCAAGGGTAAGCACTACAGGAAGAAGTGCCAAGGCAACACCCAGCCAGCCGATCTCGGCAGGAGACGCAGCCCCACTGAAGATAAGCTGCTGATAACCGAACAAATGGTAGTTGCCGTATGCATAAATAGCCGTTCCGCCTACAACGATGCCAAGCTTACCGAGAATAAGGAATATCCATGTTACAAGGCTGAAAGCAGCGGGTACTATTCCCACCTTGAGACCGCACAGCAGATCCTCCTCACCGTGTCCGCGGGAGATGTTACTTGCATCAATTCTTCCCTTTTTATTAAGACCGTGAGAGATGATAAAAATAAAGAGTATCAGATTTATTATCTGAACGATAATATGACATACGGTATAGGGTGTGCCAGAAAGCTTTCCTGCAAACTCTCTGGTGTTTACTATATATCCCTCTTTTTCGTATTCTGCTTTTTTTATATCCTCACCGTCACTGTAATAGTGAACATAAGAATCCATAGGAGTATCTGCCTCTTCATTTTCGAGTACAGCCGCCTCATAACCTGCCATAGGCGGAGGTGCTATCATTGTGAAAATTGCAATAAACGAAAAGGTTATAAAAAAGCACATTATAAGGCAAACAACATATTTACCCAAAAGATTAAAACCAAGTTTAATGTTTTCCATTATAAGCCACCTTAGATGTATTTTCATCAATTATATAATATTTGGAAAAAAAAATCAAGCGGATTTGCCCCGTGGAGTGCCTCCAAAGAACACCGCTTGATTTAAATTTACAAAAAGTTAAAAAACAATATGACTGCTGTGCACAAAATAATGCCTGCGGTAGTTGCTATAAGCAGTTTTTTTCTGTTTTTTCGCTTACACCGCTCCCTGAGGCTTACCGCTTTTTCGGTGTTTTCAGACAGCGTCAGCATATATTCCCTTGCCTGTTTATTAAGCTCGGATATTGCGGTTTCGCTTCTGCCTGCCGCCACAAAAAGCAAAGCCTTTTCAAAATATTTATTGCCTGTATCGTTAATTTCAATTATTTGTCGGTTTACGCCCTTGACCAAATATATCAGCACCTTTACTAATACTTACGATCTTATTCTTGACAAATATTTGAAATTATATTCACTTATCTCTGTGTCCTGTAAGAAACTCTACTGTTCTCTCTATAGAATCCTTTGAATTACCCCAATCGGCATCAGCACCCGAATTGCGATAATCGTACATAGAGCAGTACTTTTTAAGGTTTTCTGAAAGTGACTTAAGATAGCTTCCTGTTTTATCCTCTAAAATTTCGGCAAATTCGCCTCCGTACCGCTTCATATTCTTTTTAGAGGAGCTTGATACGAGCATAGAATAATGCTCTAAGCAAAACATATCCTGCTTTGCAAACATTTCGCGGAAATCACGGTCGGTTTCGAAGGTGCGGTAAATAGTATCGGTCATTCTTTTAAAGCCCCATTCTATTTTATCGCATACAAAACATGTTTTTCGTCTTGCGTCGGCTTTTTCGGCATTTTTAAGCCTTCCCGACAGAAAACCGCCCTTAAACACTGCATCATACAGATCTTTTGTGTGGGTTTCGAGCATAAGGGCTAGCTGAAGTCTGCCCCGACGCGCGGTCATCTGACAAAGGTGACGTTCACAAAAGCCTAAACGGTTGGTTTCTATTCTGATGTCGGGCTCCATCATAGCGGCACCCATAATGTATTCTATAATTCTGTCCTCGACGGTGCGACGCATACGGCAGACGGGACAACCGTCATTTTCCTCAAACGCTTCGCTTACTGGTATGGTGCAAATATCTTCTCTCATATAAAACTCCTGAATTTAGTATATTGTAATTATAACAGAAAAATGGTATAATTCAAATACTTTATTATAAGAGGTTGTTTATGAAGGTTTCTTTTACTGACGGCAATGTCGAAATACGGGAGCTTGCTAACTTTTCACTTCCCCAGACCCTTGACTGCGGACAGGCCTTTCGCTGGCAGGAGACAGAGGACGGCTGTTGGCAGGGGGTTGCTTTCGGCAGATATCTTAAAATATGCGAAAAAGACAATGTTTTTACCCTTTTTGACACCTCTACCCAAGAGTTTGAAAGCGTCTGGCGTTCTTATTTCGATCTCGACCGCGATTACGGTAAAATAATTGAAGCTCTGTCTGAAAACGAGGTGCTTAAAGCTGCGGGAGCCTTTGCCTCAGGCATCCGTATTTTAAAGCAAGACCCGTGGGAGGCTTTGTGCTCCTTTATAATTTCGCAGAACAACAATATACCGCGAATAAAAGGTATTGTAGAAAGGCTTTGTGAGAATTTTGGCGAAAGTATAGCCGACGGGCTTTACTCCTTCCCTTCCGCTGAGCGTATAGCCGCACTTTCCCTCGATGACCTTGGTGTGCTTCGCAGTGGATTCAGGGCAAAATACATCCTCGATGCCGCTAAAAAGGTGGCCTTAGGAGAAATTGACCTTGAGGCACTTAAAACATCAGAGCTGGATACCGCCCGTAAAGAGCTTATGAAGATATACGGTGTCGGCACCAAGGTTGCAGACTGCACACTGCTTTTCGGCCTTTCTCATCTTGAGGCTTTTCCAAAGGATGTGTGGATTAAAAGAGCAATGGAAAAGCTCTTTGACGGAGTGCTTCCCTCCTGTGCAGAAAGCTATGCAGGAATTGCACAGCAGTACATTTTTCACTATGCCCGAATGACTAAACTTGATATATAAAAAAATGTGCAGAGCGTTTACTCTGCACAATTTTTTTATTTGGTTGGTATGATAAATTTCTTAGCTTCTGCGAGTACATCCTCACTGACTGCGTTAAGTTCTTTAATTTCTCTTACACTGCTGTTATACCTTCTTGCAATATCCCAGACCTTCTCTCCTTTTTCTGCAAAGTAGAGAACGATGCAGCTTTTATGTTCTTCTTCATCTTTTTTATCCGACTCGGTAACATCTGTAACGAGTGTATACTGATTGCTGTCATACAAGGTTGCGCAAATCTGCGGCTCTACCGCAACCGATATGGTGTTTGCGCCTATAATAGTATATGAGCTATGAGGCACCGTAAGGCTATATACGGCTTCGGGGGAAGAAAACGGATTGTCGGTCTTATAGGTGTACTCAAAATCCACAGGACGTTCATAGCACTCGGGCTCTCCGTCACAGTCAAAAGCAAGAAGATTTATAAGTATTGTGCCCGTAAGCCTCAGGCTTTCCTTATCGCACTTGCAAACCGAGCTTTTAACCTCACACCACATATCTATAACCGATCCGATGGCACCGTCTGTAAATTCCATATCCTTTTTTGCAATAAATTTGTCACACACCGTCTCTTTGATTTTTTTAAAACTGAAGCTATTAGATAAAAAATCACAGTCGCCCTTGGTGGAATATGCATCCAGCACTACAGGAATATCATTATCGCAATACGCTTTTACCGAAACTCCCAGCTTTGCGGCAACCGAAAAGCTGCGTATTTCGTCCTGATCATCCGCCTTTGGTGTTATATCAAAAAAGAGGATTTCGGCACGGCTTTCACATTTACACTCGTCGGTAACGCCCTCAACATCTACAAGCTGACTGAAAAGGAAGCTGTCTTCAAAGCTCTGAGGTCTTGTTCCCTCCTCAGGCATATAAAGGACATACACCCTTACTGCGCCCTTTACCATAACCTTACCGCTGATTATTTTACTTTCATCTACCGTAGCGGTGGCATTGCATCTGATTATACTGCCCACAGAGGGCTGACCGTTGCCTATGGATATTTCCTCATCAATGATAAGGTTTTTCTCTCCCCTACCCATAGGTACAGTAGCCTCTGCCTTACCGCAAAGCAGTTCTATATCCTTTCCTGTTATATCGCACATAATATCAAAGCCTTGTTTTTCCGACGCGCAAATTTTTATGCACACCTTACCGCTGAGCATAACAGTACCGTCACTGCATAAGGTTGAAGAGTATTTTTCGTCGGTTATACTCGCTGTTATTTCAGCTCCACTTAAAGACATATCAGCATCCACCGTCTTTGAAAAAGGCATCGTATGCTCATGGCTTGAAAACATATTATTCGAATCGATATAAATAATACAGAATGTGATTGTGCCTTCAATGGTGATGGTTCTGTCTGAGACAGTTTTTGAGGTCACCGCAGCCCTTCCGCTGGTTTTAAGAATTCTTTTTATGTTCTTGCTCCGATCGATAACGGCAGTACCCTCAACACCCGCTTCTGCATTTGTACAAAATACGGTCGTCTCGCTTTTGACCGTTTGCCTTGTAAGATTTATATCCATCGTTTAATCTCCTTTTATGTTTTTAGTAAAGTATATTAAAGGAGAGCATAAAATATGAAGAGCCCGAAAAATTTTTAGGGCTTAAAAATACCGAATTTGAAATTGTTATAAATCATATAAGTGCCACACCGTTACGGCATAGCATATTATATAATACATGACTTTTAAGGAGGTGAATATGATAAGCGGATGGAATTTTTATGATAACAGAAATAACCGTCAGAATGATTGTGACGATGATAAACGAGCTTATGACTGTGATTGTTTAATATGTCCACCCGGACCTCAAGGTCCTATAGGTCCAAGAGGATTTACCGGAGCACAGGGGCTTCGGGGTCCTGCAGGAGAAGCCGGTCCTGTAGGTTCGCAGGGTCCTGCAGGAGAAGTTGGTCCCGTTGGTCCTCAGGGTCCCGCTGGTGAAGTCGGTCCCGTTGGTCCTCAGGGTCCCGCTGGTGAAGTCGGTCCCGTTGGTCCTCAGGGTCCTGCGGGCGAAGTCGGTCCTGTAGGTCCGCAGGGTCCCGCGGGCGAAGTCGGTCCCGTTGGTCCTCAGGGTCCTGCGGGTGAAGTCGGTCCCGTTGGTCCTCAGGGTCCTGCGGGTGAAGTCGGTCCCGTTGGTCCTCAGGGTCCTGCGGGCGAAGTCGGTCCCGTTGGTCCTCAGGGTCCCGCGGGTGAAGTCGGTCCCGTTGGTCCTCAGGGTCCCGCTGGTGGTGTGCTGGGGTTTGCAGATTTTTATGCACTGATGCCACCCGATAATGCAGCAACGGTAGCCCCGGGAACAGACGTTAGTTTCCCTCAAGATGGTCCTAATAGCGGGTCTGATATTTCCAGAACCGGACCGGATTCATTTAATCTGGCACAGATCGGAACCTATCAGATTCTGTTTGAGGTGAGTGTAGATGAGGCTGGTCAATTGATATTGACCTTGAACGGAGAGGATTTGGCATATACTGTAGTCGGCAGAGCCACAGGTGCCTCGCAAATCGTGGGCATGGCTATTGTAGCAACTACTGTTACGGACTCGATTCTGACAGTTAGAAACCCTGCAGGTACTGCGTCAGCCCTGACCATTACCCCGCTTGCAGGAGGAACACGGCCTGTATCTGCACATCTCGTCATTACGCAGATTGGATAATTTTTGCAGATAAACTGAATTTTCAGCCAAAGGCACGCTTAATAACCGTAGGCGGCTTCATTAAAAAAACTCCTTGAGATTTTCTCAAGGAGTTTTTTCTGGCTCTACTGACCAAAAAAGAACAGGTTGAAAAACCTGATTTTCTGTTGCAATTATGCTTGTTTGATAAAATGATTAAACGTTAGAAATCCTCATAAAAATCCACAAGAACAAAAACGCTAAAACACCAAAGAGAACAAGCAATAACCAAGCCAACCATTTGAATTTTTTTCCACGTTTTCTTCCGTCATAAATAACAGCAGTATTTACATCCACATACTGTGCCGCTTCTGCCGCAGAAACCATTTTATTATATACATTTGTTTTAAATCCTTTTTGCTCTACTTTAATAAGCAAAACATCATCTTCTGTAAAATCTAACACACCACTAATAGTTGTATTGGTGCTATCTTGCAATACTGTTGCAGCAGTATTAAGAAAATTGCTGCCGCCTACGGCACCTATGTCTTTTGTCATTCTTTCAATTTTACTGACAGTCGTTGCAAAAATTTCATGTGAACCTGCTGTCAGAGGAAAACTAATGGAACGTTTGCCTGAAACCGTAATTTCTTTGCAACCATCAATACTAATGTAAAGTGATGCAATGTCAATATCGCCGAAAACAATAATTTTTGCCATAACATAGCTCCTTCTTGAATTTAATCAATTCTTATTGACAAAAAAATTATATCATTGCTGTATTTTATTGTCAACATTTGCAAGCAATATATCTTATAAGCTTAACTCAGAATAAGGATGCAAGAAAAATCAATGCGTAGCATCACATCGTTGGCGTAGCCACCTCGTTTTGTGTCCGCCGAAGCCAGAACGATGTTGACCTAAAGGTCAAATGATGTTTGCGGTTTCACCGCAAAACGATGTTGTGTCCTGCGGACACAAACACAAAAAGAAAGACACGATTCTCATCGTGTCTTTCTTTTGGGGACCGACACTCAAAATGGAATCGGTCTAAAAACTTGATTTTCTTAATAATCGCTTTAAACGCTTTTCTACTTTTAAATAGGTTTTCTCTACCAATTTATTAATCTTAAACCAATCGAACAAAAACAGCCTTGCTTTTTCAATGAAAATGCATACTACAAAAATGCATAGTGCATAGCCAATAACGATGAACGGTATAAGCCACCATTGATGCGACGATAATGCAGCGAAGGCATTATTTAAAAGATTTGTCTTTATAATAGGATGCATATGTATGATGTATACACCAAATACGGCCGGAGTCAAGAAACGAACTATGGATTGAGCGCTCTTGCCTACTTTCAATTTCAAGAATATTGCCATTAACATCAATCCCATCAAAACCATCGTAGGCGAGGTATACATCATTAACAGGTCTTCTTTATACGGAGAATACACTTTAAACAATCCTGACACAACACCGCAAAGTAAAAAAATCAAAAGTGCCCATCCCGATTGTATTGTGCAAAGTATATTACACTTTTTTATCCATACACCAAACAGATACATAATTACTAGCCAAACAAAATTAAATCCCCGCATTAAACCAAATTGTCCAAACACACTTTCATGACAGGAAAATAAAATAAACACTGTCAAAATAAGTCCGTGCATTTGCTTGTTACTTAAATGTCTGGCAATCCGATTAAGAAATGGAATAATGAAAAACAAGGCTGTGTAAGCAGTGAAATACCAATAAGCATTAGTAGATACAGGGAAAGCCGATTTTAGTAATGCTTTCCAACCTATTGTATGGCTTTCATTAAAGAACACAAATGCAATGAATGTAATTGCAAAACTGTAAAAGAAAACTTGTATCCATATATTGATGTACTTAAAATATCGATATGGTTTTTCAACTTCAGAATACATCACATAACCACTGATCATTGCATAACAATTTACAGCACAATATACAATAGCCTTAAATATAGTTGCCGTTAAATATTCCGCTCCCGAAGAGGCATCTATTAACCCCCCCCAAACCCAAAATGTGGATAACAACAACGAAAAACATAGCCAAAATTCTCAAAGAATCAATTCCAAAGTTTCGTTTATCCATCGTATCACACTCCTTGGATGTATTATAGCATAAAAGCGGCGGAGGCGCAATACTTCTTCACTATTCACTATTACTTATTACTTTCCAAAAATCCCGTTCGTGAGTTTTAGTGAAAAGTGAAGAGTGAAAAGTGAAAAAGTAAAATCCCGAACGCTTTCGCATTCGGGATGTGTGGGTATTTCGGACTTAGTGGCACGAATTTAAAACGCCTGAATTTTACTGATTTTTCTTTACAACTATATTATAACATAAAAATCGCTCTCTGCAAAACTGCAACCTATATAAACGATATATTCAATTAATAGTATGCAACTAAAAAATGAAATTACATAATTGCCACAGGTTTTAACTTTTCAATGATTTTTTGCATACGAGGGTTTTCCTGTAGATGTGCAAATTGCTCCTCTTTCAATGCATTTAATAAAAGCCCCGATTGGTTTTCTGTATGACCTTTGGTTGCATCATCCAAAGAAAAAGCAACTTGATTTACCATAAAAGCGGTATACATTCCATCACCACGCATATCAAAACGGATAGCATGTTCTGCAGCTTTTTCAAAACACGAAATCATTTCCTCCTCGTTATCAAGTTTAAAATAGGCAGCCCCCATTCTTTGATAAAACATCGATAATCGACAATGATAAAAACCGCAATTTCCATCAGGGTAAAGTAATCTAAAACAATCTATTGCAAAACCTCGCGCTTTAATAGCTTCCTCGGGCGAATAATTACCCTTATTTATAAGAATATTGACATTGCTTAAAATCAGATCCATAAGCGTTTGTATATTTGTTTGGCAATATTTAACCGCCTCATCGCCTTGGAGCAAATGCGGCATCAATTGATTCACTGTTATATGGTATATCGGTGCCATCTTCGCATATTTTTTTGCAGTTTCTATATCGCCTATTTTATAATAAGTGTAACAAAGGGATTGAATCGCCCCGCTACGCAAAACATTATCTACCGATTCTTCCATAATACGTTCACCGTATTCAATAATCTCATCCGCGTTTTTTTCTCTGCTTTCTGCTTGTAACGCATACATCAAACCATATAGAACGGATAAGTCATTTGGAAATTCCATTTTCGCTTTGCGCCACAACGAAATTCTTTCGACATTCTTTCCTAAGCGAGCGAACTCGGTGTTCTTATCTCTGTATTCCTGAATCTTCTTTTCTTTTTCAATTTTCCCAACACCAAGAAGGTCATCAACGCTTACATTGTAATAGGATGCGATTGCAGGCAAAATCGTTATATCGGGATATCCTTCTTCACGTTCCCATTTAGAAACCGCTTGAGTAGTAATTCCAAGATGCACAGCCAACTCTTCCTGTGTGTTTCCCTTCTCTTTGCGCAACTTTTTTAGTTGCTCACTCAAAAATATGTTCATAACTTCCTCCACAAAAAAGTAACAAGTGCTTGTTCTGAATACATAATAACAAAGAACAAATGAAATTACAATAACCGCATTGTTTAGTTATGGTTTATTTTATAAACGGTTGGTTTAGAAATAAAAAGCAAAACGTCACGTGTTCAATTCCCGAAGATTCGAAAAAAGTTGCAAAAAACAAAAACGGAGTACACTTCGTTTTACTTCCCAAACAGGTTGTTCCCCTGATAAGAGAAATGTCACGAAGTGACAAAGGGGTAATGGAGAGCGAAGCGAGCCGTAACTTGAACCTGTGACACCCACTCTTGCGGTGCCCTAAAGTTGTTTCCCTCTTGGAGCGAGGACAACTTTCGACCGCGGCGCCTTTTCACGCTCCCTGTTTCTTCCACCGGAAGCGGTCGCGCTCAAAGCAGTTAACAGCCGGCACACGCGGCTGCTAACCAACCTGTGCTACAAATTTAAATTCTTATTATGAAGGCAAAAAGAAAAACCATCCGTAAAGGATGGTTTTCTTTTTGGGAGTTTTGAACTTAATGACACGAATAAAATGTGCCTGAAAACCAAGGATTTTTTCGTTTTTTATTTAATTCTTAAAATTAACTACTTTTCTCACATTTTCTGAATTATTATCTATATATTCTATGTAAATCTCCGTTTCATTTAAGAAAACTAGTTTTTCACAAGTTGCCATAGAAAAATTCAAGTCCAACTCATTTGAATACCTCGAACTTTCGAAAAATCCTTTTATATAAAGTTTTGGCTTTTCTTCAGGTTTAAAGTAAGCGATATAGTATTCTTTTGTTTTAGTGTTTATGTAATCCGCGTATATGCTATACGGGTTAAATTCTTCAGATATAGTTTTATCATATACATTAAAGTATTTCACAGAAAAAGCATTCGTTCCAAACCCCAAATGGAGTTTAACAATACCGTCTCCTTTATCTTCGATTTGCGGTGCGGTTCCCGTTTTAATATCTTCAACCAATACATCATTTCCACTTGTTATTCTATATCTATATTTTTGTAAGTCTTCCTCATATATTTGGTAAAAGGTTGTTTGTATGATATATTGGCTTGTATCAATATCACTTTGTGAATTTTCAACGGGCAAATCATTTTCGCTGTTAGTCTCATAACTCGTACCACACGCAGAAAAAGATAAAATCAAAATTACAGATATAATAAGCAAATAAATTCTTTTCATATAATCACCGCCTTGGGTGTATTATAGCATAAAAGCGAAGATAAATCAATGCGGAGCATTTGTATATGATCCATTCCGCAAGGAATTGCATATCATCAAAACTTTAGTTTTGTATATCATCAAGCCGACAGAGATACACACTTCGTGTGATGTTATACGCCTACGGCGATGATATACAACACGGCAACGCCGTGTTGATGATATGCCATTGCTTTCGCAATGGATAAAAAAACACTCGTTCAAGAGAACGAGTGTTTTTTGTCATTCGTGTCCGAAAAAGAACTGGGTGGAAACCGAGGATTTACTGTAAAAGTTTATAATTATATGCATTACATTATGACATGGTATCCGCTGTGTATTGGGAAACAATGTTTTCAAGATCGAAAGCAACATTGTCAAGCTTGTTAAATATATATTCCATATTTAAAGTCTTTTGGGCGTGTATATCACCATTATCTTTCAATATAGTCATAGAAATTTCAGTGGACATAGTTTTAGCCACTCCATCTTTATCTATTGTTAAAATAATTTTTATATCATCCAATTTATCTTCTTGAATATTGGGTAATATTTCTCTCATCACTTTATAACCGTAACCGTAATCTGTACTATCACCTTTTACAATAAAAGTTACCTCAATATCGGAATCTTTCTTCTTTGCTTCAAAAGAAGAAATTGCATCTTGAGGAAATAAAGGCGTATTAAGATATGGAAAGACAACACTATTAATATTAAAACCATGATACTGTTGTAGTGTTCCTTTTGAATTTAACGGACATGATATATTATAAAATTTATCATTATCAATACAATAAAAATTCAATTTGTTTGCTCCAGGAAATTCACTTAATAAATAATACTGCCATTTCCCATCAACATTTTGTGATTGTACTTTTACAGATGTATTTCGTATGAAATGTTCCGTCAAAAAAATAACTTCATCACGAGTTGTGATATCAATATCGCATTCAGGCCAATCGTTTTCATCCATAAGTTCGGGGACAAACATCTTGATTGTATTGTAATATATATTATACGCCTCTTCTTTTGTTATGAGGTTATTATCAGCAGTATTATTGCAACCGACAAAAGATAAACACATTACCAGACACATAAAAATAGCTATTACCTTTTTCATACAATCACTCCCTTGGATGTATTATAGCATAAAAGCGGCAAAGCCGCAAGTATAAGTGAAATCGTGCTATCGCACGGTGAAATCAAAGGCTTTCGCCTTTGGTGAAATATTTTGCTAACGCAAAATGTGAAATTAAATCCACCCACCGCCGCAGCGATTTCACTCGAGCGAAGCGAGAATTTCACATTGCGAAGCAATATTTCACCCACCCGTTAGGGTGGATTTAGTTGAAAAAAGTCATGTTCTTTCGAACAGGACTTTTTTCTGGAAGCACCACCCGGATTTGAACCGGGGCGTAAAGGTTTTGCAGACCTCTGCCTTACCACTTGGCTATGGTGCCTTATTTTTAGTTAAATAAAGGACGCTTAAGACTCTTCTTTAAGCGTCCTTGGAGCGGATTACGAGGCTCGAACTCGCTACCTCCACCTTGGCAAGGTGGCGCTCTACCAGATGAGCTAAATCCGCAAAATGGTGCCTCCGATCGGAATCGAACCAATGACACGAGGATTTTCAGTCCTCTGCTCTACCAACTGAGCTACAGAGGCAAAAATGGCGACCTGGATGGGGCTCGAACCCACGACCTCTAGCGTGACAGGCTAGCGTTCTAACCAGCTGAACTACCAGGCCAAATGGTGGGGACAACAGGGCTCGAACCTGTGACCCTCTGCTTGTAAGGCAGATGCTCTTCCAGCTGAGCTATACCCCCATTTTGCTCTCTTTCACAAGACTGTGATTTCCAGCGGCAAGTGATATAATACCATAAACAAACTAGTTTGTCAACATTTATTTTAAGAATTTTTTAAGAAATTTTTTATTTCTTTTTTATCAAAGGTATAGACCTTATCACAGAAGTGACAATTAACCGAAACCTTGGGCAATTCTTCTGCCATCGATTCAAGTTCTTCCCTGCCAAGACTAATTAGTGCCTTTGAAACTCTATCTCTGCTACAATTACATTTATAGTATATTTCCTGCTCATATAGAACCTCAACTGTAAATTCTTTTAAAGCAGTTTTGATAATATCCTCGGGAGTCATTCCACTATCAAGCATAGTAGTAACCGCCTTGATATCAGAAATACTATTTTCTAACTTTTCTATTGTGTCCTCTCCTGCTGCGGGAAGAAGCTGAATTATATATCCGCCTGCGGCACGAACGGTCAAATCAGGGTTAACAAGTACTCCCAAAGCACATACTGTGGGAATCTGCTCGCTTAAAGCGT
>JAZOBS010000017.1:0-34322 GCA_045596085.1 Acutalibacteraceae bacterium | reverse complement strand
GAACTGCAGCTTATTCATCGGGATTTTAGCTTAGGCTGTGATATAAAATTTTATTATAAAGGAAACAGTCAGCCTGTAGTATATAGATTCCCCTCTGTTTTTAAAGAAGCTTATGAACTATCTAAGCAACAATAAAAACTGTGGGGTGCAAAATTTTGCACTCCGCAGTTTTTTCTAATCAATAACCACTGCCAACCGTCCTTTTCAGGCATCATAATTTATCTGATTCTGTACTAATTTTCATATTTAATCAAAATGCGAATTCTTTTCTGATTGAAAAATTTACATTTCTGTGTTAGAATTAAGTGATTATAATAAAAAATGCTTAAGGAGATAACACAGGTGTCCCATCCTCTTGATAAAATCAGAAACTTTTGCATAGTTGCTCATATCGACCACGGTAAATCTACATTGGCAGACCGCCTTTTAGAGCTTACTCAGTCGGTTGCCGAGCGTGATATGGAAGAACAGCTCCTCGACAGTATGGACTTAGAGCGCGAGCGCGGAATAACCATAAAAGCCCACGCGGTAACCCTTTATTATAAGGCGTCCGATGGCGAGGAGTATGAGCTTAATCTTATCGATACCCCCGGTCATGTCGACTTTAACTACGAGGTTTCCCGTTCCCTTGCCGCCTGCGAGGGTGCAGTCCTTGTTGTAGACGCATCTCAGGGCATAGAGGCACAGACCCTTGCCAACACCTACCTTGCGGTAGACCACGGGCTTGAGCTTCTTCCCGTCATAAACAAAATCGACCTTCCCTCTGCCGACCCCGACCGTGTTATCGAAGAAATAGAGGATATTATCGGTATTCCTGCACAGGATGCACCGAGAGTTTCGGCAAAAACAGGTATAAATATCGAAGAGGTGCTGGAGCGTATAGTTACCGATATCCCCGCGCCCGTGGGCAATAGGGACGAGCCTTTGTCTGCCCTCATTTTCGACTCTTATTACGATGCTTATAAGGGCGTTATAGTTTATTTTAGAGTGGTTAGCGGTAAAATAAAAGCAGGCGACACCATTAAAATGATGGCTACGGGTGCCACCTTTGATGTGGTAGAGGTAGGTAGAAAACGCGCCACCTCTCTGGAAATATGTGACTGTCTTGAAGCAGGTGAGGTAGGCTATCTTGCCGCATCCATTAAAACAGTAGGAGATGCCCGTGTGGGTGATACAATCACTCTTGCAGACACTCCCTGTAGTGCGCCTCTTGCAGGCTACCGCAAGGTAAATCCCGTTGTTTTCTGCGGAATCTATCCCGCCGACGGTGCCCGTTACAGCGACCTTCGTGAAGCACTGGAAAAGCTTCAGCTGAATGACGCATCTCTTCTCTTTGAGCCCGAAACCTCTACAGCACTGGGCTTTGGTTTCCGTTGCGGATTTTTAGGTCTTCTTCATATGGAAATCATTCAGGAAAGACTTGAAAGAGAATATAATTTAGACCTTGTAACCACCGCCCCCAGCGTTATCTATAAGTTCGACCTTACAAACGGAGATACCGTTTATGTGGACAACCCCACCAACTATCCCGACCCTGCGGTTATTCAGCAGGCGTATGAGCCTGTGGCAGATGTTCATATCTACAGTCCCTCGGAATATGTGGGTTCAATAATGGAGCTTTGTCAGCAGCGTCGCGGAGAGTACACCGATATGAAGTATATGGGGGACCGAGTGGATATTCATTATATTATGCCTATGGGCGAAATAGTTTACGACTTTTTTGATGCTCTCAAATCCCGCACAAAGGGTTATGCAAGCTACGATTACGAGCCTAAGGATTACAGTCCCTCAAAGCTTGTTAAACTGGATGTTCTTCTTGCAGGGGATATTGTAGACGCCCTTTCATTCATCGTTCACGTGGATAACGCCTATCCCAGAGCCCGTCGTATTGCCGAAAAGCTTAAGGAATTCATTCCCCGTCAGCTTTTCGAGGTGCCCGTTCAGGTGGCTGTCGGCGGTAAGATAATCGCAAGAGAAACCGTAAAGGCAATGCGTAAGGACGTTCTTGCCAAGTGCTACGGCGGTGACATAACACGAAAGAAAAAGCTTCTTGAAAAACAGAAGGAAGGTAAAAAGCGTATGAGACAGCTCGGCTCGGTTGAGGTGCCTCAGGAGGCGTTTATGGCTGTGCTTAAGCTTGATGAATAATACTTTTGAAGGGAAGGAAATTATGTCTGCCTCAAAACTTAAAAAAGAGAATAAAACATCCTTCCTTAAGAATGTCATTATGCTGATGTTCTCGCAGGTTGTGGTAAAAATATTAGGGCTCGTATACAGGGTCGCTATCGTAGATGCCGAGGGCTTCGGAAATACGGGAAACGGATATTATTCTACGGGCTATCAGGTCTATATGATACTCCTTGCCATTTCCTCTATCGGCATACCTAATGTTATATCCAAGCTTGTCTCCGAAAGGGTTGCCGACGGTGATTACAGGGGTGCTCACAGAATTTTCAAAACCGCCCTTAAACTGTTTGCGGGCTTTGGTTTTGTGCTAACCTTGGTGCTTTTCTTCAGTGCCGACTTTATTGCTACCGTTCTGCTCAGGGCGGCAGGGGTCAAATATACCCTTATGGTTTTGGCACCCGCCCTTACCTTTGTGGCGGCATCTGCCGTAATGAGAGGCTATTTTGCAGGGCTCGGCAGTATGAAAGCCTCGGGCTCATCTCAGGTTATCGAGCAGTTTTTCAACTGCTTTTTATCCATCGGCTTTGTCTATGCCTGCGTAGGTCAGGACACCGCAATTATGGCAGCGGCAGGAAACCTTTCCACCACCTGCGCCTGTGCAGTAGCCTTTTTATATCTGGTGTTTTTCTACCGTAAGCGTAGGGCAGATATAAAGGCTGCACTTAGCGAACAAACCGTACCGCAGGAGCAAAAATCCCGCAGTAAACTGATTAAAATAATACTTACCGTATCCATTCCTATAACCTTAAGCTCTCTTATCACCACCGCCAATTCGGCTATTGATATTTTTACTGTCAGCAACGGTATACAAAACGC
This sequence comes from Acutalibacteraceae bacterium, assembly GCA_045596085.1. Taxonomy (GTDB): domain Bacteria; phylum Bacillota; class Clostridia; order Oscillospirales; family Acutalibacteraceae; genus SFWF01. The sequence continues at coordinate 31,319 of JAZOBS010000017.1, read as the reverse complement.
TTTTTGGGCGGTTATCGGCACTGCGGCTGAGCTTGAAGAAAAGGCAATGGAGCTTTACGGTACAATGCAAAAGGCAGAGGTCATAACCCACCTGCCCCTTGCAGTAAGCGGAACGCTCTGTGCCGCAATAGTGCCCGTAATATCCTCCCTTGTGGCAAAGGGAGATATTAAGGGTGTAAACCAAAAAATATCCTCCGCCGTTCTTATAAGCTCACTACTTATATTCCCTTGTATGGGCGGTATCATAGCCTTGGCAGAGCCTGTGCTCAAACTGCTTTACCCCAGCGTCCCCGAGGGTGCGCTTATGCTTATACTTTTATCTGTAACCCTGCCGTTTTCATCCCTTACCTATGTCCTTAACGGAATACTCTACGGCGCGGGAAAACAGCTTGTACCCGCTGTGACATTGGCAATAGGCTCTCTTATAAAGCTTGTTCTTAATATCCTGCTTGTTAATATTCCAAGCCTTAATATTTACGGCGCAATTATCGGCACAATAGTTTACCAGACCTTTGTATTTGCTGTGGAAACTGTTGTAGTTTACCGATATATACCAATAAAAATGGACTATGTAAAAACCTTTGTTAAGCCCTTTGTATCGGCGGCGGTTATGGGAGCGAGTGTGTTTGTAATTTATAAACTTATCTCCCTTTTTACAGGCAATACCGTTTCTACCTTGCTGTCTATACTGGCGGGTGTAATAATCTATGTTGCCCTTATCCTTCTTCTGCGCACCTTTAAGGAAGAGGATATAAAGGACCTGCCCAAGGGCGAAAAGCTTTTCGGACTGCTTAAAAAATTCCGTCTTGTATGAGGAATGATATGAAAAATTACGATATAATCCTTTTTGACCTTGACGGCACCGTTACCGACCCCAAGGAGGGTATAACAAATTCGGTTGCCTATTCTCTTAAAAGCTACGGCATTGAGGTTGAGGATAAAAATGAGCTTTGTAAGTTTATAGGACCGCCTCTTTATGCTTCCTATATGAAATATTACGGCTTTTCAGAGGAGAAGGCTATTGAGGCAGTCGACCGTTACAGAGAGTATTATTCGGTCAAAGGAATTTTCGAGTGCTTTTTATACCCCTTTATGGAAACCCTGCTTAAAAATCTCAATAAGGCGGGTAAAACGGTGGTGATAGCCACCTCTAAGCCCGAATATTTTGCCCGTCAGGTTTTAGAGCATTTCGGAGTAGATAAATATTTTTACCATATTGCAGGTGCTACAATGGATGGTCACCGTATAGAAAAGGCAGACATCATAAAATATGCCTTTAATAATATGGGAATTACCGATATGTCAAAGGCTGTTATGATAGGGGACCGAAAGTTTGATATACTGGGTGCTAAAGTGCTTGGTATGGACAGTATAGGCGTGACCTACGGCTACGGCAGTAGGGAGGAACTGACAAAAGCAGGTGCAACATACATCTGCGAAGGGGTAGAAGATATAGAAAAAATACTTCTTGGATAACTAAAATTGTATGAACTGACGAAATTCGTTTTTCGTCAGTTTTTTTATTTTACAATGACGCTTATTTGTGCTATAAATTATGAGTAAAATACTGAGAAAGAAGTGCTATTTTAAAGTGAGTAAGTGCTATATCAAGCCGAAGCTTTTTTCGGTAATAAAAAATTATTCTACACAGCAGCTTATAAAGGATATTACTGCAGGAATTATCGTGGCAATCATTGCCCTTCCGCTGTCTATCGCATTGGCTATTGCCTCGGGTGTAGAGCCTGCGGCGGGTGTGTATACCGCAATTGCGGCAGGCTTTGTCTGTGCCTTTTTGGGCGGAAGCCGTGTGCAGATAGCAGGTCCTACCGCCGCATTCGCCACCATTGTTGCGGGTATAGTTGCAACAAAGGGTATGGGCGGACTTGTAGTGGCAACCATACTTGCAGGTATTATCCTCATTGTTCTCGGCCTTTGTAAAATGGGCTCTCTCATTAAGTATATACCCTACACTATAACCACAGGTTTTACCGCTGGTATTGCAGTAACTATCCTTGTGGGACAGATAAAAGACTTTTTGGGTCTTACCTATGCCGAGGGTGTAAAGCCTATCGAGACCTTTGAAAAGATTGAAGCAAATATAGAGGCTATCGGCACCTTTTCCTGGCAGGCTCTTATAGTAGGTGCGGTCTGTCTCGCAATACTCATTTTTTATCCCAAGGTAGAAAAACGCATTCCTGCCTCCCTTATTGCAGTTGTTGTGGGAGCTTTAATGGTGAAGCTTATCCCTGGAATGGAAGAGGGAGTCTTTACTATCGGCGACCTTTATACCATACCTAAAGGTCTTCCTAAGGTCTCCTTTGATGGGGTAGATTTCAGTCTTTCGAATATAGCATCCCTCCTGCCCGATGCGTTTACCATAGCTATTCTTGCCGCAATAGAGTCTTTGCTGTCCTGCGTTGTTGCCGACAGTATGGTTAACTCCCGTCACAACTCCAATGCCGAGCTTGTGGCTCAGGGCGCAGGAAATATTGCCTCTGTGCTCTTTGGCGGAATTCCTGCCACAGGTGCCATTGCCCGTACCGCCGCAAATGCTAAAAACGGCGGACGCACCCCTATCGCAGGAATGGTCCATGCAGTGGTTCTGCTTCTTGTTATCCTTTTCCTTATGCCTTATGCCGAGCTTATACCTATGCCCGCTATCGCCGCAATACTTTTTGTTGTGGCATACAATATGAGCGAGTGGCGTAAATTTGTAAAGATAATTAAAAGCGCACCTAAAAGCGATATTATTGTAATGGTAATAACCTTTGTTCTCACCGTTGTTTTCGACCTTGTTGTTGCAATAGAGGTGGGAATGGTACTTGCCGCAATGCTCTTTATGAAGCGTATGAGTGAGGAGACTGCGGTTACAGGCTGGAAATATATTGACCACGAAAACGACCCCGACAGTATCGACCTTCGTGAGGTGCCCAAAAATGTCCGAGTTTACGAAATCAGCGGACCTATGTTCTTTGGTGCGGCAGATAAAATTCTGGACATCAGGCTTAAGGATTACACCCATTGCCTTATTCTGCGTATGCGTGCTGTGCCTGCCCTTGATGCCACTGCTATGAATTCTCTTGAGCGTGTCTACGAAAAATGTAAAAAGCACGGCGTTACCCTTATTCTTTCTCACGTTAACGAGCAGCCCCTTGAGGTTATGAAAAAATCTGGCTTTTACGATATGGTTGGCGAAGAAAACTTCTGCAATCATATAGACGAAGCTCTCGAAAAAGGCGCAAAGCTGTAAAACAGATGTCAGGATACAGTAGGGGACGGGTCTCCCGTCCCGTTAACAAAATGCTCCCGATTTTGTCGGGAGCATTTTGCCTTTTTGAATATTTCAGTTTGTGTCGCAACAACAGAGGTCTGCAAAAGAATATTATCACAAATTGACACAAAAGTCAATATCTCATTTTGAGATATATTATAATATCATCAGGGGGATGATATTATGAAAATAAGAGAGCTTAGAGAAGAACGTGATTTAACACAACAGCAGATAGCAGACACTTTGAATTGCAAACAAAATACCTATCAACAATATGAAAGTGGTAGAAGACAAATTCCTTTGGAGATTTTGAAAAAATTATGTAAATTTTACGGTGTATCCGCCGATTATATTTTAGGTCTTCCAAAAGGCTTAAAATACCCTGAAAGATAAACGGTATAATAAATCTTTACGGCAACCGTCCTGACCACTGAAAAAACGCACCTCTGGGGAGGTGCGTTTTTTGGGTGCATTTATCTTATCATCGTTTGTATGCCGTCCACAAAATCACTTACCGCCTTAGCCGCCTTTGACGAGCCTTTTTGCACATGATGTTTTTTGTTGCTCATCATCATTTTACCAACTGCCGTAAGTGCGGCACCTGCTGCTATACCTAACATTGCACCCTTTGCAAAACCCTTTGCATCTTTCACTCAAAAATCCCTCACTTTCCAACATTATTGTTGACAAAAGTGAGGGATTTATTTTGTGAAAAAATTAGAATTTTTAAAATTATCTTATTTGTCCGTTTCCGCAAACAATATATTTGTAAGAGGTTATCTCCTTTAGTCCCATAGGACCTCTTGCGTGGAGCTTCTGGGTAGAAATACCGATTTCGGCACCAAGACCGAACTCACCTCCGTCGGTAAAACGGGTAGATGCGTTGACATAAACGGCGGCAGAATCTATAGCTGAAGTGAAATATTTTGCGTTTTCGTCAGTTTCGGTAATAATTACCTCGCTGTGGTGGGTAGAATATTTTTCGATGTGCTCTACCGCCGCAAAAACATCATCCACAACCTTAACAGATATAGTATACCCCAAAAATTCTTTTGCAAAATCCTCCTCAGTTGCAGGAATAGCATAGGGGAGAACAGAGCAGGTCTTCTCGCAGCCCCTTATCTCAACCCCTGCATCGCGCAGTCGGTCACAGATAAGCGGTAAAGCCTTTTTATAAATGTTTTTGTGAACGAGCAAACTCTCCAGTGCATTGCAGACCGAGGGACGCTGTACCTTTCCGTTAAATACTATTTCACTTGCCATATCGAGGTCGGCAGACTCATCCACAAAAGCGTGACAGTTTCCTGTTCCCGTCTCAATTACAGGAACGGTGGAGTTTTCAACCGCCGCCTTAATAAGTCCTGCACCGCCTCGGGGGATAAGCACGTCAAGATAACCGTTTAAGGTCATAAGGTCGGTAGCAGACCTGCGCGAGGTATCGGTCACAAGCTGTATACAGTCCTCGGGAAGTCCTACACTCCAAACAGCCTTTCGCATGATTTCTACGGTTTTAAGGTTAGAGTTAAAGGCTTCCTTTCCGCCTCTGAGTATCACCGCACTGCCCGCTTTAAGGGAAATTGCCGCGGCATCCGAGGTAACATTGGGTCTTGCCTCATAAATAATACCTATAACCCCCATCGGTACAGAAACCTTTTTGATTTTGATACCGTTCGGGCGGACACATTCCTCTATTGTTAGGCCCACAGGGTCTGAAAGCTCACATAAGGCGAGAACACCCTCTGCCATAGCCGAAATGCGTTTTTCGTCTAATGAGAGTCGGTCGAGCATAGCCGCAGTCATACCGTTTTCTTTAGCGGCAGCAATATCCTTGCCGTTTGCTTCGATTATTTCCTTACAGTTTGCCTTTAAAGCCTCAGCAATAGCGGTAAGAGCCCTGTTTTTAAGCACGCTGTCGGCTAAATTAAGTGCCTTTGCAGCCTTTTTTGCTTTAATTCCTAAATCGTTAAGTGAATTCATATCAGTCTACCTTTATGTGTGTTCCGATAAAATGACCGTCAAAAAGGTCAAATATCTTCTTAGGGTTGTCACCCGACATAATTATGGTTTCGATTCCGTGTTCACCTGCAAATTTTGCCGCTTCAAGCTTGGTTCTCATACCACCTGTACCGCGGTTTGTACCGTTTCCGCCTGCGGCATCTATCATTTCGTTAGTGATGCGGCTTAAATGATGGATTATTCTCGCATTTGAATTTTCTCTCGGGTCGTCGTCGTAATAACCGTCAATGTCGGTAAGAATGATAAGTCCCTGCGCGTCTACAAGGGAGGCAACAATAGCCGAAAGATTATCGTTATCACCGAAAACTATTTCCTCCACCGATACCGAGTCGTTTTCGTTTACAATCGGCACAGCCCCGAAATCAAGCAGAGCGCGGAAGGTGTTTATAACATTGGTCTTTCTGTCCTCGTGCTCAATAACGTCTCTGTTTAAAAGTATTTGCGCCGAAACATAACCGTATTCCGCAAAATTTCGGTCGTAAATGCTCATAAGGTCGCACTGTCCCACAGCCGCAGCCGCCTGCTTGCCCTTTGTATCGGAGGGACGGCAGGGAAGTCTTAAACGGTTAACACCCACAGCTACAGCACCTGAGGATACGATAATTACCTCAATGTCGCGGTTTTTAAGGTCGGACACAACTCTGCAAAGCTGTTCTATACGACGAAGATTAGGCTTTCCGTTTTCATATGTAAGGGTAGAAGAGCCTACCTTGATAACGATTCGTTTAAAATCCTTAAATTCCATAAAATTACACCTCGAAAAAGTGATGATGTAAGCATTATAACACTTTTTCGCACAATTTACAATTTATACTTTATTTTTTTTGAAAATTAAAGTATAATAAATACAATTATAACATTTGTGAGGTTAGCAATGAGTCTGTTTACTAAGCTTTTCGGCAACTACAGCGAAAAGGAAATAAAAAGAATAAAGCCGTTGCAGCAAAGGGTCTTAGATCTTGAAGAAGAGTACAAAGCCCTGTCTGATGACGAGCTTAAAAATAAAACCTACGAGTTTAAAAAGCGCATAGAAGCGGGAGAAACTCTCGACGATATTCTGCCCGAGGCTTTTGCCGCCTGTCGTGAGGCATCCGATCGAGTGCTGGGTATGCGTCATTTCCCCGTACAGATAATAGGCGGTATCGTTCTTCATCAGGGTCGTATAAGTGAGATGAAAACAGGTGAGGGTAAAACCCTTGTTGCAACCCTCCCTGCCTATCTTAACGCCCTTTCGGGAAAAGGTGTTCACATCGTTACGGTAAACGATTATCTTGCCAAGCGCGACAGCGAGTGGATGGGTAAGCTTTACCGCTTTATGGGGCTTACCGTCGGTCTTATCGTTCACGGAATGACTGCCGAGGAAAAGGTTGAGGCATATAACGCCGATATAACCTACTGCACCAATAACGAGCTGGGCTTTGATTATCTTCGCGACAATATGGCGATCTATAAAAACCGCAGGGTTCAGCGCGGACACAACTTTGCTATCGTAGACGAGGTAGATTCTATCCTTATCGACGAGGCAAGAACACCTCTTATCATTTCGGGTCAGGGAGAAGCCTCCACCGACCTTTATACCCGTGCAAATCGTTTCGCAAAGGGTCTTAAATGCGTAAAGGTCAAGGAGACCAACGACAAAAAGTCAGACGAGGAGCAGGCATTCGACGGAGATTATGTTGTCGACGAAAAAGCAAGGACCTGCGTTCTTACCCCTGCAGGGGTTAAAAAGGCGGAGGAATATTTTGGTATTGATAATCTTAATGATGCCGATAATATGACCGTCTCTCACCACATTCAGCAGGCTATCCGCGCCCACGGCATTATGAAGCGGGATGTAGATTATGTTGTTAAAGACGGTGAGGTAATAATTGTTGACGAGTTTACAGGCCGTCTTATGTTCGGCAGACGCTACAACGAGGGACTTCATCAGGCAATAGAGGCAAAAGAGGGTGTAAAGGTAGCACACGAATCCAAAACCCTCGCTTCCATCACCTTCCAGAACTTTTTCCGCCTTTACAGTAAGCTTTCGGGTATGACAGGTACCGCAATGACCGAGGAGGGCGAATTCCGCGAAATATACAAGCTTGATGTTATCGAGATACCCACAAATAAAGAGGTTATCCGCAACGACGAGCCCGACATCGTATATAAAACCGAAAAAGCCAAATTCGAGGCGGTAATAAACGCTATTGAAGAATGCAATAAGAAAGGTCAGCCTGTGCTTGTAGGCACTGTTACCATCGAAAAATCCGAAGTGCTCAGCAATATGCTTAAGCGTCGCGGAATAAAGCACAATGTGCTCAATGCAAAGCACCACGAAAAGGAAGCCGAGATAATTGCTCAGGCAGGAAAGCTTGGTGCAGTCACAATTGCCACCAATATGGCAGGACGCGGTACCGATATTATGCTCGGCGGTAATGCAGAATACCTTGCCAAGGCAGAGCTTAAGCACAAGGGCTATTCCGATGAAATAATTGTTGAGGCTACAGGCTATGCCGACACCGAAGACACCGAAATTTTAAAAGCCAGACAAGAATATGCAGAGCTTTATGCAAATTTTAGGGCTGAAATTGCACCCGAAGCCGAAAAGGTAAGGGCTGCAGGCGGACTCTTCATTATCGGTACAGAGCGTCACGAGTCTCGCCGAATTGACAATCAGCTTCGCGGTCGTGCAGGCCGTCAGGGAGACCCCGGACGTACCCGTTTTTATGTTGCTCTTGAAGATGACCTTATGCGTCTGTTCGGCGGTGAGCGTATGGCAATGATACTCAACACCTTTAAAACCGCCGAGAATATGCCTCTCCAGCACGATATGCTTTCTAAAACTATCGAATCAGCGCAGGGCAAGATAGAAGCGAGAAACTTTGCCATTCGTAAAACCGTTCTGGAATACGATGATGTTATGAACCGTCAGCGTGAGCTTATCTACAAACAGCGCAATCAGGTGCTCGACGGTGAAGATATTCACGATACGGTAATGAAGATGATAGACAAGTTCATAGAGTCAGAGGTAGAAAACCACTGTGCCGACGAGGTTGCCGACGACTGGAATATCAGCGGACTAAAAGAACAGTTCGGCGGTTGGTTACTCAAAACCGAAGACCTTGTATATACAAACGAGGACCTCAACACTCTTGAAAAAGATGATATTGCTAAAACCATAAAGGAAAGAGCATCAGAGCTTTATGAAGCCCGCGAGGCAGAATATTCAAAGGAGGTTGTGCGCGAGGTAGAACGCGTAATGCTTCTTACCAGCGTTGACCGAAACTGGATGGAACACATCGACGCAATGGAACAACTCAAACAGGGCATAAACCTCAGAGCATACGGTCAGCATAATCCCGTTATAGCTTACCGTAACGAGGGTTATGAAATGTTCACCGCTATGACCGATGCTATCCGCGAACAGACCGCTCGCAGTGTACTCACCGTTAAGATAAATAAAGAGACAGGTATAAAGCGTCAAAAGGTTGCCGAGGAGACCTCTACAGGCGGAGGCACCAAAACCGTTCGCGGCAAGGGTGTAGTGAGCAAAAACGCTCTTTGTCCCTGCGGAAGCGGTAAAAAGTATAAGCGTTGTTGCGGAAAAGATATAGAATAATTGAAAAAACGAGTGCAATCGCGGCTTTTTCTCTGCTCGAAGTACTTGTGTACGTCTTCGCAGTGAGAAAAGCCCCTCTTCCGTCTATTTACTAATTCTAGTCAAAAACCGAAAAATACGGGTGGCTTCGCCACCCGTATTTCATTTTCTCTTAAAAACAGTCTGTTTTTTTACCTTTTTATCTTCCAGTAATATCTTCGGTTGCTTGGCGGAAAATTCTCCAAAACCCCGTATTCGGGGTCGTAGAATATTCCGTCAAAATAAAGTGACCAGTGCCAGCATTTTGGTGTTTCAAGGCTCAGTATAGCCACTCTCGGCAATTCTTCCTTGCCAAATACCTGTATACGCCTGTCTTCAAACTCAATACCGCACTCGCTTAGCACCCTCTTCATATCCTTGAGAGTGGTTTCTTTTTCGGTACCACATAGCGTGATTACCTCTACAACACTTTTACCCGTCAGCATAGCAAGTACGGCTTGACCGCACTGCAAAGGGTCGGGTTCAAAGATATGAACGGGTTTTGACACTATGCTCATAAAGCCTTTCGTGCTACGCCTGTCTTTATTGCTGCTTCGGCTACCGCCTTTGCAACGGTTTTGCCTATACGCTCATCAAAGGCAAAGGGCATAATGTAGTCTTCACGAAGCTCTTCATCTGATACAAGGGAAGCAATAGCAAGGGAAGCAGCCATTTTCATTTCCTCGTTAATATCAGTGGCGCGAACATCCAAAGCACCGCGGAATATACCTGGGAAAGCCATAACATTGTTTATCTGGTTGGGGAAATCGGAACGGCCTGTTCCCACGATTTTTGCACCTGCTTTAATGGCTAAGTCGGGCATAATTTCGGGTGTAGGATTTGCCATAGGGAATACGATGGGATTATCTGCCATAGAAGCAATCATTTCTTCGCTTACAACACCGGGGGCTGATACGCCTATAAATACGTCAGCGTCCTTCATAGCATCGGAAAGTGTGCCTGTGAGCTTATCGCGGTTGGTGATGCGGCTCATTTCCATATGTGCAGAATTAAGACCCTCCATACCCTCGCATATGATACCAAAACGGTCTACCATAATAAGGTTTTTAACCCCTAAATTCAGAATATGCTTTGCAATGGCAATTCCCGCACTACCTGCACCGTTTATTACGCATTTAATTTTGCCTATATCCTTTTTCACAAGCTTAAGCGCATTAAGCAGTGCCGCAGCAACTACAATGGCTGTTCCGTGCTGGTCATCATGGAAAACAGGAATATCACAAATTTCCTTAAGCTTCTTTTCTATTTCAAAGCAACGGGGTGCTGCAATATCCTCAAGGTTTATTCCGCCAAATCCGCCCGAAATAAGATATACGGTACGTACAATTTCATCAACATCCTTACTGCGTATACAAATAGGGAAGGCGTCTACATCGGCAAATTCCTTAAACAGTACGCATTTACCCTCCATAACAGGCATACCTGCTTCAGGGCCGATGTCGCCGAGACCGAGTACTGCCGTTCCGTCGGTTATAACGGCAACGGTGTTCCAACGGCGGGTAAGCTCAAAGGATTTAGAGTAGTCTTTGTTTATTTCCAGACAAGGCTCTGCGACACCGGGGGTGTATGCGAGAGAGAGCTCCTCCTTGTTGGAAACCTTGGCACGGGCGGTAACCTCTAACTTGCCTTGCCATTCATAATGCTTTTTTAGTGATTCTTCTCTGATGTTCATAGTAAATCTCTCCTTTTTTTATAAAAAAATGTTATACTGCTTATTTGGATATCTCCAATAATATTCCGTAAAATTTATGTACTTTCATCTAAAAGATACCTGAGCATTTTTTCGGGATTTTCGAGAAAGCTTCGGGTAATTTTGTAGTGCTCGGTAGCTTTGTATTCAACGCTTTCAATTCCGTCAGTTGAAAACTCTAAAATTTCCGCATCCGGCATAAGAATGTTTCACCCGCCTTCAGGTAAAGTATAGCATAAACAGTGTTTATTTTTGGTCTTTCCAGATAAAACGGTGATTTATCGACTCTCCGCCGTCAACTAAAATGCTCTGTCCTGTGCAAAAGGTATTTACCACCGTCAGAAAATATGCCCACTTAGCAATTTCCTCGGGGGTTGCCCACCTCCTGAGCGGTGTTTCGTCCATTATCTGTCCCCAGAGCTTGGCATCATTCATTACACACTCGTTAAGAGAGGTAAGAACTCCGCCGGGGTCTAAGCTGTTGCAGGTAGCACCGAATCGGGCCACCCGTTTCGCGGTGTTTTTGGTGTAGGCAAGCACACCGCCCTTACTTGCACAGTATTCAGGGAATTCTGCACCTGTGTGGGCACTTGCAGAACCGATATTTAAAATTGATTTTATGTTTTCCTGTACACCGTACCGTTCGGTTATCTGTATGAGCGCTTTAAGGTTTGTGTCAATATCAGCCTCGTTCTGAGTTCCGGCATTGTTAATAAGTATTTCCACATTATCTATCGTGGGAAGCAGCTCGGTATCACGTATATCGCATATATAATGGGTGTATCTGCTAAGGTTTATAGAAGAGGGCTGTCGGTCTATACCAAAAACCTCGTGACCCTCTTTTATAAAAAGCTCAGCAATGGCTCTTCCAATGCCCTGAGAGGTGCCTGTTATCAAAATTTTCATTTTACCGCCTCCTGTTTAAGATATTCAAAATATTCCTTGCCGATATTCTCCCGTTTCCATTTTTTAGTAATCTTGTACCCGATAGGCGAGAATACTATCTCCATAATCAGCTCGGCAACAGCTCCTGTCAGCGCACACATTGCGCACTGAAGTATCGACCAAGAAAAGCCGTCCCAGAATATCGGAGCAAAAAAGTAAAATACAATAACCGAAAAAATAAAATTATCAAGATACTGTGCAACAAAAGTAGAAATATACGAACGGGACATAAAGGCAAGCTTTCCGTCGGGATTTGTCCTGAAAAACCGACCTATCATATAGTTGAGCAGGTTGTTTACAAGGGCAGAAGCAAGAAAAGCTACGGTGCTTCCAAGGAGAATAAACCAGGTTCCGCCGAAAATACCGTCAAAAGCGGTATAATCATCAGCATTCGATGGGATGATGCTGACAATGTAAAAAATCAGACAGGTAAGCAGATTTATCATTACGGCGTGTATCGAAATGAGGGTAGATGCCTTAGGACCGAAATGCTTTGTAATGATGTCCATACACATAAAAGACAGCCAGGATATGAGAATTCCACCGTCAAGGGCTATCCAGTCGAGCATCAGCAGTGTTTTGCTTGCGAGTAGATTCATACAGATAACGCTGACCGCAAATAGTGTGACCACCGTCGCAGGAATCGAGCGCAGCAGTATCTTAAATTCGGTAAGGTTTTTTGCAAGTCTGTTTTGCAATTTAGTCAAAGGCATAATATAAATCCTTTTCAGTAAAACTTTTTTAGATTATAACACAAATTTTTTTAGAGCGCAACACCCTCGATTTTATCATAAAAACCTAATCCTCCCTAAGTGAGCGCTCCGAATCGCAGTCTTCTGTTTTTTCTTATTTTTCGGTGTTTTGTTTGGCGGTGTTGATAGAAGAAATTAAAATCTTTTTAATCTCGGTGCAGTTTTCGAGTAGGGTTTTATCGTTATAATATCCGCTTTCTAAATGCAACTCTATCCAATATTCACTCTCGGAACATTCTTTGAGCGCGATTTGAAGTTTTGCGACAAAATCGGCTTTTCCGTGAGCGTAAAAGGTTTCTCTGATATTAGCGCCGATACTTGTTCCTGAACGCAAAAACTGATTGATCAAAGTGCTTTCGCACTTTGCATACTTTTATTACATCAAGCGCAAATGCTTTAGATTTAACCATCAAAGGACTTTCTTTTATAACTTTCACCTCTTAACTTATTATACCTTGTATAAAATATAAAAGCAAGGCAAAGCCTTGCAAAATACTTTTTCACTATTCACTGTTACTTATTACTTCCAAAAATCCTACACATAAAAGCGCAGAGATTAGTGAAAAGTGAAGAGTGAAAAGTGAAAAAGTAAAATCCCCATTCTTACGAATGAGGATTTTTGGTTGCGGGAGCCGGATTTGAACCAACAACCTTCGGGTTATGAGCCCGACGAGCTACCGGATTGCTCTATCCCGCGATATATACCTCTCTTGAGGTTGCTAAAGTATTATAACACACCTAAAAGCAATTTGCAACCCCTTTTTTTGAAAAAATTAAAGAATTCTTCGACGCTTTGCGACAACATTTCAGAATACTTGTAAAATAGGTCAAAATATAGTATAATAGCCTTGTTAGTGTGTCGTTATGAGTGTAAAAATAGTGTTATTTGTTTTTTAAAACACATCTAAAGCCTGCAAAGAGGTGTATTATGAATTTAAAACTTGAAATATCTCCCCATTTAAGGACGTGTGAAGATACCCGTAATATTATGCTGGATGTCATTATTGCACTTGCTCCCGCAACCATTTTCGGAGTGGTAATTTTTGGATTTTCAGCACTGCTGACAGTAGCGGTATGCGTAGCTTCTGCCGTTTTAACAGAAACGCTTTATTGCTATCTGCGCAAAAAAACGGTGACAACAGGGGACTTTACTGCAGTAGTAACAGGATTGCTTTTAGCCCTTAATCTGCCTGCGGGAATACCTCTGTATATGGCGGTAATAGGAAGCGTCTTTGCAATAGCCGTTGCAAAACTGCTTTTCGGCGGACTCGGTAAAAACCTTGTAAATCCTGCTATAGCGGGTCGCGTTTTTATGCTCTCTGCATTTCCCGCTGCTATGACCGCATTTAAAGAGCCTTTTTCGGATCTTGTTGCCACAGCAACACCCCTTGCAGGAGGAGGTCAGGAGTTTAAGGAGGTCTTCTTTGGCGTATGCAGCGGAACTATAGGTGAGACCTCGGCGATGATGCTGCTTTTAGGCGGTGCCTATCTTGTAATGCGCAAGGTCATAACACTCGATATACCCTTAAGCTTCATTTTAACCGCCTTTGCAGTAGCCCTCATATTCGGACAAGACCCATTTATGGCGGTCTCAAGCGGTGGAATAATGTTAGGCGCAATATTTATGGCTACCGATTATGTTACAAGCCCGATGACCCGTATGGGAAAAATAGTGTTCGGTATCGGCTGCGGAATTATTACTATGGTAATACGTCTTTTCGCATCACTCCCCGAGGGCGTTTCCTACAGCATCCTTATTATGAATCTTATAGTTCCCATAATAGACAGATATATAGTTAAAGCACCCTTTGGCACTAAAAATCAGAGAGGAGGCAGAAGAAAATGCTCGATATTCTCAAAGATAAAACGCTTTATAGCAAACTGATACTTGCCGCAATACCGCTTACCGCAGTGTGCACTACCGCATTTTCCTCACTGCTCTCGGCTTTTGCCATGGTTTTAACAGTGGTGCTTTCGGCACTTTGCGTAAACCTGCTTAAAGGCTTTTTAAACCCAAAAACTGCAAAGTTTGCCCATATTATAATAGCCGTAGGTATAGTCGGTATTTTTACCGCGGTTGTAAATATTTTTGCAAAGGATACCATCAGTGATATTGGCTTTTATCTGCCCCTTTTAGCAGTAACAGCCACACTTTTAGCCGATTCTGATTTTGCTCTTGACAGCAATCTTACAACTACCGTTGCAGGGGGAGCAGTAACCTCGGGAGCAAGCGGAAGCTTCCTTCTTGTATGCGGTATTATCCGAGAGCTTTTAGGTATGGGCAGTTTTTTCGGGGTAGACCTTTACACCAAATGGTTTTCTCCTTTAGATTTCTTTAAAACCCCTGCGGGCGGACTTCTCACCGCCGCTGTGCTGACAGTCGTATACAATCTGATTGTTATAAAAACAGGTAAAAAGGAGGTAGCAGAATGAGTAATCTTATAACCCTGCTTATTGCGGGAATTTTCACCGATAATCTGCTGACCTCTAAACTTTTAGGGCTGGATGATGTCGTCGAAAAGACCACCCCGACAGAGCTTTTAAAGAAATGCGGAGCTTTAACGGTACTGCTCTTTGTCTCTTCAGCGGTTACATATCCCGTCTTCCGATGGGTGCTTACCCCCTTGGGCGCAGAATACCTTTATCCCTTCTGTGCGGTGATTATCATCTGCAGCTTACTTGCGGCGGCATTTTTTCTTTCGAAAAGATACCTGCCTGAGGTTTATCGCTTTTTAAGTAAAAACAGACAGGTGCTAACCTGTTCTGCCGTCGTTCTGGGTGTTTGCCTTAATGCTGCTCAAAGTGACCTCGTTACAGGCTGTCTTGCCGCACTTATTTATTCATTTGCTTCATCGATAGGCTTTACCGCAGTATCCTTTATCTTTTATGCCATAAACGATCGCCTGAGGGACAGCAGCTTGCCCGAATGTGTTAAGGGTCTGCCCGTAACCCTTATTGTAGCTTCCTTTATCTCTCTCGCATTCAGCGGTTTTGCAGGTATTTAATATGCAGACCGAGCAAAAAAACAGGCTTAAAAAGCTTATATTCACCCTTGCTGTAATACTTGTTGTAGGTTTTTCCTATTATGTTTTTATAAGAGTAACCGGTTGGGCTTTGCCCTGTGTTATTTATGAGATAACAGGCAAGGCTTGTCCTGGGTGTGGAATAACCAGAATGTTTTTAGCCCTCGCAAGGCTCGATTTCGTAAAAGCAGCAAAAAGCAATTTGTTTTTACTTATAATGTTTATTCCTACAATGATTTTTGTTACAAGACGCGCTATCCTCTATGTAAAAGACGGAAAGGCAAAATACCTTCTCCCCGAAAAACTTTTTATAGCCTTTGTAGTTATCGCAGGAATTGTTTTTGCCATTCTTAGAAATCTTCCGCAGTTCAGCTTTTTATATCCAATATAAACTAAAACCGAGATGTGTGTGCATCTCGGTTTTATGTTAATCTCTTTGCTTATCTAAGGTAAGATAAAAACTGTCGATAAATTCGTCCATAAAAATTTTGACCTCGGGCAACTCAATTCGGTCAATAATCTGCCTTGTAGAGCTTTCGGCGTCTTTAAACTCCATATTACCCATTTTGATTTCTTCAATGCACTTGATAAGGGCAGATATTTTGTCTGCCGCCTTGACAAGGGCAGTAATTTCGGGGTCGGGCTGATATATTTCGGCAAAATCGTCTGCCAGGTCGCTTGGCAACATAGAAATAAGCTGCTTTTCTGCAACCGCCTCTATTTTCTTATAGGCGTCTTTGATTTCGGGGTTATAGTACTTTATGGGGGTGGGCATATCTCCCGTTATTATTTCAGAGGTGTCGTGGAACATTGCCGCAACCGCAGCCTTGTTGGGGTCAAGGCTTTTGCCAAGCCTTTTGTTGCCGATAACCGCAAGGCAGTGAGCAATAAAAGCCACCTCTAAGGAGTGTTCGCTTAAGTTTTCACTGCGGGTGTTGCGCATAAGCCCCCAGCGGTTAATATTCTTCATTCGTGAAAGAATTGCATAAAAATGACTCATAGTAAATCTCCAACTGTTTTATATTGATAATTATACCACGAAGTGTTATAATATCAATATATTTTTTCGGGGAGGGTAAGACCGTTGTCTTTTACTCAGGCTAAAAAACAGCTATTTAAGAAAAACAGGGGAGGGGCATGGGAAATTTTTTTGATTGCCTGTCTTTGTGCCGCCTGTTTTTTTGTGCCTTACATAATATTTGACGGCGGATATTTCACCTTTTTCGGCGATTTCAATGTGCAGCAGATACCGTTTTATCAGCTTTGTCATAACGCTATAAGAAACGGCGAATGGGGTTGGAGCTTCACTACCGATTTAGGCGCGAACTTCATTGGTTCCTACACCTTTTATACTATAACAAGCCCCTTTTTCTGGCTCACCCTTCCTTTCCCAAATTCCTGGGTGCCATATTTTATGGGACCGCTTTTAATTTTAAAATTCGGATGTGCCTCACTGACCTCATTTCTCTACATTCGCAGATTTACCCGAAAAAAAGAAACTGCTCAGCTGTGCTCTTTGCTCTATGCCTTTTCGGGCTTTTCCCTCTACAACGTCTTTTTTAATCACTTCCACGAAGCAATAGTATTCTTTCCGCTCTTGCTTCTTGCCTTTGAACTTTTAATGACCGAAAACAGACGGGGCATATTCGCGGTTATGGTTGCGGTTTGCGCAGTAGTTAACTATTTCTTCTTTGTGGGAATGTTGGTTTTCGGTATTATCTATTTTGTAATCCGACTTATAAGCAAGGCGATAAAACCAAGCAGAGAGCAGATAGTTGCCCTGTTTTTTGAGGCTATAATCGGTATCTTTCTCGCTTTTGCAGTGCTGTGGCCCTCATATCTTGCCATAGCAGGGAACTCCCGTGTAAGCGAAGTCGACCTTGGCTGGAACTCCATTCTCTTCGGTAAAGAAAGCATCTATGCCAATGTGTTTCAGGTCTTCTTTTTCCCGCCTGATCTTCCTGCCCGACCTGTATTTTTCCCTGAGGCAGATGTAAAATGGTCTTCTTTAGGGGCTTGGATGCCTGTCTTCAGTATGGTGGGAGTTTTTGCATATTGCCATAATAAAAAAGGCAACTGGCTTAAGCGGATAATCATTACCTGCGCTGTAATGGCTTTTGTGCCCGTGCTTAATTCGACCTTTTATCTATTTAACGATGCCTACTATGTCCGTTGGTTCTTTATGCCCATTCTGATGATGTCACTAGCATCCGCTATAGCTATTGAGGACAGAAGCATCTCCTTCGAAAAGGGCTTTAAACAGGTAGGACTTATAACAATCATTATAACCCTTGTTGTAGGATTTTTTCCGCAGACCACAGAGGACGGCATTATCTTCGGACTTTATACCGAGCCCGACAACATAATGTATACAGCCCGTTTCTGGGTGACCTGCGCCATAGCCATAGGCGGTCTTACGGTTCTTGCATTTCTGCTTAAACTCAGAAAAGAACAGCTTACTAAGTTTTTACAGAATTCTATCATTTGCGTAACCGTGCTCACTGTCGGGTTTGCAAACTTCTATATTGCCAGCGGTAAATCTCACTCCTACACCCACGAGGTTGTGGTGGATACCCTTATTGAAGGACAGCTGCAGCTTGAGGGTGATCCTGACACCTTCCGCGTAGATACCTATGAATGTATGGACAATTCGCCAATGTTTTTAGGTTATTCAAGCATCAATGCCTTTCATTCCATTGTTCCCTCGTCTATTATGGAGTTTTATGAGTTTATAGGCGAAAAGCGTGATGTTGCAAGTCGACCCGACACCGATATTTATTCTATACGTTCTCTGCTTTCGGTAAAATATCTTCTAAATCTCGAGGATGAGGAGAGCTTTACAGACGATGATGGGCAGACTAAAATGTCGGGATTTGAATTTCTCTATAATAAAGACGGGTTTGATGTTTACGAAAACAAAAACTATATAGGCTACGGTTTTTCTTATGACGCTTATATGAGTTTTGGTCAGTGCGAGAGTATGTCGGACCGCGACAGGGCAGATATGATGCTCCGCGCCATACTCCTTGATGAGGCTCAGATTAAAAAATACGGATATATGTTCGACGACCTTAGTTCCTATTATTCTAAGGTGGGCAACAGCTCGTCCACCTCATATTCAGAGCTTAAAATGGAAGCTGCCCGCAGAAACGAAACTGCCGCAACCTCCTTTAAAACAGACAAAAATTCTTTCACCGCAACAGTAGAGCGTGAAAAAGAAACCTTAGTTTTCTTTTCTATTCCTTATGACGGGGGCTGGTCGGCAACCGTTAACGGAGAGGCTGTACCCGTAGAAAAGGTGAATGTCGGCTTTATGGCGGTACCTGTGGGTAAGGGACACAGCGAAATAGTATTTACCTATAAAACACCCGGTCTCGGCGTAGGAATAGCCGTCTCGGCAGGTGCCGTAATTGTTCTTGCAACCTATGTTATTGTCTTTTATATGTACGGCAAAAAGAAACAGGATGAGCTTTTTTATCCCGAGGGAGATGAGTTTATTTCCCTTTGGGAAACACAGGAAGCAGAAGAACTGGCATCCGAGCTTTTAAAGGAAGAACTTCCCGAGGAGATAGAGGTCACACAGGAGGCAGAGAATGAATAGTCTTACAGCCTCTAAACTTAAACTCATATCCTCTATGGTGACCTTTGGCACTATTGGTATTTTTGTAGAATATATCCCACTGCCTTCGGGGGCAATAGCCTTTGTCAGAGGTGCTATAGGCACTCTTTGTCTGCTCATTTTTGCCTTTTTTTCCAAAACACCCATTTCGGGTAAAAATATTAAGGCTAATCTGCTACTGCTCCTGCTTTCGGGCGGAGCAATAGGCTTTAACTGGATATTCCTTTTCGAGGCGTACCGCTATACAACAGTAGCAACCGCTACCCTCTGCTACTATATGGCACCCGTATTTGTAATGCTGCTTTCTCCCTTTGTTTTAAAGGAAAGTCTTACCGCAAAGAAGCTTTTTTGTGTGCTTACGGCAATTATAGGAATGTTTTTTGTGTCGGGAGTAATAGGTGAGGGGGCTTTATCCAAATCTCATTTTCTCGGCATTGTGTTCGGCCTTTGTGCGGCACTGCTTTATGCTACAGTGATACTGCTGAATAAAAAACTCGGTGAGGTATCCGCCCATAATAAAACGGTAGTCCAGCTTGCCTCTGCGGCACTGGTGGTTTTACCCTACACATTGTTTGCCGAAAATATTTCGGCAGAGTCGGTAACAGGTGTTGGAATAACACTGCTTATCGTCGTAGGAATAGTACATACGGGAATTGCTTATTTGCTGTATTTTGGCTCCATGAAAGGTCTGTCAGCACAAACGGTTGCCATTTTTAGCTATATAGACCCTGTTGTAGCAATTATTCTGTCTGCGATAGTGCTCAAACAACCTATGAATATTTATTCGGTTATCGGTGCGGTGCTTATACTTGCCGCAGCACTATTAAGTGAATTACCGCAAAAAAATGAGGCTGTCTCTTAATGAGACAGCCCATTCTTAATTTACAAACAATCCGATAAGCGAACCAAATACTAGTCCTGACAGAAAAACCGTAAGGGTTATGAATAAATTGTTTTTTCTGTTTCGGTTTACACGGTAAAGGACAAGCAGTCCCACTCCGCCGTTAGTCAGCAGTCCGCAAAGCATTGGAGACAGTCCTAAGGCACCGTCAATATAAAGCTGAGTAAGGGTAACAGATACCGCACAACTTGGAATAAGTCCTATCAGCGAAGCCGCAAGCTGGCTTACAACAGGGAAGTTCAGCACGGCACTTAAAATGTCCTTTGGAACAAGCTCTATAGTAAAATGCAGAACCACCGAAACGATGTATATTATGATAAGTATTTTAAGGGTATGCTTAAGGGCAGACAGCCATACTCCGTCCTTGCAGGAACAGTTTTCCTGTTCGCAGAATTCGTGAATATGCTCCTCCTTTTCGGCATGCTTTTTGCGTAAAATCAGGTCGCATATAAAGCCTGTGATTATACCGACTGTAAATTTAACTGCGAGAATAAAGACTATAAGCCATACCGAAAGCCTTGCTCCAAGCATCAGTGGAAGCATCTCATCACTTGTGGCAAGTATAACAGCAAGAAGCGTACCTGAAGTGACAGTTCCCGTCGCATACATACCTGCAATGGCTCCCGAAAATCCGCACTGGGGGATAAGGCCTAAAAGTGAGCCCCACAGCGGACCGAAGCTGCGGGAACCCTTTACAAAGCCTGTAAGCTTTTCGCTTCCCGTATGCTCAAGCCACTCCATAAACAGGTAGGCAAGATAAAGTATAGGCGTCATCTTGAGGGTCTCTATAAGAGGGTGCTCAAGTGCGTGTAAAATATTGTGTAAAAGCTCCATTAAAAGTCTCCGGTTAAAGAATTTGAATTATTGTATCATATTTGCTCTTAAAATGCACTATTTTTTTAGTTTGACTTCATTTTTGCAAGCATACGGTCAAGCTGTGACTTAAAGGCGGAGTGCTCCTCCCGTTTTAATAGAGGGTCGTTTTCTATCAGAGCCTTTGCCTGAGCCCCTGCACTGCGAAGCACCGAGAGGTCGGTCTCAAGGTCGGCAATATGCAGCTCGGGAAGACCGTGTTGACGGTTGCCGATAAAATCACCGGGTCCTCTCAGAGCAAGATCCTTGTCGGCAATCTCAAAACCGTTCATAGTGTCGCACATAATTTTAAGACGCGTATCTTTAGCTGTTTTGTTGTCCGAAATAAGTATGCAGGTAGACCTGTATCCGCCTCTGCCTATTCTTCCGCGCAGCTGATGAAGCTGAGAAAGTCCGAAACGCTCTGCATTTTCAATGACCATAATAGCAGCATTAGGAACATCGATACCCACCTCTATTACTGTGGTAGCAATAAGAAGGTCAATATCACCAGCGGCAAATTCGCGCATCACCGCATCCTTATCCTTAGGCTTCATTTTTCCGTGAAGAAGACCTAAGCGGTAACCTTTAAAGGCACCCTCTTTAAGCAGGTCATAATACTGCTCGGCAGGGATAAGTCCGTTGTCCTCTTCACCCTCCTCAACAAGGGGGCAGACGATATAGCCCTGTCGGCCCTCTTGAGTATGCTTTTTTATATAGTTATATACCCTTTCGTGAAGGTCGGCACCCACACAGTAGGTATCTATAGGCTGTCTTCCCTTAGGATATTCGTCAATAATTGATATATCGAGGTCTCCGTGGATTATCAGTGCAAGAGTTCTGGGTATCGGGGTAGCCGACATAACGAGAACATGGGGAGAATCACCCTTGTCGGACAGGGTAGTGCGCTGCTGGACGCCGAAACGGTGCTGTTCATCGGTTATAACGAGACCCAGCCTTTTAAAATACACATTGTCCGAAAGCAGAGCGTGTGTGCCTACTATTATATCGATTTCTCCACGCTCAAGGGCGCCTTTCAGGGTGTCCTTTTTCTTTTTTGTAAGGCTTCCCGTAAGCAGTGCAACATTTATACCTGCAGAGTCAAAAATCTTTGCAAAGGTCTTAAAGTGTTGCTCTGCAAGAATTTCGGTAGGCGCCATCATTGCCGCCTGATAGCCGTTTTTAACCGCATTAAAGCAACAGGCGGCGGCAACAGCAGTTTTTCCGCTGCCCACATCACCCTGAATAAGTCTGCTCATCGGTCGGTCTGCCGCCATATCTAAAACGGCTTCTTTAATACACCGTTTCTGTGCAGAGGTCATCTCAAAGGGTAGCAGGGGATAAAACTCCTCAGAGCAGTCCCTTTTCATAACGCAGGGGGTCTTGCCCCTGTTAACATTTTTAAGAAGCAACAATCCCGACTGAAGCATAAAAAGCTCTTCAAAGATAAGGCGTCGTCGGGCGGCTTTAAGTGCATTGTCATTTTCTGGAAAATGGATATTTTTTATTGCAAATTCTCTCGAACACAGATTGTTTTTTCTGATTATATCTTCAGGCAAAAACTCGTCTATCCTAAGTGCTGTGAGTGCTGTCTGAACAGTCTTTTCCACAGCATAGCTTGTCAGTCCGTATGTAGCGGAGTATATAGGACGGATACGCTCAAAACCTACGGGGCGTATCTGTGGAGAGGACATTTCAAAATAAAAGGAGTCGGTGCTGAGCTTTCCGTACAAAAGGATTTCTTCGCCAAGGTGTACCTTTTCGGCATCATATTTGTTGTTGAATATGGTTACCGTCATTATACCGCTTTGGTCCCTTACGGTAAACTTATATAAAACCATATTCTTTCGGATATAGTTTTCTTTTACCGCCGAGATAACGGTAGCCTTTATACAAACATTACCCTCACCGCGGGCTTTGGCAATGGGGGTGATAATGCTCCAATCTTCATATGAACGAGGATAAAAACGCAAAAGGGCGCCGACCGTGTCGATGCCCAGTTTGCCAAACAGAAGTGCGCGTTTTTCGCCCACTCCCTTTAAATATCTGATGTTATCCAGTTCGGTCGCCATACGGCACCTCCGGAAAAATTATTCTACCGAAATAATGTAGTAGTATACGGGCTGACCGCCGTTTACCATGGTGATTTCAACCTTAGAGCCGAATTTCTCGTTAAGAACATAACTGAGGGCCTCAGCCTGCTCCTCGGTAACATCTTCACCGTAGAAGACGGTCATAAACTCGCTGTCACGCTTTATAAGCTGTTTGCAGAGCCTTACCATACAAGCCTCAAGGTCGGTCTCGGTAAATACTATCTTACCGTTATCAAGGGCTAAAAGCTCACCCTGTTTAATTTTCTTGCCATCAAAGTCAGAATCGCGGGCTGCAAAGGTGACCTGACCTGTGGAAACGTTATCAATGGCATTACCCATATTGATAGCGTTATCGTTATCAGAAGCATCGGGGTCGTAGTTAAGCATAGCTGTTACACCCTGAGGAATAGTTCTGGTATGAATTACGATAACATTGCGGGTGGCAAGGGGAATAGCCTGCTCTGCCGCCATAATGATGTTTTTATTATTAGGGAATACGAATACGGTTTCGGCAGGGGTTGCCTCAACAGCGCGGAGGATGTCGTCGGTGGAAGGATTCATTGTCTGTCCGCCGCTTACCACTACATCGGCACCTAAATCCGTAAAGAGTGCTTTAAGTCCTTCACCTGCGGCTACCGATACAAAGCCAACAGGCTTTTCGGGAGCAACCGACTTAATCGTTTCGGTGCGCTCTGCGTTCTGTGAAGGTTTTTTAGAGCGATTGTCAGATTCGTGCTTTGCGCGTTCGTGCTGGTCGCACATATTCTCTATTTTAAGCTTAACAAGGGGACCAAAGGTAAGCGCATTTTCGATAGCGTTACCAGGATGGTCGGTATGAACATGAACCTTGATTATTTCGTCGTCCTCAACAACTACTACGCAGTCACCGATAGATTCAAGATACGAACGAAGCTCACTGGGCTGCTTTGTACATTCGGGATCGCGGTTTACAATAAACTCGGTACAGTAGGGGAAGTTAATATCAAAATCCTCAAGCTCGCCTGCTGCATTTCTTGCGGTAGCCTCTGAGGAGGGATCGTCCTCTTGAGTAGCTGTGTTTTTAGCCTCTATCATAACACCGTTTTTAAATACCGAGTACATTCCTTCAAGAATTACAACAAAGCCCTGTCCACCTGCGTCGACAACTCCTGCCTTTTTAAGCACGGGGAGAAGCTCAGGAGTCTGTGCGAGGGCTTCCTTAGCACCTTCAATTGCAGCCTCGAAAACCGCAAGGGCATCTTTACCCTCAGAGGAGGCGTTGTCGGCATATTCCGAAGCAACGCGGGCAACTGTAAGAATAGTGCCCTCGGTGGGCTTCATAACAGCCTTGTATGCGGCTTCTACACCTTCTTTAAATGCGGCTGCAAGGTTTTCGGGTGTAATTTCGTCAGCCCCCTTAAAGCCCTTGGAAAAGCCTCTGAAAAGAAGAGAGGTAATAACACCCGAATTTCCTCTGGCACCCCTTAGCAGGGCAGAAGCGGCAACCTTAGAGACCTCGCCGACAGTCTCGCCGTCAAGACGGGCAAGCTCCCTTGCGGCATTGCCGATACTCATAGACATATTTGTACCTGTATCTCCGTCGGGAACGGGGAATACATTAAGGTCATCTACTGCTTTTTTATTGTTGGCAATGTTATTTGCCCCAGAAATTATTGCATCACGTAATATGTTTCCGTTAAACATCAAAACACTCCTTAGTTCTTGTGCCGAATACACAGAATGATATAGGTCTACTCTTTAATTCCGTCAACCTTTACAGTAACCTTGCCAACCTTTATACCTGTGGCTTCGCTGACGGTGTACTGAACCTTGTGAACGATGCTCTGAGCAATCGCGTTTATATTCATTCCGTAGGATACGATTATATGAAGCTCAATATTGATGCTGTCGGAATTACCGCGGATGATAATACCCTGCTTGATGTCTTCCTTTCTGGTAAGAACACTAAAAAGCTTCTGTTTGCCGGTGCTGGGCACCATACCTACAACGCCGAAGCAGGAGGTAACGGCCTGACCGATAAGCTTCTGGAGATATTCTTCAGAGATATGGATTTTGCCGAGTCTTGTTTCATAAGATATCATATTTTAGTCCTCCGGAAATTATTTTTTTACTTTATATTTATCTATCGAAAGGAAGATGTCGCCGTCGGATACTGCGCCGATATCTTCAATATCGTTAGAATAAAAAACAATGGAATCTCTGTATAAAATCGGGATTACAGGCATATTCGCCAGCAGGGAAGAGGCAACATCTACCGCAGTATTACTGCCCACATAGAAGTTTTCGACAACCTTAATATAAGAGGTCTCGTCATCGTACTCTTCGGTATCCTCTTGAGTTTCGGTTTGCTCGGGAGTCTCTTTGGCAACCTTATCCACCATACCGTATGCGGCAGCACCGTATGGCATCACAAGAGAGCGAATGTCCATATTGGGTAATAGCTTTATTTCTCCGAGATAAAGCTGGAAGCTTCCCGAAGCGAGTGCCGCAAAATATGCGTCCTTGCCGACGGAATTTACGGTGACTTTAATTCCTGCGGCTTTAAGCTGAGCAGAAATAAGCTGAGCTGCCGCGGATTTAGTAGCACTGTCGCCGTTTACAAGTAATGTAAGTTCAAGAATATTACCGTGGGAATTTTCGTAATATCCGTCTTCATTCAATCTATTATAACCTATTTTGCTCAAATACTCAACAGATATTTTTAAATTTGCTATAGACTCTATGGTCTGATAGTCCGAAACCTCTTTCCAATCGGGGTGGAAAAAGCCTGTTGCGGCAACTGCGTTGGAGTAAAAAGCTGAGGAGCGTATCTCATCTCTTGAGATAGCGGAGGAGATAGCATAGCGCAGCTCGGCACTTTTCAGTGGAGCATAATTGTGGTTTATTCCTAAGTAAACGAGATTATTAAGATTTACCGTCTTTTTCTTGCCACTCATTCGGATAATGGTGTCCTCGGGCGTTTCTGCATAATAAATATCGGTGACACCAACCTCAACATGATGGCGCATAGACTCATCGTCGGGAGCGTTTACCAGACGTATTTCCTCAAGGTTTGTAATTTTCGGTGAGTAGTTGGCATTTGGTATCAGCTTTGAAGCTTTATCATCAAAAACAAATCTTCCGCAGCCGATGGGTGTAAGCTCTACATTATCCTCGTTTTTCAGCTGATCCGAGCCTGTTTTAAGAATGGGGAAGGTGAGCAGCCTTTGAAAATAAGGATCCTTTACATTAAGGGTGAAAATGACCGTTTTGGCATCTGCCACCGTAATATCGGTAACCTCATAAAAAAGATAAGAGAATCTTTCGCAGTTTTTGGCAAGATTGCAGGAATAAACAACATCCTCAGCGGTAACTGCCGTGTTGTCGGAGAATACCGAATCCTTAAGGGTTACAGTGCAGATATTATCTACCGTTTCTATCCTTTCTGCTAAAACATTTACTGATTCAAAGGTATCGGTAACCTTGACTAAAGGGTCGAAAAGCAGAGAAGCAAGCTCGGCATTAAGCTTACTGATGGTCTTATAAGGATTCATAGTGTCGTTTTCGCAGTAGAGAAGCTGCAGACTGCCTTTTGTCTCCTCGGTGCCTGTGGGGGTGGAAGAGTCCTGCGAGCTGCTGTCGGGGAGCTTGTCACCGCAGCCTGCAAAGGTTAGCAGAATTATGGCTAAAAGCAGGGCTATAATTTTTTTAAGCATTAAAAAACTCCATTACTCTAAAGTCTTATGGTTTCAATTGATACGGCTTTGCCTGATTTGTCGGTTTCAAGGATGATTCCTTCAAGAATTCCTTCTCCCTCGGCTTGAACAAATCGTCCCTGATTGCCGTTTTTAAGTCGGTCAATAATAATTTCGGGCTCTATGCCTAAAATACTGTGCAAAGGCCCCGTCATACCAAGGTCTGTAATGTAGGCAGTGCCCTTTGGCAGTATCTGGGCGTCACTGGTCTGCACATGGGTATGTGTCCCGAAAAGGGCAGATACCTTGCCGTCAAGATAAAGCCCTAAAGCCCGTTTTTCACTTGTTGCCTCGGCGTGAAAATCTACAATTATAACCGATGCGCCGTCATTTTTTGCGCGGTTTATAAGCTCATCGGCAACCAGAAAAGGATTTTCGGCTTCGTGCATATCGAGATATATTCTGCCAAGTAGATTTATCACCGCAACAGTAGTATACCCCATATCGACTATGCAGTATCCACTGCCATATTCGGCTTTAGGCATATTGTGAGGGCGGAGCAGACGTTCGTTTTCGTCTAAAATATGGCGAAAATCCTTTCGGTGAAGGGTGTGGTTTCCGCCTGTTATAACATCAGCACCTGCAGACAGTATAATTTGCGCCGAATCAGCAGATATTCCGTTTGATGCGGCAGAATTTTCACCGTTGACTACGGTGAAATCTATACCTTTTTCTTTTTTTAGAAGGGGAAGCACAGACAAAAGCTTTTTACAGCCAACCTCTCCGCAAACATCACCTATAGCCAGTATTCTCAATATTTCACCGCCCGAACACAAAAATCTACATACACCGTAAGTATACTATAATTTAAAGTTTTTTTCAACTGTAAAGTCATTGATATTCTAGAAGATTTGTGATATTATTAAATTAAATAAGGCTGGGAGGTAAAGCTATGAACTGTCCTACACCGCATATCAAGGCAACCGAGGGTGATTTTGCAAAAACCGTTCTTATGCCCGGCGACCCGAAACGCTCGGAGTTTATTGCAAAAAACTTTCTATCGGATGCAAAGCTTATAAACGATGTTCGGGGAGTTAAAGGCTTTACGGGAAAATATAAGAATAAAGAGGTTTCGGTAATGGCGTCGGGAATGGGTATGCCATCTATCGGTATCTACAGCTACGAGCTTTATAACTTTTTCGGCGTAGAAAACATAATACGCGTGGGCTCTGCAGGCGGAATATCCGATAAAGTAAATATAATGGATGTAATTATCGGTATGGGAGCCTGCACCGACAGTAGCTTTGCATCTCAGTACCGTCTTAACGGAACCTTTGCCCCTATTGCCGATTATAAAATGCTTAAAATCGCCGCTGAGCAGGCAGAAAAATCAGGAGCAACATATCACATAGGAAATCTGCTTTCTTCAGATATTTTCTACTCAGATAACAACAGCGCAAACGACCCTTGGAAGAAAATGGGTGTACTTGCGGTGGAAATGGAGGCGGCTGCTCTTTATATGAATGCCGCAAGAGCGGGCAAAAAAGCCCTTGCAATATGCACCTGCTCCGACCACCTTTATAAAGGGCTTTCCATAAGCTCACAGGAACGGGAAACCTCATTTACAAAAATGATAGAAATAGCCCTTAACACAGCGACAGAGCTTTAACATCAAAACAAAGAACACCCGATATTACATTGTGCATATCGGGTGTTCTCATTATTAAGGAAAGATTATTCTGCTTTGTTGCCTCTGATATCCTTGATCTTTTCTATAAAAGTTTTTTTCTCGCAACCGTCAGCCGCAGGACCTCGGTCACTTTCGTATGCGGAGAGAGCTGTATCGTCATCTAAGTAATAAAAACCCTTGTTATAAAAGATATATTTTCCTTTGTGCGGTCCTTCGGCTGCCTCAAGAGAGCAAATAGCATTTTGGCCTTCGGTAAGGATTGGATAAGAGTTATCAAACATGGAATTACAGCAGATTATAATGCAGTTGTTTTCATCGGTGTTGATTGTGGTTTCGGATATGTTGTTTACAACCTTTGCTTTATACTGATGAAACATTAACTCAGAATTGATGTTATTTTCAGGATCGGAGAAATTAACCGTGTAGTCAGGTAATACTTCACAAACCGAAATTTCAAGTATGTGGGGCGACATTTTTGCTAATTCATCAAAGCTGAAGCTTATAGTATCCAAGGCGTATAGTGAATCAGTGATAAGGGGGTATTTTTCACGAATCTTTTGGTTTGCGGTAGTATTATTGCAACTGCATAAAGCCAACAATAATAAACAAGCCACTGCAAAGCAAAGTATCTTTTGAAATATCGAGCGTATTTTCATTGTACAAACCTCCTTAACTTTTTATACTTGTTACACTAAAAGACGGGTTGATTGCTTTTGTTTTATCTGTAGTTAATATAACACATATTTATAGTGATTTCAACAATAAGTTTTCGTGAATAGTAATTATTAGTTGTATATTTTGGTTAATAATGACCTTAACACAGCAACACAGCTTTAACAAAAAACATCTCGTCCGCATAAAATATACAGAAGATGATTAAAAACACACCGGATTGGTAAAAATATTAACGAAAGCTACTAAAGGTGTGAAAAGAAATGACAGTAAAACGAGGAGATATATATTATGCGGACCTGAGTCCCGTTGTGGGCTCTGAACAGGGCGGAGTGCGACCCGTACTTATAATTCAGAACGACATCGGCAACAAATACAGCCCGACGGTAATTGCTGCGGCTATTACCAGTCAAAGGGATAAAACCAAGCTCCCCACACATATACAGGTCAATGGGGTGGGCTGTGGACTTGCAAAGGATTCGATAGTTTTATTAGAGCAGGTGCGCACAATAGATAAGCAGAGGCTTAAAGAAAAAATGGGAACGCTGGACGTTACCTCTATGGATCTGGTAAATAAGGCCCTTACAGTCAGCTTCGGACTTGGAACAATGTAAGGGGCTGTCATTTAAGCGCAGACCAAAAGAAAAGGTATAAAAAATAAACCAAAAGAGGTTTTGTAAAGCAACTATATGCTATACAAAACCTCTTTTAATATGAGAAATTCTTCGAATTTCGGGAAAATATTTTCTTTTTAAGCCTTTTTTCGGCACCTTTGTACACCTATCGTGCCGAAGAAAAGCCTTTCTGCATCTTATTGAGACAGCCCCTTGTGTTTTTATTATTCGTTTTTAATATCTGCATCTGCTTTGAATGCGCTGGGGGTAAAACCTGTTTGGTTTTTAAACACCCTGTTAAAATAGGAGATGTTGTTAAAGCCGCAATCCTTGGCAACGTTCTCTATCGTGATGTCGGGGTGTTTTTTAAGCATATCGCAGGCTCGGGTGATGCGAAGGGAGTTAATATAGGATGTTGGGGTAGCTCCTACGATCTTTTTAAATAGTCTGCAGTAGTATTCCTCGCTTATTCTGCATTTCTCAGCAAGAAAGGAAACTGGGATATCTTGTGTAAAATGTTCGGTTATATGTTTTATAGATTTAGATACTTGTCCTCGGGTGTTACCTTTAAACACAGTTATCTTGCTTGCATTATTAGTCAGTCTTCGAAGCTTTAAAAGTATAAAATACAGCTTAGAACTGCTGTGCTCGTAAAAATCCTCCTGCTCGTATTTTTCGTGGAGGAAGGAGACGGCATCATATATATATGAGTGGTTTCCACCAATAACAAAGGACTTATCAGGTAGCATACTTTCGGCAAACCTGCCCGAAAAGGTTATCCAGGCGGTCGACCAAGGCTTTTCGTCTATAGGCTCATACCTGACCTCTGATTGTGGCGGTATATAGAGCAGACTACCCTCAGGCATCTCCTCCCAGCTTCCGTTGATATAAGCCCTTCCGCAGCCGTTTACGGAGTATATAATGAAGCTTTTTATATGCTTACCCCAATTAATCTTGAGTTCCTGCTTGGTGAACCCGAAGGTCGATATATAAAAAGGAAGGTTCAGTTCTTTTTGATGGGGAAGACAGATGCGCTTAAATGTTAGGTTCATATTGCCCACAGCCTTGCTATGCGGTGTTGCCATACAGTCCTCCTTTGGTCAAATCTGTACAATTAAGTTCAAAAATATGTGATTGAAACTCAATAAAAAATACGATATAATTCACAATAGGTACACACATATTATAAATGATTTGTGCAAATCTATCAAGTGTACTTTTCTGCACACACTTGTACAAATTTGACTATTTTGAGAGAGGATGATCTTAAATGAGAAAATTGGCAGTGCTTATGCTAACGGTAGTATTGCTTGTCTGTTGTTCCCTGTCGGTTATGGCTGCGGGTATCGACGACGGCACACTATCAGTAGCCACAAAAGACGGCGAAAAATATTTCGGTACAGAGGTTACTGCTGGCTGTACCAAGTATGTCGCCGCAAACGGAAACGGCTCATATTATTATGATATGAGCGGCGACAAAGATATGAATATCTGCGACCTTGTCGCCCTTGCAAACAACTCGGTCGACTTTGACCTAAGCGGTGACTATACCGCCGACGATGCAAAAGCATTCCGTCTTATCCTTATGGATAATGAGTTTTAAGAAAGGGGGAAATTTAATATGAATAAAGCATTAAAACTTTCAACAGCAATTCTTTTAAGTATAGCCGTATTGGTTTCCGCCCTCATTTTAGGCGGAGCAAGTACCGATAATACCGAACCCAATCCTGACGACGGTGTCTATTCACCTTGGAGCAGAACGATAGAGTTTGACAAATATAAAGTGACCACCGACAACACCGCTAAATCTTCAGGCGCTTTCCTTTTCTCTGTCATATCCGACCCCGACGAAGAGGGCGACAGCCTC
>JAZOBS010000016.1:0-4413 GCA_045596085.1 Acutalibacteraceae bacterium | reverse complement strand
TCTTTAGCCGTCTGTCTTTTAAAACGTCTAAGCGCATTATCAAGCGATTCGTTCTCTTTAAGTCTTACCTGACTCATTTCTAATTCCCTCCCTTTGCATTATTGCAGAGGATAAACCTACAAGCGGTATTATACTATAAAGCATATCAGCTTGTCAAGTTTTATTTATATTTTTATATTTTTAGGGAATAATATCACCGTTTTGCGCAATTTTTGTTGTTTAAACAATTAATACTTTATTCTAATTTCGGTATTGGCGGCTGTTTTTTATAGAAAGCCAATCTATCTCATAAGGCGGTATTTTAGAAGCCCCAGCAAGATACTTACATTCTTTCGCGCAATTTTTTGAGTGTTATCTCAAAACCTGCTTTTTCGTGTGAAAAAGCCTCGGTATCCAGAGTTTTACCGCAAAGCTGCTCTGCAATAAATTTGAGAAAATGGGGGTTTTTCACAAGAATAGGACCTGTAAGGTGGGTTCCGAAAAGGTTTTTCGCGCGAATACCCTCAAAATTGTCGTTTTCAGAGTTTCCAAGCCCCATCTGAACCGAAAACAGAGGCTCTGCCACACCGTTTACGACTGAGCATTTATTGATAAAACCTACAAGAGGGGTGTCCAACGCCTCAAAGGATAAAACCGCATCGGAGGTGGTGCGTGTTTTGTTCTGCTCGACAGTAGTAAAGGCAAAGATACCAAGTCCCTCAAAATCTCCTAAAAAGCTATCGATTTTTTCGCCAAGCATTTCAAATGCATTACCTGTAAAAAGGGCTGTTTTACCGCTTTCAATATAGTTTTTAAGCGATTTTTTATACTCTATGAGATGAGAAAGGGCAACCTTTTGATTTTGTTCACTGCCTGAGCCTACATAGACAAAATCGTAAATCGAAAAATCTATTTCATCACCGAGTGACTTTTTATCCAAAGTGTATTCTACACCGTTTGTCTCGAAAATTCTGCAAAGGGCGGAAATGTTTGCATAATCACCGTACAGATTCATTAAATCGTGATAAAGATGAAGAAGCTTCATATCAGTCCACCGTTACCCTTTCTAAGAATTTTCCCTTATCGGAGAAGCAGGTTATAACATAAATTTTTTCCTTGCTGTCACTATTCAGCAGCTCAACACCCTCAGCAATGCTTTCGGTGACTTTAATTTTAGAACTGTCTATATCGGTATAGGAAAATCTTGTGGCAAGGTCGTTTGCATAGGCACCTGAAAGGATTATATTTTTAACATTTTCGGTATCGAGAATATGAAAATCAATATCGTAAAGCCATGAAACATCGCTTGTAAAATATTTTCTGCTTACTGCATCGACGATTATCATCACATCTGAGCCGTCGTTATCTGCTGCTGCAACCTTAAGAGAAAGGTCATAAGAAATGCTGTTTTCGTGTTTTGCAACAAGGAATGTACCCTTTCGGCTTCCTAGGGTAAAGGTCATAACACGTCCGTTTTTAAGGGTGTAATTATTTATAGCGGAAACAATATTTTCTCCGATTATTCCCATAACCGACGCTACCGAATATGCCGCAAGAAGGTTATATATATTGTAAAGGGATTTAAGCGCAAGGTCTATTCTGTGTTTTTGGTCTATAACAATATAGCCGTCATTAAGGTCGGCAGAGGTTACGGTGAAATCGGTGTTCTGACGTTTATAGTCACAGGATGTGCAGGAATAATGTCCGATATGGTTATAGTGATATGTGGAATATTCAATAGGAGCGTGGCAGACAGGACAGTAAACACCGTCGTTATAGACGCCTTTAAATTCCTCGCTATCAACCGACAGCTTGTCCGCGCCAAACCAAAGGGTATTTTCTCTCTCCTTTCCAAAGAGGGAGACAAGCGGATCATCAGCGTTAAGTATAAGCTGAGTTTCTTCGTGCACAGATTCTTTAATGGCACCGTACACCCACATAGGATGTCCGTTTCGTGTAAGCTGGTCGCGGTACAGGTTGGTTATTACATAGTGGGTGGGAGCAAAATACTTAAAGGTATATTTTGCGTATCGCTCGTCGCTTTCGATAAGCAGTACATCTCCCTTAACCTTACCGAAAAGGGTAGCGTTTGACAGAATAAAGGTGGTAACTCCCTCTATCTGATTAGAGCCCTCTGCATTGTATATTACCTGAATACCGTTTGTTTTGAGGATATGAGCAATCATCTCAACGGTGGAGGTTTTTCCGTTGCTTCCCGTTACTGCGACTATTTTTTCGGGCAGTTTAACGCGGGACAGCACATCGGGGCAGACCCTGAGAGCATATTTACCCGGAAGGCTACTTCCTTTTCCTATGGCTTTACCCACGATGCGGAGTATTTTACAGATTATAATTGCAAGAAGTTTTCGCATATTAAACTATCCTCCCTGTTTTTTTGCTGATGATATACAAAAGCAGATTGCCCCTCGCGTTAGTTTTCCCTTTTTAAAACGCCCGAAACCTGATACATACGGTCGTCTGAAATTACGGTTTTGACGGTGAGATAGGGCTCGAAAAGTTTTTTTAGCTCCTCGGCTGACATAAGACCGACAGAAACTACTGATGCCGCACCCTTGTGGTGACCGTCAATGGTTTCTCGGCTCGCACCATGGGCAACGGTAAGTCTGCCGCCGTCTTTAAGCATTAAAGACAGCACTTTTATAAGTTTTTCGGGGTCGGGAAAATGGGGAAATGCGTTATAGACAACTATTACATCGAATTTTTTGCCGAAAGATATTTCTTCCACATCACCGCAAAGTATCTCCACTCTGCTTTCATCCTTAAACTTGTCCCCTGCTATCCTTGCCATTTTTGGGGAAATATCTATGCCTGTCACCGAGTTTGCGCCGCGACCGAGATAGTAAGGAATCATCACTCCCGTTCCGCAGGCAACATCTAAAACATCTGTGTTTTCAGTAACCTTAGCATTGTCGAGAATTATATTTATTATTTCGTCGTTTTTTATCATTTCGGCGTCCCAGTCTAGTGCGCATTTGTCAAAAAATTCGATTATATCCTTTTTATCCAAGCTAAAATCACTCCGTTTAATTTTAGTATATCACACTATCCTTTAAAAAGGCAAGAATTAACCAAACCGTTGGGGCTCGAATCGAGTTTAAAGGGTTTGGTTAAAGGAAATCGGTCGATTATTCTGTCGACCGATTTCCTCTTCGTTTAATCTTTTAAATTAAGTACTTTTGGGTTGTCAAGAAGCATAACAAGTATTGGAATAAGTACAATCTGTAGGATAATACCTGGGATTGCGTTTATAAAAGCTCCTGCAAGGAAGGCTGAAAAAGTAAAACTACCACCGCTTGCACCCATACATACAAACATCACAGCGCCCCAAACAAGTCTGCCGATAAGCATTGCTGTGAGTAAAGAGCAGTAAATATACGGCTTTTTTCGAGGAAGTTTTTTGTGCATAAGTCCTGCAATTGCACCGTAAACGGCAAGTTCAAATGCCATACAAATAGCTTTTGGGAAAAGAGGCGGCATACCGAGGGTGAGAGAACGAAACAGCGGCACAGTAAATCCAACCGCAAGTCCCCAAGGCCAACCGCAGACAAAGCCGCAAAGCATCACCGGAATATGTAACGGACAGAGCATTGAACCTATCTCAGGTATTTGACCTGTCAGAAAGGGCATTATGTATGCCAGTGCAAAAAACAAGGCGGAAAGAATCATTTTTAGTAAACTGTTGCTTTTCTTCATCATAAGCTCCTTTTGAATTTTTGTTTTTATATGAACTGTTTGTATTTTAGCACCCAAAAATTCTTTTTACAAGCCCCATAGGGGGATATTTTATGAAAAATGCAGAGGTTTTCTTGCTTCACTTTTTAAAGTGACTTTACTTTTCGGATTTAATGTGATAGAATAACAACATACCACACTACATTTCAATAATCGATAAGTCTTTATATCCACTTTGGGAGATACTACCTTGGTAAAAGGTGTTATCTCTTTTCTCCCTTTGTGGATAATTTATCGGTGTAGTGTGGTAGCGAAACCGAGGGAAACACTTTTTCGGCACATCTTTCGGGGTGTGCCTTTTTTATTTGGGTGGTTACTGTGAGATATACTTTGCTTGATATAATCATTGATGGTTTTAAATGGTTATTCGCTGACAAAGAAAAACGGGCTTATATGTCATTACCTTATAACTGTCAGTATTGCGAGTTGCTCGGAATATGTCGTGATGAAGAAAACAACTGGAAGTGCAGAAATGGTTGTATGATACTAAATTACGAACGTAGAGAAAAAGGCATACTCCCACCCAGGTGTAAAAAATGCGAATACCTACACACTTGTAGAGATGAATCTAATAAATGGAAGTGTAGAAATGGTTGCATAATCATAAATCAACAAAAAAACACTGCTAACAACTCATAAACAAAAACAACACAGAGCGACACCCTAACAACCGACTTGTGG
>JAZOBS010000015.1:0-24329 GCA_045596085.1 Acutalibacteraceae bacterium | reverse complement strand
TATATGGGTTATCGGCAGAGTCACCCTTGCCGTCCACAATATAAGATGTATCGCCAAATCCATTCCAAGGGATATTCTCCGGAAGGTCAGTGAAGGACTTAAGAACGGGGAAAGTATTACCTATACGGACAAAAGCAGCACCAATGCTTTGCATTTTGTTTATTGTAGCATCACCCTGCATATCTTCTACAGCTATTATTTCACAGTCGGTAAATGATACGGTGGTATAACAATTTTTTATGGTTGCAGTAGCAACATTATTACTACCGCCTAATCTTCCTATACAATACGAATTTTCAACGAAATTATCTGCAGACATACTCCACATAGGTCCGTAGATTCCGCCAGATTTATAGGTAGTGTCAGTTCCGAAAACTGTTGCAATACTGTAACAGTTTTTAACACCGCCTGTCAAATTTTTGCCATTACCAGAACCAATAAATCCGCCTGCCTGATCTCCGCAAAGATAAACGTCAGAGCCAATATAACAATTTTCAAACGAAGCGCTTCCATTGGACTTTCCGGTACTTCCAACAAAAGCAGCTGCAGTACCACCCGAAACCTTTACATAAGAGTTTTCTATTCCGAGATTTTTAATTACTGCTCCAAATGCTTTAGAAATAAGCGCGTAGCCCATATACGCTACTTGTTCATCGCCCGTGTACTCGTGATCGATATAAAGACCCTTTATAACGTGATTATCGCCGTCAAGAGTGCCGTAAAAATACTGCTCAGCATCTGTATACCACTCTTTAAGCTCCGTTTCAGGAGAAACAGTACCGTTTTCGACATCTACAGTCATATCATTGAGTATGATATCATTGTTAAGTTTAAAATGAACGTTTTTATTATTGTTAGTAACTGCCCAATAAAGCTCGGTACCGTTTGTGATGAGATAGGGATCGGTATCCTTACCCGTGCCGATGTAGGCAGGCATTTCGGTGGGAACTTCCCAGTCCTCCTGCACAACCTCTTCGGTAATCTTTTCGATAAAGGAGCTTACTTTCTCGGCATAGGTGGTCTGAATCGCAAGACCCGGATGACCGTGACCGCCCGAAGTGTCCTTATCGAGCTGTAGTGTATAATATCCGTTGCTCGCACCACCCATATCGGATACAGCCTGCTGAATATAACTGTCAGCAGTGGTAGTCATCATACTGTGAATCCAGATGATTTTAGCATCGGGATTACGGTCGCGAAGGTGGGTGAGCATGGTTTTGAAACCGTCCACCTTCTGCTCTTCGGTGAGGGGTCCTCCATATTTTTCTTCATCCCAGGTCCAACTATCGTTAGTGCCGAGACCCAGAACTATAACATCAGGCTCACGCTCAAAACCGTAAGGGGTTGATTTATCTGAATAGTATCTCTGATAAGGGTAAACATCCGGCATTGAAACCGATTTTGTTGCTCCGCTCCAGCCTATTCCGTCAATGGCTGTAATGCCTGACACCGCGATTACAGAGTAGTCGGCATCGAGCTTCTGCGCCATAAGGAAGGGCCAGGCACGAGTCGCATCTTCATAGAGCGCGGCATTATCGGGTTGATAAGACTTGATACCCAAAACTCCGTGAGCGGCAGAAATAGAATCGCCTACAACCTCTATGTAAAGCTCTTTATCCGCAGGGGGATCAAGAAATGCGCCGTTTAGTTCGATGCTCTTAATGCCGAAGGTGCCCATATTGGCTTCGGTCTGATTATAGATGGCGAAGGTGTGATCGCCCTCGGAGAGGTCGGTTGCGATGGTGAAGGTAGTATCGCCAAGTGCGGTTATGTGGAAGGGATAATTCGTTGAATTAGAGGTCCAGCTCGCATCGATAGTAGCGGGCATACGAAGATCCTCAGCCACCATTTCTCCGTCGACAAAGGCGGTGAAGTAAAGGCCTCCCGTCGCATCGGTCTTAGAAATTTGTGTGGCATTAACGGTTACCTTAACTTCACCCGAGCAGTTTGCCTTCCACTCGATTCCCGATGCGGAATAGTCGAGCATAAGCGCGCCGTCTACTACTGCGGTACGACCCTGAGTTTTATATTTGCCCGAAAGGTCGGAAATATTATATGTAACACTTTCGGTAGTGCTTGCGCCAGCAAATACCGTTGTTGATACAAGAAGCGCAAAGCAGAGTAGTATTGCAAGAAATGATTTAATCTTCATTTTGCAAAACATCCTTTCATATATTTTCAATTTATTATATCACAGTTGTCTTTGTTATGCAAATTATTATTTTTGCTAAAAGTTACCCCCGCCGTTTGTGTGCTTT
This sequence comes from Acutalibacteraceae bacterium, assembly GCA_045596085.1. Classification (GTDB taxonomy): domain Bacteria; phylum Bacillota; class Clostridia; order Oscillospirales; family Acutalibacteraceae; genus SFWF01. The sequence goes on along the minus strand of JAZOBS010000015.1, from coordinate 22,071 downwards.
GCACAAGATAATCCCATACCGTAAAGGCATGGGATTAGACTTACATATATTTTAAGTTATTCAGCAGAATCTGTATCTACCGACTCAGCTACAACGACCTCTTCTTCAGAAGCGGTTGCAACAACCTCATTCTCGGTGCTTTCTTCTACAGCTTCTTCCTTAACCTCGGGCTCGATAAGAGCGCGGATAGAAAGACTTACACGCTTCTTCTCAAAGTCGATGGCTGTAATCTTAGCATCAACCTCCTGACCGACAGTAAGCTCATCCTGAGGCTTAGCAATGTGCTTATCAGCAATCTGTGAGATGTGGATAAGTCCGTCAATACCTGGGATGATTCTTGCAAAAGCACCATATGTTGTCATACTAACGATGGTTACCTTAACAACATCGTCTACATTATAACCGTTTTGGAAAATGGTCCAAGGATTCTCTTCATCCTTCTTGTAGCCGAGAGATATCTTTCTCTTTTCCTTATCGACAGCCTTAACGAAAACCTCAACAGTGTCGCCTACTAAAACAACCTCAGAAGGATTTTTGATTCGCTGCCATGAAAGCTCAGATACGTGAATCATACCGTCAACGCCGCCAAGGTCAACAAATGCGCCGTAGCCTGTGAGAGACTTAACAGTTCCTGTGAATTTATCACCAACACTAATCTCTTCCCAGAACTTAGCCATTTCTTCTTTTCTCTGCTCACGAAGAATAGCGCGGATAGAACCAACAGCTCTTCTTCTGCGGCCGATTTCGATGATGCGGAAGTTAACTTCCTGATCTTTGAGCTCTTCAAGAGAGTCGCTCTTAGAAAGGGTTGCCTGAGAAGCAGGGATGAACACGCGGATACCGCCTGTAATAACAACTACGCCGCCCTTGTTTACTTCGGAAACGGTGCCTGTTAATACTTCGTTGTTTTCTTTAGCTGCAACAATCTTATCCCAGCCTGCGATTGCATCGTAACGACGCTTGGAAAGCATAGCGGTTCCTTCCATATCATCAGTGCGCATAATGATAAGGTCGAGCTCGTCTCCTACTTTAACTTCCTCGGTCAAATCAGCACTACGGTCATACGAATATTCCTCAGCGCTTACATATCCTGTAAGGCCTCTGTTATAATCAACTAAAATTTCGGTAGGTGTAACCTGAACAACAACACCCTTGACCTTCTTGTCGGAATTAAGGCTGTCGAGAGATGCCTCGAATGCCTCTTCGTCTGTCATTTCCTCGAAAGATTTTTGAACAACTTCTGTAGCCTCGGCTTGTTCTTCTACCGGATTTAAAATTTCTGTCATGGTTTTGATAACCTCCTTAATAATTGCCGCCGGAGTCGATGCACCGGCAACCACACCTATCTTTTCGGCACCGTCAAAAAAGGTAGCTTTAAGTTCTTCTGCGGTTTCGATCTGAATAGTCTTTTCACAACCTGCTTTGCAGACATCATAAAGCTTTGCCGTATTTGAACTATGCCTTCCGCCGATAACCACCATCGCATCACTTTTGCGTGAAAGTTCTGCCGATTCGGTCTGGCGCATAGCTGTAGCGTTACATATTGTACCAAAAATACTTGGATTTGTACAGTATTTTTTTATGATTTTTTCGCATTTTTCCCAAATTTTTTTATTAAATGTGGTTTGAGAAACCACACACACCCTATTTTGAGTGAGTTCGGGGTGCTCATCAAGTAAATTCAGCAGTGATGTTTGATCATCAAAAACAAAAACCTCTCCTCGACAGTGCCCGACTATACCAATAACCTCTTTATGCTGAGAATCACCCGCAATAAGGATTGTTTCTCCATTTTCGGAGGCTTTTTTTACAATGTTATGAATTTTTGAAACGAATGGACAGGTAGCGTCTACCGTTTCAATTGAAAGTTCGTTTGCCTTATTTATAACATCCTCGGGAACACCGTGAGAACGGATAACAAGTATCTCTCCGTCTTCTACATCATCTACATTTTCAACCACGCGGACTCCCTTTTGCTCAAGGTCTGTCACAAGCTGAGCGTTATGGATAATAGGTCCTAGGGTGCAAACCCTTTTTCCTTCGCTTACAAGCTCGTAAACAGTATCTACTGCACGTTTTACACCAAAGCAAAAGCCTGCAGTCTCTGCCAGTGTTATCTTCAATGTTTCATCTCCCAAAGCTCGGTTATAGCGTCAGTTACTGTATCGACAATATATTTCATATTAGCCCTGTCGGTGCGCTCGTGGCATACCATACTGTCGTAAGAAATCAGTTTTCCGATACGGATGGTTGTCTTTTTGAAAAAGCTGTACTTTCCTTCTCTGTATATACTCATAGGAAGGATGTCTGCCTTAGTATCCATAGCAATATACGCTACGCCTGATTTAGCCTTTCGCGGAGCGCCCTCCTTATAGCGGGTGCCTTCGGGATATATTCCCAAAATCTTCCCTTCTTTTATAAGGGTCTCTGCTTTATTTATCGCCGACATATCACCCTTGCCTCTATCAACGGCAAATGCGCCTGCGGCATTTAATACGACCCTTAACAAAGAATTTTTAAAAAGCTCTATTTTTGCCATAAAATAAATCTGCTTTTTAAAGATAGTTGCAGCAAAAAAAGGGTCGGTCATAGAGGTATGATTGGAGCAAAGAATATAACCGCTGTTTTCTGGGATATTCTCAGTTCCTATAACTTTAACAGGCTGCAATAAACGAAAAAAAGGATAAATTATAGTTTTTGCAAAACGGTAAAAGGGTTTCATTATAATTACATCCCTTCCTTTGCGATTTTTATAAGAAGCTGCAGCGACTCTTCAAAGGAAAGTGTAGTGGTATCTGCAAGTACAGCATCATCTGCCTGCTTTAAGGGTGCAATATCACGGTGAGAATCATTATAATCACGAAGCTTCATATCTTCGAGCACCTCTTCGAAGGTAACCTTCTCACCTTTTTCCAAAAGCTCTTTAAGACGACGCTGTGCTCTTGTTTCGACATCGGCTGTGAGGAATATTTTAACCTTTGCCTCAGGAAGGACAACGGTACCTATATCTCTACCGTCCATTACAACATTATTGTTTCTTGCAAGTGTGCGCTGCATATCTAAAAGGAATGCGCGTACTGCAGGCTTTGCAGAAACTGCAGAAGCCATCATTGATGCCTCGGGAGTTCTTATAGCGTCGGAAACATCCTCTCCGTCAAGAAATACTCTCTGTACTCCGTCAATAAAACGGATGTCAACAACGGTTTTTTCGAGTACAGCATCAATATCACCTTTAAGCTCTGTATCAAAGCCCAAACGGGAAAACTTAAGACCTACCGCGCGGTATAAAGCCCCAGTATCTACATATATGTATTGAAGCTCCTTTGCCAAAAGCTTTGAAAGCGAACTTTTTCCTGCACCTGCAGGTCCGTCAATTGCTATATTTATCATAATATCCTCTCCTTTATAGTTAAACAGATATACCTGCAAGGTAGCCGGTTGAAAAAGCAACCTGCAGATTAAAGCCGCCTGTAAAACAGTCTACATCGATTACTTCACCTGCAAAGTAAAGCCCCTCAACCAGCTTCGACTGCATAGTAGTGGGATCTATTTCTTTAAGCTTTACACCACCCGATGTTATAACCGCCTCTTCGATAGGGCGAAGGCGTAAAATATGAAGCGTAAGTTCTTTAAGCTCTTTTATGAGCCTACATCTTTCCTCGCGGGTTATACTGTTTACCTTTTTACGCGGGTCAATCCCTGTATTATGAACAACTATAGAAATAAGTCTCTTAGGGAGCAGTTCATCCAAGGAATTGATAAAATCCTTATTTGGTTCTGCTGAAAAATCACGCAGAATACGCTTATCCAGTGTGTCAATATTGAGCGCGGGTTTTAAATCTATTTTTACGGTATAGAGCTGTGGAGCCTTATCAATATACGCAGAAGCTGAAAGCACAAGAGGACCCGTAATCCCAAAATCTGTGAACATCATTTCGCCGAGTTCTGAAAAAACAGGCTTCTTTTTGCCCTCTAAAAACAAAGAAAGCTTAACATTTTTAAGAGAAAGTCCGCAAAGCTTTGAGCACAGACCTTCTTTGGTCATAATCGGCACTAATGAGGGTCTGAGTTCTGTGACGGTATGACCGAGTGCCTCTGCAAAACGGTATCCGTCACCTGTGGAGCCTGTAACAGGATAAGACCTTCCGCCTGTTGCCAAAACCACCTTATCAAAGAGGAACTCTTTACCGTTTTCGAGGGTAACAGAATTGACCTTGCCCTCAACAGCACCTATAGATGAAACTCTTGAATTTACAAGCTTAGCGCCTGCTTTAGATACAGCCGAAACAAGAGCGTCAACTATATCCACTGCCTTATCAGACTGAGGAAACACCCTGTTTCCTCTTTCTATTTTAAGAGGTACACCTTGTTTTTCAAAAAAATCAATCGTGTCCTGACTTGAAAAGGCAGAAAATGCAGAATACATAAATCTGCTCCCGTGTGGGGTGTTAGCAAGAAAGGTCTCTAAATCGCAATTATTGGTTACATTGCACCTTCCCTTACCTGTTATCATAACCTTACGGGCAGGACGGGGATTTCGTTCAAAAACGGTCACATCATTGCCGTTTTTTGCCGCAGCGTACGCAGCCATCAGACCTGCTGCGCCACCGCCGATTATCGCAACTTTATTCTTCATTATTTCCCTCTGAAAATTTTAAGTACTAATGGATGAAGTTTGATGACATAATACTGAGCCATACGTGAGACAGCAAGATCGTATATAGGAAACACAACATTTGCTGAAAAAAGTAGAATAAGGGCTGTATGTTTTCCGAAGTCACCCATTTCTCCAACATCTATTTTGAAAACTGCTGAAACTACTGCATATGCAAGTATAACTGCGACATTAAATAGAGTGAATTTTAAAACATATTCCAAAACTCTGCTTTTAAGTTTTTCGAATATGGCTTTTATTATGGGATAATAACCAAAAAACAAAATGTATAGCATTTTAGCCTCAGGCTCTGCCATTATGCCTACAATAACTGCTGAGACAGTATATGACACAAGTGCCCATTTAACATCCGTTTCAATAGTGGCAATCATAATAAACAGACCTGCAATGGCAGGTATTGCGTATGTCAGATATGGAAAATATGAGGTGAGCATAAAAACCGAAGCCAGAGCCGCCATCATTGCGCAAAGGGTTATTTTGCTTGTTTTTTTCAAGGGCCTTCACCTCTAACAGCAGGAGATAAGGTCTCCTCCCATACATTCACAGCAACAGTCCGCACAAATAAGCGAGGAACAAAAGTCGCATGAATTACAGGAGCCGCCCATATTACCGCCCGAACGGTAGGGTCCGCTATAGCTTCCGTTACCGTTTCTCTGCATCATATTAAGAGCCTGACGATACTCTGCGTTATTCGGGTCCATATTAACAGCCGTAGCAAAGCTGGAATATGCGTTACTGTACCAGCCTCTTTTATAAAGCACAGAACCGCTTAAGAAATACCATTCTGCATCACGGGTGTTTGTGGGAAAATTATCGAGCTCTCGCTGTGCCTCATCAAGAAGATTCTGAGCGATGAGATTTCTGATTTTCTGATATACGGGATTTGCCGAAGAGGACGAGCCTGTGCTGCTACTCCCTGCACTGCCTGAGCTTTTTCGCATATTGCAGATCGCATCGTATGCCTCGTTTATCTCCTTCATTTTTTCTCCCGCAAGGTCAGAAAGCGGATTATCGGCATAATTATCGGGATGATATTTACGCGCAAGTTTTCGGTATGCGTTTTTGATTTCTTCGTCTGTAGCGTCCTTTGAAACGCCTAATACCTCATAAGGGTCTCTCATACTTTTAACTCCTTCTTAAATGTATCCTGAAGTCCGAGATACATAAGATTATCAAGAATATTTTTAAATTTTTTTATATCAATAAGCTCATAGGCCTTTATTGCTTCGGCTATACATATGTTAAGCTGACTGGCTATAAAATCTGTACTGTGGTCACTGTTAATAAGCGGATTGTATCTGCCGAGCTTTATATCCTCATCAAAATCAACTGCGGCATCGAGAATATAAATATAGCGCCCTATTGAATACCCTACCCTATCAAGACAGCGAACTGTCATTTCATCGTCTGACAAGGTTTTGAAAAGCTTTGCCATACAAACGGCCGTAGGCTCTGCCGCCATATCGATATTATCCTTGTTTGTTGCCTCGTTAATGCGCTGATTTTCGATGTACTGAGAAACGATAGACTCAATATCGGGATAATTCTTTGCCGCTTTTTTGTGTGCAGAAGCAAAGAGCGGTTTTATAAGATAGTATCCGAGCTTTTTAATGCCTTTTTCGTCTTCAATATTATCAAGAAGCTTATAATAAAGCAATATCATTGCAGCTGCTGCAGGCATTTTCATTTCGCCGAGGTCTTCAAGGTAGGTACACTTTTTAAGCGGGTTGCAGGTGCAGGATTTTTGTTTCAGACCGCAACAACGGTCATTTAGTGCCATTGAAAGCAGGGCGAGATAGGTAAAGTCGTAACTGAGTGTGAATCGGGCAAATATTCCGTAGCTTTTGCCGAGTTCCTTGCACAAGGAGCAATAGACTGCCTTATAAAGCTCGTATTCCTTTATTCGCATTTCGGGCTTACATGCCCTTATATAGCCAAACATCCTACACCTCCTCGGTATATCTTAATTTTACATAAAAAACAGCCCAAGTGTTTAATAATGTGTGAATTTAAAGAAGATTTTTTATAAATCTGCCTGTATGGGAGGTTTCACACTCTGCCACCTCTTCGGGAGTGCCTGTACAAACCACCGTTCCGCCTCTGTCTCCGCCTTCGGGACCGAGGTCGATTATATAGTCTGAGGTTTTGATAACATCGAGGTTGTGTTCAATAACAAGAACGGTATTACCCTGCTCCACAAGACGGTTAAGAACATCCAGAAGCTTGTGGACATCGGCAGTGTGAAGTCCTGTAGTAGGCTCGTCAAGGATATAGATAGTGTTGCCTGTTCCCCGTTTTGCAAGTTCGTTTGCAAGTTTGACACGCTGAGCTTCACCGCCCGACAGTGTTGTGGCAGGCTGTCCAATCTTAACATATCCGAGCCCTACATCAAAAAGGGTTTTAAGTTTGCGATGAATTTTGGGGATAGGCTCAAAGAAGTTCATTCCCTCTTCTATGGTCATCTCCAAAACATCATAAATACTTTTGCCCTTATATTTTACACTAAGTGTTTCTCGGTTGTAACGGGTTCCGCCACATACCTCACAGGGAACATATATATCGGGTAAAAAGTGCATTGCTATTTTGATAATTCCGTCACCCTCGCAGGATTCACAGCGTCCACCCTTTACATTAAAGGAAAATCTGCCTGCGCTATATCCCTTGGCTTTTGCATCTTTGGTAGATGCAAAAAGGTCACGTATATCGTTAAATACACCAATATAGGTTGCAGGGTTAGAACGGGGTGTTCTACCGATGGGTGACTGACTTATATCTATTACCTTATCAAGATTTTCTGTACCCTCAATGGTCCTAAACTTTCCAGGGAAGGTTTTTGCGCGGTTGAGCTTTGCGGCAAGATATTTATATATTACGTCATTAACAAGGGAAGATTTTCCCGAGCCCGATACACCCGTAACACATACGAACTTGCCAAGCGGTATCTTTACATCAATGTTTTTAAGGTTATTTTCGGCAGCACCCTTTACGGTAAGAAATTCACCGTTGCCTTTACGGCGAAGCGATGGAACTTCAATCTTTTTTCGTCCTATCAGGTAGTCGGCGGTTATGGAGTTTTCGCATTTTTCAAGCTCACTCAGGGTTCCGTTAAATATTATCTCTCCGCCGTGAATACCTGCACCCGGACCTATATCAACAATATGGTCTGCAGACCGCATTGTATCCTCATCATGCTCTACGACGATAAGGGTGTTGCCTAAATCACGAAGATGTTTAAGGGTTGCGATAAGTTTTTCGTTGTCACGCTGATGAAGACCAATGCTGGGCTCGTCAAGAATATACAGCACCCCCGTTAGGGCTGAGCCCATCTGTGTGGCAAGTCTTATACGCTGACTCTCTCCGCCCGACAGCGTTCCTGCGGTACGGGAAAGGGAGAGATAATCAAGTCCTACATTTTTAAGAAAGTTAAGTCGAGCCTTTACCTCTTTTAAAATCGGCTTGGCTATCTGAGTTTCTTTTACACCGAGCTTGATGTTTTCGAAATGCTCAAGCTCCTCAACTATAGAAAGGTCACAAAGTTCTTTTATACTCTTTCCGCCTACGGTTACTGCAAGGGATTCAGGGCGAAGTCTTGCACCTTTGCAATCAGGACAGTCGCATTCGTTCATATAGGATTCTATCTCAGAACGCGCCCAATCACTTTTGGTTTCTTTATAGCGGCGTTCAAGATTATTTACCACGCCTTCAAATGGCGCAAAGTATTTACCTCCGCCCCATTCGGCATTGCGCTGAAGCTCAATCTTGGTGTCACCCGTTCCGTAAAGGACAGCTTGTCTTTGTTCCTTAGTAAGCTTATTAAAGGGTGTGTTTATATCAAAGCCGTAGTGCTTTGCAAGTCCCTCATAGTACATTGTTGCTATAGTACCTGAATTAGGAGCAAACCAAGAATTAACACCCCAACCCGATGCGTGAATTGCACCGTCAACAAGAGATTTTTCTTCGTCTGCTATAATAAGACGCTCGTCTATTTTCATAAATATACCGAGACCGCTGCAGGTGGCACATGCACCAAAAGGCGAATTGAAAGAAAACATCGCAGGGGTAAGCTCGGGCATACTGATACCGTGCTCCTCACAGGCATAGGACTGAGAAAAGCGAAGCTCTTCTCCACCGATAACATCCACGTGAATTATACCGTCGGAAAGTCCTGCGGCTGTTTCAACACTATCGGATAAGCGGCTTCTGATTTCGTCTTTTATAACAAGACGGTCAACGATGATTTCTATAAAGTGCTTTTTATTTTTTTCTATCTTTATATCTTCCGAAAGGTCGTAGATGTTGCCGTCTATGCGAACACGGGAAAAACCCGATTTTCTTGCAGACTGAAGTTCTTTCGTGTGCTCTCCCTTTCTGCCCTTTACGATTGGTGCCAAAATCTGAATTTTAGTACCCTCGTGAAGTGCCATAACCTTATCTACAATCTGGTCGGTAGACTGCTGATTTATCTCTTTACCGCAAACGGGACAGTGGGGTGTTCCCGCTCTGGCATATAAAAGGCGGAGATAATCGTATATTTCGGTGACCGTTCCAACTGTGGAACGGGGGTTTTTGGAGGTGGTTTTTTGGTCAATGGATATGGCAGGTGAAAGACCGTCGATAGATTCAACATTAGGTTTTTCCATAAGCCCTAAAAACTGACGGGCATAGGAGGACAGAGATTCCATATAACGGCGCTGACCCTCGGCATAGATAGTATCAAAAGCCAATGAGGATTTACCCGAGCCTGAAAGACCTGTAAAAACAATAAGCTTGTCCCTTGGTATGGTCAGTTCAACGTTTTTAAGGTTGTGCTCCTTTGCTCCTTTAATTACTATTTCGGTAAGTGCCATATAGTATTTGCCTCCAAATAAACCTATTCATTTTATTTTACCACAAATAAATCATAATAGCAAAGAAAATATTTGCTTAAAAAGCAAAAACCATAACCGCTAAAAACGATTATGGTTTAATCTATTTATCTTCTTTCAGCTTTGCTATGCGGTCGCGGAGGTATGCGGCATGTTCGAATTCAAGCATTTTTGCAGCCTCGCGCATTTCTGCTGTAAGCACCGCAATAAGCTTTTCTTTTTCCTGCTTACTCATCTTCTTTATCGGTTTTGTCTCATCAGGTTTGGAGGACATTTCGATAATATCGCGGACCTCTTTAACTACAGACTTAGGTGTTATTCCGTTAGCCTTATTATAGGCATCCTGTATACCTCGTCTGCGGTTAGTCTCGGTAATAGCTCTTTCCATAGACGGCGTAACCGTATCGGCATACATAATCACCTCGCCGTGCTCATTTCGTGCGGCTCTGCCTATGGTCTGTATAAGGGAGGTTTCACTTCTGAGGAAGCCCTCCTTATCAGCATCAAGTATTGCGACAAGAGAAACCTCAGGAATATCGAGACCCTCACGAAGAAGATTTATTCCTACAAGCACATCAAACTCACCGAGACGAAGGTCGCGGATTATCTCCATACGCTCCATAGTATCAACATCGTGGTGCATATAACGGACCTTGATATCAAGGTTTTCGAGATAATCTGTAAGGTCCTCTGCCATTTTTTTGGTAAGGGTTGTGACCAGCACCCTCTCTTTTTTCTCACTTCTTAAATTTATTTCAGAAACAAGATCGTCTATCTGACCTTCTGTTGGCTTTACTGTGACCATAGGGTCAAGCAATCCTGTTGGGCGGATGACCTGCTCGGCAATCTGCTGAGATTTACCCTTTTCGAATTCTCCAGGGGTTGCAGACACGAATATTGCCTGATTTATACGCTCGTAAAATTCATCAAAATTAAGGGGACGGTTATCATAAGCCGAGGGCAGACGGAAACCGTATTCAATAAGATTATCCTTTCTGCCTCTGTCACCGCCGTACATTCCCCTCACCTGCGGGAGCATTACGTGGGATTCATCCACAAAAAGGAGAAAATCATCGGGAAAATAATCGAGAAGAGTAAATGGTGTGCTCCCCTTTGGTCTGCGGGATAAAACGCGGGAATAGTTTTCTACCCCCTTACAGGTGCCTATTTCGCGAAGCATTTCAACATCATATTCGGTACGCTGACGGATGCGCTGCGCCTCAATAAGCTTTTCTTCGTCGATAAAATACTTTACCCTCTCTTCCATTTCGTCTTCGATATCTTTGAGCGCATCATTTAGCTTATCGGCAGGGACAATATAGTGGGACGCAGGGTAAATAGCCGTATGGGTCATTACATTTTTAATTTCTCCTGTTACGGTGTTTATTTCGCTGATTCTCTCAATTTCATCGCCAAAAAAATCTATACGCAGAGCAAGTTCATAGGAGTAGGCAGGGTATATTTCCACCACATCTCCCCTCACCCTGAATTTGTTTCGGGTAAAGTTTATGTCGTTACGCTCATACTGTAAATCCACAAGGCGTTTAATAAGCCAGTCGCGGCTTTTTTCCATACCTGTACGAAGAGATATTACCATACTGCGATAATCTATAGGGTTACCGAGGGAGTAAATACAGGAGACCGAAGCAACGATTATAACATCTCTGCGCTCGGAAAGCGCACAGGTTGCTGAGTGGCGCAGCTTATCTATTTCGTCGTTTATGGCAGAATCTTTTTCTATATAAGTATCTGTACCTGGGATATAAGCCTCAGGCTGGTAATAATCGTAGTAGGATACAAAATATTCCACCGCATTCTCAGGGAAGAATTCTCTGAACTCACTACAAAGCTGTGCGGCAAGGGTCTTGTTGTGAGCGAGAACGAGGGTGGGTTTGTTTACATTAGCGATAATATTTGCCATAGTAAAGGTTTTACCCGAACCTGTGACTCCAAGCAGGGTCTGTTCCTTATAGCCTTTCAGAACGCCTTGTGTAAGCTTTCCAATAGCCTCGGGCTGGTCGCCCATAGGACTGAATTTTGAATGTAAAATAAACTTGTCCGACACCAGTCTCACTCCCTTCAAGTGTTTTTATTAGTATAACACAAAATTTGTGACAAGTAAACAAAGAGCAGATATTTTTGTATCTGCTCTTTCATAAGATCGGATTATAAATTACGGGTTACAGGTCTTACAGGGAGAATATCCGTCCTTTATAAGGTCTGCTCTGCTTCCGCTGTACTCTTTTTTGTTATTAGCCTTTATATCCTTAGCATTTGAGCAGTCGGGACTGTGGAATTTTTTCGAATTAGTATTAAGTATATATTCTGCAGTTACATTTTCATCCACCTTAGAGTTATCTTTAAGCTTGCTTTCGCCTGTTAAGTAGTCTATTTCTACCCCAGGTTGAATATTATAGACAAATACGTTAAAGCAGACGCCCTCGCCCTTGTCCTCAACCGAATAAGCCTCCATTTGCACACCGTTTGCAACAAGGTTTTCTCCGTCATATATAGGCGTTACCCTGAACATAACGTGATTTTCGGTTTCCTTTACATAGTCGGCAACCAAATTCTCAAAAGGAAGCATACCGTCAACGTTAAAATAGCGTGTACCTGTGATAAGATTTAGTTTATTGGCATTTTCGCCCGTCAGCTGAAATCCGATAAGATGACAGCGGTTATAGAGGTATTTGCCGTCTACAATATCATATTTTACAGTATGCCATCCCGTAGGCTTTACCTGTCCTATCTCTCCCCTGTCCTCGGTAGGCATAATATCCACACCGACACAAGCCTGAGCTACTCCGCAACGACCCAGTGAGTCAAGCTTCGAATACTCTTCAAAGGATTTTGCTGTCAGGGCTGAGTCGGCAAAGGATGGTATGTTGTTATTTAGAACAGCATACGGAGAATCGGTATATTCGGGTATAGTGTCGGCTGATTCTGATGAGGTGGGCAGACTGCTGTTTATCTGCGGCTCTGTAGCAACGCAGCCCGAAAGAAATACCGAGCAGATTAAAAGAACTATTAAGAATATACTTAGTTTAGCGTTATTTCTCATTCGAATATCTCCTCTGTAATTTTATCGTGAGAATGTCCTTTAAAATCATAAGACGAAACAAGTTTTTTATTTGCGAGAGCGTCCTGTGGGAATTTAATATCCGAGGGGTATACTCTGTTCCAGCGGTAAAGAATTATTTTATCAGCACTAAAAAATATGTCGGTGGACGGGATATTTTCTACAAAACAGTAGGCGTCTTCTGTGACATCTGCAAAATCGTTGCAAACTATAACATTTTGGGGCAAACTATCAAATAGCTTTGCGGAGTAATCACTGATATAAAGCTTATTTTCCCCTACTGTTTTTAGCATCTGCGCTATCTGTTCGCGGTCGCGACTTTGTCTTCTGTCTGCAAAGGCTATACCGAGTTTATCATCAACACAAACTATAATATTCATAAAAAAATCACCCTATGAAGATTATCTCATAGGGTGATTTCATTGTCAATTAAATTCTTCCAAAATACCGTAATCGGCATAATCAAATATTGGTGCATTTTTATCGGGGTTTATAGCAATTACCGTTCCTGACCTCTGCATACCTGCGATATGATGCACTGCACCCGAAACACCGATGGCAATATACACCTTCGGACTTACACTCTTTCCTGTAAGCCCTACCTGTGTGTCATAAGACAGAACATCGTTATCCACCATTTTGCGGGAGGCAACAAGGTCAGCACCCAAAGTGTACGCAAATTCTTTAACCTTTTCTATAGAATCCTTAACACCGAATCCTGCGGCAACAACAATGTCTGCCATATCAGAATCTACTGTACGCACTGTTGCCATTGCAGGCGTTGTAAGGCTTTCTATTTTTGCAATTATGCTCCCCGACAGTGCAGGTCGGTACATAACAAGCCTATCTCCGTCCACTTCGAGCTTGGTGCAGTCGGCACAAAGTCCAAGTCCGAGCATTGCAGCAACCTGCGACGAGAGGCGTTTACTCCTATTATCACTTGCCCATATAACGGCTGAGGGCTCTTCTTTTTTTATAATTTCGGCAAGGTTTTCTGCCGTATCAAAGGGCAAAACGGTTATATCGACACTGATGCTCTTAGCATATTCTATTGGATCCTCCCCAACGGTGAAAACCTTGCTCAGTCTATTTGATGTTTCTGTTTTAATGTCGGATAAATTATCCCGATTTAAAGCTTCTCCTATAACTTCACTGAGCATTTCGCGTGAAATGAACCTGCACTTGCGTTTTCCCGATTTATTCTCAAAAGTTTTAAGAACCCTTGTGGGTGAGCCTGCAAGTCCGCATTTAGAGGGCTCTGCTCCTATGTCCTGTTGGGTCCAGATTTCACATTCAGCCGTTTTAGAACGCAGGGATGGAAGTCTTAGTGTGTTTATACGTTCTACGGTTAAAAGAGCAGGAAGATTTACCTGTTTTTCACCCTCATTTCGGGTTTTACAGCTTACCTTATCATCTGAAAGTGACAGACTCATTACATTTGTAATGATATTTAGCCCACTCATAACCGAAAGCATCGGTCCGACCTGTCCTGTATCACCTACGAGAGTTTGTCTTCCGCAGAGCACCAGATCAGGCTCAAGTTTCGAAAGTGCTTTTGAAAGAGTGTATGCCGTTGCAAGGGTATCAGCCCCTGCAAACTGTTTGTCGCTTAAAAGGACTGCCTTTTTTGCACCTAAACGGGTGAGCTTGACCAAAAACTCTGCAGCCGACTGAGGTCCCATAGAAAGAAGGGTAACTTCAGCATCGCTTTGCTGTAACGCCGTCTCATAGGCGCAGGCATCAAAGGGGTTTATCTCCCCATCAAGTCCCTGACGGACACAAACTACTATTTTCATATACTATCCTTTATCTTTGCTGATATATGGGTGCCAACGCGTCATGAATTTTTTTATATTCAGGGAAAAGTTTTGCATACCTTTCTGTGTTTTCGGGATTGGGATATGTAATATCCTTAACCTTAACACAATGAGACACTGCATCCTTCGGGTCTTTAAATACACCTACAGCAATTCCTGCAAGCATTGCAGAACCAAGCGATGAATCGCTGCTTTCATTAACACGCAGTGCTAATGAAAGCATGTCGGCAGTTATCTGTCTCCAAAGCTTACCCTTTGTACCCCCGCCTATAGCGGTTGCCACATTATTATAGGGTATATTCATTCCGTCTAAGTAAGTCTTGCTGTCTAAAAGTGAATAACACACGCCTTCGAGCACAGCACGGGTAAAGTGAGCCTTTGTATGGGTAGCACGAACACCGACAAAACTACCGCAGAGAGCAGGGTCGGCATAAGGTGTGAGTTCGCCGTTAATATAGGGGTGAAAAACAAGTCCGTCACTGCCTATAGCTATCTGTTGCGCGTCGTTATCAAGCTCTCTATAATCACCACCAAAGGTGTCTCTGTACCAACGGTATGAGGAGGCTGCCGCCTTTGTTGCAGTACCGGGATACCAGAGCCCCTCAGCAATATGGGAGTAGTTTACAAGATGTCTGTCGGGATAAGGCTTATCGGTAATAACGCAAATCCTGCCTGCTGTAGCAAGTTTTACGGTTATATCACCCTTCTCTGTAGAGCCCGAAGCAAACACCTCCATAACGGTATCAGTTGTACCGCAAATAACGGGAGTATCCTTGCTAAGACCCGTCAGTTTTGCTGCAGCTTCGGTAACGCTGCCAATTATATCGGTCGGCTTCTTTATAGGTGGAAGCATTTCGGTTTTAATTCCTGCTAATGTGCAAAGCTTTTCGTCCCAACACATTTTGTTGCAGTCAAAAAGCATACTGCCCTGCGCCTCAATATAATCGGTGCAAAATACTTCTGTAAGAAAATATCGTATATAGTCTTTTTCGAAGAAAATATACTTTATTTTTGCAAAAATTTCAGGCTCGTTATCACGAAGCCAGCAAAGTTGAGGCAGGGTCCATATCGTATCGGGTTTATGGTAGGTCTTATTGAATATTTCTTCCCCGAAGTTGTTTCTTAAGTCTTCAGCTTGACTGCGGCTTCTGGTATCTGTCCAGTGCATTGCGTTTCTCAGTGGTTTAAAATCGCTGTCGCAGACAAGAGAGGTATGGGTTGCAGAATCGAGTGCTATTGCCGCAATCTGCTCAGACTCTATGCCGCTTTTTGTGAGTAGCGCACGTGTGTTTTCGCAAAGGGCATTTATCCAGTCTTTGGAGTTCTGCTCACAGGCTCCGTTTTCAGGATAGAGGGTTGGATATTCTACCGTGTTTTCTGCAATTATTGAGCCGTTTTGGTCTATAAGGGTAGCTTTTGAGGCACCGCCGCCGAAGTCTATTCCTAAAAGGTATTTCAAGTTTATCACCTAATATTTCTTTTATATAGCACAACAGAGATATACCCAAAAGCATATCTCTATATGTGAAAGTTATTTATTTTCTATCCAAGCGTGGTCAGGGTCGCTGCTGCGATTAAATCCCTGATAATCTCCTGCCATCAGCCACAAAAAATAGGTCTGGTAGCCGGGTGTTGAAACGGTTGTATGATAACCGTAAGGGAACTCTACCAATTCGTCATTCTTTACTCTGTAAGTCTCGTCAAGCTCACCGTCAGCAGTGTAAAGGCACTGAACGGCAAAGCCTTGTTTGGGATCAAAAAGGAAATAATAAATTTCTTCTGCTATACACTCGGTTGGCATATTATCCTCATCGTGCTTGTGAGGCGGGAATCCTGCCCAATTACCCTCTGTGCAATAAGCCTCCCCGATAGTAAGAATTTTGGCATTAGAGTTGCCGTCAATAATAAAGCTGGTCTCACGCTGATAGGGCTGTTCGCCTAAAAGTTTTAAAACAACATGGTCTTCTCTCAAAACCTGAGGCTCTGTTCTTTCGGCAACGGGAGTAGCGCAAACGGCGATTTTTACCCGATCAGTAGCTGTAATTGTAAGTTTTTCTTCACGTCCGATATAAAAGCTTTCTGCTTTGCGATTTTCGAAAACATTACTTCTGTTACCGATATTTTCCCATTTAACAGATCCTACTGTTACATCGCAGTGACCTTCAAGCATAATAAAGGCTGTTTCCTTATCATCGGTATGAAAATCAAGAGACTGAGCAGCTTCAAGCTCAATAATACCAAATTCAAGCTTTTTAAGACTGCATTCACCTATTTTGCATATAGGTGTGTAGCCATTTGCAGATTTATAGGATTTCTTAAAGTTCATAACCGTTCTCCTTCAAATAGTTTTTAACCGTATCAAAATCGGGTACGCTTTCACGAGCACCCACACCTGTACACTTTATTGCAGAAACCGCACTGGAAAAATGACAACACTTAAGATAATCAAACCCTTTTATTACACCAGCCGCAAATGCACCGTGGAATACATCGCCTGAACCATTCGAATCCACAACAACCGCAGGGTAAATCGGGTATGAAATTATTTCTTTACCGTCATAAATTATTCCGCCTTTTTTACCCTGAGTGATTGCCACAACTTCGGGGCTATAGGTTTCATAAAGCTTTTTTGCCGCTTCTTCGACAGTTTTACAGCCGGTGTGACCTAATGAAAACTCTTCGGACGGAATCATAATGTCGGTTAAAGCTAAAAGTCTTTCAACACCCTCATAAAATCCGCCGCAATCATAAAGCACTTTTGTTCCGTTTTCACGAGCAATTTTTGCTGCCTGAACAGCGGCATCCATTTCATTTCCGTCAACCATAAGAACTTGTGCTTCTGCAATTGCTTTTTTGTTTTGTTGATTTAAAGTAAGTGTGGGCAGATCCCCCTTATCAAACACACAGGTTCGACTGGCATTTTCACTGCCAAGCCAGATAAAAGAAGTCAAAGACCTGTGATTTGAAACGATATTGATATTATCTACATCAACACCATATTTTACAAAATCTTTAAGCAGAAAGCCGCCTGCCGAATCATCAGACAAAACCCCTATATATCCTACAGCTTCTCCAAGCTTTGAAGCAACAACAAGACCCGTTGCAACAGGTCCTCCTCCCGCAAGCTTTGTACCAGTAGCGCGAAGCTTGGTATCCTCTTTAGGGTAATATGGTAAGGTTATAAGGGTGTCCATAACGCAGGCACCTATTCCGACAATCTTACACATATTATAACGCCTTTCCGTCTGCTCCTACAAGTCTTATTTTGTCAAGAGCCATATTTTTAACAGTTTAGATAGGTTTTTTCATAAATATATCAACGGCAACACTGCGTGCAGGATCGTTCAGGGTTTCAAGCGTGCCATCAGCAAATGCACAGCAGACATCGGTTCCAATATTCATTTTGCAAATTCCCGCAGCTATTGCAGCCTTAACCTGCTCGTCAGGAATTCCTGAGCCGCCGTGTAGAACAAGAGGTATTCCACCCGTAGCCTCTCTTATTGCCTTTACGCGCTCAATGTCGAGCTTTGGGGGCTTCTTATAGTGACCATGGGCGTTACCTATAAGCACAGCAAGACAAGTAACTCCTGTTTCTTTTACGAATTTTGCTACTTCTTGCGGGTCTGTAAACTCGTCCATTGAATCGTCATTTACGCTTCCGACATGGCCGTTCTCACCCTCAACACCAATGCCTATTGCCTCACAGGTGTCTACTATATGCTTTGTAATTGCGATATTGTCTTCAAGCGGATGCACAGATCCGTCAAGCATAATCCTTTTCTGCCATACCGATAACGGTTTGTAAATTAACTAGCATCGTTATGCTACTAATCTAAAATCAAATCTTCAATCGACAGAATCTCGACCTCATACTGTTCTACCGACTTAAGTGCGGCATATTCAGAAACGCAGGCAGTTACTATTTTATTTGCGCCGATGCTTGTAGCATTAAAGATTCTTCTTTTTGCGACCAGTTTGATTATTTCGGGCATATACTGAGCCATAAGGATATTTCCTGCCCAGACAGTTTCAGTGCGGTTTAAGTGGAATTCTCCGAGACTTGCAAAAGCAGAAACAACGCTTCTTGCTTCTTCGGTTTCTTCAAGATCACGGGAAAGCTGATAAGGATCCTGATACACCACATTGATATTCTTCTTGTTTGCAGTAAGTTTGCCTTCTTTAAGTGCTTTTTCAAGGAATGCGGTATAGGTAACCACCTGAGCAGAAACCTCCACACCGTACTCTTTGTAATGCTGTTTTATAGTTTTAGCATCATTGGGGTCATACACTATTACGGTTTTGTACTGAGAAAGCACGTCAGCAGCCTTCTGCATCATTTCCTTGGTTTCGTTAGCAGCACCTATAAGAAAATCGAGCTGAGCACCCGATGCGGGTTCATTTTCAAGGAGGGCGAACTCTGCACCTGTTTTCTCAACAACTTTTACGGCTTTTACAGCCTGCTCACACATCATATAGCGTGCGTCAACGCCAAGATAAAGCAATACATCTGTTGTTGAAGAGTGGTTTTCAATAGCTGCCTTAAGCATATCGCAAAGCTCGGTCTTACCGTAAGCGTTACCTGTATCAAGACAATTGTCCACAAGTTTATTTATGTAGTCAGGAAGTTTATTTTCGAGTGCTGCCTGAAGACGGGTCTCTTTTGTGAACATTACGGGATCCCAGCCCGTTACACAGTCATGAACACAGGCTCCGCAGGTTGCGCACTCATAAATATTATCCATTATTTCCGAAAGGTCGATTGCCTCGCGGTTAACAAGAGAAATTCCAAGAGCTCTTGCTCTTGCGGTATTCCTTTCCTGACCGGTTGCATTTCCAATAGGACAGATATGATGGCACATCCAGCAAAAACGGCAGGAATCAACATGCTGTTTACATTTTTCTGACATTATCATTATAACTTACCTCCCGCTTAAATTAAAGACCGAGTTTGAACGGATTCATAATTCCGTTGGGGTCTAACTGCTTTTTAAGTCCCTCATACACCTGCATTGCGGGTCCGTACTGTTCCTTCATAAGACGTCCAAGCTTAATACCCACACCGTGATGGTCGTTTACAACACCGCCGTGTGCAAGAGCGGCACGGACACCGCAGGTCCAGATAGCCTGATGCAGTCTGAGTGCTTCAACAGGGTCCTGTGGAACATCCTTACCCTCAACGATAAAACGGTCGTAAACCATTGCGCCCCACTCATACCAATGGGAGAAGTGTGCAATGAATTTTGCCTGAGGGAAGTTGGTTTCGATAGCTTCTTTCATTGCCCAGTAGATTTCTTCAATCTTACCATAAGGTGCTATTGTATCCATTGTGCCGAACATCTGAGGAATATCCATCATATGACCGGGATAGAAGAAGGTTATCTTCTCTTTCCACCACTTTTCGCCATATTCGCTGCCCAAATCCTCTGCACCATACTTTGCGAAGGTTGAAAGAAGTATCTTTTCTTCGACCTCAACCATTTCCTTGCAGCCTTCGATTGCAACGTTCATAAATGCGCCCTTGCGCTCTACTCCAACAATTTTCTTAATAAGAGAAGAAGTTTCTGCCTCGTCATAAAGACGCATTACAGAGGGCTTAAATTTCTGTAAAAGTTCACGAGATGCCTTGAATGCACCATTCATATCCTGGAATAAGAATCCGCGGAAACGACGTTCTTCAGGCTGGTCAAATATACGAATTTGTGCCTTTGTGATAACACCTAAGGTTCCCTCAGAGCCTATAAATATCTGATTAAGGTCAGGACCTGCTGCATGCTTTGGAGCAGATGCAGTATTGATAATATCACCGTTAGGAAGAACAACCTCCATCTGAAGCACCATATCATCTATTTTGCCGTATTTTGTAGAGCAGACGCCGATTCCTCTGTGGGCAAGGAAGCCGCCAACGGTTGAGCAAGTGAGTGAAGAAGGATAGTGCATTGTAGCCTTGCCAACCTCATTAGCAGCCCACTCGATATGCTTATAGATAGCACCTGTGCCGCACTCGATATACATACCCTCGGTATTTACTTCATAAATCTGATTCATACGCTTGGTGTCGAGAATGATACCTCCGCAAACAGGAATCGCACCGCCCTGAGTTCCGCCACCTGCACCCCAGGTTGTTACGGGAAGCTTATAGTAGTTAGCAATTTTCAGCACCTTGGAAACCTCGGTAGCGTCCTTAGGACAAACGATTATATCTGCCTCAGGCATACGGCAACCGCGGTCAGCCCACATTCTTGACAGCCAATAATAGTCAACACTATG
Source organism: Acutalibacteraceae bacterium (assembly GCA_045596085.1). Lineage (GTDB taxonomy): Bacteria > Bacillota > Clostridia > Oscillospirales > Acutalibacteraceae > SFWF01. Next base: position 1,368 of record JAZOBS010000015.1, on the reverse strand, counting down.
AGTAACCTTATCAATTTGACGGGTAGAGCAGTTCTCTACTCCCACCGCATCTTCAATTTCTGTAAGAATCATCGAAAACAAAAATTCATTCATCTGGATCTGCATTTTAAAATCTCCTTTATTTTACTGATTTATCAACCGAAAGATTGGGAAAATATTTGCAAAATTCTTGTATTTCTTTGCGCCAGTCTCCCTCTATTTCAACGAAATGGTGTAATCAAACAACATAACACCTGCTCCCTATATGAATGTTTACATCGTAATAATACTAAAAACAGCAAGGTATTTCAACCCTTGTTGGAAAAATATTTTTAAAATATTGACTTTATTATGCGAAAATAGTAAAATAAATGAAAATAATTTTCATTTAGGGGTGCAAAATGGAATCTGTATCAAGAAAAATACGTACATTATATAAGGAAATGGGTCCGGCAGAAAGAAAAATAGCAGACTTTATACTGCAAAATCTTAACGAAATTATGTCTACTTCTATAAGTGAACTGGCTAGTAAGTGTGGTTGCGGTGACGCAACTGTAGTTCGTTTTTCAAGACGACTTGGATATACGGGATACCAAGCTTTGAAAATTGCGATTGCAGGAGATTTAGGCTCAGCCTCAGCAATCAGTTCGGAAATTGAGAAAACCGACAGTTGTTTCGAAATATTCTCCAAAAGGATAAACGAAATATCCTCCTCTCTAAGTAACACTAAATCTGTTCTTGATGCACAAAAGCTTGAACTTGCTGCAAAAACCATTATGAACGCAAAAAGAATAGTGGTTTTCGGTCTTGGTAACTCTGCAGCTATTGCGGTAGATGCGGCGCATAAGTTTTTAAGACTGGGTCTTAACGCCCAATCCTGCACCGATAATCACCTTCAGGCAATAATAGCATCTCACATAGACCGACAAAGTGTTGCCATTGCAATCTCACACTCAGGCTCATCGAAAGACATTGTAGAAGCATTAGAACTGTCGAAAATCGGAGGCGCTACAACAATAGCTATAACAAACTATGGTTCGTCCCCTATCGTTGATGCCTGTGATATTTGTCTTTTCACAAAGGCCGAAGAAACACGTCACTCAATACTTGCTATGAGTTCGAGAATAGCACAGTTATCCATTTTTGATGCAATATACACATATATAGTCGTAAATGCAGACAAGGCTTCTATGCAGGCAATATATAACACAGAATTAGCCTTACAAAACAAGAAATATTAAGGGGCTGTCTTCGCCCACGCCTCATAGGGCAGTATTTGTTTCTCGAACAAAATTCCCTATATTGTTGCCAAAAGCCTCGAAAGGCGACAGCCTTTCTGCGTTTTACGGCTTAAATACAGGAAATTTTCGGTTTCTACGAAACTGCGAA
>JAZOBS010000014.1:0-51676 GCA_045596085.1 Acutalibacteraceae bacterium | reverse complement strand
GCTTAAATACAGGAAATTTTCGGTTTCTACGAAACTGCGAAGCACCTTAAAAAGAAAATTTTTAGTGACAGAAAAGGCAAAAACCTCCGATAACGCTGACGCGTATCGGAGGTTTTTAACAAATTATGGCGCAAAAATTTCGCTTTTTAAGGAAATACTGCCCTATGGGGCGTGGGCGTTAGTGACAACCCCTTTTTAGTACTTTTCAATTATAATTTTTTCAAACCCGTCACTATAGAGTATCTTATTATCAGAGGTTACCCACATAGCCTCTACACCCTCAAAGCTTTCTATAAGCTTCTTTCCGTCTTCATATGACAGGTTAAAGGTTGCAGTTGAGAGAACATCTGCGAGACCGCTGTCGCCTGAAAGAATAGAAACGGATGTAAAGGTATCATTAGGCATAAGGGTTGAAGGGTCGATAATATGATGATAGCTTTTACCGTCAACAATATAATAGCGCTGATAAGATCCGCTTGTTACGAATGCCTGATCGCAAAGCTCTACCATCATAAGATACGGCTTCACTTCACTGGCGGATAAGTCGGGATTAGTAACGGCGGTCTTCCAGACTGTGCCATCACCTTTTGTTCCGATTGTTCTGATGTTTCCGCCAAAGCTAAGGGTATATTTGTTTACCCCTTTAGCTATAAGGCTTTGAGCAATCATTTCTGTAGCATATCCCTTTGCTACCGCACCTACATCCAAGGACATTTCGGGATCCGACAGGAATACCGTACTGTTTTCTCTATCAATGATAACATTTTTTATATCGGTATGCTTTGCAGCTTCCTGCAGCTTGTCCATAGGAGGTAGTACCGCATTTTCCAAATCTTCTTTATAAAGATTTCGGTAATCATGCCATATAGACAGCACACTGCCCATAGCGATATTAACTACACCGTCTGTGCGTTCATAAAGCCCAATAGAATAGTCGAGCAGGTCAATAATTCTCTTGTCAACTTTTACAGGCTCTTTACCTGCATTCAGATTTAAAGTGCGGATATTATTTACTCCTTCGTAATTCATATAAATATCGTAAAGATCGTTATACTCACGAAGTTGTTTTTCTATATCTTCACAAACAGCGTCAAATTCTGCCTGTGTTTCTTCATATCCTACGACGGTGGAGGCTGTATCAAAATAATTATAGTATACAACATTAAACTTTTGCAGTTTGCTTTCTTGTTCCCCCTGGTTTAAATTGCAGGAGTTAAAGCAAACTAATATTAAACTGCAAACCAAAACAGAAGAAACAAGTTTTTTAAGCATAATAGTCCTTTCAAGAAAAAAAGAGGGGATTTTTAGGTCCCCTCTTTATTGAGCTAAATTTAAGCTGAATTATTTTGCAGCCTTAATAGCCTCAGCCATATCAGCCTTGAATGCGGTGATGTCCATGGTGCAAGCAGCATAGAGATCAGCATCAGTAGCTACATTGTGGCCATTCTTCACTTCTGTAGTTAGAGCTTCAATATCAGCAGCGGTCTTACCAACCATCTTATCGGTGTAAGCAGCAGCCTGCTCATACCACTCTTTACCGATGGGAGAAACGCCCTTCATATTGTACTCTTCTTTGAGAACACGCTTAGTAGCCTTGAAGGTCTTCTCGCCAACAGTAGCGTCAGCGCCGAAAGCAACTGTGGGCTGGATAGCGTCAACGATAGCAGCAAGAACTTTACCGTCAGCGTCTACAGCGGTAGCAGCGAAGGTAGAATAAAGCTGAGCTTTTTCAGCGGTAGAACCGGAAACGTCGGTATCTACGCCGAGACCAAGCTTGAAGGAATCAGCAGCAGCCTTGAAGGTCTTAGCCTGATCGTCTTTGCAAGCAGCGATGAAAGCAGCTTTGAAAGCAGTGATGTCCATGGTGCAAACAGCATAGATATCAGCATCGGTAGATACGTTGTGGTCATTCTTAAGCTCAGTAGTAAGAGCTTCGATGTCAGCAACGGTCTTACCAACCATCTTCTCAGCGAAAGCAGCAGCCTGCTCGTACCACTCTTTACCGATGGGTGAAACGCCCTTCATGTTGTAGTCTTCCTTCTTTTCCTTCTTGGTGCGAAGGTCAACCTTGGTAAGGTCAGCAGCATCAGCAGCGGTTACTTTGGTCTGAGCGCAGTCGAGGTCAGCAGCTACGATCTTGCCATCTTTATCCATGATAACAGTAGCAACGGTAGCATCAGCCTGAGCAGTCTTATCTTTAGAAGAATCTAAAGAAACGGAAACACCCATACCGAGTTTGTACTCTGCAGTAGCAGCAGCATCGCCAGAATCGTTAGAAGAGCTGTCGGTGTTGTTGCCGCAGGCAGCGAAAGTAGCTACCATAGCAAGTGCGAGTACTAATGCAAGAATCTTTTTCATAACATTTTACTCCTTCATATAAGTAATTTTTTCTTCAAAGGGCTTGGAGTCGCCCTAAGACATTTTGTATTGTACACCATTAAAACGAAAAGGTCAATAGTTTTCTCGAAATTTTGTTAAAAATATATCAATCTGCTGTAACAACCTTAATCATATTGGTGTTTCCGCATACATTAAGAGGTGCACCGCCAAGAATTACTACCGTATCACCTTTTTTAACAACATCAATCTGCTTGGCACAATCAAGTGCGTGACGGAACAGCTTTTCTTCACTCTCCTGATTTATAGCAAGTACGGGATGTATTCCCCAGGAAAGTGACAGCTGATGAAAGGTTTTAAGCTCAGGCGTGGATGCAACAATAGGCTCGGATGGTCTGAACTTAGAAAGTCTTCTTGCTGTATGACCCGACTTCGTAACCGCAATAACCGCTTGTGCGCCCAAATCCTTAGCTGTGGTACAAGCAGCATCACAAATAGCGTTGGCAACATCTTTTTCGTTTATAAAGCGGCGGTCGGCAAACATATTCATACTAATGGCATCTGTCTCCGCCTGCTTTATAATAGCAGACATAACCTCTACTACTCTTGCGGGATGATCACCCATAGCTGTCTCCCCTGAAAGCATCACAGCACTTGTTCCATCAAACACTGCATTAGCTACATCAGTTATTTCTGCACGAGTTGGGTTATAAGAATGAATCATAGACTCAAGCATCTGGGTTGCGGTTATAACTATTTTTCCAGCTCCGTAACAGGATTTTATAAACCGCTTCTGAAGTCCGGGAAGTTTTTCGTACTCCACCTCTACACCCATATCACCGCGGGCAACCATTATTCCATTTGACTCTGCAAGAATCTCATCAAAATTGTTTATTCCCTCGCTGTTTTCTATTTTGGAAATGATCTTTAGTTTATGTCCGCCATGATAGTTTACAAAGTTACGTATAGCGATAACATCCTGTTTGTTTCTCACAAAGGAAGCGGCGATATAATCTACATCGTTTTCAATAGCAAACAAAATATCGGCTTTATCCTTGTCGGATAGATAAGGCATATCGAGATGCACACCCGGTACATTGATTCCTTTGCGGTTCTTCAGTACACCGCCCACAACAACACGACAGGTTATCTCCTTTTCGTCGGAAGCTTCTACCCTCAGGATAATGCTTCCATCGTCTACCTTAATAGTGTTACCCTCAGATACAAGCTTATTCAGTCCTGCATAGCTGATGCTTACAAAATCGTTGTTGCCGAGTCTATCTTCAGTTATAAGCCTGAATATCTGTCCTTCCTTAAGCTCGGTGACACCGTTTTCAAGCATCCCTGTTCTTATTTCGGGGCCTTTAGTGTCAAGAAGCACTGCAGCGGGCAGCTCCAGACGGTCGCGAACCTTTCTGAAAAGCTCGATTGTTTCCTTATGAGCTTCGTGTGTTCCGTGGGAAAAATTAAGACGGGCAACATTCATTCCGCTTTTAAATAGCTCTTCAATAACCTGCTCGTTACTGCTTGCAGGACCTAACGTACAAACTATTTTTGTTTTTCTCATATCTTTTCACCATCCACAAAATATCTCATTATATAATATACTCCTATATTAGTACATTTACAAGTTAAATGTATGTAAAAAAAAGATACAGATGGAGTGTGTCCCAATCTGTGTCTTTTATGTCGGCGCCGTCCTATCTTCCCAGGTAGCTACCCACCAAGTATTTTCGGCGCAGGTAAGCTTAACTTCCGTGTCCGGGATGGAAACGGGTGGCCCCTTACCGCCATTGGTAACGACCCACGAATTATAATATACACAAATTCTTTTGTCAAGAAATTTATTGACATTGATATGTAATAGTTTTATATTTATGTTATGTCATAAATAAGGAGAAATTCTATTGATAAACAAGAAAAATTTTGAGCTTGGCACAGCGCGTTCGGATATACGTGAGCTTTTTGAATACGGAAAAAAGCAGGCAGCAATAGTTGGAGCTGAGAATGTATTTGATTTTAGTCTCGGCAACCCAAGCACACCTGCTCCCAGCGAGGTAAACGAAGCCATTACCGATATAATAAATAACATAGACCCTGTTAGTATTCACGGTTACACAAGCGCACCCGGTTCAGTGGTCGCCAGAACAGCTATAGCAAATTCTATAAACCGTCGCTTTGGTATGGATGCAACGCCTGATGAAATCTACATCACCTGCGGTGCTGCCGCGGCACTCTGCTGTGTGCTTGGTGCACTTACCGAAAACAGTGATACTGAATTTATCGCTATTGCTCCATATTTCCCCGAGTATAAGGTTTTTGCCGAGGGAGCAGGTGCAAAGCTCCGCGTTGTTCCTGCAGAGACCGAAAGCTTTCAGATAGACTTTGCAAAACTTGAAAATACGATAAACGCTAACACCTCGGCGGTAATAATAAATTCTCCCAACAATCCATCGGGTGTTGTTTACACTGAAAACACAATTTCTAAGCTAAGCAAACTTTTAAAGGCAAAATCCGAAGAATTCGCCCATCCTATCTACATTGTATCGGACGAGCCTTACAGAGAGCTTGTTTACGGTGACACTGTTGTTCCCTATATACCTAAGTATTACAGCAACACTGTTGTTTGCTATTCATACAGCAAGTCTCTCTCACTCCCCGGAGAACGGATAGGTTATGTATTTGTACCCTCCCGTGCAGCAGATAGCGAGTCTGTTTTTGCGGCAGTTGCAGGTACAGGCAGAGCCTTGGGTTATGTCTGTGCACCTTCCCTGCTTCAGGAGGTTATTGCAAGATGCGTTGACCTGTCTCCCAACCTCAGCGATTACTCGGTCAACAGAGCACTGCTTCTTGATAATCTTACTGCATACGGCTACGAATGTGTTTCACCTGACGGAGCATTTTATCTCTTTATTAAGGCTCCAAATGGTGACGGCAATGCTTTTTCTCAAAAAGCTAAAGAAAAAAATCTACTTGTTGTGCCCGGAGAGAGTTTCGGCTGCAGGGAGTATGTGCGCATTTCCTACTGTGTCGACACAGAAATAATTGAGAGGGCTCTTCCCTATTTCAAGGAGTTGATAGAATGTTGATATTGGCCTCTGCATCGCCAAGAAGAAAAGAGCTTATCTCGATCATTTCCAAGGATGTTTTAATAAAACCTGCTGATGTTGATGAAAGCTTTTCTGCTGATATAAACGCCGAAGCCGTTCCAGAAATGCTTGCAGTACGAAAAGCTGCTTTTATCGCAAAAGACCATCCTGACGATACGGTTATAGGCTGCGATACCTCGGTAATAGTGGACGGAGTTATTTTAGGAAAACCGACAGATACTGAAGATGCAAAAAGAATGCTCCGACTGCTTTCGGGCAAGACTCATCAGGTAATTACGGGTTGTGCTATATTCAAAAACGGACGTTCACTTAGTTTTTCGGAGGTTACCGATGTTACATTTTACCCACTATCGGAGAAGGAAATAGACGATTATGTCAATACTTTTGAACCTATGGATAAAGCAGGTGCATACGGAATTCAGGGCTACGGTTCCCTTCTTGTAAAAGAAATTCGCGGTGATTATTTTAATGTTGTTGGACTGCCTGTAGGAAAGCTCAACAAGATGCTTCATAAGATATAAAAAATGCTGTGCGTTGCACAGCATTTTTTATGTTTCTATTTATTATGCCTTTTTGGTTGCAGTTTTAAGTACAAACAGAGTAAGCACTGTAAGAACTGCACCGACGGGAAGAACAATCCAAGCATTTTGTACAAAGCCTGCGATAACAAAGCATACAAAGGATATTGCAGCAACAGTTATTGCATAAGGAAGCTGTGTAGAAACGTGGTTGATATGATTGCACTGTGCTCCTGCCGAGGACATAATAGTGGTATCGGAGATGGGAGAGCAGTGGTCACCGCAAACCGCACCTGCAAGACAAGCAGACATGCCGATAATACCAAGAGTAGTACCTGCGGGGAATACGCTGAGCACGATAGGAATAAGAATACCGAAGGTGCCCCAAGATGTTCCTGTAGCAAAGGCAATACCGCAAGCAACAAGGAAGATGATTGCAGGCAGGAAGCTCTGGAGAGCGCCGGCGTTTGCAAGAGCAGACTCTACGAAAGCATCGGACTCTAAGAGACCTGTCATATTCTTAAGAGCGGTTGCCATAGTAAGGATGATGATTGCAGGAACCATTGCGAAGAAGCCCTTGGGAATACAAGCCATTGCCTCTTTAAAGGAAAGCAGACGGCGGGCAATAAAGTAGATTATTACAACGAGAAGTGCAATAAGTCCGCCCCAAGGAAGAGCTATGGTTGCATCGGTTGCAGAAAATGCATCGATAAAGTTCATTCCGCCCGAATTGCCAACATAGTAAAGAGCGTATACACAGATACCGATAAGAACGAGAATGGGAAGAACAAGGTCAACAACCTTAGCCTTTGCGGTTGAAGGAACATCCTCCTCGTCATTTTCCTCTGTATCACCCGAAGTGAAGAGGTCTCCGTTTGCAGCATTAAACTCGTGAAGCTTCATCGGACCGTAGTCAAATTTCATAACGGTGAGTGCAATTACAAATACAAAGGTAAGAAGTGAGTAGAAATTATAGGGAATAGCCTGACAGAAGAGAACTATACCGTTTACGCCCTCGGGAGCAAACTCAGAAACGGCAGCAGCCCAGGAAGAAATGGGTGCTATCATACAGATAGGAGCTGCTGTTGCATCTATAAGATATGCAAGCTTAGCGCGGGATATTTTTGCCTGATCTGTAACAGGACGCATAACTGCACCAACGGTGAGGCAGTTAAAATAGTCGTCGATAAAGATAAGTATACCAAAGCAGAAGGTAGCTATAGCTGCACCAACCTTGGTTTTTACGTGCTTTGCAGCCCACTGTCCGAATGCTTTAGAGCCGCCTGCCTTATTAAGCAGAGCAACTATGGCACCTAAGAGAACGAGGAAGATAAAGATACCTGCTGTACCAGAAACTGCATCAATAAGACCCGTAGACACTACTGCATCGGCAGTATCAAAGGGCTTAAAGCCTGTAGAAAGAAGACCGCCGACCACAATACCTACAAAAAGGGATGAATAAGCCTCTTTAGTAATAAGGGCAAGTCCGATAGCGATCACCGGGGGGAATAGTGACCATAATGTTCCGACAGGGCTGGTGATAGGGCCTGTAAATGCGCAAAGCACACCAAAACCAACGACGAAAGCAATTATGAGCACATTAGTAATGATCTTTTTTGCTGTCATATTTTTTACCTCCAAAAAAATAACCACGGACAAACGCTGACCGTGGCAAAATTTACAACATAACGGATAGCGCAACACATCAGTGACAGTTTATTACATATTCTGCAATAACCCAGCTATCACCCATCGGTAAAGGAGTGACACTTCGGCAAAATTTCCTTTCAGCGCTATGGGTTACCGCCCTTATATAGTGCTTACTGATAAATTTCGCAACCTCTATCAATATTAAGTTATAGGTGAATATTAACATATTATGAAAATTGTGTCAATAACAAATTTCGACAAAAAACCGAAAGGCTGTACAACCGTACAGCCCTTCTTTCTATTTCTTTTGAGCTTTATACTCTCCGTTATCAAAGACAAAGAGTATTTTGTCGCCTTTATTTATCTCTCCTTCAAGCATTTTTTCGCTTATTGCGTCTTCAACATTGCTTTGAATTGCTCTTCTTAAAGGTCTGGCACCGTAAACGGGGTCAAATCCGACCTCGGCAACCTGATAAGCGACAGATTCGTCAAATTCCACCTCAATGCCTAACCCAAGTGCTCTTTGTGACAGATTTTTAAGCATATTATGGGCAATTTTAAGAATATCGTCCTTAGAAAGCTTGTGAAATACTATTGTATCGTCAAGTCGGTTTAAAAACTCGGGACGAAACTCCTTTTTAAGCTCGTTTATAACCAATGTTTTGATGCGGCTCATATCCTGCTCTGCAGATTCCTCCCCGCCAAAGCCTAAAGAGGTCTTTTTCTCGGTTATAAGACGGGCTCCCACATTAGAGGTCATAATAATTACAGTGTTTTTGAAATTTACATTTCTGCCCTGAGAATCGGTGAGAATGCCGTCATCAAGTATCTGAAGAAGAATATTGAACACATCGGGATGCGCTTTTTCAATCTCGTCGAAGAGAATGACCGAATAGGGGTTTCTTCTAACCTTTTCGGTAAGCTGACCGCCCTCGTCGAAGCCAACATATCCGGGGGGTGAGCCGATAAGCTTTGACACGGTGTGCTTTTCCATATATTCCGACATATCAAGCCTTATCATTGCCGATTCACTGCCGAACATTGCCTCTGCCAATGCCTTGCACAGCTCGGTCTTACCCACACCTGTGGGACCAAGGAAGATAAAACTGCCTATTGGACGTTTGGGGTCCTTAAGTCCTACTCTTCCCCTTCTGATGGCTTTGGATACGGCTTTTACTGCCTCTTCCTGACCGATAAGGCGTGAATGAAGAATATCCTCCATTTTGAGAAGTCTTTCGCTCTCTTCCTTTGTGAGCTGTGAAACAGGCACTCCCGACCAGCCCGATACTATTTGCGCAATCTCTTCTGCGGTGACTTCTCCCTGAGAATTAGAGCTTTTAAGAGCAGAATCCTGCTTTTTTTGGCTCAACTCTTCCGATATACTTTTTTCCTTATCGCGAAGCTTGGCGGCAAGTTCGAAATCCTGAGCATTTATTGCCTCTTCCTTTTCTGAGGAAACATTTTTAAGCTCTGTTTCAAGTTCTTTTATCTCAGGTGATGTTTTTGCAGTTCTTATTCTTATACGGGATCCTGCTTCGTCTATAAGGTCAATCGCCTTATCGGGAAGAAATCTGTCCGCAATATATCGCGCGGAAAGATTTACAGCTGCCTCTATAGCCTCGTCGGTAATCTTTACATTATGGTGTGCCTCATACTTATCTCTAATACCCTTTAGGATAAGAATTGCATCCTCTTCAGAGGGTTCGTCGATGTTTACGGGCTGAAATCTGCGTTCAAGTGCGGCATCCTTTTCGATGTTTTTACGGTATTCCGCAATAGTTGTAGCACCTATAACCTGCATTTCCCCTCTGGCGAGGGCAGGCTTTAAGATATTTGCCGCATCTGTTGCACCTTCTGCCGAGCCTGTGCCAATAAGTGTATGCACCTCGTCGATAAAAAGGATTACATCGTCGTTTGCAATGACCTCGTCTATTATGGCTTTTATGCGCTCTTCAAAGTCGCCGCGGTATTTTGTACCCGCAACCATACCTGTAAGATCAAGGGAAATAAGCCTTTTTCCGTTTAATATCTCAGGTGCTTCGCCCGATGCAATTTTTAAGGCAAGACCCTCTGCAATAGCAGTCTTACCGACACCCGGCTCTCCTATAAGGCAAGGATTGTTTTTGGTGCGGCGGCAGAGTATCTGCACTACCCTTTCTATCTCTTCACTGCGGCCTATTACAGGGTCAATTTTGCCCTCCTTAGCCTCCAAGGTCAGATCGTGTCCGAATTTATCAAGGGAGGGAGTATTACCCGAGGTTTTGCTTTTCGAACGGTTATCCGACGAAGACTTAGATGTCTTTTCATCACGCATTTCGGCTATATTAGAAACATCATAGGTCAGCCCTGCAACATCAACCCCGAGTTCAGAAATAAATCTTATAGCATAGTTATCACCGTCACTGAGTATACCAAGCAGAATATGTTCGGTGCCTACAAGTGCGCTACCGCTTTTTCTTGAGGTTTTTACCGCATATTCCAGCACACGCTTTGCACGTGGGGTAAAATAGTCGGGTGAAAGCTTTGTAGGGTTTCCGCTGCCGATAGTGGTTTCAATAAGCTCCTCAATTTTTTCAGCAGATATTCCTTTTTTTGTCAGCACGGTGTTCGCAACACCTGAACCAGTCTTCAGAAGACCTAACAAAAGGTGCTCACTGCCAACATAAGTATGCCCCATATATTCTGCCGAGCTTACAGCAAAATTAAGCGCCTCATTGGCCTTTTCGGTAAAACCGTTGAATGAATATTTTTTCATTATATCACCTTACATTGTTTTTAATAATTCGCGCATCATTCCTGCGCGTGCCTCGTCTCTTTCTCTGGGAGTTATTACAGAATATTTTTTCATAAGCATATAGGGCTGTGCTTCGATAAGCATCTCCACAGGGTCTAACCCTTCGCCTTCAATTATACCCTCATCTACACCGAGTTTAATCAGAGAAATAAACTTCATAAACTCTTCGCTACTGAGAAGTCTTGAATACTTAAGGGTTCCCAGTGCTCTGAAAACCTTATCTTCTATGTCAAGCCTGTCAAGCTCGGCACGTCTGAGTTTTTCTCTATCCACAATCTGTTCTGCAATAACCTTAAGGTTTTCTACTGCAGTTTTCTCACTTATACCAAGTGTTATCTGATTAGATATCTGATATAGTGACGCCGCGGCTTTACTGCCCTCACCGTACATACCTCTAACGGTGAAACCTATCTTACCTGCAGTATCGGTAATAGTTGAGATTTCACCCTGCGCTTCACAGACAGGCAGATGTATCATTACCGAGGCGCGAAGTCCTGTACCGATGTTTGTAGGACATTCGGTCAAAAAACCAAGCTCATTATCATAAGCGAAGCCTAAACGGGCATTAAGGGCATTATCGACAGAATCTGCCAGAGTGTATGCTTCGTCAAGAGCCTCGCCCGCAAGCAGGACCTGAATCCTTATATGGTCTTCTTCGCCTATCATTACGCTTATACTTTCATCTGCTGAGATGGCAATTGCCCTGTGGGTGAAATTTTTTGCAAAATCGGGACTGATAATATGCCGCTCAACCATTGCACTGATTTCATTTTCAGGAATATCGTCCATTTCGATATATTTAAGTTTTATATTCTCTGTGGCAGAAATATCTTCCACTGCAGCTTTTACCCTTGCTTTAAGCTCAGAAAAAGCCTTATCACTCATTCTGCGCGGAAAGGGCAGATCTGAAATATTGCGCGCGAGACGAACACGGGAACTGATAATTATCCCATTTGATGAATTTGATTTTTTATACCAACAAGACATTATTCTACCCCCTCAAGCTTTTTAATTTCATCTCTGACAATTGCCGCCTCTTCATACTTTTCGGCAGCTACCAGAGATGCGAGCTTCGCCTTAAGCTCAGAAACAGTAACTGCATCGTCTTTTACAACAAGCTCCTTACTTCCGGGTGCCTTACCGACGTGTTTAATACTGCCGTGAATACGCTTAAGATAGGGTCTTAGCTCATCTCCGAATTCTTTATAACATTCGGCACAGCCAACCTTACCGCTTTCTGCAATATTTGCAAATGTTGTTCCGCAGCAGCTACAGCTTCTGTAAGCTGATGTATTTTTAACCTGCATAGACTGACCAAGCATTGACGCGAGCATATTGGAAATTGAGCCGCCCGAAAAGCCTGAATATCCGCTTTTGGCTGCACAATATCCGCAAAGATTCTGTTCGGTTGCCTTTCCGTTAATAACCGTTTTAATATGTGTTGTAGCCGTATTTTTACCGCATCGTTGACAAAGCATAATCTTCCTCCTAAATCTGTGTTAAAAGCATCTGCTTAACTACAGAAGCCCTTAAAAAGCCTCTGAATTCTTGTGGTATGCAAGACATTGCCGAGGTGGAAACTGCGGCGTTTATCAGTCTTGCAGTATCTTGTGATATAAGACCCGTCTGACTGCAATTTTCTGTTATTATGCGCACATCCATCGGGTCGAGCACAGAGCCTACAGAGTTAATTATATGCATAATTGCAGATGATCTATTAAGCTTAATTCTTGAAACTCTGACATATCCTCCGCCACCGCGACGGCTTTCGATAATAAAGCCTTGCTCGGGAGTAAATCGTGATGACAACACATAGTTTATCTGACTTGGTGCACAACCGACTATTGCCGCGAGTTCATTGCGCTGAATCTCAGCCATATTTTCTTCCGAAGCCTCGATAAGCTCCAGAATTCTTTCTGCGATAATATCGCTCATCCTCATAGTTATTTCTCCTTTGAGTTTGACTTTATTTGACCTTTAATTTAATTATACACAAAAGTCAGGGAAAGTCAATAATCAATTTGTAAATATTTTGTGACGCGCTGCTATAAAGCTGCATAGTATGTGTTGTAAAGACAGAAAGGGGGTCAACAAAAATGTGTGGTTTCTCTAATAACTGCTCCTGGATTCTTATCATAATCCTCTTACTCATCTGCTGTGGAGGCAACAACGGTCTCTCTACTTCCGGCAACAACGGTTGCGGCTGTGGTTGTGGCTGTGACAACAACTGCGGATGCTGCTAAGATAAGCTGACGCCAAACTGCAACAAACCCCCGACAGAATACTGTCGGGGGTTTGTGTTAGCTGAAAATATTAGTTGAACATATTGAGAACGTCAGTATAAGAACTGTCGTCATCATTGTCGGATGAAGAAGAAAGGATAGACTCTATAGCAGGGTTGGTTGCTTCCTTTTTCTTCTCGTCACCAAGGCCTGTTGCAACAACGATTACGCGGATAGTGTCCTCAAGGGTCTCGTCAAGACGTGCACCCCAAATGATGGTTGCATCAGGATGAGCCATCTCGTGAATGATGTTGGACGCGAGCTCAACCTCTTCAAGACCGATGTCCTCAGAACCGGTGATGCTGACGATAACGCCGCGAGCATTCTGCATAGAGGTCTCGATGAGGGGGCTGGTAATAGCTGCCTTAGCTGCCTGCTCTGCTTTGTCGCGTCCTGTAGCAACACCAACGCCCATATGAGCGTATCCAGCGTCCTTCATAATTGTGGTAACGTCTGCAAAGTCGAGGTTAACGAGTGCAGTAACGTTGATAAGCTCAGAAATAGACTGAACACCCTGACGAAGAACATCGTCGGCAATGTTGAATGCATTTTTGAAAGATATCTTCTCTTCGCTAACGAACTTTAGACGCTCGTTAGGAATGATGACAAGGCTGTCTACCTGCTCAGAAAGACGGGCAATACCCTCTTCTGCCTTGGTCATACGGGACTTACCCTCAAAAGCAAAGGGCTTGGTAACAATACCAACAGTAAGAATTCCAAGTTCCTTAGCAATCTGTGCAACAATGGGAGCAGCACCTGTTCCTGTTCCTCCACCCATACCTGCGGTGAGGAAGATCATATCTGCATCGCGAATTGCGGCAGCTATTTCGTCCTTAGATTCTTCTGCTGCGGCACGTCCCATCTCGGGGTTGGCACCTGCGCCCTTACCTGCGGTGGTTTTGTCACCAATCTGAATTTTTGTGCTTGCTTTAGAATTATATAAAGCTGCTTTATCGGTATTGATAGCAACAAATTCTACATTGCGAATACCTGCGTCCACCATGCGGTTAACAGCGTTTCCGCCGCCGCCACCTACACCTACTACTTTAATAATCTGAGCTACTTCGTTTTCGAATTCACTTGTCATGCTGAATGCCATTTTTATTCCTCCAAATATATTTAATCTTCCATAATAGCGCAATAACACTTATACGATTTATATAATATCACACTAATTATAAAATTTCAATATAAAAATTACAATTTTGTAAAAATTTTATTTTTCGTATTCTGAAATGTCACCGTATGTAAGTACCGGTTGGTTGTTTTGAGGTGTCCAACCGCTTAAATCAAATACCCCTTTAGCACTGTTTGCTATGCCGTCAAGGGCAGCTTTTAAGTAGGCGGCTTTATTTTCGAAATAGGATGGCGAGCCGAATTTCACTATAATTCTGTCTTCTATTTTCATATAAGAATTATATGGATCACTGATATTTATAAAGTTCACATCGTATTCGTACTCTTCTGTCAGCGACATAAATCTACTAAAAAGTTCCTTTTCTCTGTCGGTCTCAAAGATTACCGACTCTCCTTCGGAAAACTTCGTTTTATCAGAAACTGTTATAAAAAGCATCTCTTCGGGTAGGAGTGGGTACTCCTTTATTATTTTACCGTTACCGTTAGACGAAAAATATTTTTTACCGTTTGAAAAGCATAGCTCCTCTTTGGTTTCTGAGACGGTCACTGTCAAGGTGTTTGGCAAAGAAAACTCCACCTCAGCCTGGTCTATAAACGGAAGCTTCTTTTGTAATTTTTCAGATATGCTTTTTTCAGACATATATGTAACAAAAAGGTTGTCCCCTGCAGTTATATCTGCGGCGGAAATTATATCCTCCGCAGTATACATACTACTTCCGACAACGCTTATGGTCTCGGCTTTAAAAAACACAGTAAAAGACAGTACCGCAAGAGTTACGAATGCAACGACAAGAATTATCGTAAGCGCAAATACAGTTTGCTTTTTACGTCTTTTACGCTTATTCTTTTTGGCTTTCCTCATTGCTTCTTCGCGCTCACGGTTTCTAAAGTTTTCGTTACTCATTTTATCATTCCTTTAACGAAACATCCGCTCCGACTTGTGCTAGTACAGAGCATATATTTTCATAACCTCGTTCAATGTGATGAATTTTATCAACGACAGTGGTTCCGTCCGCAGCAAGACCTGCAATTACTAATGCAGCACCGCCTCTAAGGTCGGTACAGGCTACTTCTGCTCCGCTGAGTTTATCTACACCGTCTATTACCGCAACACGGTTACACACCTTTATATCGGCACCCAGTCTTCTCAGCTCGCCGACATAATTAAACCGGCTTTCAAAGATACTTTCTACAAAAGCAGAGGTTCCTTTTGCTTTGATAAGTGCTGCGACCAAAAGCGGACCGCCGTCGGTTGGAAATCCTGGATATACCGACGAACGGATATTTTTAATTCTGCAAAGTCTTCCGTCGGACTTTATTCGCATTGTGTCTTTAGAACAAACAACCTTGCAGCCCATTTCACTGTAAGCCTTTAAAATAGAATGTATATGCTCACTGCACACATTAAAAATGCGAATATCTCCACCCGTTACGGCTGCTGCCGACATATATGTTGCAGCTGCTATTCTATCGGGAATGACCGTATGTTCAACCGATAGAAGCCTTGATACGCCTGTTATTTCTATTCTGTCACTGCCCGCACCGTAAACTTTGCCACCCGCACTGTTTATATAATTAGCTAGGTCGCATATCTCGGGTTCTTTTGCGGCATTGTGAAGTATGACCCTTCCCTTAGACACTGCCGCCGCAAGAATTATATTCTCGGTGGCTCCAACACTCGGAAAGTCCAGCGTTATTTCTGAAAGTTCATTATACCTTTGCCTTTTACAAGTGATATATCCACAGCTTTCAACGATGGAAAATCCCATTTCGCCGATGGCTTTCAGATGAAGGTCTATTGGTCTGGGACCGAGTTCACAGCCTCCCGGTGCAGTAATTGTAGCTGTTCCGCAACGGGAAAGTATTGCCCCTAAAAATACTACCGACGAGCGCATTTCTCTCATAAGCTCTGACGGAATGGTGCAACAGGTCACAAATGTAGAGTCTATGTACACATCATTGTTTTGCATAACACATTTACAACCAAGTGCTGTTAAAATCCGAAGTGCAGCACGTACGTCTGATAAATCGGGGCAGTTATGCAGCACTGTATTGCCTTTGACCATAAGCGCTGCTGCAAGAATGGGCAGAGCGCTGTTTTTTGCGCCTTGAAGCCTTATCTCACCGCCAAGTCTCTTTCCGCCTTCAATATAAAGTTTGGGCATATTCGCACCCCTTTGTATAAAAATAGAAAAGCCTGTAGCTTTTCTATTTCATACTATGCCAAGGTGCTATTTCTGTGCATATAATTCCTTAACGATTCTGTAAATACGCTCACTAGAATCGGCTACTGCCATTTTAAGAGCATTTTCGCTCATATTTTTTACCGCAGATGGATCCGTAAGGAGTTTTTCCACTGTAGAGATAAGTCGTTCTTCGGTTAGCTCCTTCTCCTCAATCACCATCGCGGCACCCTTGTTTTTAAGCGCCATTGCATTATGATACTGATGATTTTCAGCTACATAAGGCGAAGGAATGAGAATGGCAGCCTTGCCGCATACACAAAGTTCGCTTAAAGTTATTGCACCTGCTCTGCAAATCACCAGATCTGCAACAGCCATACATATATTCATATCATCTATGTATTCTCTTACCGATATTTCTTTTGAAAGATGACCGCACTTTTCCTTAATTAACGCTACAGTAGAATTATATCCCGATTTGCCTGTAGCGTGAATATGATAATACTTGCCGCTGTTGTTATGACTTTTAATAAGACCTGCAACGGCTTGGTTAATCGGTCTTGCACCAAGACTGCCGCCAAAAGAAAGTATAAGCGGGCGCGAGTCGAGACCGAGCTTCTTTCTCGCCTCTTCTCTGCTTGTTTGCGTCAGCTCCTGTCTTACGGGATTTCCCACAACAAAGGGCTCGGACTTAAGCTTCATATATTTTATTGCTTCGGGCATTGCAACCATTACCCTGTCAACATCAGGCGCCAAGGCTTTCGTAGTGAGACCCGGAAAAGCGTTTTGCTCATGAATAGCGGTTTTTACTCCGAGTTTTGCAGCCGCTTTCAGCACAGGTCCGCTTACATATCCCCCCGTACCTATCACTATGTCGGGCTTAAGCTCCTTAATAAGTTTTCGCGCACGAACAGAGGCAACTGTCGCCTTTTTTACCGCATTTATGTTATAAACTATACCGTCAAAAGTGAGTTTGCGCCGAAATCCTGTTACATCTATTGTGTAAAAATCGTATCCTGCGGCAGGAACCAGTCTTGCCTCAATATTACCTGCGGTTCCAATATAGCTTATTTTTGTTTCAGGTTCCTTTTCCTTTATATATCCTGCAATAGCCAAAGCAGGATTAACATGACCTGCCGTGCCGCCGCCTGCAAATAAAATATGCATAGCTACTCCTTAATAACACAGATTATAGTTTTTCTACCGAACTGGATCGGGATACCGATAACACGACACCCATCTCAGCCAGCAGTATCACGAGAGCTGTTCCACCATAACTGAAGAATGGAAGACTGATTCCCGTGTTCGGTATCGTGTTGGTTACAACCAGAATGTTAAGAATTGCCTGAAGTCCTACCTGAAATGTAAGACCGAGTGCTGTAAAGGTTCCGAATTTATCCTGTGCTTTCATAGCAATAGTGAAACCACGCCAGATAAGTGCACAGAATAAAAGTATTATTACCATAGCACCGATAAGGCCGAGTTCTTCACAGACAATTGAGAAAATGAAGTCATTGTGCGGCTCCGGCACCCACAGATATTTCTGTCTGGACTGTCCTATTCCTCTGCCGAGAAGTCCGCCTGAACCTATGGCGAGGAGTGACTGTATTGTCTGATAGCCTTTATTTGCAGGGTCAGCCCACGGATCTATCCAATATGTGAGACGGTCCATTCCATAGCTGATTATACCTGTAGACATAAGCAGTGCGACAATGCCTACAGCTCCTCCTGCGCCGATTATCAGCCAGTAAAGCTTCATACCACCAACTACAAGCAGAACAATTCCAAGTGCAAATATCACTATCGTTGCCGATAGATGGGGTTCCATTACAACAAGACCGCAAATCACCGCAAGCAGTCCAACCATCCAACAAAGATAACCGAATTTTTTGATTTTTTCTCCGTTTGCCGAAAGCCACGCAGCAAAAAGTATAACTATTGCAAATTTGCCGATTTCCGAGGGCTGAAAGGAAAATCCACCTATATAAATCCATCGGTGAACATCAAGCTCTTCGGACATTGGCGGTATTATAAGTACAATTACCAGCATTACCACGGTAACAATGTAAATTAACCAAGAAAGCTTTTTAAGAATCTGATAATTGATTCTTGAGACAATAAGCATTATGGCTACGCCAATAGCCGCAAAAATTGCCTGACGTGTGATAAATCTGTAAGAGTTACCGAAATATGTGTACGAGTAAGCATAGCTTGCCGAAAACAGCATCACCAAACCTATAGACAGCAGAATTAAAACAAGCGATAAAAATGTGATGTCCATTTTGCCTTCCTGCCAAAAGGGAATGGACCGTGCTTTTTTCCTCTCCGCCAAGCTATAACCTCCTGATCGTAAATTTAATTATATGTTTTTACCAAGCAAAATAAACCGAAAGAGCCGCAATAAGGCTACCGATGAAAGTTACTACCGAAAAGACAAGACAAATCTTATCCTCACTCCAACCGCACATTTCAAAATGGTGGTGTATAGGACTCATTTTAAAGATTCTTTTGCCTGTCTTTTTATACCAAAACACCTGAAGCACAACAGAAAGCGCCTCAGCTATATAAATAATTCCTGCAAGTATAAGAAGTACGGGCTTTCCGCATCCATACGCCAGTGCAACAACAAGTCCGCCTAAGAACATAGAGCCGGTATCCCCCATAAAAACCTTTGCGGGTTTTGCGTTCCAGAGGATAAAGCCTACACAAGCACCTGCGCCTGTTGCGGCAAGAGTTGCAATGCATACGTTAGATATGCGTGTGCATATCAGCATAAAGGCACAGCATACGACCAGTGTTACGCTTGATGCAAGACCATCTATACCGTCGGTGAGATTTACTGCATTTACAATAAAGTAGATAAAAACAAGCGAAACAGGCCAAAAGATAAGACCAAAGCCCGATGTAATATCTACATCACCGATAAAGGGTATCCATGTAGTGTTTACACCCGAAATTGCAAGGGCGGCAAGATAAGCCACCGTTGCAAGAAGCTGAAATATAGTTTTCTGCTTTGCAGTAAGACCAAGATTACGTTTTTTTACAACCTTGATATAATCATCCATAAGTCCTATCGCACAGCAAATCAGTGCAAAAATAATTCCAGCAATAAGTACAACCGGCTTTATTCCTCCGCTTAGTTCTTTTGTAAGCGGACCGTCTGTTAAAGCCGAAACTATAAGCGATATGATAAGTGCAGAAGTTACACCTGCAACAATCATAATTCCGCCCATAGTGGGTGTGCCCTGCTTTTCCTTGTGCCAATTGGGACCTTCCTCAAGAATTGTCTGCCCATATTTAAGTTTTCTGAGATACGGTATAAAAGGTATACCGATAACCGCTGTTACAGCAAAAGAAACCAGTGCGGCTATTACGGGAATGTAATTACTCATAATTTTTCGCTCCTTGCTTTATTGCTTTAGCTCATTTAAAGCTTCGGCAATTACCTCTCTCTCATCAAGATGTATTTTTCCGCTACTGAGTATCTGATAAGTTTCGTGGCCCTTGCCTGCTAAGACTATTATATCATCTTTTTTGGCATTGTGAATAGCAAATTTTATCGCATTTATACGGTTTTCTATAACTACATAGGGAGTTTTGCTGTCTTTCATACCCTCAAGTATGTCATTTATTATAGCAGAGGGTTCTTCGGAGCGTGGATTATCACTGGTCACAATTACCATATCTGACAGCTTCGACGCAATAGAGCCCATTATAGGACGCTTAGTAGCATCCCTGTCTCCACCGCATCCAAAAAGACACACAAGTCTACCTTTTTTGAGCTCTCTGAATGTAGAAAGAACATTAGCAAGACCGTCGGGTGTATGTGCATAATCTATTATCACTGTATAATCCTTGCCTGTCGGTACTACTTCGGCTCTGCCCTTTACACCGTCGAGTTTTTCAAAGGCATTGGCTATTTCGTCAATAGAGAAGCCAAGCTGTTTTGCGCATACTGCGGCGCAAAGAGAATTGTAGACCGAAAACTTGCCGCCTGTTTTAAGTCTCATTCGTTTTATGATATAATCCCCTACCAGCTCATACTCTATTCCGTCGGGTCTCATATTTATACCGTTTGCAGAATAGGTGGAACTGCGATCGTTAACCGCATATGTCAGAACCTCGCAACCTACCGAAGCAATCAGCTGTCTGCCATACTCATCGTCAAGATTTATAACCGCAGCTTTACACATTTCAAACAGTTTTTTCTTTGCCTTAAAATAATTTTCCATAGTCTTATGGTAATCAAGATGATCCTGAGTAAGGTTTGTAAAGGCACCCACTTCAAACTCTAAACCATATATTCTTTTTTGGTCAAGAGCGTGAGAAGAGGTTTCCATAAGCACATACTCGCAGCCCGCATCACGCATACGCGCAAACAACCGATTGAGGCTATATGCATCAGGTGTAGTATTGACCGATTCGACCACTTGATCACCGATAAGATTCTGAATTGTTCCGATAACACCTGTTTTGAAGCCCCTGCTCTCTATTACTGCCTTGAGCATATAGGTCACAGAGGTTTTGCCGTTTGTACCCGTAACACCTACAAGCTTCATACTCTTTGAGGGATTGCCAAAACAATTTGCAGACATTACCGCATACGCTTTGTGGGTATCATCAACAATTACCTCACAGGAAACGCCTGTGGGCTTTTCGGAAATTACTACCGATGCACCCGCTTCAACAGCAGCCTTGGCAAACTTGTGTCCGTCCATACTGAACCCGCTTATGCAAACAAAGGCAAATCCCTTTCCCACCTTGCGCGAGTCGCAGGTGAGGTCGGTTATTTCGGTTTCATCAAATTTGCTATGCACATAAGGCAAAAGTTCTTTGAGCAGCATAATAGTTTCCTTTCTGTATCAGTCTGTAGAAGATTCGTCACGGAAATATACCGTAACAGAACTTCCCAGTTTAACTTCTGTTTCTGCAGCTATACTTTGATCGTAAGCTTTTGTTGTGTTACCCGAGCTTGTGTTTCCCGAATAAGTGATATTTATACCTGCACCGCTTGCGGCAGCATTAGCCTCAGCAGGTGTCATACCTGTAAAATCAGGAACAGTGGTAACGGTTGCGGTCTCATCCGTTTCTTCGGTATAAAGAATGACCTTTCCGCCCTTATTTAGGGTTTCTCCAAAGATAGGCAGCTGTTTAAGGACTTTTTCTCCACTACCTTGGATTTGTGCCACAAGTCCGAGTTCTGCAAGCTCCTCCTTAGCCTCCTGTAAGGTCTTGCCCGAAAGCTCGGGTACCTTTATGGCAAGCTTTTCAAGCTCTTCCTCGGTATATTGCGGCTCGTAGCCGAGATATGGAAGAATATCTTTGAATATCTCAGCCGCTACCGGTGCTGCAACCGTACCGCCGTAATGATTAACGCCTCTCGGCTCGTCTATCATAACAAGAACTGCTATTTCGGGGTCATCAATAGGTGCAAAGCCTAAAAACGATGCTATATACAGACCTCTTTCACCTGTTGCCTGCATTTCGGCAACCTTTTCAGAGGTTCCTGTTTTACCACCTACATCATAACCTGCAACATAAGCATTGGAGGCACCGCCGTCATTTACAACCGCCTTGAGCATTTCTCTTAGCTTAGCACTTGTCTCTTCGCTTATCACCTGTCTCTTAACGTTTTTTTCGGTGGTTTTTACAACATTTCCATCAGAGTCTATTATTTTGCTTACAATAAACGGAGTAAGCAAATATCCTCCGTTTACAGACGCACTTGCCGCAGCAATTAGCTGCATAGGGGTTACTTTAAAGGTTTGACCAAACGAAGAGGACGCAAGCTCAGTCGGACCCATATTGGCTTCTTTATGATAAACAGGCGAAGCCTCACCCGGAAGGTCGATGCCTGTTTTCTTTGTAAATCCAAATGCTTCGAAGTATTTCGAAAATTTCGAAACACCCAGAAGCTGACCCGCCGTAATAAATACAGGATTACAGGAGCCCACCATTGCCTGTTTGAAGGAAAGGGTTCCGTGACCGCCTCTTTTGTGGCAATGATACACCTGTCCCGCCACATAAATAGTATATCCGCAATTATATGAATGGTCGAGTGTTGTAAGATTTTCTTCCAAAGCCATTGAAGCTGTGGCTATCTTAAATACAGAGCCAGGCTCATAGGTATCAGCAACTGCTTTATTACGCCACTTCTGATTTAACAGTTCATTTCTTGAAGTGGTAGCATCTTCTTCATCAAGCAGTGCCTGTTCAGCCTCGGTAAGTTCAAAGGGATTGTTTGGATTGAAATCTCCTTTGACTGCCATAGCCAATACCGCACCTGTATTAACATTCATAATTACACAGGCACCTCGGTTAGTTGCCATATTTGCTTCAACTGCCTGCTCAAGATATTTTTCGGCAATGTGCTGCATATACGAATCAACAGTCAGAACAAGAGAATTGCCCTGTTTCGCCTCTTCGACAACCTGATATGAAAAGGGCATATCTGCACCGTGAGCATTTTTCGCTGCTACAACACGTCCTGCTACACCCGTAAGTGTTGCATCGTAGTAGCTTTCAAGTCCCGAAAGTCCTTGATTATCGTCTCCAACAAAGCCCAATACTACCGAAGCAAGATTATCGTTAGGGTAATATCTTTTTGTGGTTTCGTCTATACCTATGTATTTCGCGAGACCCAGTTTGCTGTTATCGGCAATAAACTGCCTTATCTTATCGGCTGTAGCTTTGTCAACACGCTTTTTAACTATAACATAATAAGTTTGCTTTTCGGTATAAGAGTAGGCCGTTTCATAATCCATATCAAGTATTTCGGAAAAGCCTACCGCTATTGTGCTCTTAACCTGTTTTTGCTTTGCCTCTTCAAGACTCTTTATACCGTTGGGAATAATGTAAATTGTATACGCAGTATCGCTTTTTGCGAGAAGATTCATTTCGCTGTCGTAAATATCTCCTCTCGGAGCGCTGACAAGAGTGTCATAAAGTTGCTGCTCCGATGCTAATGACTGCATTTTTTCTCCGTCAATTATCATTATTTTTGTAAGTCTTACAACTGTAACCGACACAAAAAGAATAACTACAGCCAACAATATTATCAGTATTCTTCTAAGCATCATTTTTGTTGCTTTCGCAGCCATCAGTTATGTCCTCCGCATCTTGATTTACAATTTATTACAAAAAATTACATCGCTTTAAAAATGCTTGAAACGAGAGCCCTTAAAAAGAGCTCTCGTATTTAAATATATTCACCGCTTAGTAAACTATTCTTTATCTGCCGTATATACATTGCCGTTTGCATCTATTGCCTTGTTGGTATCATTTACACGAATATATACTATCTGACTTTTGTCCATTTTTTTCATACCGAGAGCCTGTGCAGCTTCCTCGATATTTTTATAAGACATCATTTTTTCAAATTCCATATCTATGCGAGTTTCTTCTCCGCTGAGTGCCGCAAGTTCCTCCTTGGCATCCACTATCTGAGAATTGACCTCACTGATTTCTACACGAAGAGCAATACCTGCGCATATCATAGAAACAAGCAGTGCTCCTATCATTATGATAGTCAGAGTTTTTGAAACCTGATATCTTGCCTGTTTGCGGGAAGCTTTATTAACTTTTCTTCTGGGCATTTTAACAATCTGGGCACGAGGCTCAGGCTGAGCCTTGGGCATAAACAGTTCAAAATCATAAGCTAAAGAATCATTGTAGTATTTAGCGTTATTCATTTTACTTCCCTTTCTTTATAATTTTTCTATTACCCTGAGCTTTGCACTTCTGCTTCGGGGATTTTGTTCTAATTCTTCTTCGGTGGCAACTATCGGTTTTCCTGTTATGAGCCTTCCCTCAGGTTTTCTACCGCAGACACAAATAGGAATGTCGGGCGGACAAATGCAGCCTGTTGCAAACTCCTTGAACTTGGTTTTTACTATTCTGTCCTCCAAGGAATGGAAGGTTATTATAGCAAGTCTTCCGCCAACCTTAAGACAGCGCCAAGCAGCTTCAATACCGTCTGCTAAAGCTCCAAGCTCATCATTAACGGCTATGCGAAGCGCCTGAAAGGTTTTTCTGCAAGGATTACCCTGTCTTCTTACGGCGGCAGGCACAGCTGATGAAATTATCTCAGCAAGCTGTCCTGTTGTGGATATATCACAGTTTTTTCGTTCGCTTACTATTTTCTGTGCTATTTTATAGGCAAATTTTTCTTCACCGTAATCTCTCAGTATCTTAGTAAGCTCGTTTACGTCAAGGTTGTTGACTAAATCTGCAGCAGTTGTTCCCTCTTTGCTCATTCTCATATCAAGAGCGGCATCATCGTGAAAAGAAAAGCCTCTTTCTCTGTTGTCAAGCTGAAAGGAAGAAACCCCAATATCAAGCATTATTCCGTCAACAAGGTCGATATTCAGACCGTCAAGTGCCGAACGCATATCTCGGTAGTTGCATTTGACCACAGTTGCCCGAAGACCTTTAAGACGTTCGGTTGCAACCGCTACCGCATCGGGGTCGCGGTCTAAGGCTATAAGCCTACCATTCTTAAGGCGTTTAGCAATCTCACACGAATGACCTGCTCCGCCTGCTGTGCCGTCAACATAAATGCCGTCAGGGACTATGTTTAGCCCGTCGAGGGTCTCGCCGAGTAAAACAGATATATGTTTAAAATCCATTACTCTCACCCGTTAGCTTTATTGCCGAATCTGAACTTAATATCTTTTACGACAGGTGCGAAATCGGCATTGTCGATATCTTCACGTGTCTGCTTCCAATCTTCAGGATTCCATATTTCAAAATAATATTTCATTCCTACCATATGGGCATCGGTATCGATATTAGCAAATTTGCGAAGGTCGGCGTTTAGCAGAACTCTGCCCGAAGCATCTATATCGGTGAAGCTTGCGGTGTCGGAAATGAAACGAGTGATTCCCTCTACCTTATCATAGTCGTTGCTACTTATTTTCTCGTAAAACTCGTCAAAGCCTTCTTCGGAAAATCCCCATAAGCACTTGCTGCCAAAAGGACAAGCGCAAATTACAACCTGCTCACCTAAAACTTTTTTAAAGCGCGAAGGAATGAACATTCGTCCTTTTTTATCAATGGTATGATCAGAGCCACCTAAAAGCACGAACACTCACCTCCTGTTTTCGCGCCACTTTGCTGTACTTTTATGAATGATTTGGTGTTATTTTACGCCACCTTGATGGATTTATTATATTATAGTGATATAAAAAAAGCAAGTGTTTTTTTAAATTTTCCTTAAAATTCATAAAAAAACACCTTTATCCGCTTTTTTGAAAAGCATTAAAGGTGTACTTTTACTGTGTTTTTACTTTTTTTGGTGCACTTTTACTACCATTTTACTTTTTTTAAAATTTTTAAAAATAATTGTTGACATTTCGCAGACGCTATGGTATTATACTTAGGCGCGATAAAAAGCGCACAACTTAATGCGGATGTGCTGGAATAGGCAGACAGGCACGTTTGAGGGGCGTGTGTCGAACGACGTATGGGTTCAAGTCCCATTATCCGCACCAAATAAAAACAGACACTCACCGTAAGGTGGGTGTCTGTTTTTGTTTTTTAGGAGAAAGAGCTTGAACCCGAGAGAGTCTGCAGAGTAAAAATTCGAAAACATCGAAATATGAAAATGAAGGAACAGAATATACGAAAGATTTAAAAACATCTTGACCCTTTTCTAAAACAAAAAAGTCTCCCTTGGGGCACACATCATAGAGCAGTATTGCCCTATGATGTGTGCCCCTTTGGGAGATTTTTGATTATTTGAAGTATTTAACTGCAGACTCGAACATCTTCATATCGTAGTTTCCTGCAACGTTTTTATAGAGTCCTGCGCCTGTACGCTCGGAATGACCCATCTTACCGAACACACGTCCGTCGGGAGAGGTTATACCCTCGATTGCGCATGCCGAATCATTGGGGTTGAATAGGATGTCCGAGGTGGGGTTGCCGCTGAGGTCAACGTACTGTGTAGCAATCTGACCGTTTTGGGCAAGTTTATTTACAAGCTCCATACTGCAAAGGAATTTACCTTCGCCATGGGAAATCGGCACATTATAGACATCGCCTACATTAGTAGCAGCAAGCCAAGGTGACTTGTTTGACGCGATGCGGGTCTGTACCATTCTCGACTGATGGCGGCCGATAGTGTTAAAGGTAAGGGTGGGGCAAGAAGCATCGGTATCGATTATCTCACCGTAAGGAACGAGACCAAGCTTGATAATTGCCTGAAAGCCGTTACAGATACCGCACATAAGTCCGTCGCGGTTTTTAAGCAGCTCGTTAACCTGCTCCTTAACAGCGCCTGCACGGAAGAAGGCGGTAATGAATTTACCCGAGCCGTCGGGCTCGTCTCCGCCCGAGAATCCGCCGGGGATGAAAATTATCTGTGACTCTTTAACCTTGTCGGCAAAGGCGGCAACGGAATCTGCAATGCCCTTAGAGGTAAGGTTATTGATTACGAATATTTCGGGCTCTGCTCCTGCGTCGCGCATAACCTTTGCGGTATCAAACTCGCAGTTAGTGCCTGGGAATACAGGAATTAACACTTTGGGCGTTGCAACCTTGATTGCAGGGGCTACACGGCTTTCTGCAGTATAGGAGAAGGCGGGGATTTCTTTACCGCTCCCCTGCTCAATATTACAGGAATAAACCTTTTCGAGTTTATCTTCATATACCTTCTGCAGGTCTTCAGACTTGATGCACTGACCCTTATAGAATACGGCGTTCTCGCGCATAGTTACACCGAGTGTTGTGCCAATGTCGATATCCTCGGTAAGCTCGAGGATGAATGCGCCGTAGTTATATCCGAAGATTTCTTCCATAGAAATATCATCCGAGAATGCGAAGCCTACGCGGTTACCGAAGGTCATCTTCATAACGGCTTCTGCTACACCGCCGTAGGTGGGAGTATAAGCAGCAACTGCCTTACCCGATACTATAAGCTCATTTACGGTCTTATAAACTTCAAGCTCACTGGCAGTTACGGGGAGACCGTTTTCGTCAAGCTCGGGCTTAATGATTACGACCTTATGGTCGGGAGCCTTAAACTCGGGAGAAATTATATTCTTAACATCATCGGTAGTAACGGCGAAAGAAACGAGGGTGGGAGGAACATCAATATCCTCGAAGGAGCCTGACATTGAGTCCTTACCGCCGATTGCGGCAATACCATAATCGAGCTGGGCCTTGAATGCACCGAGGAGGGCTGAGAAGGGCTTGCCCCAACGTTTTTCTTCCTTTCTGGGACGCTCGAAATACTCCTGAAATGTAAGATATACATCCTCAAACTTAGCACCTGCTGCAATAAGCTTTGAAACAGATTCAACAACTGCGAGGTAAGCACCGTGATAGGGGCTCTTCTCAGCAATATAGGGGTTATAGCCCCAAGCCATTAAGGAAACTGTATCGGTATGAGCCTTTTCAACAGAAATTTTGTTGACCGTTGCCTGAATGGGTGTCTGCTGATATTTTCCGCCAAAGGGCATAAGAACAGTTCCTGCACCGATAGTAGAGTCGAAACGCTCACTAAGTCCGCGCTTAGAGCATACATTAAGGTCATCAGCCAGCTTCATATATTCGTCGATGAAATTGTCACCGATTGTCTTGGTATAAGACTCGGGCTTTGAAGCGTAAACCTTGATATGCTTTTCTGCACCGTTGGAGTTAAGGAATTCGCGGGAAATATTAACAATAGACTTGCCGTTCCAGTTCATAACAAGGCGGGGCTCTGCCTGAACGCGTGCCACAACGGTAGCCTCGAGATTTTCTTCTTCTGCAAGCTCTTTAAAGCGCTCTACATCCTTAGGCTCTACTACAACCGCCATACGCTCCTGCGATTCGGAAATAGCAAGTTCGGTTCCATCGAGACCGTCATACTTCTTGGGAACTGCGTTAAGGTCGATAACAAGACCATCAGCAAGCTCGCCTACTGCAACAGACACACCGCCTGCGCCGAAGTCGTTACAGCGTTTGATAAGGAGGGATGCTTCCTTATTTCTGAAAAGGCGCTGAAGCTTACGCTCTTCGGGAGCGTTACCCTTTTGCACCTCTGCACCGCAGGATTCGAGTGACTCAAGAGTATGGGACTTAGAAGAACCTGTTGCCCCGCCGCATCCGTCACGACCTGTACGGCCGCCGAGAAGAATAACGATATCGCCGTCCTCGGGACGCTCGCGACGAACATTTTCAGCGGGCGCTGCTGCAATAACCGCACCTATCTCAAGACGCTTAGCGACATAACCGTCGTGATAAAGCTCGTCTACCTGACCTGTTGCAAGTCCGATCTGGTTGCCGTAGGAGGAATAACCTGCGGCTGCGGTAGTAACAATTTTACGCTGAGGCAGTTTTCCTGCCATAGTCTCACTAACAGGCTTTGTGGGGTCTGCCGCACCCGTTACACGCATTGCGGCATAAACATAGGAACGACCTGAAAGCGGATCGCGGATAGCACCGCCAATACAGGTAGCGGCACCGCCGAAAGGCTCTATCTCGGTGGGATGGTTATGGGTTTCGTTCTTAAAGAGAAGGAGCCAATCCTCCTGCTTACCGTCAACATTAACCTTGATTTTAACGGTACAAGCATTGATTTCCTCAGACTCGTCAAGATGAGGCAGTTTGCCCTCGCTATTAAGATATTTTGCGGCAAGAGTGCCGATGTCCATAAGGTTTATAGGCTTGGTGCGTCCAAGCTTTTCGCGGACAGCCAGATACTCCTCGAATGCGGCGTGAATGGTCTTATCCTCAAACTCTGCCTCGTCGATGGTGGTAAGGAAGGTTGTATGACGGCAATGGTCGGACCAGTATGTATCTATCATACGGATCTCAGTGATAGTGGGGTCTCGGTCCTCAGTCTTAAAATAATCCTGACAGAACTTAATGTCGTCATTATCCATTGCAAGACCGTATTTCACTACGAAATCGGCAAGACCGACTTCATCAAGCTGTAAAAATCCGTCGAGGGTTGCAACCTCGGTAGGAATATCATAGGTAGCCACAAGAGTTTCTGCCTTTTCAAGGGACGCTTCACGGCTCTCTACAGGGTTGATTACATACTTTTTGATTGCTTCGACATCACTTTCTGTAAGGTCGCCGTAGAGAACATAAACCTTTGCGGTTTTAACAAGAGGACGGTCACCCTGACTGATTATCTGTATACACTGGGCGGCGGAGTCGGCCCGCTGATCGAACTGACCGGGAAGATACTCGGTTGCAAATACGATAGCATTCTCGGTATTTTCTACTTCTTCGGTAACGATATCAAGCTGAGGCTCACTGAATACTGTTTTAACAGCATAATCGTAAAGCTCTTTTTCAATATTTTCTACATCGTATCGGTTTAAAAGACGAAGATTTTTAAGACCCTTAATCTGAAGAAGGGAAACTATATCATTTTTAAGAGATTTTGCTTCATTTGCAAGTTCTTCTCTTTTTTCTACATATACTCTATATACCATCTATTTTTCCTCCTATTTAAGGGCTTTAATAGCGCGCTGACCTATATCGCTTCTGCAGTAGGCGTTTTCGAAGGTAACCTTTGGAACCTCTTTATATGCCTTATCGACAGCAGAAATAAGGTCATCCGCAACGGCGACAACGCCAAGCACTCGTCCGCCTGCGGTAAGCACTTTTTCGCCGTCAAGCTTTGCACCTGCTACATAGACCTCAGCCTCAATATCGTCGGCAATTTTAATCTCAAAACCTGTTTCATATTTACCTGGGTAGCCGTGTGACGCCATAACAACACAACAAGCGGCTTTATCGGCAAATTTTACCTCTATCTCTGAGAGCTTCTCTTCTCTTACCGCCTTCATAACGGTAAAAAGGTCGGTTTCAAGAAGAGGAAGAACAACCTGTGTTTCAGGGTCACCGAAACGGCAGTTGTATTCAATTACCTTAGGTCCGTTTAGAGTAAGCATAAGACCGAAATAGAGACAGCCCTTAAAGGTTCTGCCCTCAGAGTTCATTGCATTTACGGTAGGTATGAAGATTTTTTCCATACACTCCTTAGCAATATCCTCGGTATAATAGGGATTAGGAGCAATAGTGCCCATTCCGCCCGTGTTGAGACCTTCGTCGTTATCCAGAGCGCGTTTGTGGTCCATTGAAGAAATCATTGGAACAACCGTTTTTCCGTCTGTAAAGGAAAGAACGGACACCTCGGGACCTGTAAGGAATTCTTCAATAACGACATTACTTCCCGACTCGCCGAAGACCTTATCCTCCATCATAGATTTAACAGCGGCTACTGCTTCTTCTCTAGTCATTGCGATTATAACGCCTTTGCCGAGAGCAAGACCGTCAGCCTTTATAACGGTAGGAATGGGTGCGGTCTTTAAATACTCTAAAGCAGCCTCTACATCAGAGAAAACCTCGTACTGTGCGGTAGGAATACCGTACTTTTTCATAAGGTTTTTGGAAAAGACCTTACTGCCCTCGATTATAGCGGCAGCTTTATTCGGTCCAAAGCAAGGTACACCGATAGCCTCTAAAGCATCTACACAGCCCAGCACCAACGGATCATCGGGAGCGACCACAGCAAAATCGATAGCGTTATCTTTAGCAAATTCTACTATTTTTTCGATATCCTTTGCGCCGATTGCCACACACTCGGCATCACTTTTCATTCCGCCGTTGCCAGGAAGAGCGTATATTTTTTCGATTTCTTTGTTTTCTTTTAATTTCTTAATGATGGCGTGCTCTCTTCCGCCGCCACCTACAACCATTATTTTCAATTTAAACAATCCTTTATTATGTAGTGGAGTATTAGTGATGGAAGAGACGCATTCCTGTGAATGCCATTGCCATTTTGTACTTGTTGCAGCAGTCAATAACTACATCGTCACGAATAGAACCGCCCGGCTCTGCAATATAGGAAACACCGCTCTTCTTGGCTCTTTCAATGTTATCGTCGAAGGGGAAGAATGCGTCAGAGCCTAAAGCCACACCTGTAATGGTGTCTAGATATGCTCTCTGCTCTTCCATAGTGAAACGCTCGGGCTGAACGGTAAAGTATTTCTGCCAGTTACCCTCGGCGCAGACATCCTCTTCATTCTGATTGATATAACCGTCTATAACATTATCGCGGTCGGGACGGCCAAGCTCAGGCTTAAAGGGAAGGTTTAATACCTTTTCATGCTGACGAAGCTGCCAGGTATCTGCCTTTCCTCCCGCAAGACGGGTACAATGTACGCGGGACTGCTGACCTGCACCCACACCGATAGCCTGTCCGTCTACGGCATAGCAGACAGAGTTAGACTGTGTATACTTAAGGGTTATAAGGGCGATGATAAGGTCGCGGATAGCACTTTCGGGCATATCCTTTTTGTCTGTTACGACATTGGAAAGGAGTTCTCTGTTAATCTTAAACTCATTTCTTCCCTGCTCAAAGGTAATACCGTAAACCTGCTTGTGCTCTATCTCGGCAGGAACAAAATCTGGGTCGATTTTAACGATATTATAAGAGCCCTTTCTCTTTGACTTAAGAATTTCAAGGGCTTCGGGCTCATAACCGGGGGCAATAACACCGTCGGAAACCTCGCGCTTAATCATAAGGGCTGTGGTAACATCGCAGACATCAGAAAGGGCTACCCAGTCACCAAAGGAGCACATACGGTCGGTGCCACGAGCTCTTGCGTATGCGCAGGCAAGAGGCGAATCGTCAAGTCCCTCGATATCGTCAACAAAGCAAGCCTTTTTAAGAGTGTCGGACAAAGGAAGGCCTATTGCTGCGGAGGTGGGGCTTACATGTTTAAAGGATGTTGCTGCGGGCATACCCAGTGCCTCTTTAAGCTCCTTAACAAGCTGCCAGGAATTGAATGCATCGAGGACATTGATAAAACCGGGGCGTCCGTTTAATATTTCAATCGGAAGCTCACTACCGTCGTGCATAAATATTTTTGCGGGTTTCTGGTTGGGGTTGCAACCGTATTTAAGTTCAAATTCTTTCATAATTTGCCTCCGATTATTTATTTTTGTTAATGATTATCTCGGTAGGTTCGCTACCGTCAAGAGGAATCTGACGAACAAAGAGGGACACCTTGTTATCCTCGTTAAGGTTTTCCCAGCAGAGGTCGGCAAGCTCTTTTGCGGTATTGGGAAGGGCTACCTCTTCGGGCTCACCGTAGAAGGACGGGATGGGGTTGCCGTCACACTTGTAGGTGTGGATAAAGTGACCAACGCCATTTTCGGGTGCATTATAGTTGTAAAAATATCTTCTGCAAGATTCTCCCCTGCCGTCTGCACTCTTTAAAATAGACATCTTATAAGCAAAGGTGTTTCTTGGGAAACAGTAATAAAGGATACCCGAAATTCTTGGTGTGAAGTTAGGTGCATCATCCTCAAATTCACGAACTTCGCAAGCTTCTTCGAAACCGTAATGGTGTTCATTTTTGTTTATATAATCGAAAATAGTGTTTGTTTGGTCGCCGTTGGTGATAATATCGATATTACCACCCTTTGTAGCAAGATAAGGATTATAAATGATAAGATGAGGGTCGGAAAGCTTGGATTCGTCAAAAGCCTTTGTTCTCATACCGCCGTCAAAACGCTCGAAAATACGGTTGCGGCTGTTAACGCTTCTGCCCATAATAAAATAGGCAATCATAGCAGATTTTCCATCGGCAGATTTGCCGATAACTATTCCGCGACCGGGATAAGAGTTTTCACTGAGTAATTTTTTTAAATCGAAAAGTGCCATATTTATCACCTTTATCCTTTAATTTCTTTGCAGACTTTTTCAAGTGACATAGGCAGAATTTTCCACTCTGCCTCCTCCATTACCCTTCTTTGAAGGGTTTCGGGGGTATCGTCATCCTTAATATAGACTGCTTTTTGCATAATTATTTTACCGCCGTCGGGAATTTCGTTTACGAAATGCACTGTGGCTCCCGTAACCTTAACGCCACACTCTAAAGCCGCCTCATGCACACGAAGACCGTAAAAACCTTTACCACAGAAAGACGGAATAAGAGATGGGTGGACGTTTATAATGCGGTTTGCATATTTGGATGTGAATTTTTCACTTAAAATACACATAAAGCCTGCAAGGACAATTATCTCTATCCTGTTAGCCTCAAGAATTTCGATGAGGGTATCCTCAAACTCGTCTCCAAGCAGTTTTTTGTTGCATACTACCGAACTGATTCCTGCTTTTTTTGCTCGCTCTAAGGCATAGGCACCTTCGTTATTAGAAATTACAAGCTTAATTTCACCCGATGTGATTATTCCGCTTCTCTGCGCATCTATAAGAGCTTGCAGATTTGTGCCGCCGCCCGAAACAAGAACGGCAATTTTAGTTTTTTCAGACATCAAATAACCTCCCTATTCGAGGATTACTCCTTCGTCGGACTTAACGATTTCGCCGAGAATGTAAGCGTTCTCGCCGTTGGCGTTAAGTATTTCCACAGCCTTTTGTGCATCAGACTTAGATACCACAACACTCATTCCCACGCCCATATTAAAGGTATTGAACATATCGCGCTCGGGAATGTTGCCGGTTTCCATAATAAGCTTGAATATAGGAAGAATCTTGACATCTGACTTTTTGATTTTAGCAGAGTAGCCCTTAGGTAAGCTTCTAGGAATGTTTTCGTAGAAGCCGCCGCCTGTAATGTGAGATACAGCCTTAACCTTTACCTCGTCCATTAAAGCAAGCATACTCTTAACATACATTTTGGTGGGGGTAAGCAGGGTTTCGCCTAGGGATTTTCCGTCGAGAGCATCTATGGGAGATGTTAGGTCAGCATTCTCGATATCGAAAACCTTGCGGATAAGAGAAAATCCGTTGGAGTGTATACCTGTAGAAGCAAGGGCAATAATAACGTCTCCCTCTTCTACCGTTTTGTTATCAAGAATTTTAGACTTATCTACAACGCCTGTGCAGTAGCCTGCAAGGTCGTAGTCGTCTTCGGGCATAAGACCGGGGTGTTCTGCGGTTTCGCCACCTATAAGGGCACAGCCAGCCTGTACACAACCCTCTGCAACACCGCCGACAATATCTGCGATTTTTTCGGGGAAGTTTTTGCCGCAAGCAATATAGTCGAGGAAGAAAAGGGGCTTTGCACCGCAACAGATAATATCGTTTGCACACATTGCAACGCAGTCAATACCGATAGTATCGTGCTTATCCAGAAGCATAGCAAGTTTAATTTTAGTGCCAACACCATCTGTACCACTTACCAGCACAGGCTCGGTAATTCCTGTAAGGTCAAGACCAAAGCAGCCTCCGAAACCACCCACATCGTCAAGGCAACCTGCATTTTTAGTGCGGGCAATATGCTTTTTCATAAGTTCAACCGATTTGTAGCCAGCGGTAATATCGACACCTGCGGCTGCGTAGCTTTCAGACATAGATTTGTTATGCATAATTCTTATTCCTTTCCGTTCCAACAATAGGTGCAAAGCTTACAGGGCTCTAGACCTATTGCTTTTATAATTCCGTCGAGAGACTGAAATTCAAGTGATGTAAAATTAAGTTTTTTACAAATAGTATCGCGAAGTTTTTTTCCTCTTTCTGTAGAAGAGTCGCTGTATTCTTCCATATAATCGAAGCCCTTCTCCCCTTCCAGTTCAAGAATGGTTCTTCTTGCGATAAGGTCTAAGTCGCTTTTGTTGCTTGAAAAGCTTAAATACTTACAGCTGTACATAAGTGGAGGACAAGCCGAACGTATATGAACCTCTTTTGCACCGTTATTATAAAGAAAATCTACCGTTTCCTTAAGCTGAGTTCCGCGAACTATTGAATCGTCTACAAAGAGGAGCTTTTTATCTTTTATAAGCTCGGGCACAGGAACCTGCTTCATTTTAGCAACCCTGTTGCGTTCTTCCTGTCTGGTGGGTGTAAAGCTTCGCGACCAGGTAGGTGTGTATTTTATGAAGGGTCTTGCATAGGGTGACTTGCTGTTGTTGGCATAGCCTATTGCGTGGGGCACTCCCGAATCGGGAATTCCGGCAACATAGTCTATATCCTGCGCAATGCCTTTGTTTTTATCGTTATCGGCGAGTATCTCACCGTTTCTGCATCGCATTACTTCAACATTAACACCCTCGTAGGTGGAGGTAGGATATCCGTAGTAGCTCCAGAGGAAAGAACAGATGCGCATTTCCTTCTTTGCCTCGCTGAGCACTGTGCACTTATCAGCAGTGATTTCGACTATTTCGGCAGGACCAAGTTCTTTATAGTCTTCATATTCGAGCTTCTGATATGCGAAGGATTCGAAGGCTACACAGAAGGCGTCGTCGTTTTTACCTATAAGCACGGGAAGTCTGCCAAGCTTATCACGGGCAGCGATAAGTGTGCCTTTATCTGTAAGAATAAGAATTGACGCAGAGCCTTCTATCTCATCCTGTGCAAAACGAATACCTTCTGCCAAGCTATCCTTTTGATTTATAAGAGCGGCAACAAGCTCTGTTTTATTTATGCCGCCGCCATTCATTGGAAGAAAATGTCCGCCGTTATCTGTAAGGTAGCGTGAAATGAGCTCGTCCGAGTTGTTTACTGCTCCAATAAAGCATATAGCATATGTGCAGAACTTTGAGCGCACCAAAAGGGGCTGCGGATCGTAATCGCTTATACAACCGATCGCAGCATTACCCTTTGCTTCTTCGAAAATATGCTCGAACTTGGTGCGGAAAGGCGAATTCTGAATACTGTGAATTTTGCGCTGCATACCGATTTGCGGGTCATATGCGGCGATACCCGCACGACGGGTTCCAAGGTGGGAATGATAGTCAGTGCCGAAAAAGACATCTGAAATAGCGTCTTTTTTGCTGACTACTCCAAAAAAGCCTCCCATAAATACCTCCTGAGGTGTGACTTTAAATTAGTTGTTGTACTGTGCGGCAACCTTAGCGTCCTTAGCGAGAACTGCATCGGCATCGGCTTTTCTTCTGGCATCAAGCTTTTCGGCAAGAGTATCATCCGAAAGGCTGATCATTTCTGCCGCAAGAAATGCGGCGTTTGCAGCACCGTTTATCGCAACGGTGGCAACGGGAATTCCCGAGGGCATCTGAACTGTTGCAAGAAGGGCATCCATACCCTCGAGAGAGGATTTTATCGGAATCCCTATAACGGGGATGGTAGTATTGGCTGCAATAGCACCTGCAAGGTGAGCTGCCATTCCTGCGGCGCAAATCATAACGCCGTATCCGTTCTTTCTGGCATTTACTGCAAACTCACGAGCCTGCTCGGGCGTTCTGTGGGCAGAATAAATATGCACTTCAAATGGAATATCAAAATCCTTAAGGATATTTATTGCTTTTTCTACTACGGGAAGGTCGCTGTCGCTACCCATTATAATTCCGACTTTTTTCATTTCAGTTCCTCCTAAAAAGCATAAGGACAGTCCGAGCCTCAATAAAGGTTTACGAACTGCCCAGACGGTCGACACTTTTCGGTGCTTTTGCTCCCCTTTGGTTCCCCAATGATCCGTCAGTTACAAAAGCCCATATTTTGACTTATTCATTTTAACATTTTTTATATTAAAGGTCAAGAAAAATAACCTCGAAAAAGCTCTTTTAAATTATTTTGGTTAAGTATATAAAAATAAACTTTAAAAAACAGCACAAGTATGGTATAATATGCAGAAATATTTATTTTAAAGAAGGCGCAAAAGCAAATGTCAATGGTTTTTCATCAGAAGTTACCCATACCGAGGGATATTAAGGAGCAATATCCTTTAAAGGCGGAGGTTATCGAGAAAAAGGCGAAAAGAGACGCCGAGATAAGAAGTGTCTTTTCGGGAGAAAGCGATAAATTCGTGCTTATAATCGGACCCTGCTCGGCCGACTGCGAAGAGTCGGTTATGGACTATATTCACCGTCTGAAGAGACTTCAGGAGCAGGTCGAGGATAAGATACTGATCATCCCCCGAATCTACACCAACAAGCCCAGAACCACCGGCGACGGCTATAAGGGTATGATACATCAGCCCGATCCCACAGATAAGCCCGATATGCTAAAGGGACTTCTTGCCATTCGTCACCTCCACACCCGTGCCATCGACGAGACCGGATTTTCCTGTGCCGATGAAATGCTTTACCCCGAAAATTACCGCTATCTTGATGACCTTTTAGGTTATGTCGCAATAGGTGCCCGTTCGGTGGAGAATCAGCAGCACCGTCTTGTTTCCAGCGGAATGACCATACCAGTAGG
Source organism: Acutalibacteraceae bacterium (assembly GCA_045596085.1). Taxonomy (GTDB): domain Bacteria; phylum Bacillota; class Clostridia; order Oscillospirales; family Acutalibacteraceae; genus SFWF01. Next base: position 14,538 of record JAZOBS010000014.1, on the reverse strand, counting down.
TATGAAGAACCCCACCAGCGGTGATTATTCGGTAATGCTTAACTCCATTACCGCCGCGCAGCATTCTCACGATTTTATTTATCGTGGCTGGGAGGTAACAACAAGCGGAAACGAGCTTGCCCACGCTATCCTCAGAGGCTCGGTCAACAAGCACGGACAGGCTATCCCCAACTATCACTATGAAGACCTTATAAGACTTTATGAGTTTTACAGCGCCAAAAACCTCGCTAATATGGGAGTTATCGTCGACACCAATCACTCTAACTCTAACAAACAGTTTGGCGAACAGGTGCGAATTTCGAAAGAAATTCTCCACAGTATGCGTCACAGCAACGACATAAAGAAGATGGTCAAAGGCCTTATGATAGAAAGCTATATCGAAGACGAATGTCAGAAAATCGGTGAAGGAGTTTACGGAAAATCTATCACCGACCCCTGTCTCGGCTGGGAAAGGACCGAAAAGCTTGTTTTGGATATCGCAAATGTGTTATAAAGAAAAAGGGGCTGTAAAAAAACAGTCTAAAAATCCGAGGTTCACGTGAAAGTGTGAGCCTCGGATACTGTTGAGATTGCTTAAAACTTCCTTGTGAAAACCGGTAAGCTCTTCATTTAAACGAATAACCCTGTTGCCTTCGCATTTGCAACACTTATCTTTGTGCGAACAATTCGAACATTCCTCACATTGATATAACTCCTCGGTTCTTCCATATTTGTTTCCTTTTACGGGTCTGCTGCAAAGAAATGTGAACTCTTTTCCGTTAGGACAAACCGGATTGCCGTTTTCCTAAAAGCGTTTCATTCATAAAATTGTCTATGGTCATATGGCTTGGGGGAGCATTATCCTGCAAAAGCCACATAAAACGTATATCTGTTTTGCAGAGCTTTTCTTTTTTCTGACCGAAACATAGCCGTACTCCATAAAAGCAAACAGTATTACTTTGAGCAAGATTACAGGATCGTATCTTTTGCGACCTGTCCTGCTTTCCTTAACGGCAAGATATTTTCTTAGGTCGATACAATCCATAACCCCGCAAAATGTATATACCGGGTCAGAAATTTCTATTATTGTTGAAATTTCTACTGGTAATTTTAATTGATATGATGTATTATATATTCGTGGGTTATTTTGTTTTTCATCAACTATATTATACCGTAAAAAAGACTACATTCCTATCCTTTCGGATTGGTTTGTAGTCTTTTTTATTCGGGTTGTTTTTTACAGCGCCATTTTATTCTGTCTTTATTCTGAACATTTTTGTTTCTCCGAAATAGGTCTCGAAGTTTAGCTCGGTAATATCCTCGCCGTAAATCTTCTTTTCGTAGACCTCGTAAACGGTGGTAGGTTCACTGAAATATAATGTGTGGGTACCGCTCGATGATGCGTGGAAAGTGATATAGTTAGCTCCGACGTAGGTAACGTCGCCAGACTCGCAGTAAATATGGGCTCCTGCAAATCTCGCCAGCTCTCTGAGGGTTGCGTGGTCGATGGTTTTCGAACCGTAGAATACCGAGGTGTATCCGTCACATTCCTTTACCGACACGGCGGGATAGCCGCTTGTGGCAAAGTGCGCAAGATCCTTTGCCTGCTTATCAGTAGAGTAAAAGAGGGGACAGAGGTATGTATCTCTGTAGAGGACTTCGGTGGACTTAGCTTGACCGCTGATCCGTTTATCGTAGAAATTGCCGTAAAGCTTGCGTTTATCAAGTGCGCGGCTTATGGGGTGAGCCTCCCCGTCCCAGCGGAAATTCGCATCAAAGCACTGATCGTCCATAGAGATTTCCATATCGGTAAGCTCCTTCATGTGCTCGGTCGACATTTTCTTATCTGCCATCGGGTCGGCAAATCCGGGCGCATACATCCAAACTGCGACGGCACCGTCCTTTTTAAGCTTGTTTTTGATAACCTCACGCTCTTCTTCGGTTAAAACGAGGGTGTTAACAAAAACGTACATTTTGTAGGATGGCATATCGGGGTTTGCCATATCGTCGTGATAGTATTGATCTACGGGAGCGCCGATTCGGGCTATTACGTGATTTCTTAGTGTTTCAACTAGGGTATAAGAGGTACCGTTGGAAACCGCCAGTATGGATTCTTCGTCAAAAATGAAGGCGATCTCGCTTTTCTTGGTGCGGTCGAGGGAATAAGCCTCCTTTGTAATAGCATCCTGCTCGGAAAAGAGCCTGTATATTTCGGGGTATTTATACCGCTTTCCGCCGATCAACTGATCGAACCACCAAGACTGCATATCATCGCAAATGCATTTTCCAAAGTCGCGCTTAAGGCTGTCGATAGTGTCGGTCATATCGTAGACCTGATACTTATTGCGCCAAAACCTGTTTTCGGCAAGTGTGCGGGCGTCATCCTGACAAATATAGATCTTATTGTGCAGATCAAAGGAATCCTGAACAACGCGCTGACCAACAAATCCTCCGATAACTCGGTTTTCGTAAACCGACGGGTTTTCAAGGCAATCAACGTAAGGGCTGTTAAGTATCAGGCGCGTTCCGCCCGTGGTGCCGCCCCGCACGTGGTTGCAACATCCCTGCTTGCCGTAGCAGAAGATGGTTATACGGTCGGGAGTCATTTCTTTAATTATTTTTGCGAAATGTATTTGAGATCTTGCCGTTCCCTGATGCCAACAGCGTATAAAATGGTAGGTCTGCGGACAACTGTCCATATCGGTAAAAGAACCTATGTGTGTGCCGTTGTTGAAGGGTGGGGGAACGTCCTGAAAAGAAAGTATCTTTTGACGGGGCACCGTGCAATCGACGTCGACCTGCGCGCCGTAATAGTGCATATCGAAGGTGGGTATAGGCGGATTGTCGATAGAAACGTCGGGATCATTCCAACAACGCCTGAGCTCCTCGTCGGTGCCGTAAAGCTCGCGAAGATAGGAGGAAAACTCGCGACGAAAGGCCTTGCTGTAGCCAAGGCAAGCCTTGTCCTTTGAAGATACCATTCCGGGCTTACCGTAATGCCATTCTGACGTGTTACCCGCCGTGATGAAGCAGCCTATGATGCGGTCGGCATAGGGTCGCTCGAGAAGTTTGCCCCAGGTCTCTCTAAGTGCCTCGCCCGCATCCTCGCGCCATTTTTGAGAGAGCAACGAATACATTTGCGGATAATCGGCCTCGTAGGATTCGGTGAAAAGATGAAGCGGTCGCGCAACACCGTCGCTGTATTTTACACATTCGTCGGGGTTTTCAAGGGTCCACGAGACGGGTGGATGAAGACCGAAGCGTGCGATGATGTAGGCGTCGGGAACAGCCTCTAAAAGCATATTTGCTTCCCTATCAAAAACGTCAAGCGCATCGGGCTGAAGCCAAAAGGTGTTGCAGCTGATCATAAATGCCCTGATTCCCGACTTCCGAAGATTTTTAAAATATTCGGGATCGAAATGAAGGGTGAGCTCATTGTTTTCGTCTCTTGTGCGTGTGCGGATAAAGGCCATAGGCGCAGCAAGAGGCTCTCCGTCAACGAAGATTGCCGATCTTCCGTTGTACTTTTTAATTTCCGTCATAGCATACACTCCAATTATAAAATTGTGATTATAGGCTAATTATACATAGGTGTTTCTCCGTTTTCAATTGAATTTTCGAAAATAATGATTGCACTTTTCGACCTTTGATGGTAGAATTATGTAGGGTGATATTATGGACATTTCTATGCTGAACGGAGTTTTTGATTTAGACGTCAGTATAAAAGAGGTCGTTGCAAGTAGGCAGAACCGAAAAAACAAAGAAAGCTTCGTCTTTTTAGAAAACCCCAGAAAGCGCACGGCTTTGTTTTTAATTACCGATTATCCCGTAAAATACCTGCTTCCGAGCGGCGAAGCCTTTGTTTGTGAGGTAGGAGAAATGATGCTTCTACCCCGAGGCTCCCGCTATATCGCAAACTTTGAGCTGCCGGAGAACGTTATATCACACCCTATATTACTGTCCTTTAATATGATGGATAAAAACGGAGACGACATCCTGCTCGGCGGAGATATCGTAAGGCTCGGTCGAGCGGACGGTGAGCTGCGTGTTCTTTTTTCTTCTGCGGTTGAGTTTTATAAAAAAGGAAAAATGAATATGGTTAAGTCCAAGACCTATGAGATACTGGGGAAAATATTTCCCTTAAAAGAGGCGGATAAGTGTGCTCTGTCATATATAAGCAGTCATATTACATCGCGCCTCAGCATATCGGAGCTGGCCGAACGGTGTTCGGTTAGCGAAACGGTCTACCGCAGGCAGTTTAAGGCTCTTACGGGAATTTCACCCGTACAGTATATAGCGCGACTTAAAATAGAAAAGGCGTGTGAACTTCTGCAGGAATACGATATGTCTTTAAACGATATAAGCGATTTTTTAGGCTTTAACGATATCGCCTATTTTCACAGAGTTTTCAAAAAGCTCACAGGCGTTACCCCGAACGAATTCAGAGAAAGCAAAAAAACCCAATAATCCACATTTTGAGATTGCTTAAAACTTCCTTGTGAAAACCAGTAAGCTCTTCATTTAAACGAATAACCCTGTTGCCTTCGCATTTGCAACACTTATCTTTGTGCGAACAATTCGAACATTCCTCACATTGGTATAACTCTTTGGTTCTGCCGTATTTGTTTCCTTTGACCGGTCTACTGTAAATATATGTGAATTCTTTGCCGTTTGGACAAACCGGATTGCCGTTTCCCTAAAAGTATTTCATTCATAAAATTGTCTATGGTCATATGGCTTGGGGGAGCATTATCCTGCAAAAGCCACATAAAACGTATGTCTGTTTTGCAGAGCTTTTCTATTTTTCTGACCGAAACATAACCGTACTCCATAAAAGCAAACAGTATTACTTTGAGCAAGATTACAGGCTCGTATCTTTTGCGACCTGTCCTGCTTTCCTTAACGGCAAGATATTTTCTTAGGTCGATACAATCCATAACCTCGCAAAATGTATATACCGGGTCAGAAATTTCTATTATTGTTGAAATTTCTACTGGTAATTTTAATTGATATGATGTATTATATATTCGTGGATTATTTTGTTTTTCATCAACTACATTATACCGTAAAAAAGACTACATTCCTATCCTTTCGGATTGGTTTGTAGTCTTTTTTTATTCGGGTTGTTTTTTACAGCGCCTTCTTTTTTTAGATCTCAGCTATTACATCGACCTCGACGAGGACGTTTTTGGGGAGGGTTTTAACGGCAACACAGGAGCGTGCGGGTTTTTCGGTGAAATATTTACCGTAGACCTCGTTAAACTTTGCAAAGTTATCCATATCAGAAAGGAAGCAGACGGTTTTTACCGCTTTTGTAATGTCGCTTCCTGCGGCTTTAAGCACCTCACAGAGGTTTTTGCAGACCTGCTCGGTCTGAGCTTCAATTGTGTCGGCTTCGACGGCTCCGCTTACGGGGTTAATTGCTATTTGACCTGAGGTGAAAACAAGGCTTCCTACCTTTACAGCCTGAGAATAAGGTCCTATTGCCTCGGGGGCGTTTTTGGTATATATTTTTTCGCTCATATTAGTTTCTCCTTAAAATTTAAGATTTCACGGACAACCGCAAGGGTTGTCCCTACGGGAACCGTATGATTTTATGATGCAACCATATATTTTAGCAAAGCTTATATCCTGCTTCGGTTAGGGCGTCGGTGATTTCTTTAATATGCTCGAAATTTCGGGTTTCAAGGACAATTCTAAGGAAGCAACCGTTAATATCAGAGCCCTCTCCTGCCCTTTCGTGGTGAACGGAAATAACATTTCCGCCCTTATCTGCAATGATATTAGAAACACCGCGAAGTTGACCCGGTTTATCCACAAGCTCGACAAGGAGGCTGTGGTTTCTGCCTGAGCGGGACAAACCGCGCTTGATAACACGGCTGAGTATTGTAACATCGATATTACCGCCCGAAACCACACAAACAACCTTTTTGCCCTTAACCGGTACCTTGTCAAACATAGCGGCGGCTACAGACACCGCACCAGCACCCTCTGCAATCATTTTATGCTGTTCAATAAGTGTGAGTATAGCGGTAGCAATTTCGTCCTCGGTAACGGTTACGACCTCGTCAACAAACTCTTTAACATAATTAAAGGTGTTTTCGCCCGGTTCTTTAACAGCGATACCGTCGGCAATGGTGGAAACGGCATCTAATCTTTCTATCTTACCGTCGCGTATTGAATTGAACATACTTGGAGCACCTGCAGCCTGAACTCCGTAAACCTTGGTATCGGGACGAAGTTTTTTAGCCGCAAGAGCTACTCCCGAAATAAGTCCGCCGCCGCCTACAGGAACGATGATAGCGTCGGCATCGGGAAGCTCGTCCATAATCTCTAAGCCTATTGTTCCCTGTCCTGCGATAACGTTTTCGGCATCAAATGGGTGAATGAAGGTATACCCCTTTTCGTCGCGGAGGCGAATTGCTTCGGCATAGGCATCGTCGTATACGCCCTCTACCATAACAACCTCTGCACCGTAGCCTTTGGTTGCTTCAACCTTTGATATGGGAGCACCGTCGGGGAGACAGATGACCGATTTTATACCGTATTTTGTTGCGGCAAGTGCCACACCCTGTGCGTGATTTCCTGCCGAACAGGCAATAACACCCTTAGCCTTTTCCTCTTCCGATAGCTGAGATATCATATAGCCCGAGCCTCTCACCTTGAAGGAGCCTGTGACCTGCAGATTTTCAGGCTTAAGATAAATGTCAGCATCGGGATTTATGGTGGGAGCCTTAATAAGCTCTGTATGGCGCACTACATCCTTAAGTACGTATGCTGCGTGATAAACTTTATCTAGTGTAACCATTTGTTTATCTCCTTAAGTATAAAAAATAACGCCTCTATGATAAACATAGAGGCGAAGAATTTAAAATCTCCGTGGTACCACTCTAATTGCTGAAATCAGCCACTTGTGTGCGTACATTATTATACGCTTTTCCCGTAACGCAGGTAATGCGGATCACTTAATTCCCCGAAGGGGTTCAGTTTTCAACTCAAGGGTGATTTTTATACCCACTTCATACTGCCTTGCACCAAGCGGCAGCTCTCTGAAATCTGCAAGCATAACTGTCCCTATCAATGTTTTTATAAATTATACCACTATTTAAAATTTTGTCAATAATTATTTAATAACGCGAACACGAATGATGCCGTCAACGGCCATAAGCTTATCCTCCATACCGTCGAAGACAGTTTCAACATCAAGGAGAGAATAAGCATAGTCTCCCTTGGATGCGTTCTGCATATTGTGAACATTGATGTTCTGTTCTGCAAGAGCGGTTGTGATTGCAGAAATAATTCCGGGGGTATTCTTATGGATTACGCAAACACGGGCATCAGAGGTGCGTCCCATAGAAACTGCGGGCATATTTACAGAGTTTGCGATATTACCGTTTTCGATATAATCAATAAGCTCGTGAGCTGCCATATAAGCGCAGTTGTCTTCCGATTCGGGAGTGGATGCACCGAGGTGAGGAATAGCTGTAACACCTTCAACACCAATCATCTCGTCTGAGGGGAAATCTACAACATAGGAAGAAACCTTACCACTGCCTAAAGCATCGATCATATCGTCGGAATTAACGAGCTCTCCGCGGGCAAAGTTAAGTATGCGAACGCCGTCTTTCATCTGAGCGAAAGCATCCTTATTAACGGAGCCCTTAGTAGTTGCTGTGCAAGGAATATGAAGGGAAATGTAATCGCAGTTTGCATATATTTCTGCAAGGTCATCACAGTAAACGACGGTGGAAGAAAGATTCCAAGCATTTTTGATGGAAAGATAGGGATCGTAACCGTAAACCTTCATACCGAGCTTTTCTGCTGCATTGGCAACAAGAACACCGATAGCGCCAAGACCTACGACACCAAGGGTTTTACCTAAAACTTCCGGTCCTACAAAGTTGCCCTTTCCTTTTTCAACCATCTTGCCTACCTGATCGCCGTTGCCCTTTAAGGTTTTTGCCCACTCGATAGCGGCAGCAATCTTTCGGGAAGAAAGCATAAGACCTGCGATAACAAGCTCTTTAACGGCATTTGCATTAGCGCCGGGGGTGTTGAAAACAACGATTCCCTCTTCTGCGCAACGGTCAACGGGAATGTTATTAGTTCCTGCGCCTGCACGGGCAATAGCAAGAAGAGACTTATCAAACTGCACATCGTGAAGATCGGCAGAACGAACAATAGCACCAACAGGATTTTCTACCTCGTCCCCTATGGTATATTTCTTCGCGTCAAACTCGTTAGTAGCGACACTTGATATTTTGTTGTAAGTTTTGATATTATACATATATATACCTCCATATGGTTTAGCTGACTAAAGCCTATTACTAATATTATATTACTAAATTCAAAAATGTCAATAGATGTTTGTTAAATAAATGTCAATTTCTCGTTTCTAATGCAAAAGACACCGAAAAATCGGTGTCTTTTGCTCTTGAAGGGATATGATATGAGGATAAAGCAATATAAACAAGAACCGTATGTTCTTTTGTAAGTATATTATATCACTTATTTTTTAACAATCAATTGCAAAAATGTGCATATTTAGATTGCAATTCTGCGCATTGTTAACACAAAAAAGGATGTATCCGAAGATACATCCTTTAATTTAATTCAAATTATGAATTAATCGTTGATAGCGGTAACAACGCCGGAACCAACGGTACGTCCACCCTCACGGATAGCGAAGCGGAGACCCTCTTCGATAGCGATAGGAGTGATAAGCTCAACATCCATCTCTACGTTATCGCCAGGCATACACATCTCGGTGCCTGCGGGAAGAGTGATTACGCCGGTAACATCGGTAGTTCTAAAGTAGAACTGGGGACGATAGTTGTTGAAGAAGGGAGTATGACGGCCGCCTTCATCCTTAGAAAGAACGTAAACCTGACCATGGAACTTGGTGTGGGGGTTTACAGAGCCGGGCTTACAAAGAACCTGACCACGCTCGATGTCGGTTCTCTGGATACCACGGAGAAGAGCACCAATGTTATCGCCTGCCTCAGCATAGTCGAGAAGCTTGCGGAACATTTCAATACCGGTAACAACGGTCTTAGCTCTCTCTTCGGTAAGACCGATGATTTCAACTTCCTCAGAAGTGCGGAGCTGTCCACGCTCAACACGGCCGGTAGCAACAGTACCACGTCCGGTGATGGTGAATACGTCCTCAACAGGCATAAGGAAGGGAAGGTCAGCCTTACGGTCGGGAGTGGGGATGTAGCTGTCAACAGCCTCCATAAGCTCAGCGATAGGAGCATACTCGGGGAGAGAAGGATCGTTGTCAGCAACGAGTGCCTTATGAGCAGAGCCCTTGATGATGGGAGTATCGTCGCCGGGGAACTCGTAGGAATCGAGAGTCTCGCGGATTTCCATCTCTACGAGCTCAAGAAGCTCTTCGTCGTCAACGAGGTCGGTCTTATTCATAAATACTACGATGTAGGGAACGCCAACCTGACGAGCAAGGAGAAGGTGCTCCTTGGTCTGAGCCATAGGTCCATCGGTAGAAGCGATAACGAGGATAGCACCGTCCATCTGTGCAGCACCAGTGATCATGTTCTTAACATAGTCAGCGTGGCCGGGGCAGTCAACGTGTGCATAGTGACGAGCGTCGGTCTCGTACTCAACGTGTGCGGTATTGATAGTAATACCACGCTCTCTCTCTTCGGGAGCCTTATCGATGTTTGCATAGTCCTCGAACTGTGCCTGTCCCTTTAAAGAAAGGTACTTAGTGATAGCAGCAGTAAGGGTGGTCTTACCATGGTCAACGTGACCGATGGTACCAATGTTTACATGGGGCTTGGTTCTTTCAAATTTTGCCTTTGCCATTAGAATTTCCTCCTTAAATAAAACAAATAAAAACTACACGAGAGTCTTCGCAATACATTGTAACAAAAACCTCTCAATTTTTCAAGTATTATTTTAACAATTACTAATCTTTCTTAGCTCTTGTAGAAATAATCTTTTCAGCGATGCTCTTGGGCACTTCCTGATATCCGTCAGGCTCCATTACATACTGACCGCGTCCCTGAGATTTGGAACGAAGGTCGGTAGCGTAACCGAACATATCGCCAAGAGGTACACGAGCATTGATCTGCTTTGCACCTGCTCTGTCCTCGAAGGACTGGATCATACCGCGGCGAGAGTTAAGATCGCCGATAACATCACCCATATATTCTTCGGGAACGATAACAGTAACCTTCATTACGGGCTCTAAAAGTACGGGGTCTGCCTTTCTTGCTGCCTCCTTGAATGCCATAGAACCGGCAATCTTAAACGCCATTTCAGAAGAGTCGACCTCATGATAAGAACCGTCGTAAAGGGTGACCTTAACGTCAACTACAGGATAGCCTGCAAGTACACCGGAAGTAAGTGCGCCCTGAATACCTGCATCAACAGGACCGATGAATTCCTTAGGAATGGAACCGCCGGTAACAGCGTTGATAAATTCATATCCCTTGCCGGTCTCGTTAGGCTCGAGCTTGATCTTAACGTGACCGTACTGACCTGAACCGCCGGACTGACGCTTATACTTGGTTTCGTGGTCAACGTTTGCACGAACGGTTTCTTTGTAAGCAACCTGAGGTGCACCAACGTTAGCCTCTACCTTGAACTCACGAAGGAGACGGTCAACAATGATTTCGAGGTGGAGCTCACCCATACCAGCGATAATAGTCTGACCGGTTTCATCATCGGTGTATGCCTTAAAGGTAGGATCTTCTTCTGCGAGCTTTGCAAGTGCGATGCCCATCTTTTCCTGACCAACCTTGGTCTTAGGCTCGATAGCAACACGGATAACAGGCTCGGGGAAGTTCATAGATTCGAGAATTACGGGATGCTTTTCGTCGCAGAGAGTATCACCTGTAGTGGTGTTCTTAAGACCAACGCAAGCAGCGATATCGCCTGCATATACGGTCTCAATATCTTCGCGGTGGTTAGCATGCATCTGAAGGATGCGTCCCATACGCTCTTTATTGTCCTTAACAGAGTTAAGAACAGAAGCACCAGCATCTATAGTACCGGAATAAACACGGAAGAAGCAGAGCTTACCAACGAAGGGGTCGGTAGCAATCTTAAATGCAAGTGCAGAGAAGGGCTCGCTATCAGAAGAATGACGAACCTCTTCCTCCTCGGTATCGGGATTTACACCCTTAATAGCTTCTACGTCGGTAGGAGCGGGCATATAATCTACGATATTGTCGAGAAGGGGCTGTACGCCCTTATTGCGGTAAGAAGTTCCGCAGCAAACAGGAACCATTGTGCTCTCAATGGTAGACTTTCTGATGATGCGCTTCATATCTTCTACAGAAGGCTCTGTGCCATCCTCAAGATATGCCATCATAAGATCGTCGTCCATCTCAACAATGTGTTCGATCATTTCACTACGATACTGTTCTGCAATTTCCTTCATATCTTCGGGGATTTCTTCTATGCGAACATCCATACCCTTATCGTCATAGTAAACGATAGCGTTGTTGTTTACAAGGTCGATAATTCCCTTGAAGGTGTCTTCAGATCCAATAGGAAGCTGAATCGGAACTGCATTACACTGGAAACGTTCTTTAACCATTTTGAGTACGTTAAAGAAGTCAGCACCCATAATGTCCATCTTGTTAACATAGATCATACGGGGTACTTTATACTCGTCAGCCTGACGCCAAACGGTCTCAGACTGAGGCTCAACTCCGCCCTTTGCACAAAGAACAGTTACAGAGCCATCGAGCACACGAAGGGAACGCTGAACTTCAACGGTGAAGTCAACGTGTCCGGGAGTGTCGATAATATTGATACGATGGTCTTTCCAGAAGCATGTAGTAGCAGCGGAGGTAATGGTAATACCTCTCTCCTGCTCCTGTGCCATCCAGTCCATTGTAGCTGTACCGTCATGTGTTTCACCGATTTTGTGGTTAACACCTGTGTAGTACAGAATACGCTCGGTAGTTGTGGTTTTACCTGCGTCGATGTGAGCCATAATACCAATATTTCTTGTCATTTCAAGAGATACTTTTCTTGCCATATTATTCTCCTTTTAAGAAAAATCAGTATTAAAAGATTACCATCTGTAATGTGCGAAAGCCTTATTTGCTTCAGCCATTTTATGAGTATCTTCACGCTTCTTAGCAGCGCCGCCGATACCGTTTATGGCATCAAGGATTTCGCCAGCAAGTCTTTCTTTCATTGTTCTCTCACTACGCTTACGGCTGTAAGTGGTGAGCCAACGAAGACCTAAGGTCTGCTTTCTTTCAGGACGAACCTCAAAAGGAACCTGATAGGTAGCACCGCCCTTACGAACAGCCTTAACTTCGAGCTGTGGCATTACATTTTCCATAGCAGCTTCGAAAACTTCAATCGGGTCCTTTCCGGTTTTTTCGCTGATAATATCGAAAGCACCGTAAACGATTTTCTGGGCTACACCCTTCTTACCGTCAAGCATAATGTTGTTGATAAGACGGGTAACTATTTTAGAGTTGTATACCGGATCGGGCAAAACGTCACGTTTTGCAACAAAACCTCTTCTTGGCACTTCTCTTCCCTCCTTCACAATAATGATATCATAGGTACTCGAGTTAATTCTTTCCCGTTGGCACCAAGCAAGGCGTAAATATATTTAAACGCCGCTTGATTAAATGCAGCTTGAATTATTCTTAATACTTCAAACTATTTTGCTGCGCCTGCCTTAGGACGCTTTGCACCGTACTTAGAACGAGACTGCATACGCTTAGCAACACCCTGAGCATCGAGAGAGCCACGGATGATATGGTAACGCACACCAGGCAGGTCCTTTACACGGCCGCCACGGATAAGCACAACGCTATGCTCCTGCAGGTTATGACCGATACCCGGAATGTAAGCAGAAACTTCAATTCCGTTAGAAAGACGTACTCTGGCAATTTTACGAAGAGCAGAGTTAGGCTTCTTAGGGCTGGTGGTCTTAACGGCAGTACATACGCCACGCTTCTGAGGAGAATCGTTATCGGTGAGAGAACGCTTCATAGAGTTGTAACCCTTTAAAAGCGCAGGAGCCTTAGCTTTCTTCTCAACGGTTTCTCTTCCGCTACGTACTAACTGGTTAAAGGTCGGCATATCGCACCTCCTTAATAAAATGTATATGACGCAGACGGAGTCACTCCGTCTGCGTTATATCTTATTTAGCAGGCTATGACAAGTCACAGTCCCACGCAATATTGAATTTTATCACCAAAAGTCAAAAATGTCAACAGTTTTTTACCTGAAATATTGAATTATTCGGCTATGACTGCCTCATTTTCGGCATCAACGGCTACTTCGGGCTCGATATCCTCGGCAACACCCATTTTCATACCTGTTCCTGCAGGAACGAGCTTACCGATGATAACATTTTCCTTAAGTCCGAAGAGGGGGTCTACCTTGCCCTTGATAGCAGCCTCGGTGAGAACCTTGGTGGTCTCCTGGAAGGAGGCGGCAGACAGGAAGGATTCGGTTGCAAGAGATGCCTTTGTAATACCGAGAAGTGTCGGATTATATGAAGCCTTAGCAAGGTCGGTCTCTCCTGCCGCAATACGCGCATCGATTGCCTTATTAGCCGCAAGCACCTCTGCAAGCTCATAGCTGACACCCTGAAGCAGGTCGGTAGAGCCTGGATCTGTAATGACGAACTTTCTCATCATCTGACGGATGATAACCTCAATGTGCTTATCGTTGATATCAACACCCTGAGTACGGTATGCGTTCTGAATTTCAGCAATAATGTAATCCTGAACTGCCTCGGGACCCTGAGCCTCTAAGATATCCTGAGGATACTTAGCGCCGGGGATGAGCAGGTCTCCTGCGGTAACCATATCGCCATCGGCAACTAAAGGACGAACGCCGTAAGGAATTACGACCTTTTCTTCTCTTACATTTTCGTCATCGGTTATGATGATAACGTTGGAACGCTTTTCTTCTGCGATACGTACTCTGCCGTTTATCTTAGCAATAAGACCGCAACGCTTGGGACGGCGTGCTTCAAAGAGTTCTTCAACACGGGGAAGACCCTGAGTGATATCCTCGGTAGATGCGATACCGCCTGTATGGAAGGTACGCATTGTAAGCTGTGTACCAGGCTCACCGATAGACTGAGCAGCAACTATACCTACAGCTTCGCCTACGGTTACGGGCTTACCAGTAGCGAGGTTGCTTCCGTAACACTTGATACATACACCGTGATGGCTGTGACAGGTAAGAATAGAACGAATCTTAACCTTAGTAGCACCTGTATTAACTATCTTCTCAGCCTCTGCAGGTGTCATCATATGATCCTTAGTAACAAGCACTTCACCTGTAGCTTCATCAACGAAGTCTTTAAGCAGATATCTACCAACAAGACGCTCGCTGAGCTTTTCAATCTCGTGATTGCCATCCATAATGGCGGAAATCTCTAAGCCTTCTTCGGTGCCGCAGTCCTCGTCACGGATAATTACATCCTGAGAAACGTCTACCAGACGGCGGGTAAGATAACCCGAGTCGGCGGTACGGAGAGCGGTATCGGCAAGTCCCTTACGGGCACCACGGGAGGAAATGAAGTATTCCTGAACGTTAAGACCC
>JAZOBS010000013.1:0-9642 GCA_045596085.1 Acutalibacteraceae bacterium | reverse complement strand
TCCCACAGGTGAAACTAACACAAACAGCGACCCCGAAAGCGGTCAGGTCCTTCCCGAAAACACCAAATTCAAAATGACCTTGCGCCTAAAAATAACGAAGGCTGAAGGCACAAAAATACCCTCTATCCAAATATTCTATGGAGCCGAGTCCGGTAGTCAGTGTAAGACCGCTGCGTCAAGAACTGCCCTTACCAACCTTAAAGAGAACCTCCCAGTATCTGACGAGTGGCAGGAGCATACCGTTTACTTCACCACTCCCAGTGAATATACCACGGTAGACAATGGCACTGCAAACCGTCTTTATGTAGCTATTTGTTGCAATGGATGTTATTTGGAATACGACCTCGATTATATAAAGCTTGAAAAGGTTACCGCCACCAATCTCTATTTAAAACAGGACAATGAATATGTACTCTTCGATACCTTAGAGGGCGTACCCGGAACCACACTCACTATTCCCGATTTCACCAGCCAAGAAAACTACTCTCTCTACGACCCCACAGGAAGCTACACTGAAACATATTACAGCAACTGGTACTCCGATGAGGCTTGCACTAAAGCCGCAATTATGAAATACGGCGACTATGATGTAAATCTATATTGTGAACCTACCGTAGAACCTGCAAAGAGCACCGAAAATCAAGAGATGTTTGTCGGCTTCGATACCTACACTCAGCGTACCGAAGGTCTTAAAAACGCAATCATTACCGATGAGACCTACTATTCGGGCACATACTCTCTCAAAGCCTCCGACGGCGCCGCCTTCGAGCTTAAAAACGACCATACCTTAGATCTGCTGGACGGTAAGACCTATAAGGTAGACTTTATGTATAAGGCAGACGCAGATGCCTCCTTTGGCATCGGTATTGCAAACGGCTCTGTAGCAAACGGAGTAACCGCTAAAAATACTACTACCCTTGCCGCCGCAGAGGACTGGACCGCCGCATCGATAACCTTCACCGCAGACGGTGCCGTCGATAACTCTGTACTTGCCGCAACCGTCACAGGCGCAAATGTTTATATCGATACAATGATTGTCTCTTCCGCTACCGAATCGGTAGGTGTTGAGGCTGAGACCACCGAAAACGGCGAAGCACTACGCTTTATGCTCAGCTACACAGGTGCTGATAATGTCATCACAATGGCAGGAAACGACTATACCGTTACCGAGCACGGCGTAATAGTTAAGGGTCAGGAGGTAGGCACCGCCCTTACCATAGAAAACGCAGATAATAACAGTGTCTATCACTTCGCTCAGACCGATCTTTCCAATAACTGGAGCGTTAACCCCATCACAGGCACCACAGTCTACTCGGCATATTTAAACGGCTTTGAGAAGAACGACGACTACAAGGTATCTGTCCGCGGATATGTTAAACTTGCAAACGAAGAAGTATTCTATACCGATGTATTAACCGCATCGGTAACCGACATTCCTGCCGCAGGCGACATTATTCCCGAAAACGCAGACCTTACCGACTACTATGTATATCTCCCTGCAGGAACAACTCTTCCTGCAGACGCAGATTATACCGTTACCACCTACGACGATGCCTTCAAAGCGAATAATGCCGTAGAAAATAACCTTGTGACCGAAGGCTCCTATGCTATTTTCTCTGCAAGACCTGACTTTGATAAAATAAATGTTCCTTCCGAGCTTAAATATATGGTTCACGCAGGAACAAAGGACGACCTCTACTATGGTCTTAATGCACAGGTCGTTTCCGAAAAGATAAGCGAGGTAGGCGCAGATACCGTAAACTATCTCTTCATAACCGATATTCATTTTCCTGCAAGTCTCACCACTACACAGAGCAAATCTTTGCAGAATCAGGTAACCCTTTTGACCAAGATGGCAAACGAAAACGATAATATCGACTTCGTTGTTGTCGGCGGCGATACTACCACCGGTATGTCCGACTCTAAGGCGGAGGCTGTTGAGTGGACTCAGGCTGCCCTCGATCCTCTCCTCGAGTGCCAAAAGCCCGTATTCGTCCTTATGGGTAACCACGACGATAATGCCTATTCAACAGGTGAAAATGCTATGGGAATTATCACCGACCTTGACTGGCAGAACAATATAATCAACCGTTACACCAATAAAAACGGTATAAAAGTCGTTCAGGACAGTGAGCGTGAACACTCCAAGTATTTCTACTATGATCTTGAGGGTAAAAAGACCCGCGTCATCGCCCTTAATTCCAGTGACTACGAGGCAAAATACGACGAAGAAGGCAATGTTCTTGGCGACCTTGATGGCGACGGATTTATGAACGGTCTCGTTTTAAAGGACCCCGAAAACGAAAACGACAGATCGAAATACTACACCGGCTACTCCTACTTGGGCTATTCCGCCGATCAGATCCGCTGGCTTGCTGAAGACGCTTTAGGTGACCTCCCTGACGACTACGACGTTATCTTCGTATCCCATATGGGTATGGATATGACCACAAACAACTACAATCACGAAGTCCGGTTTGGCGAAAACATTCGAGATATTATTAAAGCCTTTAACGCAGGCGAAACCTATACCGCAAACCTCACCGGCATCTGGGGTGATGAGGTGCCGGTAAATGCCAATTTCGCAGATAAGAATGGCGATATAATTGCCTGGCAGTTCGGTCATGTGCACATAGAGCTTTCTCTCTATGAAAGCGACGTAGATCTCTGGCAGATCTGCACGCTTTCCGCAAACGTAAGCCAAACAGGTGTACAGACCTACGAAGATTTTGCAACATGCTACGTAAACAACAAGAACCTGCCCTGGCGTGTCTATACCAGAGAGCTTGGCTCCTCTACCGAGGCTTGCTTTAACGCGATGTCGGTATCCTCCGAAAGGGTCTACCGCTTTGCCGTAGGACAGGGCAACAACGAAAAACTTGTTTATCCCGATTAATTCGCATATATCCTTTCAAACGAAAAGACCTCCCGACAGGAGGTCTTTTCGTTTTCAGTTCAGCACCGCAACTCCGATATTAAGATAGGTTGCAAACATAAGCCAAAGGATATAAGGTATCATCAGCCAAAATGCTGTTTTGTTAATTTCCTTGAATTTAAGCGCTGTTATAACAACGAGCACAAGTAGAATAAATATAACTACAACAGCTACCCAATAAGCCTCAAAACGGAAGAAGATTATCGGCCAGATAAAATTGACAGCTAACTGCAGTCCGTAGAATAGAAGCGCCTCCTGTTTCTTTGTTTCCTGTACCTTAACCTCTGTGGCAACAAGGTAGGAGGCTATACCCATAAGAGCATAAAGAATAGCCCAAACTATGGGAAAAACAATACCGGGAGGAGACAAAGGAGGCTTTGTGTAGTTGTTGTACGCATCCCCGATGTTTCCCGTAACAAATGAAGATAGCAGACCCACCGCCTCGGGAATGAGAATTGCGATAAGCAGCTTTTTCAAGTTTATAGGTTTCATCAAACCACCTCAGAATAAGTATATGAGTAGCGGCTGAATTTTATCATCAAATTAAAAGATTTTTAATTGATTAAAATGCAAATATAAAGTATAATGTATCTTGTATAATTATATTTAAAGGAATTTTATATGAGCAAAAACTATTTTATCGATTTAAGAAAGAAAGTTATCGAGAAAGAATTCTCTAATATGAATGATATGCAGCTGAAAGCGGTGACCACCGTAAAAGGACCGCTCCTTGTCCTTGCGGGTGCGGGAAGCGGAAAAACCACCGTCCTTGTCAACCGCATAGCATATCTTATCAAATACGGTGATGCCTATAACTCTGACGAGACACCCGCCTTTTTTGACGGTGATGTGACCCTTGCCGACGACTATCTCAGCGGTAAAACAGACAGTATTCCCGATTTCTGGAATATGTCGGTAGACCCTGCAAAGCCTTGGGAGATTCTTGCCATAACCTTTACAAACAAGGCGGCAGGGGAGCTTAAAGAGCGTATTGCCGCCCGATTAGGTGATGAAACATCAGGTGTTTGGGCAGGTACCTTCCATTCGGTCTGCGGAAAAATACTCCGCCGCTTCGGGGATAGAATAGGCTATACAAGTAATTTTACCATATATGATACCGACGACCAGAAGCGTCTTATAAAGGACCTTATAAAGCAAAACAATTTCGACGAGAAGATAGTGCCCGTAAAAACCGTACTTAATGCTATTTCTTCGGCTAAGGACAAGCTTATTACGCCCGAGGACTATGCTCAGAATATTGGTAGCGACATTCGTGAGCGTATGATTGCAAAGCTTTATGCTCAGTATGAAGAAAGACTCCTTTCCTCTGATGCTATGGATTTCGACGGTATGATTTTCGGCGCCGTAAAGCTGTTTGAGGAAAACCCCGATGTGCTGTCCTATTATGCAAACAAATTCAAGTACATAATGGTGGACGAGTATCAGGATACCAACCACGCTCAGTATAAACTTTGTAAGCTTCTTGCAAGCGAGCACAGAAATATTTGCGTTGTGGGTGATGACGATCAGTCTATCTACCGTTTCAGAGGCGCAACTATCGAAAATATTCTACAGTTTGAGCTTAAATATCCCGATGCTGTTGTTATAAAGCTCGAACAAAACTACCGCTCAACAGGAAATATTCTTGATGCGGCAAATGCCGTTATTGCAAATAATATGGGCAGAAAGGGAAAAAATCTCTGGACCGATATGGGTCAGGGAGAAAAAATAACCCTTCACACCTCCCTTGACGAGACCGACGAGGCACGCTATGTTGCGGATAAGATTCTCGAAAGCGTAAAATCGGGTGCACAGTTTGCCGACCACGCCGTACTCTACCGCACCAACGCTCAGTCAAGCTCAATAGAAAATGTCTTTGCCCGAAGCGGTATATCCTACCGTATTATAGGCGGACACCGTTTCTTTGACCGTAAGGAAATACGCGATGTTCTGGCATATCTTCGTCTTATCGATAACAACAACGACGATATAAGACTAAAGCGCATAATAAACGAGCCCAAAAGGGGAATAGGAGATACCACCGTATCCCACGCAGCAGAGATAGCCTCTTCAATAGGTGTTTCTATTTACGAGGTGCTCAAAAATGCGGCAGATTATCCTATTCTCGCCCGTTCAAAATCCAAGCTCGAAGCCTTTTGCACTATGATAGACGAGCTGTCGGCTGTGGCAGACCGTCTGTCCATACACGAGCTGTTTGAGCTTATCCTTTCCAAAACAGGTTATCTTGATGCCCTTTATGCCGAGGGCAAAGAGGGTCAGGAAAGGGCAGAAAACGTAAAAGAGCTTCAGACGGGTATTATGCAGTACGAGGCAGAAAACGAAGAGGCAACCCTTTCGGGTTATCTTGAAGAAATCTCCCTCATAAGCGACATCGACTCATACGAGGAGGGCGCCGATGCGGTGGTTTTAATGACCATACATTCGGCAAAGGGTCTCGAATTCAACAAGGTCTTTCTAGTAGGTATGGAGGAGGGGCTTTTCCCTGGTACACAAACCCTATTTTCGGGTGTGGATGAAATGGAGGAGGAACGCCGACTTGCCTATGTTGCCATTACCCGTGCAAAGCGTAAGCTATATGTAACAAATGCAGATATGCGTATGCTTTACGGCTCCACCTCGCGAAATCTCCGTTCCCGTTTCGTTACCGAAATCCCAACAGAGCTTTGCGAGGAAACTTCGGCGCGCAGATCTGTTTATACGGGAAGCGTTTTCCAAAAGCCTCAGACAACTGCCGCCTATGACTATAAAAATGTATTTCGTGATGCCGCGGCAACTGCAGTAAAACCGAAAACCAACACCTCTGATGTATATTCGGCAGGTATGTGCGTAGAGCATAAAGCCTTCGGTCAAGGTATGATACTTAAGGTAACGCCAATGGGCAATGATGTTCTGCTTGAAATCGCCTTCGATTCGGTAGGCACAAAAAAGATAATGGCAGGATATGCCAAACTAAAGGTATTATAGGAGATAAATGATGCTTCCGTCACATATTCCACAATCATCAGTAGTAAAAAGTACCGCAAAAGCCTCTATGAAGGGAAAAGAAATATCGGCAATAATCGCGGCAATGACCGCAGTATTGTCACTTCTTTTTCTGCTTATGCTATCGGGCGGACTTTCTGTAATTTCTTCTGGAATTATGGGGCTTGGGGTCATTGCTGTAGCGGCAGTTCTGTTTTTGCTTGTGTTTTTCCCTGTGATACTAGGGGTTGTAAGATACTTCTGGCGACTTACAGGCGGTGCAGACGACGGTCCTGCAGAGGTTTTCTTTTACTTTCAAAGCCTGTTTGTCTGGAAACGAGCGGTAAAAGCGGGTCTTTTTATGCTTTTTAAGTGCTTTACCGCAATGTTTACCTGCCTTTTGCCGTATTTTATAGTAACTGTGCTTTCAAATTCGTGGATATACCGTTTTCTCGGTACAGAGGTGCCGTTATGGGTGGCAGGACTTGCCCTTGTGCAGTCGTTTTTGCAGGTTGTGGGTGTTTTTGCAGGTCTGGCGGTAATATCGAGATATTACCTTTTTGCCGCAATCGTTGTAATGGATGACGATATGCTGCTTTTAGAAGCAATGCATATTTCGGTAATGGTTTCCCGCCGTTCTGTATCGTCATTTTTAGCCCTTGTGGTTGCCCTTTTCGGTTGGATTATTCTTTCCTTTCTGGCACTGCCTCTGTTTTATACCGCACCGCTGTTTTTCGGCTGTTATGCGGTGCACTGCCGTTATGCGCTTGTAAACTATAATATGAATCTTGATTATTACACCAGGGAGCAGTATAACGCTCCATTTTAAAGGATAACATTATGAAGAAAAATGACATTATAACACTTAATATAACCGCAATGTCCTCTGAGGGTGCAGGTATTGGCAGACACGAGGGTCTTGCCGTTTTTGTGCCTATGTCGGCGGTAGGGGATGAGCTTAAGGTCAAAATACTAAAGGTAAAGTCCAACTGTGCTTTTGGAAAAATTGAGGATATTCTCATTCCGTCACCCAGCCGTATAGATTCCGACTGTGAGGTATTTCCAAAGTGCGGAGGCTGTGTTTACCGTCATATTTCTTATGAGGAAGAGCTTAAACTCAAACAGCAAAGGGTAGAGGATGCCGTAAAGCGAATCGGCGGTGTTAATATGACACCGCAGCCTATAGTGTCCGACCTTAAAACCACAGGCTATCGAAATAAGGCGCAGTATCCCGTAGCACAGGACGGCAGTGTGGGCTTTTTTGCAAATCATTCCCACCGTATAATCCCCTGTGACAGCTGTAATCTTCAGCCCGACGAGTTTACCCGCATTTGCGAGATCTTTAAGTTTTGGATGAAGACCTCGGGGAATGCTCCCTACTGTGAAGAAAACGGAAAAGGCCTTATCCGTCACCTTTATATACGAAAGGCAGTGGTTACAGGCGAAATTATGGTTTGCCTTGTTATAAACGGAGATAAGGTGCGTGCAGCCGACCGTCTTGTGCAGGATTTAAAGGAAGAACTGGGCGAAAGCCTCAAAACCGTCCTTTTAAACATAAACAAAAAGCAGACCAATGTAATTCTTTCGGATAAATGCGTAAACCTCTACGGTGACGGCTATATATACGATATCCTTTGCGGAGTAAAAATACGCATAAGCCCACTCTCTTTCTATCAGGTCAATCACGATATGGCAGAAAGACTTTACGAAAAAGCTAAAGAATATGCATCCCCGAAAAATAAAACAGTCATCGACCTTTACTGCGGAGCAGGAACAATTGGTCTATCTATGGCAAAAGAGGCAAAAAGTGTCATCGGTGTAGAAATTATTCCCGAGGCGATAGAGGATGCAAAATTCAATGCAAATAATAACGGTATAACCAATACCGAATTCGTTTGTGGCGATGCGTCAAATGCCGCAAAACAGCTTGCACAAAAGAAAATAAAGCCCGATGTTGTTATAGTCGACCCACCGCGCAAGGGCTGTTCGGCAGAGCTTCTCGAAACCATAGCTAACGACTTTTGTCCCGAAATCCTCGTTTATGTTTCCTGCGACCCCGCAACCTTAGCCCGAGACATAAAAATACTCGACACCCTCGGCTATAAGCTTAACGAATACACCCCCTTCGACCTTTTCCCCAGAACTTCCCATGTAGAAACGGTAGCATTATTAAGTCGGCAAAAAGTCCAAGAACATATCTACTTTGATGTGAATGTTCAGGACCTACCCAAAACCGCCAGAACCACCGCAACATATCCAGAGATAAAAGCATACGTCAAGGATAAATACGATTTGAATGTTACCTCTCTCAATATCGCACAGGTGAAAGAAAAACACGGTTTTGAGAAAAGGGAAAACTACAACGAGGGCAAAGACGGTCATAGAGCACCAAACTGCCCACCAGAAAAAGAGAAAGCAATCGAAGATGCTTTTAAGCACTTTGGAATGCTCTAAATTGGCCCAGAATCGCTTTTAAGCGGTTCAGTTGTGTAATTCATAGAAAGACCAAATCGCCCCTTAAAACGAGATACAGAACGAATAAAAGCGGAGCAAATCGCTCCGCTTTTTGTTATTCTTCTATTGAATTTATAATCCTTGCAATAATTTGATAAACATATGTAGGTTCGCTTAACATAAGCGGATATTGTTTATCGCCAAACTGGAACGAAACACCATCACTATGAGGTGTAAGTGATGAAAGTGATGTTATCTTTTTATCAAATGCACCTTTACTGCCAGAGAATATAATTCTTTTATTTGTTATGGTAAGCATACCAGGAGTTTTCTCTTGAACATTATCTCTAATGGGTTGAGATTTAGCAGCACCGACACGATAGGACATACCTTTCATAACTCTAATGTTTACACCACGACTACCGCCAGTATAACCAACAACAACATTTTTTGTTTTTACGTGGGTTGCCTGTGCATAATAGTGGCAAATTTCACCTGCTGACAGTAAAGCATTTGAGTTATCAACCACTGGGAGCGGTTCATCATCCGCTAATGTTCTATCGCTGACACCTGCTTTTCTGCCGATTGAACGTTTACCTTTAAGGGCATTGATAAAATATACAACACAATCATACATCCAACCAATACCAAATAGACCAACAGTACAGAGATAGAGAACACCCATACCGTTTTTCTTTTCCATAAACTTATGAACACCAAAATAACCCAATAAGAAACATATTGCAAAATCAACCCAAGGCATATTAACTTTCCCCTCATAAATTTTTTATCATTATAACATACGGCATTGAATACATCAAGCCACTTTGATATTGTTTAGAAAAAAGTCAATAATCTATTTTGAACAGTTTTTTAATCCACTTTTTGAGCTTGTTTCTTTTTAACCGCCAATCATACTGCGGAAAACAATACAAATAATAATCGCACTCATCACAACAACATTCATATTTTGGATGCTCACCATTCCCAAGACATTTACGTCCTTGCCTTGACGGAGTGAGTGGCGTACCTGTTACGTCAATTGTTTGCTTTTTACTCATATCTTTTTTACCTCACAATAAAAAAGCACACCCCGAAGGATGTGCCGAAAAAGTGTTTCCCTCGGTTTCGCTACCACACTACACCGATAAATATCCGCAAGGGAATAAAGAGAGAACACCTTTTACCAAGGTATTATCTCCCTTACGGACATAAAAATTTATCGTATGTTAAAATGTAGTGTGGTATGTTAGCATTTTATCACATCAAAA
>JAZOBS010000012.1:0-33137 GCA_045596085.1 Acutalibacteraceae bacterium | reverse complement strand
CGTATAGCAGGTGTTGATCTTCCGAACGAAAAGCGAGTTGAGATTGGTCTCACTTACATCTTCGGAATAGGTCTTACTACATCAAAAGAAATCCTTGCTGCAACAGGCATCAATCCCGGTACCCGCGTTAAGGATTTAAACGAAGACGATATTTCAAAGCTTCGTGAGTATATCGAGCATAACCTTCAGGTAGAGGGTGACCGCCGTCGTGCAATCGCTTTCGACATCAAGCGTCTTATTGAAATCGGAAGCTACCGCGGAACTCGTCACAGAAAAGGACTTCCTGTAAGGGGTCAGCGCAGCAAAACCTACGCTCGTACTCGCAAGGGTCCCAAGAAGACCAATGCAAACAAGAAGAAATAAGTTGGGAGGAAAGACATAAATGGCTACTAAGACAAAGGCTGCTGCAGGCCGCAGACGCCGTGAGAAAAAGAATATTGAGCGCGGTGCCGCTCATATCCAGTCTACCTTCAACAATACCATCGTAACCATCACCGATACTCAGGGAAATGCACTTTCCTGGGCTAGTGCCGGTGAGCTCGGTTTCCGTGGTTCCAGAAAGTCTACTCCTTTCGCTGCCCAGAGTGCTGCAGAAACCGCAGCAAAGGCTGCTATGGAGCACGGCCTTAAGACCGTTGAAGTATATGTTAAAGGACCCGGTGCAGGACGCGAAGCTGCGATCCGCGCATTACAGTCCGCAGGTCTCGAGGTAAGTATGATCAAAGACGTTAACCCGCTTCCCCACAATGGTTGCCGTCCTCCCAAGAGAAGACGCGTGTAACCTAAAAATTTGGAGGTGCTATAAATGGCAAGATATACCGGAGCAGTATGCAGACAGTGCCGCCGCGAAGGACAGAAGCTTTTCCTCAAAGGCGAGCGTTGTTATTCCGAAAAGTGCTCTATAACCGTTAGATCTTATGCACCCGGCCAGCACGGTCAGGGACGCAAGAAGTCTTCCGACTACGGTCTCCATCTCCGCGCTAAGCAGAGAGCAAGACGTTTCTACGGCGTTGCAGAGCATCAGTTCCGTCACTATTATGAGATGGCAGTTAAGGCACAGGGTATGACAGGTACTAACCTTCTCCGCATCCTTGAAAGCCGTCTTGATAACGTAGTTTACAGAGCAGGATATGCTTCTTCCCGTGCGGAAGCTCGTCAGCTCGTAGGTCACGGCCACTTCGAAGTAAACGGTCATCGTGTAGACATCGCTTCCTACCTTCTTAAGGCAGGCGACGTTGTAACCGTTTGCGAAAAGGCTCGTGCTACCGATAAGATCAAGGCAGTAGTTGAAGCAAACTCTGCTAAGCCCGTTCCCGAGTGGCTCGCTGTAAATCGTGACGCTTTTGAGGTTAAGGTAGTAAACCTTCCCGAGCGTGAGCAGATTGAGGCTCCCGTTGAGGAACAGCTCATCGTTGAGTTCTATTCTAAGTAATAGAAATCCAGTCGGTAAAGCCCTTAATATTATCCGCATACAGTATTTGGGGCTTCAATAAAATATATGCGGAGAACGGAGCTTTTAAATGATAGAAATTGAAAAGCCCAGAATTGAAA
This sequence comes from Acutalibacteraceae bacterium, assembly GCA_045596085.1. Classification (GTDB taxonomy): domain Bacteria; phylum Bacillota; class Clostridia; order Oscillospirales; family Acutalibacteraceae; genus SFWF01. Next base: position 31,586 of record JAZOBS010000012.1, on the reverse strand, counting down.
CACTGGAGTTATCTGATAACGGCACTTACGGAAAATTCGTAATGGAACCCCTCGAGAGAGGCTATGCTACTACTCTTGGCAACAGTATGAGAAGAGTTCTTCTTTCCACTCTCCCTGGTGCAGCTGTTACCACCGTTAAAATCGACGGAGTAGTTCACGAATTCACAACCGTTCCTGGCGTAAAAGAAGATGTAACCGAAATTATCCTTAACATTAAGGAGCTCATCGCAAAGCTTTATTGCGACGGAGTAAAAACCGTTTATATCGACGCTGTAGGACCTTGTGAGGTTACAGGTGCGTCTATCAAGACCGATTCCGAGGTTGAAATTCTCAATCCCGATCAGCACATCGCAACCTTAGGCGAGGATGCAAAGCTTAATATCGAAATGACCGTATCTAAAGGACGCGGCTATGTTCCTGCAGAGGGCAACAAGCCTGCAACCACAGTTATCGGCGTCATTCCGATAGATTCAATTTATACCCCCGTGGTAAAGTGCAACTTTACCGTTGACGATACCCGCGTAGGACAGTCTATCGATAAGGGCCGCCTCACCTTAGAGGTATGGACCGACGGTTCTATGGGAGCAAACGAAGCAGTTTCTCTCGCAGCCCGTATTCTTATCGAGCATTTCAGCCTCTTCCTCGGTCTTGCAGAAACTGTAGGCGAGGGTGAAAGCATAATGGCTGAAAAGGGCGATCCCGAGAGAGAGAAGGTTCTCGATATGACTATCGAAGACCTCGACCTTTCTGTTCGTAGCTTCAACTGCCTCAAGCGCGCAGGTATCAATACTGTCGAAGATCTTACCAACAAAACCGAAGAGGATATGATGAAGGTGAGAAACCTCGGCCGTAAGTCTCTTGAAGAGGTTATTGCTAAGCTTGCAAGCTTTGGCTTCTCTTTAAAGAAGGCAGACAGCGAATAATTACTGTCCGTGACAGGGCAACGCCCTGTCACACAAATAACCCGGTAAGGAGTGAAATAAATGCCCGGAACTCGTAAACTCGGAAGAACTAGCGATCACAGAACCGCTATGCTTCGCGCAATGGTTACCTTCCTTCTCGAAAACGGTAAGATTGAAACCACCGTTACCCGTGCTAAGGAAGTACGCGCAATGACCGAAAAATATATTACACTCGCAAAGACTGACAGTCTTACTTCTAAGCGTCAGTCTATGGCCTTTATTACTAAGGAGGATGTTGTAAAGAAGCTTTACACCGAAATCGCTCCCAAGTATAAGGAAGTTGCAGGCGGATATACCCGCATCACCAAGATCGGACCCCGTCGCGGTGACGCAGCAGAAATGGCTATTATCGAGTTAATCTAATCGGTAAAGAGTAAAAGACTTTTTAATCCTCACGTCGAAAGGCAGACTATTGTCTTCTGACGTGGGGATTAAATTTTTTTGCTGCAACCGTTTTCCCACAATTGGTCTTTAAAGCTCTGTGGGTGCGGTCGTTGTGTCCTCGCATTCAATACCGCAAATCCTCATAAGATATAATTCCAACCATGTGCCTCCTTATGTAAAAGGAGCTGGACCGCTTTAGCGGTGGAGGGATTGGAATAAATTACACATACCAAAAATTGCAAACAGTTACTACTGTCTTACTAGACATTATGTCTAAATTGAATCTAAAAAAACTATAACTTTCCTCCAATTGAAGCTTGTGTGTTTTTATGATACAATGAATATGTATCTTTATGTCTATTGAAAGGATGATTGCGAAAATGGCTAAATTCAAGCGACTATTAGCGATTCTTCTCAGCTTTGCGGTTTTGGTTTCGGGTCTTGTTGTGACAAGCACCGTTTCTGCAGCCGACGAAGAACAGGAAAAAATCAAAATCTGGAGCGGAGATATTTCCACACCTTCTGATTCTGACCATGACGGTGTTTATGAAATCAATACCCCTGAGGAGTTGGCGTATATTGCGTCCGGCAATGGTGGAGGCAAAAGCTATATCCTCACTGCGGATATTTATATTAACGATCCTGCCGCAGTTGATTGGGCAACAGGTGCCATAAATGAGGGCTACTCTCCTAAAGAGTGGTATGAAGATACGACCTTTAACGGTAAACTCAACGGTGACGGACATACCGTTTACGGTATTTGGTATCCCCAGGGTAATAATGAAGGAAGCAGCGTTAACTATGTAGGACTTTTCCCGAAGACCGGTACCAATACAACCATCGAGCAACTGGCTATAAAGAACTCCTATTTAGAGACTGTGGGCTTTGCGGGTGCGTTTGTTGGTTTCCTTACAGGTATGACAGAAGCTAATATCCTTATTGATAACTGCTATTCCGACGATACCGTAACTATAAAAAGTTATAAATATAGCAGTAGTAGCACTAAGTTCGCCTCAGGAGGAATCCTCGGAGCTTTCTATAGTGTTGGCAACCTTACAATATCAAACTGTTATAGTTTGGCTAATGTAGACGGGGCAAATAAGACTCGTTGCAACCTTATTATTGGTGACATCTGGAAAAGCTCCGGCAATGTTACAATGAAAAACTGCTATGCATACGGAGGTAAGCCCTGCCCTGGCACCAATGCAAACACAACTATCGATAGTTTTGTAAATGTCTACTCCACAGCTGCAAAGGTGGTAGAATTCGGTGAATGGACTACTATATCCGCCGCTAATATGACGGGCTCTAACGCCTCAACCTATATGCCCGGCTTAGGCAATGCTTTTGCTATAGCAAGCGGCACTCCTACTCTCAAAAAGTTTGTAGAATACGATGAAAGCATCTGGAGCGGTTTCCCGTCAAGCGGTGCAAACAGCGGTACAGGCACTGCCGAAGATCCCTATGTCATTACAAACGGTGAGGAACTTGCTTGGGCTATCAACAACGCAAGCAAGCTTGACAATCATCACTTTAAGCTCACAAACGATATCTATCTTAACGATATTTCTAAAATCAATTTTAGCACAGGTAAGGTAGATGAGGGCTATGTTGCACGCTCATGGTATCAGGATACTGACGTTAAGGGAACTTTCAGTGCAGACGGTAAGGTGGTCTACGGTCTCTACTTTAATGTAACTCCGGGTACTGCCTGGGGAGTAGATGGAGCTGTAGCACTTTTTCCAAGAATTCTCGATGGCTCTACCCTTAATATTTCGGGAATAGGCGTGGATTACGCATATATTTCTGCTTCAAAAAATGCCTCAGCCTTTGTCGGTTCAAACAGCATAAGCGACAGTACTATAAATTCAATCATCAATATAAGCGAGTCTTATTCAGGCGAAAATGTTACACTTAATAGCTATCTCACTGCATCGGTTCTTGCGGCATGTAGAGGAGTTACGGTGAATATTATAGATTTTTATGCTCTTGATTCTCAGACCTGCAATACGACGAAGGGAAATATGGGTATCGTAGCCGATGACTGGACAGGCGGAGCTTACTGCGATCGTGTTTATAGAGCAACAGGACCGCTTTCCACAAAAGAGACTTCCATCAAAGCCGCAGAAAACAGCTATGCTATATCGGGGGGAGCTAAAGGAACCATAGTCAGTGCTAACAATATGAAGGGCAAGCGTGCCCTTATCAACATGGCAGGTCTTGGTAGCAAGTTTGTTACTACAGACACCTATCCTGTGCTGTCTATCTTCCTTGATGATATCGACGAAAACGTAAACATTCCCATCGGCGCACCTCTCTTTAATGGTGGAGGCACTGAAGAAGAGCCATATCTTATCTCCACCGCTGAAGATCTTAGATATATGGTGGGTGTAGGCGGAAACGGTGCATACTATAAGCTTACAAACGACATTTACGTAAATGATGTTAATGCAGTTGATTGGCTCACAGGCACCGTTAACGGCGGATATGAACCCGAAAAATGGTTTATAGGAAACAACGAGAAAGCTACAGGTTACATCAGCTACGTTGATACAAACGATGCCTTTGACGGAACCATCGACGGAAACGGATATGCTATCCACGGTCTCTATTACGAGCTTGGAAACAACTCCACAGTTGGCGGTCTCATTCCCTATGCGAATAACGTTACCTTTATAAACCTCGGAATTGAAGATTCCTTCATTGGTTCGGGACGCTTTACAGGCGGATTTGTCGGCTACGGTAAAACAATCAACCTTTCGGGCTGTTATGTAGACGACTCCTGCGCTGTATTCGGCTGGGATGCAGGTGCAGATTACGTTGATGATTTAAGCGACATCGGGGATAAGGCAGGATCAGGACTTTGCCAAGGAACAATAGATTCTGATACCAATGCTTTGTCAGATGTTTACTTCACCTCTACGGCACTTGGCGGTTTTGTAGGCCGTTATATCACAGGCGGTGCTATTGAAAATTGCTATGTAACCGCAAATGTTAAGAGCAATCCTATATTTGCCTTCGGCAAAGAGGGTCAGGGTGTCACCTTTGCTGCCCCTGGTACTAACGGTGGCGGTATGGGTCACATTGGCGGCCTCTGGGGCGACGACTATAATGCAACCGTATCTGCTACAGACTGTTTCTCGGTTATTAAAGCACACGAATCAAATGGTTTTGATGCTACAAAGACGAAGTTCACAGATGTATACACCTTAGCTGACGGCTCGGCTAGTGGCGTTACCAAGGTAAGCCTTGCTGTAGGTGACAAGGGGCTCGACGAAATGACAGGTCTTGACACCTCTGTCTGGTATGCAGTGAAGCATTCTACCGATTATCCTCAGCTTCGCCTCCGCGGAACTGCAATCGGTGATGTCGACGAGAACGGTAAGGGTGCTGAATCCTCAGACCTTTCGGTTCTCAGACAAACTCTTATTAATACGGATTCTGCAATAAATACCGACACTAATCGCGACAACGTAACAAACATCTGTGACCTCGTTGCATTAAGCGTTAAGGCGGCAGCTAAAGCTGCTGCCGATGCAGAGGCTAAAGCAGCACTGCTCGATGCTGTATATCTTTCAGCAAATGGTTACGACGCTAATGTCGGAACCGCTGATTTTCCTGTAGCAACCCTTAACAAGGCAGTTGCTCTTGCTAAGGACGGTGCGGAAGTGATTGTCGACGGCATTGTAGCTGTTAACTCTGTTCCCACTACAGAAAAAACCGTTACCGTTAAGGGCGGAACTCTCGATTTTTCGGGAGCTTCCACTCTAAACGTAAATACAGGTTTAATCTTTGCAGAAGATTCAGGTGTTAAATTTGCAGAGGGCTCTACTGTTTATGCAAACGGAAATACAGTAGTAATTAACGAGGGAACGGCTGTTGAGGGTATTCCTGCCGCTATCTACGGAGGAGGAAACAACCCCGTAGCAGAAACCAACCTTACCCTTAAAGCAGGTAGCTATAAGGTTATCTACGGCGGCGGTAACAGTGGTGTAGTCCTCGGAGACACTAACCTCACCCTTGCAGGAACCGTTAACAGCGGTCTTACCTTCAACGCTGCGGGCGTAAGCTATATATACGGCGGAAGCAACACAGGTAAGGTTTACGGAAACACTAATGTTACCGTAAAGGGAAGTGTTAATGCAGCAAACCTTGACCATACAAGTCACACTGCTATGGCTCGTCTTTACGGCGGAAGCAAGAACGGTGCTGTTGGCGGAAGTACATTTGTTACGGTTGCCGAAAATGCCGAATTCAACTACATCTACGGCGGCTGCGCAAGCGGCACTGTAGGCAAAGCTACCAATATCGATTTCAGCGGCTACACTATGGCAATCTACGGCGGTAGCGGAACCATTACAGAAACTAATGTTACCGTAAACGGCGGTTGGGTACATCAGGTGTTCGGCGGCTGCGAAGGCTCCTCTATGACAGGTAATACTAATGTTACCATTAAAGGTGGATATATTGACCGCAGAATTGTCGGCGGATGCTATAATAATTTTGCGAAAAAAGGCGATAGCATCTTTAGCGGTTATGAATGGAAATCTGAAAATTATGTAACAGGAACCTGCACCGTAACCCTTTACGATGAAGCAACCTACAATCTTGAAGGAGATGATCACGGAATCACTGCTCTCAGCCGTCACGGTACAAACCATACTGCTGAAAACGGAGTAATGATTTTTGAAAATCAGACCCTTTATAATAATCTCAAGAACGATCTTGGGATCAGCATTATTTTGGATAGTGTTCCCAAATACGATTCCTATTCTATCGCACAGTAAATCTTTAAAACAACGCAGCTCAGGTTGCGTTGTTTTTTATGCCTTGAAATATATCTGCATTTGATATATAATTATCTGGTAAAAAACTTTGGGAGAATTTTATGAAATATTATAAATCGGTAATAGATAAAGCAGAAGAAATAAACTATAAAAAAGGGATTAACCGAATAGATACGAAAAGCGGTTTCTATTCCACGGCTAAGGTGCTGTATTATATAGCCTTTGCATGGTTTACCTTTTTTCAGGCCTCATATCTTTTTGCCAATACTATGGCACTGCTTTTCTTTGAAAAAGCAGGGGAGAATGTGGACACTCCGCTTTTTGTCACATCTGTCATAGTTTTTGTTCTCACCGTTGCTGCACTGGTTTTTATAAAACTGAAATGGCATATTGCCGCCCTTGTTTTAAATATAGGCGCACCCCTTGCTCAGATAATTGCCTTAAACCGTAACGAGTTTGTCTCCCTTGCCTTTCTTGAGGGTGGATTTCTAAATAATAAGTATTTCTGGTTTCACTACGCCCCTGCAGGACTTATAATGCTGTTTACACTTGTTGTCTGCATTATTGGAATAAAAAGCTATGTCTATTTTAAAAACGATTATAAAAACGCTATGTCGGCTATGTATACAGAGTACAGCGAGACCCATGCGGGCATCAGCGATATAGAGTGGCAGCAGCATTTAGAGGAGCTTGACGCTCAGCGCGTTTTGGAAAAGGGTAAGAAATAGAGGAAAACTATGGCAACACTTAATATTGTAATGGTCGAGCCCGAAATACCTCAGAATACAGGCAATGTTGCCCGTACCTGTGCCGCTACGGGGGCAAGGCTTCACCTTGTAGGACCTATGGGCTTTGCTATCGACGACAAAAAGCTTAAAAGGGCAGGGCTTGACTATTGGCATCTGCTGGATATTACCTTTTACGACAATTTAGAAGACTTTTTTGCTAAAAATCAGGGAGAATTTTTCTTTTTCACCACCAAGGCACTCCATACCCATACCGAGGTCTCATATCCCGATAACGCATACCTCTTTTTCGGCAAGGAAACCAAGGGTCTGCCCGAGGAACTGCTCCTTGAAAATCGCGATAAATGCGTCAGAATACCAATGATATCCGATGCCCGTAGTCTTAATCTTTCAAACTCTGTGGCAATAGGGGTATATGAGGTGCTTCGTCAGTGGAATTATCCAAAGCTTCAAAACTTTGGACAGTTGCACAATTATACGTGGTAAAAAATCAATTTTTCTAAATAAATATATGTTGCAAAAACTACCAAAATTGTGTACAATATAAATAATGTGTTTAATTTTTAACAATCATTTTGGAAAGGACAATTTAAAATGACAGCTCTTAACAAAAAAACAGTAGACGACATTAACGTAAAAGGCAAACGCGTTCTCGTTCGTTGCGACTTTAATGTTCCCCTTAAAGGCGGCGTTATCACCGACGAAAACAGAATTGTTGCTGCTCTTCCCACAATCAAAAAGCTTATCGCTGACGGCGGTAAGGTTATTCTCTGCTCTCACCTCGGAAAACCTAAGGGAGAGCCCAAGCCCGAGCTTTCTCTTGCTCCCGTAGCTATCAGACTTTCTGAGCATTTAGGCAAAGAGGTTGTTTTTGCCGCTGACGATAACGTTGTAGGCGAAAATGCAAAGGCTGCAGTTGCTGCAATGAAGGACGGAGACGTTGTTCTCCTCCAGAACACCCGTTACCGCGCAGAAGAGACCAAAAACGGCGAGGCTCTCTCTAAAGAGCTCGGTTCTCTTGCAGATGTTTTCGTAAACGATGCATTCGGTGCTGCTCACCGTGCACACTGCTCTACCGTTGGTGTTGTTGACTATGTTGAAGAGTCTGTAGTAGGCTACCTCATTCAGAAGGAGCTTAAGTACCTCGGCAACGCTGTCGAAACTCCCGAGCGTCCCTTCGTTTGCATCCTCGGCGGTGCAAAGGTTGCTGACAAGCTTTCTGTTATCGAAAATCTTTTAAATAAGGCTGATACCCTCATCATCGGTGGCGGTATGTCCTACACCTTCGCAGTTGCTCAGGGCAATTCTGTAGGAACCTCTCTTGTAGACCTCGAAAAGGTTGACTACTGCAAGGATATGCTTAAAAAGGCTGAGGAAAAGGGTGTTAAGATCCTCCTCCCCGTTGATACTATGATCACCAAGTCCTTCCCCGATCCTATCGACGCACCCGTAGAGGCAACCTGCGTCAAGGTTGGCGAGATTCCCGACGATATGATGGGTCTCGACATCGGTTTAGAGTCTGCAAAGCTCTTCGCTGAGGAGGTTAAGAACGCTAAGACCGTTGTTTGGAACGGACCTATGGGCGTTTCTGAGAACCCTGTATTTGCAAACGGTACCATCTCTGTTGCTAAGGCTCTTGCTGAGACCGATGCTATCACCATCATCGGCGGTGGCGACTCTGCAGCAGCAGTTAATAACCTCGGCTTCGGCGATAAGATGAGCCACATCTCTACCGGCGGCGGCGCTTCTCTTGAGTTCCTCGAGGGTAAAGAGCTCCCCGGTATCGCCGCAATGAACGATAAATAATTTAATAAATAACGCCTCCCTCAACCGAGGGAGGCTATCGTGCTGTAATAAAGGAGAAAACCAAAATGAACAAAGCAACCCGTAAAGCAGTTATCGCAGGTAACTGGAAAATGAATAAAACCCCTGCTGAGACCACTGCTCTTATCAGCGAAATGAAGCCCCTCGTTGCAGGTGCAGATTGCGATGTAGTTCTCTGCGTACCCTATGTTGATATTGCCGCTGCAGTAGAGGCTGCAAAGGGCTCTAACATAAAAATCGGTGCAGAAAACGTTCACTTCAAGGCTTCCGGCGCATATACAGGCGAGGTTTCTGCCGAGATGCTTACCGCTTGCGGCGTAGAGTATGTTGTTATTGGACATTCCGAGAGAAGACAGTATTTCGGCGAGACCGACCAGACTGTCAACCTTCGCACACTTGCTGCAGTAAACGCAGGTCTTACCGCTATCGTTTGCGTGGGCGAAACCCTTGAGCAGAGAGAGCTCGGCTATACCGAAACTCTTCTCAAATTCCAGACCAAGATGGCTCTTACCAACGTTACTGCAGACCAGCTTAAAAACATTATCATCGCTTACGAGCCTGTGTGGGCTATCGGTACAGGTGTAACTGCTACTGCTGAGCAGGCAGACGAGGGCAACGGCTTTGTACGTGAGGCTATCGCAGAGGTTTACGGAAAGGATATTGCCGAAACCGTTACCGTTCAGTACGGCGGCTCTATGAACGCTAAAAATGCTGACGAGCTCGTTTCTAAGGTCAATGTTGACGGCGGACTTATCGGCGGTGCTTCCCTTAAGGCAGAAGACTTCAGCATCATCGTAAAGGCTGCAAGCAAATAATAAACCACCATCGGCACACTGAAAGGTGTGCCGAATTTGTGAAATAAGAATAACGGAGAAAATTATGAAAAAACCTTTAGTTTTAACCATTATGGACGGCTTTGGCTTTAACGACAATAACGAGGTCAATGCCATTTATGCCGCAAAAACTCCCCACCTTGATAAAATTTTTGCCGAGTGCCCCACCACCGCTATCGGTGCTTCTGGAATGGATGTAGGTCTTCCCGACGGACAGATGGGCAACTCCGAGGTAGGTCATACCAATATCGGTGCAGGTAGAGTTGTTTATCAGGAGCTTACCCGCATCACCAAATCTGCAAAGGATGGCGATATAAAGCAGAACGAGGCTTTCGTTGCCGCTATTGATAATGTTAAGAAAAATGGCTCTGCACTTCACCTTATGGGTCTTCTCTCCGACGGCGGAGTTCACAGCCATATTGAGCATCTTTATGCACTGGTTGAGATGGCAAGAGATGCAGGTGTCGGTGAGATATACGTTCACGCACTTCTTGACGGACGTGACGTTCCTCCTGCTTCTGCTGCAGACTTTATTGCTGCTGCAAATGCAAAATTCAGCGAGCTTAAAGCAGGTAAAATCGCAACTGTTATGGGAAGATTTTACGGAATGGACCGCGACAACCGTTGGGATCGTGTAGAAAAGGCTTATGCAGCACTTGTTTACGGCGCAGGAATTCAGGCAGACGATGCCGAGGCGGCTGTTCGCGCATCCTATGAAACCGTTGACGGCGACGGCAAAAACCTCACCGACGAGTTTGTTCTTCCCACCGTTATTTCTGGCACTAAGAGAATTGCCTCGGGCGACAGCGTAATCTTCTTTAACTTCCGTCCCGACAGAGCAAGAGAGATTACCCGTACCTTTGTGGACGATGCCTTCGACGGATTTGAGCGTAAGGGCGGCAGACTTAACCTCTTCTATGTTTGTATGACCCAGTACGACGCTTCTATGCCGAATGTTGAGGTTGCGTACAAGCCCCAGTCTCTTAAGAATACCCTTGGTGAATTCCTTTCGGAGAAGGGTCTCACTCAGCTTCGCATTGCTGAAACAGAGAAATATGCCCATGTAACCTTTTTCTTCAACGGAGGCGTTGAGGTTGAATATAAGGGTGAGGACAGAATTCTTGTAAAATCACCTAAGGTTGCAACCTATGATATGCAGCCCGAAATGAGTGCTGTTCCCGTTTGTGATAAAGTGGTTGATGCTATAAAGAGCGGCAAGTACGATGTTGTTATCCTTAATTTTGCAAACTGCGATATGGTAGGACACACAGGTATCTTTGAGGCGGCTGTTACCGCTGTTGAGACGGTTGATGAGTGCGTAGGCAGGGTTGCCGACGCCACAACCGAAATGGGCGGTGTAATGCTCCTTACTGCCGACCACGGTAATGCCGACTGTATGATAGATACCGACGGTTCTCCCTTTACTGCACATACCACAAATCCCGTACCCTTTGCCGTTATAGGCAAGGATTGTAAGCTCCGCGAGGGCGGAAAGCTCTGCGACATTTCTCCCACAATCATCAAGCTCTTAGGTCTTACCCAGCCTGAAGAAATGACAGGAGAAAGTATTATAATCGACTAATAAAAATGACCCGTTAGAGGCGCACTCCGTAAGGAAGTGCGCCTCTAACGGGTCATTCTTGTTTATTTTTAGGAGAAGGGAAACCCTTGCCCTACAAACGATTAAACAATTTCTATTACTCTCACCGCTATAAATATATTTGTTTACAAAAAGTCTTTATTTTTATAGTTATTTATGTTATAATCTATTATGTATAATTAGGCAAACTGAGGAGGTGTGGCCTGTGAAGCTTACAAAGCTTATCTGTCTTATTCTGACGGTGATATTTATATGCTCTTTTGCGGGCTGCAGTCCGTTAGAGTCGAGTCTCGACGACCTCGTAACAGCGCCAAAACTTGAGGGTGATATGTCACCCGTACAGCAGGCACTGGAAGATGCAGTGGGTACCGAGATAACCCTTAAATACCCCACCACGGGAGACTACCGTTCGGCATTTATTTTAAAAGACCTTAACGGAGATGCCCGCAGAGAGGCTATTGCCCTTTATTCGGCTACTGCCGACGGTGCGGTTTCGGTGCACATAAACCTTATCGCCTACGACGGAGAAAACTGGAGCAGTATTGGCGATTTAAGCCTTGTGGGCAACGGTGTAGAAAGCGTTTCCTTTTCCGACCTTGACGGAGATAACACCTTAGAGGTTATTGTAGGCTGGACGATCTTCGGTACGGTAGAAAAACAGGTGGGTGTATATACCTACGACGGCAAAGCTCTTCTCCAGCGTGCTATAGAGCCGTATACAAACTTTATCTGTACCGACCTTAATCTAGACGGCATAGACGATATGGCGGTAATTTATCTTAACTCTTCCGAAAAAAGCGCCTCCGCAAAGGTGTTCTCCATGTCAAGCTCAGGCATCACAGAGGTGGGCAGCACCCCGCTCGATGGAGGAGTAAGCTCTTATTCTTCAGTTATTGCCGCCACTCTTGCAGATGGAACACCCGCAATTTATATCGATGCCGTTAAGGGTACGGGAATGATAACCGAGATAATATGGTTTGACGAGGGTAGTCTCAAAGGCATTTTTGACCCAACCCTGCCCGAAACCTCACTAACCTACCGAACAGGTGCTGTCGCATCCCGCGATTATGATAACGACGGTATTATAGATATTCCCTTGTCTGAAATACTCGTTTCCACCAAGGACTTAAACGAGACAGAAAAGGTATATTTCACAAACTGGAGTGAGTTTGACGGCGAAAAATTCCTTCTCACAGCCTCCACGCTTATGAACTATTCCGACGGATACAGCATAACGGTGCCTGAAGAGTGGAAGGAAAAGCTCCTGCTTATTCGCAGAACAGAAGCCCGTATGCGCTTTTTCTACAGCTATGACAAGGAGACGGAGCTCTCGGGAGAAGAGCTGTTCAGGATAGTCGCAGCAACCAATACCGACATAGAAAACGGAACCTATTCCGAGGAAGAATATTTTAAGCTCGGCAGTACGGCAACCCTTGTTTATCTTGCAAAGGTCAACCCCGACAACCTGCTTGGCATAACAGAGGAAGATATTAAGAATATATTCAGCCAAATAAAATAGGAGGAAGCTATGAAAAAAATACTTATAGTAGAAGACGAAGAGGCTATACGCAGCTTTGAAGCCATAAATTTAAAACGTGTGGGATATACCACCGTAGAGGCGGGAAGTGGCGAAGAGGCTATTCAGATATACGATGCGGAGCCCGATTTTGATATAGCCCTGCTTGATATTTCAATGCCGGGAATGGACGGCTTTACCCTTTGTACAGAACTTAGAAAAAGAAGTCAGAAGCTGGGCATTATAATGCTTACCGCCCGCACTCAGGAAATGGATAAAATAAGCGGACTTATGATGGGTGCAGACGATTATATAACCAAGCCTTTCAGTCCGACAGAGCTTCTTGCGAGAGTGGACTCTCTCTACCGCCGTGTAGGTATGAACACTGCCTCTGAGAAGACCGTATCGGACGAAATCAAAATTGGCGATTTTGTACTTAACACCCGCCGTCACTCTCTTCAGAAAAACGGTAAAAACATCGAGCTTACTCAGGTAGAATTTCAGATAATCGAATACTTTTTCCTTAATCCCGACACCGCCCTCGACCGTACCGATATTTTAAATAGGGTATGGGGCACAAGCTATTTTGGTGAGGAAAAGATAGTCGACGTAAACATCAGAAGACTTCGTATGAAGATAGAGGACCAGCCCTCCTCTCCCAAATATTTAGTGACCGTGTGGGGAATGGGCTACAAATGGAACAGCGGTAACTAAAAACATAAAAAACGGAAGGTGAGGTGAGAGTATGGAACTTGAAATCAAGTTTAAAAGCGTTGCTTGGCGATGGGTTATAAATGTGTTTCTTGTAATGTTTTTAATTATCTTTGCTCTCGAAATCATCTTCTGCGTTTTTATACGTTCCTACTATATAAACGAGGTGCAGACCAGAGCGGAGGAATATGCCAGAACTATTTCTATTCCGCTTGAAAACTGTCTGCCCGAAAATCTCGAAAACACTGCTCGTGAGCACTTAGAGCAGTTTGAATATAAGGATAAAATCGAGGTGCAGCTGCTTGATACCGCGGGAAATGTCAGAATTTCCACCAGCGGTTTCGCTCAGGCACTCTCTTCCGCCCCCGACTTTGAAAGGGCTGTTTTTTCAAACAGCTTCGGCATCTGGACGGGCAAAAGCTCGGTAGGGGAAAAGGTCTTCTGCCGAACAGAGCTTTTCCTTAACGATGACCGCGAGGTCTACGGTGCTATCCGTTGGGTAGTATCTCTCGAAAAGGCACAGTCCCATATTTTCTGGGTCTCCCTTATAGCGGTTATTATAGGCATTGCGCTCCTTACGGTAATTGTTATTTCGGGTATGTTTTTCATCAATTCCATAGTCCGCCCCATAAGAAACGTAAGTAACGTTGCGCGAAAAATCGCAATGGGCGACTTTAATTCCCGAATAGAGATACAGTCCAACAACGAAATAGGGGAGCTTTGCGACTCAATAAACTATATGGCAAGTGAGCTCCAACAGGCAGAAAACCTTAAAAACGATTTTATTTCTTCGGTCTCTCACGAGCTTCGCACACCCCTTACCGCAATAAGGGGCTGGGCGGAAACAGCAAAGCTGTCTATCGGATTTGATGAAGAAACGGTAGGCAAAGGGCTTGATGTAGTGCTTAAAGAAAGTGAAAGACTTCACAGTCTTGTGGAGGAACTGCTTGATTTTTCCCGTATGCAGTCGGGCAGACTTCCTATAAACTCTGTGGAGTTTGACCTTGCTACCGTTCTTACCGAATCGGCAGATATGTATAAGGAACTTGCGAAAAAACAGAGTGTAGAGCTTATTTACATCCCGCCTAAGGAGCAGATTCTCTGCTACGGTGATACCAACCGTATAAAGCAGGTGTTTATAAATATTATCGATAACGCCCTTAAATATAACCAATCGGGCGGACAGATACTTATCGAACAGCATACCGAGGACGGCTGTGTTCACATTTCCATAAGCGATACGGGCGTAGGAATTGCCGCACAGGATATCGACCGTGTTAAAGAAAAATTCTACAAGGCAAATAAGCAGGTAAGAGGTTCGGGTATCGGTCTTGCGGTAGCAGACGAAATTGTAAAGCAGCATAACGGACTTCTGCTTGTAGACAGTACCGAGGGTGTAGGCACTACGGTCACCATAGTGCTTCCCGTTTTAGAAGAAGATACCAAGGAGCAACCTAAAGGAGAAACAGATGAGCTGTAAAAAAACCAGTATCGGCGGTCAAGCACTGATTGAAGGAATAATGATGCGCGGTCCGAAACGCACCGTAATGGCGGTGCGCAAAAAGGACGGCAGTATAGATATAAGTGAGCGCGAGGTCAAAAGCCTTAAGGATAAATATCCTATTCTCAAATGGCCCATTATCCGCGGAGTTGCGGGTTTTGTAGAGTCTATGGTAGTAGGCTATAAGGCGATGATGGACTCTGCAGAAATTTCAGGCTATCTTGACGAGCTTGAAGAGGAAGAAAACGCAGGTCTTACTCCCGAAGAGATAGAAGAAAAGAAGAAAAAGGCAGAAAAGCAGAACAGTGCCCTTATGACGGTGATTATGATAGTTGCAACCGTTCTGGCGGTAATACTCTGCGTAGGTCTTTTCATTTATCTTCCCTCCCTTGTCTTTAAGGGTGTAAACTATCTTGCAGGAGGGGTGCTCAGCCCTCTGCAGTCCCTTTTTGAGGGAATTCTTAAAATTATAATATTCCTCTGCTATATGATAGGCGTCTCCTATATGAAGGATATAAAGCGAGTTTTCGAGTATCATGGAGCAGAGCATAAAACCATCTTTTGTTATGAGGCAGGAAAACCCCTCACTGTAGAAAATGTCAGAGAGCAGGGTCGTTTCCATCCCCGTTGCGGCACCTCGTTTATGATACTTATGCTTATAGTCAGCATTTTTGTTACCTTTATTCTCGACGCAATAGTGCCTTGGCTTAAAGGTGTGCTGTGGCTTCGCACAATTATTAAGCTTCTGCTCGTCCCCGTTATCTGCGGTCTGGGATATGAGCTTATAAAGATTTGCGGCAGATACGATAACATAGCTACAAGGATAATTGCCGCCCCAGGACTTTGGATACAGCGCATCACCGTAAAAGAGCCTGACGATTCTATGATAGAAATAGCCATTGCCGCTATGAATGAGGTCATCCCCGAAAACGCGGAAGAGGACAAGTGGTAATGACGGTACAAGAGGCACTCCGCTTTGCACAGGAGGAACTAAAGCCCTTTTCGGACGAGGCTTTAACCGAAGCGAAAATAATCCTTTCCCACCTCGCCGATACCGAGCCTAACCGCCTTGGTTTTAGCGTGAAAGAGATAAACTCCGAAGATATAAAGGAAATCATCACAAAACGCAGACAGGGTGTACCCCTTCAGTATATTCTAGGTAAATGGTGGTTTTACAAAAGCGAATTTCTTGTGGGCGAGGGGGTACTGATACCCCGTCAGGATACCGAGCTTCTGGTTGAAACGGGTTTAGAGCTTATAGAAAACATTCAAAACCCACAGGCTTGCGACCTCTGTTCGGGAAGCGGATGTATAGCTATCAGCATAGCTCTCGACCGACCCGACGCGACGGTCACCGCAGTGGAAAAATATGATGAAGCATACGGTTGGCTTTTAAAGAATATAGAGTATAACGGCGCAAAAAATGTCACACCAAGGCAGGCAGATGTTTTAGACCCGCCCTTTGGCAGCTTTGACCTTATTCTGTGCAATCCTCCCTATATTCCCGAAGGTGATAAAGAAATCCTATCCGCCGAGGTTTTAAATGAGCCTCATACGGCACTTTTCGGCGGAGCCGATGGACTTTATTTTTACAGGAAGATAACAAAGCTGTGGAAAAAATCACTAAAGGCAGGTGGACATCTTGCCTTTGAGGTAGGCATCAAGGAAGCCCCCTTGGTGGAAGAAATACTTAAAAATGAAGGTTTTTCAGAAATTGGCACAAAAAATGATCTCATCGGCATCCAAAGGGTTGTTTTTGGGACAGCAGGTAATATATAATTAACTCAAATAATATAAAAGGTGGTAAAAACTATGTCAGAAGATAAGAATAAAGCCTTAGCGACCGCCCTCTCTCAGATTGAAAAGCAGTTTGGTCAGGGTGCGGTAATGCGTCTCGGAGAAAATATCGGTATGCAGGTAGAGCATATTAAAACTGGCTCCATTTCCCTCGACCACGCTCTCGGAATAGGCGGTATGCCCAAGGGACGTATCGTCGAGATTTACGGACCCGAATCTTCGGGTAAAACAACCCTCGCCCTCCACGTTGTAGCTCAGGCGCAAAAGGCAGGCGGTACCGCCGCATTCATCGACGTTGAACACGCTCTCGACCCCGTATATTCAAAGGCACTCGGTGTAGATATAGATTCTCTCCTTGTGTCTCAGCCCGACACAGGTGAACAGGCACTGGAGATAACCGAAGCCCTTGTGCGTTCGGGTGCAATCGATGTAGTGGTTATCGACTCGGTTGCCGCTCTCGTTCCTAAGGCAGAGATAGAGGGCGAAATGGGGGACAGCCATGTAGGTCTCCACGCACGTCTTATGTCACAGTCTCTGCGTAAACTTGCAGGTGCTATATCCAAATCCAACTGTATCGCAATCTTCATCAACCAGCTCCGCGATAAGATTGGTGTTATTTACGGAAGCAGTGAAACAACTACAGGCGGTCGCGCACTTAAGTTCTATGCCTCTGTTCGTATAGACGTAAGAAAGACCGAGACCATCAAGGTAGGCGGAGAGATGATAGGCTCCCGTACCCGTGCAAAGGTGGTTAAAAATAAGGTAGCACCCCCCTTCCGCGAGGCAGAGTTCGACATTATGTACGGCAAGGGCATTTCCCATATCGGCGAAATTGTGGATTTAGGTCTCAAGTTCGATATACTTAAGCGTTCGGGCGCGTGGTTCTACTATGGCGATACCCGTCTTGCTCAGGGCCGCGATAATACAAAGGCTCTCTTTGAAGAGAATAGTGAACTTGCAAACGAGGTAGAGGCAAAGATAGTTGCCGCTATGAATTCTACCGATGACGGCTCGGCAGAAGAGGCTGCAGCCCCTGTAGCATCGGCTGAGACAACCTCAGCAACACCCCGCCGTAAAAAGGTAAATATCGATATCGCGGTTGACGACTAATGAAAATAATCGCAATCAGTGTCCGCAGAAAGCACATAACCGCCCTGAAACTTGAGGACGGGACCGAGCTTCTGCTTGACAGCGACATCGTAGCAGAAAAAGCTCTTAAACCGGGCGGCTTTATAGCCGACCCGGACGCTCTGCTTTATGAGTCTGACCTTAAAAGGGCAAAATCCCGCGCCCTTTGGTATCTTTCAAGAGGTGACCATAGCCGCCACGCCTTAACTGAAAAGCTTATAAACGGCGGTTTTTCAAAAGAGGCAGCTGCCGCCGCGGTAGAGCGTATGGAAGAACTTAGTCTCATAGATGACCAAAGATATGCGGCGCATCTTTGCCAGATTTTAAGCAGTTCGGGCGTTTCTAAAAAAGAGCTGTACTATAAACTCATAAATAAGGGAATTTCGTCAGAACTGGCGAAAAATACGGTAGAAGAGATAGAGGGAGAGGAATCCGAAAAGATACTAGGGCTCCTAAAAACAAAATATTCTTCAAAGCTTGACTGCGAGGAGAATATCCAAAAGGTGTTTGCGACTCTTGTCCGAAAAGGCTTTTCTTATTATGATATTAAGGATGCCTTTAAGGCATATAACGAAGAAATAGAATGTGAAGAGGATAACTAATGGCGTATAAGGTAAGTGTGGTGTCCTTAGGATGCCCTAAAAATCAGGTGGATGCCGAAATGATGTTGGGAGCGCTGCTATCAGGCGGATTTGAGCTTTCGGTGGTTGAAGCCGAGGCAGATGCGATAATAATCAATACCTGCGGCTTTATTGAAGATGCAAAAAAAGAGGCTATCGAGAATATTCTTGAATGTGCCGCATATAAAAAAGAGGGAAACCTCAAGGCACTTATAGTCACAGGCTGTCTTGCCGAAAGGTATAAGGACGATATCACCGAAGAAATACCCGAGGTAGACCTTGTTGTCGGTATAGGCTCTAACAAAAATATTGCAGAGCTTACCAAATCCGCTATTGAGGGCAGGTGTGAAAACTCCTACGGACCCAAGGAAGACCTCAACTTAAATGCCGACCGTCTTCTCGGCGGTTATCCCTTCTCTGCATATATAAAAATTTCCGACGGATGTGATAACTGCTGTACCTATTGCGCAATTCCAAGGATAAGGGGAAGGCTTAGAAGCCGTAGGATAGAGGATATTGTAAAAGAGGCAGAAAAACTTGCCGACGAGGGTGTTACCGAGCTTATTGTTGTGGGTCAGGACACCACCGCCTACGGAGAAGACCTCTACGGAGAAAGCAAACTGCCTGAGCTTCTGCGTGAGCTGTGCGGTATTGAAAAGCTTCACTGGATTCGTACCCTTTATACCTATCCCGAAAGAATCACCGACGAGCTGCTCGACACCATCGCAGAAAATAAAAAGCTGGTGCATTATCTTGATATGCCCCTTCAGCATGCCGACGGTGAGATTCTTAAAAGGATGAACAGAAGAGGCGATAGGGATAGCCTTACCGCACTTGTTAATAAAATTCGTGCTAAAATCCCCGACATCACCCTTCGCACAACCTTTATAACGGGCTTCCCAGGGGAGACCGACGAGCAGTTCTGCTCCCTTCACGAATTCGTAAAAGAAACCCGTTTTGACAGGCTCGGTTGCTTTCCCTACTCTGCCGAAGAGGATACTATATCAGCCACCTTTGACGGTCAGATAGACGAGCAGACAAAGGCGGACCGAATGGAGCTTATAATGGCAGATCAGATGACCATTGCCGCCGAGAAAAACGAAGAGAAGATAGACTCTGTTATAGAGGTGCTTATAGAGGGCTGGGACGATTATATCAAGTGTTATTTCGGCAGAAGCCCTGCCGATGCTCCCGAAATAGACGGAAAGGTCTTTTTCACATCGGATGAGCCTCTTGTTATCGGAGACTATGTATATGTAAGAGTTAACGACTGTCTTGAATACGACCTGTTAGGAGAGAAGATAGATGAACCTACCGAATAAACTAACCCTGCTGCGCATAATCCTTACACCTGTTTTTATGCTGACACTGGTGTGGGATTTTCCTTTCCATTATTTTATAGCTATGGTAATTTTTATTGTGGCATCACTTACCGATATGCTTGACGGAAAAATTGCCCGTCAAAGGGGAATAGTAACCGATTTCGGCAAATTTTTAGATCCCCTTGCCGACAAAATGCTTACTACTGCCGCATTTATAGGCTTTCTTGCCCTTAATATCGGCGAAGGTATGGTGTGGATACTCTTTATTGTCCTTTTCAGGGAGTTTATGGTCTCATCCATCCGCCTTATTGCCGTATCATCAGGCGGAAAGGTCATTGCCGCAAATATCTGGGGCAAGCTTAAGACGGTATTTCAGATGATTGCCATAATTTTCGGTCTTGCAGCCCGTCAGTTTATAGAAATTCTTGTTATGTTCGGTGTGTCAAACGGCATTGTTGGTATATTTTATACCGTGCTCTCGGCACTTACTACCATACTGCTCTGGATATCTGCCGCAATATGCGTCATTTCGGGCATTATCTATCTTTTAGATAATAAAGAATTTATAAATCATACAAAATAACAGTAGAAAAATCCTGTTTTGAAAGGAGCAAATATGCTGTTTGAAAGAATTCGCGAAGATGTAAAGGCTGTTATGGATCGCGACCCCGCAGCACGAAATTTCTGGGAAATATATTTTCTATACCCAGGCGTAAAGGCACTCAGAATGTACCGACGCGCCCATTACTATTATAAAAAAGGCTGGTTTTTCCTTGCCCGATATGTAAGCCAGAGGGCGGCAAGAAAAACAGGCATTGAGATACATCCGGGTGCCACCATCGGCAGACGACTGGTTATCGACCACGGTACAGGTGTCGTTATAGGCGAGACTACCGAGATAGGCGACGATGTTCTTATCTATCAGGGTGTGACCCTTGGAGGCACAGGTAAGGATGTAGGAAAGCGCCATCCCACCATAGGAAATAATGTTATGATATCTTCGGGCGCAAAGGTGCTCGGTCCCTTTAAGGTAGGGGATAATGCGCGTATAGCTTCTGGTGCCGTCGTGCTTGAAGAGGTGCCCGAGGGTGCAACGGTAGTGGGCGTTCCTGCCCGTGTTGTACGGCTTAACGGCGAAAAGGTAAAGCCTCTTGATCAGATACATATTCCCGACCCCGTTCAGCAGGAAATATGCCGTCTTGAGGGCGAAATATTCGGTCTGAAAAAACAATTAGAACAACTTAAGGAAGGTAAATAAGCTATGAAAATTTTCAATACTTTAACACGCAGTAAGGACGAACTTATCCCCTTAGAGGAAAATACCCTTCGCATATATGCCTGCGGACCTACCGTATATAACTATATCCATATCGGTAATGCCCGTCCTCTCTGCGTTTTCGACGTTCTCCGCCGCTACCTCGAGTGGAGAGGCTATAAGGTAAATTTCGTACAGAACTTTACCGATATTGACGATAAGCTTATTAAAAAGGCAAACGAAGAGGGAATTACAGTAAAGCAGGTTGCCGAAAGATATATTGAAGAATTCTGGACCGACGCTAAAGGGCTTAATGTAAGAGAAGCCACCGTTCATCCTAAGGCCACCGAGAATATCGACGCTATTCAGGATATTATCACTTCTCTTATCGAAAAGGGCTATGCCTACGAGTCTAAGGGAGATGTTTATTTCCGCGCAAAGAAATTTAAGGAATACGGAAAGCTTTCCCATCAACCTCTTGACGATTTAGAGGCAGGCGCGCGTATAGATGTTACCGAAATTAAGGAAGACCCAATGGATTTCTGCCTTTGGAAATCGGCAAAACCTGGTGAGCCCTATTGGGATTCTCCTTGGGGACAGGGCAGACCGGGTTGGCATATCGAATGCTCTGCAATGGCAGGACGCTTCCTCGGTAAGACTATTGATATTCATTGTGGCGGTCAGGACCTTATTTTCCCCCACCACGAAAACGAAATTGCCCAGAGTGAGTGCGCAAACGGTTGCGACTTTGCCCGCTACTGGATGCATAACGGCTATATAAATGTTGACAACCGTAAGATGTCCAAGTCACTGAATAACTTCTTCACCGTCCGTGAGGTGGCAAATGTCTACGGATATGAGCCGATAAGATATCTGATGATATCCTCCCATTACAGAAGCCCCATAAACTATTCTACCGATATTTTAGAGCAGGGGAAAAATGCGCTCGAGCGTCTTTATACCTGCCGCGATAATCTTGATTTTGCCCTTAAAAATGCGGCAGAGGGTGGAGAAACACCCGAGTTTTTAGAGAAATATAAGCAGGAATTCATCGACGCTATGGATGACGATTTCAATACCGCCGATGCAATGGGAGTGCTCTTCTCTATGGTCCGCGAGATAAATACTATGGTTGCATCAGGCCCCTCAAAGGCAGAGATTGAAGCGGCTATAGCCCTCTTCGACCAGCTTACCTATGTTTTAGGTCTTGTATACAACCGCAAAACCGATGACCTTGATGCCGAGGTAGAGGCTCTTATCGAGCAGCGCACCGCCGCCCGAAAGGCAAAGGACTTTAAAACCGCAGATGCCATCCGCGATAAATTGAAGGAAATGGGCATCACTCTCGAAGATACCCCCCAAGGCGTTAAATGGAGCAGAAGCTAAAAAAGACCCTTAAGGGTCTTTTTTTAGTGCAACGGTAGGGCGCGACGTCCTCGACGCGCCGTGATAAAAACACAATAAATCCTTTTTATTTTGACAATAAAGATAAAAGGTGGTATCATAATACAGTTAAGAAGATTTAAGGAGTGAGCACCGTGAAAAAAGAGCCTCTCGGAAAAGGTGTTTTTATAAATGTTTCAAAAAATCATACCTTTGGCACAGATGCGGTGCTTCTGGCAGATTTTGCATCGGTTAAAAAGGTAAAGACCCACTGCGATTTAGGGTCGGGTTGTGGAATAATATCTATGCTGCTTCTTCGCGACAATACTGCCGAAAACTCTGTGGGTGTTGAGATAAGCGACGAAGCGGTAGAACTTGCAAAGGCTACCGCAAATGAGTTTGCTAAAGACAGATTTACTGTACTTCACTCCGACCTTTTAGAGCTTAAGGGAAAGCTTCCCTTCGGCGTATATGAGCTCGTCACCTGTAATCCGCCCTATAAGGCAAACGGTGCAGGAATACTCAGTGAGGGCACAAGAGACAAGGTTGCCCGTCACGAAACTATGTGCACATTAGAGGATGTTATAGAAACTGCATCCCATTTACTAAGGTCTTCGGGAAGATTTTGCCTTTGTCAGCGCCCCGAAAGACTTTCGGATATAATAGACCTTATGCGCAAACATAAGGTAGAGCCGAAACGCCTTCGTATCGTCTGCAAAAAGGCGGGAGAAGAGCCGTGGCTGGTGCTTATTGAGGGCAGAAGAGATGCAAAAAGCGGTATGAGGATAATGCCTCCACTTTTTGTTTATGACGAAAAGGGAGCCTTGTCCGACGAAATGCTCGAAATTTACGGTCCGTACAAGGAGGCATACTTATAATGAGCGGAAAACTTTATGTTGTAGGCACACCTATAGGAAATCTTTCGGATTTTTCACCCCGCGCTATAGAGACCTTGCAAAATGTAGATTTCATTGCCGCAGAGGACACCCGTGTTACGGTAAAACTGCTTAATCATTTCGGCATAAATAAGCCTATGCTTGCCTACTACGAGCACAACAAAATGCAACGTGGCGGAGATATTATAGCAAGGCTTCTCTCAGGGAAAAACTGCGCCCTTGTGTCTGATGCAGGTATGCCCGCTATATCCGATCCGGGTGAGGACCTTGTGCGTATGTGTTACGAAAACGGCATATCGGTAGAATCGGTCCCAGGTCCCAGTGCTCTGATAACTGCACTTGCAATTTCGGGTATGAAAAGCGGACGGTTTTGTTTTGAGGGCTTTTTGTCGGTAAACAAGCCCAGCCGCAGAGCCCATTTAGCTGAGGTAAAAAAAGAGCCTCGCACGATGATATTCTACGAAGCCCCTCACAAGCTGACCTCCACTCTTAGGGATATGCTGGAGGCTTTCGGAGACCGTAAACTTGCTTTGGTTCGGGAGCTTACAAAGCTTCACGAAGAGGTGATACATACCACTCTCAGCAAAGCGGCAGAAATGTACAGTGACGAAAACAAGCCCAGAGGAGAGTTTGTTCTTATTGTTGAGGGCTATAATTCCGAGCAGGATGATACCGAATATACTTTAGAAGATGCGGTAAAAATTGCCGAAAAATATCTTAAAGAGGGATTTTCGGCATCGGCGGCAGCCAAAGAGGCGTCGGCAGATACGGGGCTTAAAAAAGGAGATATTTATAAAATGCTGGTTAAAGCATAAATTACAATTTTTTAACTTTTAGTTAAATATATTAAATCCCCCTTTAAAAAAACAGCTTGTTAGTGTATAATATTTGACGAATATTGTAAAAGGATGCTGAAAATGGATATAAATTCAAATAAGAGCAAGGGCGAACACTTAAAACCGCGCTCTAAAAAGACGAGAACCCCTAAAAATAAAGGTGAAAATAAAATAAAAAGTTTCTTTAAAAGATTTAAAGTATGGTTTATGTCGCTTCCCAAAAAGACACGGGTTATTGCGGTTACACTGACTTCGATTATTCTTGTGCTCACCATCGCTATAGGTATAGTTCTCGGCGTAATTGCCGACCTGACAAAGGATCTCAATTACAATGATCTTGACGACGAAGAGCTGGATAAAATTGTCCCCATTTCCGAGGGAATTGTCAACATTGCTCTCTTCGGAATCGACTCGAGAAGCACTAAAGAGGAGCAAAAGTTTGAGGGTCTGTCCGACTCGATAATGATACTTTCGATAAACACCGATACGGGAAAGATAAATATCATTTCGGTAATGCGCGACTCTCTTGTAGAAATACCCGGCAAAAAGGTCAACAAAATAAACTCTGCCTACGCACAGGGTGGAGCTGCTCTGGCTATCAAGACCTTAAACCACAACTTTAACCTTGATATTAAAGAATATGCTACCGTAAACTTTTTCGGAATGTCTGAAATAATTGATGCGGTAGGAGGAATAGAGGTTGATGTTCAGAAAAATGAGATAGACGGTTACAGACGTCTTAACGACCTTATTTATGAACTCGCAGGCTATATGGGAGTTAAGGCAACCCCCGTTAAAAAGGCAGGACTTCAGACCTTAAACGGAATGCAGGCTGTTTCTTGGGCGAGAATACGTGCTGCCGCTACTGCCGACGGTGAGGCTAACGACTACGGCAGAACCGACCGTCAACGCTTTGTTATGGAACAGCTTCTCAATAAGGCTTTAGCTACCAGTGTAAGCGAGTATCCAAAGCTTATAAAGGCTCTGCTTCCCTATATGGAGACCTCCCTTTCATATTCCGAAATAATAAAACTTGCAGGTGTGCTTACTAAGGAGATAACCTTTGAGCAGACCCGTATTCCTCAGCACTCCTACACTCTTACTCCGCCCTCAATCAGCCGTGTGGGCTCCAGCGTTTATTATAATCTCGATTTTGCTGCTGATATAATTCACGCTCTTATCTATGACGGAATTTCTCAGGACACCTATATCGAAACCAACGGAGTTGTTAAAAAAGGCTGGTATACAGGTCCCACCTCAAGCAGTGGCTCAGGAAACAATTCAGATAGCAGTGACACATCATCTGACGATACTACCTCAGGCGATACAGCTTCGGACGATATCCCCTCCGATGATACCACTTCAGATTCGTCGGGTTCTGAGGGTAACAGCTCTAAGGATGATAGCTCCAAGGATAACAGCTCAAATTCAGATTCAGATGAAGATGACGGAGAGCAATCAGACGACGAAACAGATGATTCTGAAACAGGAAACGATCAGACAGATGATTCGTCCGAACCCACTTCAGGTGGAGCTGATGAAGATGATAGCGACAACGAACAATAATAAAAATGGGCTGCCTCATTGAGGCAGCCTAATTTTATATGTCGGTTGCTTTAAGTTGTTTTATAAACTGGGTTGCCGTTCTGCCCGAATATCCTCCGTGGGCAACACCCCATTTTCTTGCCTCGGCAATAAGCACATCGCGGTCAAGGGTTATTTCTTCACGCTCTGCAAGATGCTCCACAATGTTAAAGTATTCCTGCTGCATCGGCTTTGGATAGAATATCGACAGACCAAAGCGGTCAGAAAGAGAAATCTTTTCCTGAATAGATTCATTTCTGTGGACATCGTCACCGCCCTCACGCTCGGTAAAGGTCTCTTTAATAAGATGACGGCGGTTTGAGGTTGCATATATAAGCACATTTTCAGGCTTTTCTTCAAGACCGCCCTCAATAGCGGCTTTAAGATATTTATATTCAACCTCAAAATCCTCAAAGGAGAGGTCGTCCATATAGATTATAAAACGGTAGTTGCGTTTTTTCAGCTGCTCTGTAAGGGCACCCAGATGAACAAACTGATGCTTTTGCACCTGTATCATTCGCACACCCTTGTCATAAAACATATTAAGTATTGCCTTTATAGCGGTAGATTTACCTGTTCCGCTGTCTCCGTAAAGGAGAACATTGTTTGCGTCTCCTCCATTTGCAAAGGAAACGGTGTTGGAAGTAAGACGCGCCTTCTGACTTTCATAGCCGTAAATATCGGCAAAGGTAGTGCTCCTTATGTGGGAAACGGGGATAATACTGCCGTCGTCTTGCATACAAAACGCCTTGTTGATTCCGAAATCACCCACACCGTATGTAGCGTAAAATTCCTTAACACAGTCGAAAAATTCTTCCTCGGTAGCGGTAGCGTCAAGCTTTTTCACAAAGTCAGATATCATACCGCCAATGCGCTTTTCTTCTCCCAAAACGCGGGTATTGAGAGGGGAGTAGTTTTCTAAAATCTCGTCGGACGGAGATATGAAAAACAGACGGCACAACTCGGCAATATCCTTTTTTGCATACCACTCGGCACTGCCCGAAGAACAGCTGCGTTCTGCCGAGAGAGAAAAGGGGTTTTCGTCATGCATTATAAGCCATGCTATCTTTGCCTTTACAAGGTTGCCCGAAAGTCCGTATTTCTCTGCAAAAGAAAGCAGAGAATGAAGATTTTCACCGTTTTCGGGCAGAAAGGTTCTAAAAAGCTCGTTTTTTCCGTATATAATCATTTAAAACATCCTTCCGTTTTATATATCAAGTTCTTTTCCGTCTTTAATATAAATTCGCGGAACCCTTTTTGAAAGACCGCATACAATTTCATAGTTAATGGTCTGAGTGGCGGTTGCCAGCTCCTCCACGGGAAGTTTTTCGCCGAAAAGGATAACGGTATGTCCCTCTTTTACATCCTCAATATCCGACACATCTGCACAGAACTGGTCCATACATATTCTGCCAACTATAGGAGCCCTCTTTCCGTTTATCAGCACACAGCCCTTGGAAGAAAGCATACGGGGGAATCCGTCGGCATATCCTGCGGTAATAGTGGCAATCTTGGTAGGCTTTTCTACCCTGTAGGTTCTTCCGTAGCTTACGGTTTCATCATTTTTCATAGTTTTGACCATAGAAACTGTGGCTTTAAAGGTCATAACGGGAATAAATTTGCTACTGAAGGTCATATCCATCGAGGGAGTAAGCCCGTACAGTATTATTCCGGGACGGACAGCATCCATATGCATTTCGGGGCAGAGCAGTGTAGCGGCAGAATTGCAGCAGTGCTTTATTTTAAACTTAAATCCGTCCTCCTCCAGAAGATCTATGCATTTTTCAAATCTTCTGTACTGAGAAAGGGTATAGTCGCGGTGGGGCGTGTCTTCGCTGTCAGCAACAGGGAAGTGGGTGAATACTCCCTCGAACTCAAGTCCTTTAAGCTTAAGGGCAGATTTTGCGCTTTCAAGCTCGGGCAGAGCATCGGTTCTGCAGTCGAAGCCTATTCTGCCCATACCTGTATCAAGCTTTAAATGTGCCTTTACGGTCTGTCTGTGTTCGATAGCCGCCATACTCAGCTTTTCGGCATATTCCAAAGAGAAAACCGCCTGAATAATCTCGTATCTGCAAAGCTCCTCGGCTAAAAACGGGGGAGTATAGCCTAAAATGAGAATAGGCTTATTTATTTTAAGAGCCCTGAGCTCTCTCGCCTCGTCAATATTGGAAACGGCAAAATAATCGGTGCCGCACTCGTCTAAAAGCCTTGCTATCATAGGCACACTGTGACCGTATGCGTTGGCTTTGACCACGCTGAAAATCTTGCTGTCGGTCATTGAGCGGATGATTTTAAAGTTATGTACAAGGGCGTCAAGATCTATTTCCGCCCAAGCCCTGTGCAGATAATTCATCAGAGTAACTCCTTTCTGCAGTGAAATGTCCTGTTTTGAGTTTTTGCATAACCAAACCCGAAAAAGGAATGGCAACAAGGCTTAAAAGCCCCCACAAAACCGAGAATAAAAGGCATATCTGCCCGTGAAAGTTAAGGGGAATGTGGCTGTAATTCCATACCCTCATACCAAGGGCAATATTGAATACAGAGCCAAAAATCAGCTCTACAAGGGTTACGGTAAGGCTTCCCAGTATGCATTTATACAGAAGATGTATGTGGGGAAGCTTTTCGGAGATAAAGGTAAAAGCAATAAAGCAAATTCCACCTGCAATCATCATGGTCCAGTGGGAATTTCCTCTCCACAGCACCTCTATAAGTCCGTAGGAAAAAGCACCAATCCCAAATAATATTAAATAGTTTTTCATAAAATCCCTCCGTTTTTATCTTGTGAGGGATTTTGTGAATTATCAGCGTCTTCTTCTGCCGAAAATTGCCAGAAGTCGTATAAGCTGTGCTATCGACATAACTACCGCCGCAAGATAGGTCATAGCGGCAGCGGTAAGCACCCGTCTGGCACCCTTTACCTCTTCGTCCTCTCTCAGCAGATATTCTCCCCTTATGGTCGTCATTGCCCTTTTAGAGGCATTAAGCTCTACGGGAAGGGTCACAAGCTGAAAGAGTGTTGCAAAGGAAAACAGACCGATTCCTATAAGCACAAGGGGCTGAAAGCTGAATAGGAGACCCAGCATAAGCGCAATCCAGGAAAAACGGGAGCCCAAATTTACCACAGGCACAAGCAGATTGCGAAATTTAATAGGGGCATAGCTTTGGTCGTACTGTACGGCGTGACCTGCCTCGTGGGCGGCAACTCCTATAGCCGCAACGCTGGTGGCATCATAAACCGAATCGGAAAGGCGGATTACCTTTGCCTTAGGGTCAAAATGGTCGGTAAGATTTCCTCCTACACGCTCAACCGTTACATCGTATACGCCATGGGCAGAAAGCACCCTTTTTGCAGCCTCAGCACCCGTAAGTCTTGTTGAACTGAGCATACCCGAATACCTTGAAAAGGTGGATTTCACCTTAAACTGCGCAAAAAGGGATAGTAAAAGGGCGGGGATTATAAGGGTAAGATAATAAATGTCAAATCCGTAATAATAACCGTAGGGCATCGAATTCTCCTTAGGCGTTATAATGTTCTTATTATGCTCGTTTTAAAAAATATTATTACACATTGAAGCGGAAGAGAACAATATCTCCGTCGTTCATAACATATTCCTTGCCTTCGCTTCTGACCAGTCCCTTTTCCTTTGCGGTGACCATAGAACCGCCGCATTCCATAAAGTCACTGTAGGCTATAACCTCGGCACGGATAAAGCCACGCTCAAAGTCGGTGTGTATCTTTCCTGCTGCCTGAGGAGCCTTTGTACCCTTTGTGATGGTCCAGGCACGGACCTCGGGCTTTCCTGCGGTAAGGTAGGAGATAAGACCCAGCAGAGAGTAGCATTTTTGTATCATTCGGTCAAGACCCGAACGCTCAAGACCCAGTTCTTCAAGGAAAAGCACCTTCTCATCATCGTCAAGACCCGAAACCTCTTCCTCAAGAGCGGCACAGATGGGTAATATCTCAGCCTTTTGACTCGCGGCTATCTCCTTAACGGTGTTGTAGTGAGCATTGCCCTCAATGTCCGAAAAATCGTCCTCACTCATATTGCAAGCATATATTACAGGCTTTGCAGAGAGCAGGGAAGTGGTATTTAAAATTTCGGTTTCGGTCTCGTCCGTTATTTCGACACTTCTTGCAGGAAGTCCTTCCTCCAAGTGACAAATCAGTCTCTTAAGGAATTCAACCTCGGCAGCAAAGCTTTTGTCACCCTTCATTGCCTTGGTTGCCTTGTCAAGACGGCGGGAAGCAATTTCTATATCCGAGAAGATAAGCTCTAGGTTGATGGTCTCTATGTCACGGGCAGGGTCAACAGAGCCCTCAACATGGATGATGTCATCACTTTCAAAACAGCGTACAACGTGAACGATAGCGTCCACCTCGCGGATGTTGGCAAGGAATTTGTTTCCAAGACCCTCACCCTTGGAGGCACCCTTTACAAGACCTGCGATGTCAACAAATTCGATAACAGCAGGGGTGAATTTGTCGGGGTTGTATATTTCGGCAAGTTTTTCAAGACGTTCGTCGGGAACACTTACCATTCCCACATTAGGCTCGATAGTGCAGAAGGGGTAGTTGGCAGACTGCGCACCTGCATTTGTAATAGCATTAAAAAGTGTAGATTTTCCAACATTTGGAAGTCCAACCATACCTAGTTTCATAGCAAAAACATCCTTTGAACATAAAATATCAATCTATATTATATATTCTCTTACAATTTTAATCAAGAAAAATCAAAAAAATCTTTTAAAATTTAAGGTTTTATTATATAATATAATAAAATGCACAGAAAGGCGGTTTGTTATGGCTACCGAATACACTGTAGAACTTACCCGTATAATAAAAGAGTTCTCGCTGGAAACCTTGTACCTCCCCGCAGAACCTGAGACTATATTTATCAAAAATAATGATGTGAACCGTCCCGGACTTCAGTTCGGCGGATATTATAAGTATTTCGACAATACGCGAATTCAGATAGTGGGCAAGGCAGAGGAAAGCTACATAAAGACCTTCGACAAGCGGAAGTATGATGAACTTGTGGAGACCTTTTTTGCTTCACAGCCTGCCGCAGTAATAATCTCCCGCAGCATTGAGTTAGAGGGTTTTTCCGAGATGGCAGAAAAATATAAGGTCCCCCTCTTAAGAACGTCAGAGAGCACATCAGAATTTATGGCGGCTCTTATCGCATTCTTAAATTTAAACCTTGCTCCCCGTATAACCCGTCACGGAGTTCTGGTTGAGGTCTACGGCGAAGGAATTCTTATCTTAGGTGAAAGCGGCGTAGGTAAGAGCGAAACGGCGATTGAGCTTGTAAAACGCGGACACCGTCTTATTGCCGACGACGCGGTAGAAATACGCAGGGTATCGAATAAATCCCTTGTCGGTGCCGCACCGGGAAATATCCGTCATTTTATCGAGCTTCGCGGAATAGGTATTATAAACGTCAGCCGTATTTTCGGTGCAGGTGCCGTAAAGCTTACCGAAAAGATAGACTATGTTATAAATATCGAGCCTTGGGATAACGATAAGGTTTACGACAGAATGGGTCTTGAGGAACAGACTACCGAAATTCTGGGTCTCAACATTCCCTCGATAACAATACCTGTAAAGCCTGGTAGAAACCTTGCGGTAATTATTGAGGTTGCTGCAATGAACAACCGTCAGAAAAAGCTTGGCTATAATGCCGCGGCTGACCTGCTTTCCCGTCTTGGAA
Source organism: Acutalibacteraceae bacterium (assembly GCA_045596085.1). Taxonomy (GTDB): domain Bacteria; phylum Bacillota; class Clostridia; order Oscillospirales; family Acutalibacteraceae; genus SFWF01. The sequence goes on along the minus strand of JAZOBS010000012.1, from coordinate 190 downwards.
TGACAGAGCCCAGCGTAGAAACAAAATACACCGAAGAAGATGTATTTAATTAGTGTGACAGGATTCGAACCCTGTCATAGTTTCGCGCGCCGCCTTTATCCGTGCGGCTTTGCGCTCGATTTTGCAAGGCGTCAGCCTTGCGGCAACCTCGCGCTTCTCCGCACAAAAAATTCGGCGGCAGAAACGCTTT
>JAZOBS010000011.1:0-24482 GCA_045596085.1 Acutalibacteraceae bacterium | reverse complement strand
ATTTCTGCTCTAAATAGACTTCTTCCAAAACTGGCGTTTTGTCTGAATTGTCCTTAATTTACTTTGATTTCTCAAATTAATTGTCGGGTCCAATTTCTTGTTTGTCGTTGTTTAATTTTCAAGGTCCGTTATGCGCCGTTTTTTGCGGTGCTCGATTATAATACCACAGTGGTTTTCAAATGTCAACACTTTTTTTCAAAATTTTTTAAAATTTTTTTCATTTGTTTAATAATGCAAAAAAGCTTCAGTTTTTCGGTTTCTTTTGACTGTTTTCAACAACAGAATACACTAATTCATATATATACGCAGTTTTTCAAGTGCTTTCTTCTCCTTTCTTGATACCTGCACCTGCGATATTCCTAATATTTCTGCAGATTCGGTTTGAGTTTTTTCCGAAAAGTATCTGAGCTTTATTATTTCCTGTTCTTCGGCATTTAAACGCGATATTGCCTCATCTATTAAAATTCGGGAACATATTTCATTTTCATAGCTTTGACTTGGAAGCTGCATTTCTACCGAGCCGTCTTCATTTTCGTAGGTAAGAGACAGAACCTGTCGTGAAGCGTCAAGTGCTTCGGTTATTTCTTCTGCTGTGACGCCAAGCCGCTCTGCCAACATTAACACGGTAACTTCTACTCCGTATTTTTCAAGCTGTTCCTTTTCCCGTTGAACCTTTAGTGACAGCTCCTTGACCGAACGGGAGACCTTAACGCTTCCGCTATCTCTGAACAGTCTTTTTATCTCCCCTATTATAGTAGGTACGGCATATGTGGAAAAGCAGAGTCCTCTTGTTTCGTCGAAACCGTCAGCCGCTTTGACAAGACCCATGCATCCCACCTGAAATATATCGTCATACTCTATTCCTCTGCCTACAAATCTTTTACAACAGGAATGAACAAGACGGACGTTATTTTCGATAAGCTCGTTTCTTTTACACATCGTCTTTTGAGTTTATCTTCTTTTTCATTGTAACGGTTGTTCCCCTGCCTACCTTTGATGTAACCCTGACGCTGTCCATCATACTTTCCATAACAGCAAAGCCGAGACCTGCACGCTCCTCACCTCCTGTGGTAAAAAGGGGCTCCATAGCCTGTTTGACATCCTCTATTCCGCATCCTCTGTCGCGTATCTTTATTTTTACGGTGTCTTCCCCGATAATCTCGCAGGTTATGTATATCATACCTATTTTATCGGGATAGGCGTGAACGCTGCAGTTTGTCACCGCTTCTGACACAGAAGTTTTTATATCTGCAATCTCTTCGAGGGTCGGATCAAGCCGCGAAGCAAAGGCTGCCACAGTTACCCTTGCGAAGCTCTCGTTACAGGATTTTGACGGTACTGTCATTGTAAATTTGTTTCCATCCATTTTACTCTTCTCCTTTATCCATTGTTGCAAGTCGGTCGATACCTGCAAGCTTCATTATTTTATATATGTTTCCCGAAAGGTTGGAAAGATTGAGCTTTGCTCCGTTTTTCTGTAAAATCTTAAACCTTCCCATAACAAGCCCTATTCCTGAGCTATCCATAAACGTGACCTCTGAGAAATCAAGAATGAGAAGTGACGGCATATTGAACTCTACCGCTTTGTCTATCTCTTCCCTCATTCCCCTTGCCGAATGGTGGTCTATTTCTCCTTTAAGATAAACCGTGAGCACCTCTCCGGTGGATGTAATATTCATATCTGCACCTCCGTATAAAATAAAAGACAAGCCTATATAGAATTATAAAGGCTTGTCTTTAAATAGATTGTTATATTCTGCTGTCGAATTTAGGAATTTAATTTAGTAATTAGTTTTGAGCGCACAGCACCCGCAAGGTAAAGTGAGCCAAACACAAATACAGGCTTTACTCCTCCCGATTTTTTAAGAGCGAGTTCTATTGCGGAATCGTAATCCTCTGCCGCTGTTACGTCACTGATATAGGCACCTGCCATCTGACAAAGTTCTTCAGCCGATATGCTTCTCGGATTTTCTTTCACTGTAACCGTAATAAGGCTACTACAGTATCTGAGCACAGTTTTCAGAAAACCGTCGCAGTTTTTATCTGCCATCATTCCCGCTACGGCGACTATATCACCGTTATAGCGACGCATAAAATCGGATAATGCCTGAGCACCGTTTGGATTATGAGCGCCATCAAGAAATACGATTGGTTTTTCACTTATAAGCTCGAGTCTTGCAGGGACGGTTGCTGCGGCAATACCGTCTGAAACTGCAGAAGCGTTAATATTTATTCCTGCAGCATCAACAGTCTCAATAACCGTTATTGCATTATATATCTGATGCCTACCCACAAGGCGGGTGCGATAACTTCTGCCTTTATAAACAAAAGCATTGCCGCCGATAGACGATGAGACAACTGTAAGATATTCTGTTTCGGGTATGATGAGTTTTTGGCTATTCTCTTTTATTACAGCCAAAGCCCCTTCATCCTGAAGGGGGTATGTAACGGTGGGTGTGCCATCCTTAATTATTCCGCATTTTTCAAAGGCTATCTGCTCTACTGTGTCGCCGAGAACTGCAGTATGGTCAAGGTCGATTTTCATAATCACAGAGCAAAGGGGTGATTTTATTATATTTGTGGCATCATATCTTCCGCCAAGGCCTACTTCGAGAATAACTATATCGCATTTTTGTTCATAAAACCAAAGCATAGCAAGGGCTGTGATAAATTCGAACTCGGTTACTGTAATCCCTGCGGCTTTTACCCTTTCACAGAGACGGGCAAGGTCTTCTTTCGCGATGTATTCACCGTTTATCTGCATTCTTTCCCTGAAATCAACAATATAGGGCGAGGTATATAGACCTGTTTTAAGACCTGCCGCCTTATAGACCTCCGAAAGCATAGTGCAGGTAGAACCTTTGCCGTTTGTGCCAGCAACGTGGATAAATTTTAAGCTGTCCTGCGGATTGCCGAGTTTTCCGAGCAGTTCGGTTATTCTCTCCAGCCCCGGCTGTGAGCCGAAAACAAGGAGAGAATGAATGTATTCGAGTGCTTCGTTATAATTCATAACATATCACCAAAAGGTAAACCGTATGCCAACGGCATACGGTTTAATATTAGATTTGTGCCTTGATTTTTGCAATGCTTTCTTCAAGCAGAGCAATTCTGTCAAGAGTTTTTGCAAGAAGCTCGCGCTGCTGGTTTACTACCGCCTCAGGTGCTTTTGCAACAAAACCCGCGTTGTTAAGCTTACCTTCATAGAAGGACTTATCCTTGTTTGCGGCTTCAAGCTCCTTACCGAGACGGGCAAGTTCTGCCGTAAAGTCGACAAGCTCATTAAGAGGGATATAAACCTTTGCACTGTCGGTTACAACGAGAACTGCATCGGGCATATCAAAGTTATCTGCAACCTCGACGCTGCTTCCGGAAGCCAGACGGCTGATAAATGCGGCACCGTCCTCAAATATTTCCTTTGAGGGAGATGCAATACAGATTTTTGCCTTCTTTGAAGGAGGAACGTTCATTTCGCTTCTGCGGTTGCGAACTGCACGAATTACGGAAATTACCTTTTCGAAATTTTCTGCCTCTGCGCTGAAGTTAAGCTCCTCTGTATACTCGGGCCACCTTGACACCATTATAGCGGCACCGCTGTGGGGCAGAGATTGCCAGATTTCCTCAGTAATAAAAGGCATAAAGGGATGAAGAAGCTTGAGCACTCCGCTGAATACATATACAAGCACTGCACGTGCGGTATCAGCGGCAGCTTCGTCCTCACCGCTAAGGCGAGACTTGCAAAGCTCGATATACCAGTCGCAGAATACGTCCCAAATAAAGTCGTAAAGCTTTGCAACAGCAAGACCCAGCTCGTATTTATCAAGATTTTCGGTTACGTCCTTTACAAGGTCGTTATATTTTGATAGTATCCACTTATCCTCAAGAGCAAGTTCTGAGGGAAGGGGCATCTCTTCTTGGGATTTAAGGTTCATAAGAAGGAAGCGTGCGGCATTCCAGATCTTATTGGCAAAATTACGGCTTGCCTCTACCCTTTCGGGGCTGTAGCGCATATCGTTACCGGGGGTATTACCCGTAGCGAGTGTGAAGCGAAGAGCATCTGCGCCGTATTTTTCAATTTCTACCAGGGGGTCGATTCCGTTGCCTAAGGATTTAGACATCTTAAGACCGTTAGCATCACGAACAATTCCGTGGAAGAGTACGGTATTAAAGGGAACGGTATCGGTATACTCAAGTCCTGAGAATATCATACGGGCAACCCAGAAGAAAATGATATCGTAGCCTGTAACAAGGGTGTTGGTGGGATAGAAATACTTAAGGTCGATGTTCTCCTCGGGCCAACCAAGGGTTGAAAAGGGCCAGAGAGCCGAAGAGAACCAAGTGTCGAGAGTATCCTCATCCTGATGAAGTGTTTCGCAGCCACACTTAGTACATTTAGCGGGGTCGGTACGGGAAACGATGACCTCTCCGCACTCGGAACAGTACCATGCAGGGATTCGGTGTCCCCACCAAAGCTGACGGGAAATACACCAGTCTTTTATATTTTCCATCCAGTTGAAGTAGATTTTTTCGAGACGGGAAGGAATGAATTTAATGTCGCCGTTTTTAACCGCTTCAACCGCAGGCTTTGCAAGAGGTTCCATTTTAACGAACCACTGCTTTGAAACGCGAGGCTCAACAACAGAATTACAACGGTAGCAGGAGCCGACATTATGCTTTAAGGGTTCAACCTTAACAAGATATCCGCCCGCATCAAGGTCGGCAACGATTGCCTTTCTTGCCTCATAACGGTCCATACCGTTATATTTGCCGCCAAGCTCGTTGATTTTGGCGTCATCGGTCATTACATTTATAACAGGGAGACTATGACGGAGACCAACCTCAAAGTCATTGGGATCGTGGGCGGGGGTTATCTTAACTACACCTGTACCGAAATCCATTTCTACATAGGTGTCGGCAACTATGGGTATCTCTCTGCCTACGAGGGGAAGAATAACGGTTTTGCCGATAAGGTGCTTATATCTTTCGTCCTCGGGATGAACTGCAACGGCAGTATCTCCAAGAAGTGTTTCGGGACGGGTGGTAGCAAGCTGGAGATACTCGTCACTATCCTTTACGGGATAACGGAGATGCCAGAAATTACCCTCCGACTCGTTATAAACAACCTCTGCATCGGAAATTGAGGTGAGACAGTGGGGACACCAGTTGATTATACGCTCTCCTCTATAAATAAGGTCTTTATTATAAAGACGTACAAAAACCTCGCGAACGGCGTTGGAGCAACCCTCGTCAAGAGTGAAGCGCTCACGCTGCCAGTCGCAGGATGCACCCAGCTTTTTAAGCTGACTTATAATTCTGCCGCCGTACTGCTCTTTCCATTCCCAAGCACGCTCTAAGAACTTTTCTCTGCCAAGGTCCTCTTTGGTAAGACCTTCTTTTTTCATTGCTTCAACGATTTTTGCCTCGGTAGCAATGGAAGCGTGGTCGGTACCCGGAAGCCAAAGTGCAGAATAGCCCTGCATTCTCTTATAACGGATAAGAATATCCTGCAGGGTATCATCAAGGGCGTGGCCCATATGAAGCTGACCTGTAATGTTCGGTGGCGGTATTACAATTGTATAAGGCTCTTTATTTGCATCGACCTCAGCGTGGAAGAAGTTTTCATCAAGCCAGAATTTATATATCCTGTCTTCAACCTCGCTCGGGTCATAGGTTTTTGCTAATTCTTCAGCCAATTTTATCCCTCCAATGGTGGTATGACGGTTTATGCCGTTAAGCTGTAATAAATTATATGATATATCAAAAAGCTTTCTTTGTCAAATAATTCCTATAATATGTTAGCCATAACGGCACACATTATTACTGTCGACACTCAAATATATCCTGCGTTTGCAAACTGTCGACAGCCGCCCGAATCAAAAGATTTGGGCGGCTTTGCTTTTAAAATGTCATTTGCTCGATATCCTCGTCCTTTTTGACCTGTCCTGCTGCAGGAAGATTCTTCGGACGATATCTATGGGGTTTATCGAGCTTACCTTCGGTATATTTTTCTACCGAGAAGATGCGCTGTCCACGCTTCTGCGTCATTACGGCAATTCCTCCGTTATCCTTAGTCGCTTTTTCTGAAAGTGCCGAGGTATTTATCAGGAGCATTCTACCGTTTGTTGAGGTGAGCAGAATATCACATTCCTCTTCTAAATAAAGGGGGGTGTGGAGAACAAACTTATTGGAATAAGCGTTTATAAGCTTCTTGCGGTTGGTCTTGGTCTCGTAGGACTTCATAGGTACGCGGGCTAACCTACCGTTATCAAAGGCAAATACCATAAAGCCTGTATACTTAGACACCACTGCCATATAAATAGCGTTTTCGCCCTCATCAAACCCAAGCTTAGAGGGGATATAATCTCCCATAAGACTTGCCTTGCCGTCTGCAAAATCTATCGCTTTGGATTTATATACCTGATGCTTGTTGGAGAAAAAGAGCAGATCCACCGCATTTGTGGTATCTACCGTCTGGACAATCTCGTCTCCCTCTTTAAGCTTTTGCTCACCGCTCATACGAAGATTTGGGGTGGGTATTTTCTTAAAGTAACCGTCACGGGTGAAGAACAGGGTGACAGGAGAGTTGTCAATAATCTCCTCTTCGCCTTCATCAGCCGAAGCGTCCTGCTCGACAATAACGGTTTTTCTGTCCATACCGTATTTTTCGGAAACGGCTTCCAGCTCTTTTATGATGATGTTCTGTACTCTGCGTTTGGAAGCCAGAATATCTTCCATATCCTTAATTTCTTTTTCCAGATTTTCTACATCTTCAAGTCTTTTAAGGATATACTGACGGTTAAGGTGACGAAGTTTGATTTCGGCTACATATTCTGCCTGTACCTCATCTATACCGAAGCCAATCATAAGGTTGGGTACTACCTCTTTTTCCTCTTCGGTCTCGCGGACGATTTTAATCGCCTTGTCTATATCAAGGAGGATTTTTGAAAGACCTTTTAAAAGATGAAGCTTTTCTTTTGCTTTGTTAAGGTTGAAATATACCCTGTTTTTAACACATTCGGTGCGGAAGGCAACCCATTCTTCAATTATCTGCTTAACGCCCATAACTCTCGGTGTATTGGCGATAAGTATATTGAAGTTACAGCCGAAAGAATCTTCGAGAGGAGTGGCCTTGAAAAGCTTTTTCATAAGCTTTTCGGGATCTATTCCCCTTTTAAGGTCTATTGTGATTTTAAGACCCTTTAAGTCTGTTTCGTCGCGGATGTCGTTGATTTCGGTTATCTTCTTAAGCTTTACAAGGTCGATAACACGCTCGATTATCTGCTCGGTTGTAGTGGTGGGGGGAATTGCGCTTATATCGATGCAGTTTTGTGATTTGTCGTAGGTGTAAACGCCTCTTACCTTAAAGCTACCTCGTCCTGTGCGGTAAATTTCTTCCATAGCGACACGGTTATATATAAGCTCACCGCCTATGGGAAAATCGGGTGCTAACAGGGTGTCGGCAACATTGATATCATTATCCTTGATATAAGCGATTGTTGTGTTACACACCTCTCTGAGGTTAAAGGGACAGATATTACTTGCCATACCTGCGGCAATACCCATATTTGCGTTTACAAGCACCGACGGGAAGGTTACGGGGAAAAGGGTGGGTTCCTTCATAGTAGAGTCGTAGTTGTCTACGAATTCTACCGTCTCCTTGTCAATATCTGCAAAAAGCTCTGTTGCGATGGGAGCAAGCTTTGCCTCGGTATAACGGGATGCCGCATAAGCCATATCGCGGGAGTATGCTTTACCGAAGGAGCCCTTTGAACGGACATAAGGGTGAAGGAGTGCCTCATTGCCCTCAGACAGACGCACCATTGTTTCGTATATGGCGGCATCACCGTGGGGATTAAGCTGCATAGTGCGTCCGACAATATTTGCCGATTTTATTGTACCTCCGTTTAAAAGACCCATAAGATGCATTGTATAGAGGAGTTTTCTGTGGGAGGGCTTAAAGCCGTCTATCTCAGGAATTGCACGGGAGATGATAATACTCATCGCATAGGGCATAAAGTTTGTTCTGAGAGTTTCGGTTATAGCCTGATCTACCACAGTTCCTGCCCCTGCAATATAAGCATCGGACTTTTCGGTGGTTTTTAGGGTTACTTCTTTTTTCTTTCTTGGAGCCATTTTTTCCTCCGTTAGCTTACGTCTACATCATCAATGTAGAGATATCCGTTTTCTGAAATATAATCTTTTCTTCCCTGAAGATCGTCACCAAGAAGCATATCGAACATTCTGGAGGTCTGCTCTGCATCCTCGGGAAGAACGCGGATAAGACGACGGGTCTCGGGGTTCATAGTAGTAAGGTTCATCATATCGGGCTGGTTTTCGCCAAGTCCCTTAGAACGCTGAATAGTGTATTTTTGAGTGCCTATCATCTCTAATATCTCTGCTTTTTCCTTTTCATCATAGGCAAAATAGGGCTTTTCTTTTGTGTTTATCTCATAAAGAGGGGTTTCTGCGATAAATACCTTGCCTTCGTGAATGAGGGTGGGCATAAGACGGTATATCATTGTGAGAATGAGGGTACGGATATGGAAGCCGTCTACATCGGCATCGGTACATATTATTACCTTGCTCCAACGCAGATTTTCGAGACTGAAGGTGGAAAGGTCCTTATTAGCCTTTGACTTGACCTCTACCCCGCAACCCAGCACCCTTATAAGGTCGGTAATAATTTCACTTTTGAAGATTTTATCGTATTCGGATTTAAGGCAGTTAAGGATTTTTCCTCTTACGGGCATTATTGCCTGAAAGTTCGCGTCGCGGGCAAGCTTACAGGAACCTAAAGCCGAATCACCCTCAACTATAAAGACCTCGCGCTCGGCAGGGTCTTTGCTGCGACAGTCGACAAACTTCTGCACACGGTTGACCATATCCGAGCCTTTATTCTGCAGGGTGTTTTTTATGTTGATTCGTTCTTTTTCGCTTTTTTCACGGCTGCGCTTGTTTATAAGTACCTGATCGGCAATTTTTTCGGCTTCTGCCCTGTTTTCAATGAAATAGACCTCTAACTGATGCTTGAAGAAGTCGGTCATTGATTCTTGAATAAACTTATTTGTTATTGACTTCTTGGTCTGATTTTCGTATGAAGTGAGGGTTGAGAAGGAGGATACCACAAGTGCCAGACATTCTTCTACATCCTGAAAGGTGATTTTGCTTTCGTTTTTAGAGTACTTATTGTGCTGTTTAATATAGGCGTCTATCTGATGTACAAAGGCGTTTCGCACTGCCTTTTCGGGAGCACCGCCGTGCTCGAGCCAGCTGGAGTTGTGATAATATTCCTTTATCTGCTTACGGTTCGAAAAGCAAAGTGCTGCATTGATTTTAACCTTATATTCGGGCTTGTCCTCACGGTCTTTACCCTTTCTTTCGGTCTGCCAGCTCTGTATCGAGGTAAGAGATTCCTCCCCTATTACTTCGCTGATATAATCGGTAATTCCGTTTTTATAGCATATTTCCTTTTCGATAAAGCGGTTGCCCTGCTGCTCACGGAAAATAAAGAGAATTCCGCTGTTTACTACAGCCTGACGTTTAAGAGTGTCGAGAAAATATTCTGCAGGTATTGCAATTTCGGTAAAGACCTTAAGGTCGGGCTTCCATTTTATCCTTGTGCCTGTATCTTTGCCTGTATACGGCTCTTTACTAAGTCCGCCGATGTTGAAGCCGCGTTCAAAATGAAGGGTATATTTAAAACCGTCGCGTTTTATCTCTACGTCCATATATTCACTTGCAAACTGAGTTGACGCAAGTCCAAGACCGTTAAGACCGATAGAGTATTCATAATCACCGCCATTATTGGTGTTATACTTACCGCCTGCATAAAGTCTTTCGAAAAGGAGGACATAGTTATACTGCTGTTCTTTATTGTTGAAGTCAACAGGGGCACCTCGTCCGAAGTCCTGCACCTCCACAGAATTATCCGCGAATTTGGTGACTATTATCTTCTTACCAAATCCCTCGCGAGCCTCATCTATAGAGTTTGAAACTATTTCGAAAACCGAGTGCTCACAACCGTCAAGTCCGTCGGAACCAAAGATAACTGCAGGACGAAGCCTGACCTGATCGGGACCTTTAAGTTCGGTTATACTGTCGTTTCCGTATTCTTTTACAGCTTTTGCCACAAACATTACTCCTTGTACACAGATAGATTTATTATACACCATATATGGTAGATTAGTCAAGTTTTTGAACTGAAAACCTGTTGATTTTTACTTTATATTGTGCTATACTACAGAAAAAGAGGTGTTTTTATGAATATACTTTGTATCGGCAACAGTTTTTCGGAGGATGCCTGCAAATATCTTCACGATATGGCGGCTTTTTCGGGAGACGATATTCAGACCCTTAATATGTTTATTGGTGGCTGCTCGCTCGAACGCCACGCCGATAATTTTATTACAGGAGCCCCTGCATACAGAATGGAATATAACGGGATCGACGACCCCGAGCTCTGCCCGAACGACGCTATTATGAAGGGTCTTACCGAAAGAGACTGGGACGTTATTACCATTCAGCAGGTTAGCCGACTTTCGGGATTTTATGAAAGCTATCAGCCTTATTTAAACGATATAATGGCAAAGGTTCGCGACATCTGCCCAAAAGCAAAAATATACATTCATAAAACCTGGGCTTACGACGATTATCCCTTTGGTTGGAATCTTGAAAAGTTTGATAACGACCGCCACGCTATGCATAAAGCCCTGACCGAAGCATACGAAAAGGCCGCAAAGACAATAAACGCCGACGGAACAATTCCTACGGGAGACGTTATACATAAGCTCAGAGAGTATCCTGTCTTCGACCTGCAGAAGGAAGACGCTATATCCCTCACGCGAGACGGAGGGCATTTGAGTTTTTCCTACGGAAGATATGCCGCGGCCGCCACTTGGTATTGTTATTTCGGTGGAGATATTCTTAAAAACGAATATTTACCTGACGAAGAATTTGACCCTGAACTTATATCTCTTATAAAACAAACCGTATTTGATATATGCAGTAAATAGCAAAAATCCCGCTGTGAAAGTTTCACAGCGGGATTTAGTTTAGCCGAGGTTTATATAGTAAGCGGGGTTTACACGGTTTCCGTTAATTATAACTTCAAAATGAAGATGAGGTCCTGTTGAACGGCCTGTATTACCCGAAAGTGCAATTACCTGTCCTGCGGATACGGTTTGTCCGACCTCTACGGTGTTGGACTTATTATGAGCATACTTGGTTTTTACGCCGTTTCCATGGTCGATGGTTACGTAATAACCGTAATCCGTTCGGTAGCCTTCTTCAATAACAGTTCCGCCCTTAACGGCAATAATGCTGGTTCCCTGTGGAACTCCGATATCAACACCCTTATGGTCTCTTCCGTCTCCCCAATAGGAGGTGATGGTTCCCTTAACTGCGAGAGGCCAACGGAAGCCCGATGCAGATGCATTCTGAGGAGTTGAGGTGATGTAGACATTCTTGGTGCCGATGAGGATAACCTCATTTATAGGATATTCGAGAACTACGGTGGAAACGACAGGCTCCCCTACTATTTCTCCGTTTACATAGCTGGTTTCGGTTACGGTCTGGCTGGAGCCGTTAACACCCTTGGTGATAACATTTTCGTAACCTGCGTTTTTAGAAGAATCTTTTTTTGTTAATGTATCGTATTTAACTGTATATATCTTTTTGGTGGATGCGGTGGTAAGAACATCAACTTTGCCTACCGCTGCCTTGAGCTGCTCTTCGTTTGATAGCTCATTAGAGCTGAAATATGCAGATTTAACACTGATTTCTTCTGCAAACTTGCTTTCGCACTCTGCACCGTCAACCGTAAAGCTGTTGAGTCTTTCTGCCTTGACCTTGTCTACCAGTGCTTTATCGGTTACAAAGGCAATGGTCTTATCTCCTGCCATAACCTCATATCCGTTACATACAGCGGAAGAATTTTTAAGGAGAAGCTCTTCTACCTCTTTTGCCGAAACACCTTTAGCGTTTACGGTTATTACAGATTCGAGCTTTATGTCGTTAATGTCGGACTGCTTGCCAGACATTGCTGCTGCTGCATTTTTGAGACCGTCTTCATAGACTCCTACATTTGCAACATTGGCAAGTACTGTATCGCCAAGCTTGATATTATATGTTACTCTTACTCCCGAGGAAATTACCGATACGACAATAAGAATAACCGCTACTGCGAAGAATGCTATTAACTTGTGGAGTTTTTTCGCGTCCTTTATTTTCCCAATAAATGAGATGACTGCGTCCTGAATAGTAAATCATTCCTTACAAAAAAGTTACACGCTTGTAATCAAACGCCTTACCTATTATACCGAAATATTACAAGTTTGCAACCTTTTCGGTTTGTTTGTAACCTTTTTCAGTCATATTTACTATTTAAACGCAGTCATTTTTGTATATTTACACTAAAATAGTGTCATTTGGTTGGTTTCGGGCAGTTCTTCAAAGACACCCATATCCGAAAGGGTTTCGATAATTGTCTTGGAAACGCCTGCCTGAGCCTGAAATTCCTGCTTGGAAAGGAAGTTACCCGACTGAGCCGCCTCGTAAAGTGCATCAGCCGCCTTGCCACCTACTCCGCCGAGAGCACCAAAGGGCAGACGCATTTTTCCGTCCTCAACAAGGAACTTTCTGGCGTGTGACTTATGAAGGTCTATAGGAAGAACCTCAAGTCCTCTTTCGAACATCTCATTGAATATGAGCATATTTTCATATACATCAAGCTCTTTTTTAGAGGCTTCTTTGCCTTTAAGCTTTATGTTACGCATATACGCCTTTACCGCTTCCTTACCTTTTAGGACGGTTTCAACATCGACATCGTCGGGTCGGGCGGTAAAATAAGCGCAGTAAAACTCGATAGGTCTGTAAACCTTATACCAGCCTACTCTTATTGCTGCCGTTACATAAGCGGCTGCGTGGGCTTTGGGGAACATATACTTGATTTTTCCGCAGGACTCGATATACCATTCGGGAACACCAATCTTGCGCATATCGTCTTCCATTGCTACCCAATCTTCCTTGGGCACCTTACCTTTTGCAACAAGTCCTTTACGGACGGTTTCGGTAATCTTGAACGCTCTTCCCTCTTCCATTCCCTGATGAATGAGGTAGACCATTATATTGTCACGGGTTCCGATAACCTCTGAAATGGTACAAATACCCTTTTCAATAAGGTCCTTTGCGTTGCCGAGGTAAACGTCGGTACCGTGGGAAAGTCCCGATATCTGCAGCAGGTCAGAAAAATTTTTGGGCTGACAGTCGTGCAGCATTCCGCGTACAAAGGAAGTGCCAAACTCTGGAATACAGTATGTACCCGTTGTAGATTCGATAGCCTCAGGTGTTACCCCTAATGCCTCGGTAGAACTGAAGAGGCTGTAGACCTTGGGGTCACTCATCGAAACCTCGCTTACGGGAATTCCCGAATATTCTTCGAGGTATTTATAGGTAGTTGGGATAACGTGACCCAGCTCGTCCAGCTTTAAAATGGTATCGTGGATAGAATGGAAGTCGAAATGGGTGGTAATTACATCCGACTTAACATCATCGGCAGGATGCTGAATAGGACAGAAATCATATATTGTCTTATCGCGGGGAACGACTATCATTCCTGCGGGGTGCTGACCTGTTGTCTGCTTTATCTGTGCCTTTTCCACCTTACTTGCAAGGCGGTTAAGTTCAGCGTTAGAGAGAATTATTCCCTTCTTCTCGGCATAAGCCTTTGAAAAACCGAATGCGGTTTTTTCTGCCACGGTAGAAATGGTACCTGCCTTGAAAACGTTTTCGCTTCCAAAGAGGGTTTCGGTATATTTTTGCACCTGTGTCTGGAATTCGTCCGAGAAGTTAAGGTCGATATCAGGCACCTTATCACCCTTAAATCCTAAGAAGGTTTCAAAGGGTATGTCGTGTCCGTCGCGGTGAAGAGGTGTGCCGCAGGTAGGACAGTTTTTCTCAGGCAGGTCGAAGCCCGAGCCTACGCTTCCGTCGGTAAAGAATTCACTCCAGCAACACTTCGGGCAGACATAATGAGGTGCTAAGGGGTTAACCTCAGAAATTCCCGCCATTGTTGCAACAAAGGAGGAGCCTACCGAACCACGGGAGCCTACAAGGTAACCGTTTTCTTCACTGAAAGCAACCAGCTTCTGTGCAGAAATATACATTATAGAAAATCCGTTGCTTATAATAGAGTTAAGCTCCTTTTCAAGACGCTTTTCCACTATTTCGGGCACATTTTCTCCATAGGTTTTATGAGCATTTTCCCAGCATATATCACGAAGAAGCTCGTCCGAGCCCTCGATAACGGGAGGATAGTTTCCGTCGGGTACGGGAATAACATCCCCGTCTACCATATCTGCTATAAGATTGGGGTTATCAATTACAAATTCTTTAGCGCGGTCACCGAAATAATCGAAATCGGCAAGCATTTCCTCGGTGGTTTTAAGATAAAGAGGCGCCTGATTGTCGAAATCGTCGAAGCCCTGACCAGCCATAAGAATTTTACGGATTATTTCGTCTTCCTTTTTAAGAAAATGAACGTCACCTGTAGCCACTACGGGTTTTTGAAGCTTATCGCCTATTTCGACTATTTTTCTGTTGAAGTCCTTAATAACCTCAAGAGTTTTTACGTGGCGGAACTTATTGGGGGTTATCTCCCCTGTTTTTTCGTTGCGTTTGTCGGGCTTTGAGGATTCGCGCACCATAAATTCATTATTACCGAGAGGCTGTATTTCAAGATAGTCGTAGTAGCTTGCTATCTCCATAAGCTCCTCGTCGTCAGCACCCTCTATAACCGCCTTATAAAGCTCACCCTGTTCACAGGCAGAGCCTATTATCAGACCCTCGCGGTGCTTATCAAGTTCGCTTTTAAGGGTTATGGGACGCTTGAAAAAATTATCGAGATGGGCGGTCGAGACAAGTTTATAAAGGTTTTTAAGTCCCACAAGATTTTTGACTAAAATTATCTGATGGTTTACCTTTCCCTGTTTATAAAGGGCTGAAAAGTCGGTACCGTATTTTTGGTCGTTTACAAAGTAGGCTTCCACACCGTAAATAACCTTGAAATCGCCGCCGCTTTTACGGATTGCCTTTACCTCACCTGCAGCTGAAGGATATGCCTGCACTACGCCGTGGTCGGTAATAGCTATCGCCTTATGTCCCCAGTTATATGCCTGACGAACTATATCGGCACCTGAGCTTACAGCATCCTTTGCCGACATATTGGTATGACAGTGAAGCTCCACACGCTTAGTGCCCTCATAGTTATCCTTTTCGGTATACTTTTGCAGAGATGCCATGGCGGTGGGCTTGACGATAAAGTCTTTTTTATAGTTATCGAACTCGTATTTTCCGTTCACAAGGATGAAATTTCCGTTTTTAACCGCCTTAAACTTGTCCATTTCCTCGGGGGAAACAAACATACTGGCACTCAGTGAATTTGTGTGGTCACTGAAAGAAAATTCCAGAATATTACTAGGTCCGCGTTTGGTCTTTATAGTGCGTACCTCAACACCGAAGACCTCTCCCCAACAGGAGATAAAGGTATCATCCTCGGTTATCTCTATCATAGGCTTGGTTTGACTGTTAAGCCTTCTGCCGTAGAAAAGCTTTGCGCTTTCAAGATATACGGGAAGTCCGTTTTCGGGGACATAATCGTAAACCTTTTCGGGGGTAGGGTCTGCCATCTTAGGGACTTGGGATTTTTCTGTTTTTTGAGGACGGGGTATATCTGTATCGACTGCAGGAGGTAACATCTCGGCATTTTCGGTAATGCCTGTAAATTTTACCTCTGTCTCTACACCGTAATCCCGTTTAGCGATAGCAGAAAAATGCTTTGAAAATTCGCACTGCTCAATTACATCAAGACCGCCGTATTTAAGCTCTATAGTCACAGCACCATCACTGAGTGTTATCTCTGCTTTGTTAAAATAACCGTTAAGCATCGCGGATTTTCTGCGTATTTCGGCAATTATATCGACGCAGGAATCCTTGCAAAAGCATTCGGGTGTGAAACGGACATTCATATTGAGTTTTTGCAAAGAAAGCTCCTTTAAAAGAAGTCTTTTTACGGCATATAGGGTTTCCTGCGGTATGTAGGTCCTGCTGTCAAGCCAGAGTGACATTGTTCTTCTCTCCACATCGAGGTCGCAGGAGGTAACAAAGGCTTCTTCTAAAGCAGTATCTTCTATCTGAAAACTTGTTCCGCTGAATATGTCTTTAAATTTATGTGACATTCTATTCTCCAAATTTGATTATTTCTTCATACAGTGCGTCAAGCAGTTTTTCTTCGGGGACCTTTCGCAGTATCTCGCCTTTGCTAAAAAGGAGACCGCAACCGTTTCCGCCCGCTATTCCAAGATCGGCTTCTCTTGCCTCCCCAGGACCGTTAACTGCACAGCCCATGATTGCTACGGTTATGTTTTTATCAATATCTGCAAAACGCTCTTCTGCCGCCTTTGCAAGACCTATAAGGTCGATGCTTGTTCTTCCGCAGGTAGGACAGGAAACGAATTTTATACCTTCATTTCTGATGCCCAGTGCTTTTAAAAGGTCTTTTGCCGCCTTCACCTCTAAAACAGGGTCGTCGGTGAGGGAAACGCGGATGGTTGCCCCTATTCCGCGAAGAAGCAGTCCGCCTATACCTGCGGCGGATTTTATAATTCCCATACGCTCCGTACCCGCCTCGGTAACGCCGAGATGCAGGGGGTAGGGACATTTTTGGGCAGCCAGAACATAGGAATCATACATACGCTGTGTATTCGAGGATTTAAGGGAAAGGACGATATCGTCAAAATCGAATTTTTCAAGTAGTGATATATGATAAAAACCGCTTTCGACCATTGCCTCGGGGGTGGGAGAACCGTATTTCGCAAGAATATTTTTCTCTAATGAGCCTGAATTTACGCCTATGCGTATAGGAACTCCTGCTGTTTTACAAGCGTTTGCAACCGCCTTCACCCTATCGTCAGAGCCGATATTACCTGGGTTTATGCGTACCTTATCCACACCTGCCGCAACGCTTTCGAGGGCAAGTTTATAATCGAAATGTATATCTGCCACAACAGGAACAGAAACATTTTCTTTAAGGGCAGAAATAGTCTTTACCGCCCCCATATCGGGAACGGATACACGGATTATTTCACAGCCTGCCTCTTCAAGACGTTTTGCCTGAGCAACATTACCCTCTATATCGTCAGCCTTAGCACAAAGCATAGACTGAATGGATACGGGAGCTCCTCCGCCTATTTTTAATTTTCCTGCTTTTACCTGTTTTGTTTTATTATTAGTAAACAAGCTCATCACCCTGTAATAAGTGTAATTATATCCTTTGCGGTAATTATCAGCATAAGTCCTAAAAGGAGTATGAGTCCTATGGTGTGTACCCAGCCCTCATATTTTTGGGGTACGGGCTTTCTGAATATGAGTTCGAAAAGAATAAAGAGTATTCTGCCGCCGTCGAGTGCGGGAAGAGGTAACAGATTGAATATACCTAAATTGATGGTTATAAGTGCCATTATCGGCAGAATGTTAAAGAGATTTGTCTTTGCTACCGAGCCTATAGCTGCAGTTATTCCTACAGGACCCGACATTGCCGAAATGCCGTATTTACCTGTTATAAGATCGATAAGTGAAAACCAGACAACCCTACAGTTTGCAATAGCAGTATCAAAGGTCTGTGTTAAAAATGTGAGGGGAGTTTTTTCAATTCCCGTTACATAAAAATCGACCTTTACATATGAAATTCCGTCCTGCTCCTCGGTTTCGAACTTAACATCCTTTAGCTCTACCCTTTCGCCGTCGCGTTTTACGGTAATATCCAGTGTTCCGTCATCCACCCCCGTAAAGGCATAGCTTAAATCGTAGGTGGTGAAGATTTTTCTGCCGTCTACCGACAGTATCTCATCCCCTACCTGAAGTCCATAATTACTGCTGACGGCATTATCGGTAAATTTTGCAATTTCAGTAGAAGCAAATTTATCTGACGGAATAAGGGTAATAGCAATAATGATAAGACCGAGAATAAGGTTAAATATGGCACCGTTTGCCACAATAAAAAGCCTTTTAAAGGGACCTTTTTTACCAAATGCCCTTTCGTCGGTGCTTTCCTCGTCCTCACCCTCCATAGCACAGTAACCACCGAGAGGAACAAGATTTACGGCATATACCGTTTCGCCTATTTTCTTTTTTATTAATTTTGGGCCGAAGCCTACTGCAAATTCGTTTACTCTGACACCGCATATTTTTGCGGCAATAAAATGACCGAATTCGTGAATAATGATGAGAAGAACAAACATAAGCACTGCAACAAGATAGGGCCAGATGTTGTTCCAGATTTCCAGAAAAGTAATACTTATCACCTGTTTATAAAAGTTTTTAGATTGCCGATTTTACAAGCTCTCTTGCCCTGCGGTCTGCCTCAAAAACATCTTCTAAAGTATAATCTGACACATCGGGCTGATTAGATATTGCCGCTTCGACAAGGCGGGGAATATCGAGAAATTTAATTTTTCCGCCTAAAAAGAGTGCCACAGCCTCTTCGTTAGCTCCGTTTGCCGCAGCAGGCTTAAGTCCACCTGCTTTTATAGCCTCTATGCAGAGCTTAAGACATTTAAAG
Organism: Acutalibacteraceae bacterium; assembly: GCA_045596085.1. Taxonomy (GTDB): domain Bacteria; phylum Bacillota; class Clostridia; order Oscillospirales; family Acutalibacteraceae; genus SFWF01. The sequence continues at coordinate 5,872 of JAZOBS010000011.1, read as the reverse complement.
GTATCTGTATCGGGACGGGCAAAGGTAAGGGTGCCTACATCCGCAAGGGAAAGCCTTTCGCAGCACAGGTCTCCCCTTTCGGGGTAGGTTATTGCGTATTCGATAGGAAGACGCATATCGGGTGTTCCCATCTGACCGATAACCGCACCGTCGCACAGCTCCACTGCAGAGTGAAGTATGCTCTGACGGTGAACCAACACCTCTATATCATCTGCCGAAACACCGAAAAGATGCACAGCCTCAATAACCTCAAGGCCTTTATTCATAAGGGTGGCTGAATCGATGGTGATTTTACTGCCCATTGACCAGTTGGGGTGGTTAAGTGCCTGAGCCACTGTTACATTTTTAAGCTCCTCTTTGGTTTTACCGTAAAAGGGTCCGCCGGAAGCGGTAAGGATTATTTTTTTGAGGGAACCCTCGGGAGCACCCTGAAGAGACTGAAATATTGCCGAATGCTCACTGTCTACGGGGATTATTTTAACCCCCATTTCGTTGGCTTTTTTGTTGACAAGCTCACCTGCGGTTACAAGAGTCTCTTTATTTGCGAGGGCTATATCGTTTTTTGCCTCAAGGGCGGCAAAGGTGGGAAAAAGTCCTGCAATTCCTACAATGGAATTAAGGACTATATCGGCTTTAAGGGAGGCAACCTCGCAGACACCCGCGTTTCCCGAAAAAACTTTAATATTGGTATCTTTAAGGCGTATTTTCAGCAGTTCTGCCGATTTCTCATCGAAAACGGCAACCGCTTCCACCGAAAATTCCCGCGCCTGAGCCTCTAATTTATCTATGCTTTTCCCTGCCGCTATAGCCTTAACTCTGTAGCCGTTTTTACGGGCAACATCAAGCGCCTGTTCACCTATAGAGCCTGTGGAACCTAAAATAACAAGAGTTTTTGACATATTCTTCACCTTTTATACTATCGGTACGAGACTTAAAAAGAGCGCGAATGCAGGAGCAACAAGTAAAATCGAGTCGGTTCTATCAAGCACTCCGCCGTGACCCGGCATAATGCTTCCGTAATCCTTAATACCGTAATTGCGCTTTATTGCTGACGCAAAAAGGTCTCCGAGCATTCCGATAGCACTTAAAAACGGAGCCGCCAAAAGAAGTGCCCAAAGGTTTATGTCGGTTTTAAATATTGCTTCACAAACAAGGCAAATGGGCACAGTGCATACGAGAGCACCCAGAATTCCGCCTACAGCACCTTCTATCGTCTTTTTTGGACTTATTTCGGGGGCTAACTTATGCTTTCCTATTGCGCTGCCCACAAAATAAGCAAAAATATCCGACACAGCGGCAAAATTGAAAACCATAAGGAAATAGAAAATTCCCATTCCGTCGGAAGAGTTGATAAGATTAGAAAGACAGGCGAAAGCAAAGGATAAAGCTATTGGCATAGCTATCATCATAGTTATTTGTCGGTCGCCGAAATTTTTATGGTCGAAAACTGCAAAAATAACCACCGAGAGCACATACAGAACCGAAAGAACCTGCTCGTTTACAAATATTCCGCTGTAGGAAAACTGCGACAGAGCAACATATATCATTGCAATTATTACTGCGGTGTTGTTTTTTATACAGCCTGTATTTTTAAGCATCTCGTATACAGCAACCGCTGCGAGAAAAGCAATTGCAATCACTGAAATTATATGAAAATAAGTGTTAAGCCAAAGAGCAAGTGCAACTATAACAGCCGCAACAACTCCTGAAATTATACGGGTTTTCAAGGTGTAGTCCCCTTTCGCTGGAAAATTATCAAACTCCGCCGAAACGACGATTGCGTTTATTGTAGTCGTCTATAGCCCTGTCGAGATCCTCTGTTTTAAAATCGGGCCACAGGACATTGGAAAACCAAAACTCGCTATATGCAGACTGCCATATAAGGAAATTGGAAAGTCTGTACTCGCCGCTTGGACGGATAACAAGCTCGGGATCGGGATAGTGGCTTGTATAGATGTGAGAAGCTATAACATCCTCGGTAATGCTATCTGCAGGGATGCCCTCTTTTATTATATCGCGTACCGCGTGAACAAGCTCATCCCTTCCGCCGTAGTTTATTGCCATATAGCATTTAAGTCCTGTAGCGTCCTTAGAGTCGAACTCTGCCTGTTCCATAAGCTTTACAATATCCTCGGGCATACCGCTTCTATCACCGATAAACTCGAGCCTGATGTTTTCGCTTTTAAAATTTGCAGAATCACGAAGATAGTCGCGGAAGATGTTCATAATAGCGTCGACCTCTTCCTTCGGGCGACGCCAGTTTTCGGTTGAAAACGCATATACTGTTAAATATTTTATACCGATTTTGTTACAGTATCTTGCAATTTCTTTGAATTTTTTTGAACCTGCCGCGTGTCCTGCGGTACGGGGTAGATTACGTTTTTTTGCCCATCTGCCGTTTCCGTCCATAATAATTGCTATATGCTCGGGAAGGACACGCTCGGTATCACCTGTGTTTTTCCTGAATAAAGCCAAAACAGTTCACCTTTCAAAAAACCACCATAGCTGTGCTATGATGGTTTATTTTTTTAGATTTCGAGGATCTCTTTTTCCTTAGCGCTGCAAAGAGTATCAACCTCTGCACAGTATTTATCGGTAAGGGTCTGTATCTTCTTTTCACCGTTTGCCTGATCGTCCTCGGTAATGGTGTTATCCTTTTTCATTGCCTTAAGCTTTTCGATAGCATCGCGGCGAACCGAACGGATTGCAACCTTACCGTCTTCAGCCATTTTCTTAACTTCCTTAACAAGCTCCTTACGGCGATCCTCGGTAAGGGGCGGGAAAATGAGGCGGATAACGCGTCCGTCATTATTGGGGTTGATGCCGATGTCGGAAACCTGAATTGCCTTTTCGATAAGCTTAAGGGTTGAGGTGTCCCAAGGCTGGATCATAAGGGTACGTGCTTCGGGAACAGATACGGTAGCGATCTGCTGAATGGGGGTTGCAACACCGTAATAATCAACAGTGATTTTATCAAGAATGGAAGCATTTGCTCTTCCTGCGCGGACGGTTGCGAACTCGCGGGTAACCGAGTTTACGCTTTTGTCCATACGCTCTTCGGTATTTTTAAGTAATGTATTCATATAAGGTCCTCCATATATTATTTATTCTACAAGCGTACCGATATTCTCGCCGAGCATTGCCCTCTTGATGTTATCGGGATCCTTCATACTGAAGACGAGAATTTTTATTCCGTTATCCTGACAGAGGGAGGCTGCGGTCATATCCATAACATTCAGTCCTAATGTGAGGACATCGTGGTGGGTGAGACTGTCGAACTTTTTAGCATCGGGATTTTTCTTAGGGTCAGAGTCGTATACTCCGTCAACATTGGTTGCCTTGAATATAACATCTGCACCGATTTCTGCAGCACGGAGGGCTGCGGCTGTATCGGTAGAGAAGAAGGGGTTTCCTGTTCCGCAACCGAAAATTACGATTTTACCTTCCTTAAGGTGAGAAACAGAGCGGGCTTTTGTATAAGGCTCTGCTACCTGACGCATTTCAATGGCAGTAAGTACGCGGGCATCTACACCGAGCTGCTCGAAAGCGTCCTGAAGTGCGAGAGAATTTATAGTGGTTGCGAGCATACCCATATGGTCGGCACGGGTGCGGTCCATTTCGCCGCTGGATCTGCCTCGCCAGAAGTTGCCTCCTCCGACTACTATAGCGATTTCGACGCCAAGGTCTGCACATTCCTTAATGCGCTTACATACGTCAAGAACAGTGTCAAAATCAAGTCCTGACGGCTGACCTCCTGCAAGTGCTTCACCGCTTAGCTTTAAAAGCACACGTTTAAAAACAGGCTTATTTTCACCCATATTTACCCCTCCGCTTAAGTTTATGATATTTTCACCATATATTTTACAATAAGTGAGAATTAAAGTCAATCAAAAAATGGCAATAAACAAGACCTATCTAAATGCTTTCCATACAGCAATTCGGGATTTAATACACAAATTTAATTAAAATAAAGGTTAAAAAGACCTTGAGCTTGGCATCAGCAATTTATTTCTGTATTTTTGCTTGAAGGAGAATTTTGTTTATCAAAAATTGGGTATGTGCCTAAAATAAAATTTTATTGTAAACATGACGAAAAGCCGCGGTAACGCTGACGCGTACCGCGGCTTTTTATTAAATATACTAAAAATGTTATACGAAAAGTGTCCGTTATCGTTTTTTATGATTATTTAATCATACTTGCAACTTCGCTTGCAAAGTCGTCTTCTCTCTTCTGGATGCCTTCGCCCTTTTCGTAACGAACGAAAGAAGCAACCTTAATTGTGCCGCCGCGCTGCTTAGCAACAGACTCAACATACTTGCCGACAGTGAGGTCGCCGTCGATAACATACTGCTGCTCTACAAGGCAGTTTTCCTTGTAGAATTTGCCGATCTTACCTTCAACGATCTTTCCGAGAACTGCGTCGGGCTTGTTAGCCATCTTGGGGTCTTCCTTCATCTGAGCGATGAGGATGTTCTTCTCCTTCTCGAGGTCCTCTGCAGGAACAGAAGCCTGATCAAGGTAAGAGGGGTTCATAGCTGCGATCTGCATTGCTACGTTTTTACCCATTGCTACAAACTCGTCATTCATATCGAGGTCGGACTCGAAGTTTACGAGAACGCCAATCTTACCGCCTGCGTGTACATAAGATACGGTTTTGCCTTCAAGACGGACAAAACGACGAACCTGAATATTTTCGCGGAACTTGAGGAAGATGTCTTCCTTATGCTCGGAAACGGTCTTTCCTTCATAGGTAGAAGCAAGAAGTGCGTCTACATCTGCAGGATTGTTAGCAACAACAGCCTTAGCACAGAGATTTACGAAAGCCTTGAACTCGTCGTTTCCTGCAACGAAGTCGGTTTCACTGTTTACTTCGATAACAGCGGCAACATCGCCTTCAACAAGAGCTACTACCTGTCCTTCAGCAGCTACACGGGAAGCCTTTTTAGCCTGTGATGCAAGACCCTTCTCACGAAGATAGTCTACAGCTGCTTCCATATTTCCGTCGGTTTCTTTGAGTGCGTTTTTGCAGTCCATCATACCGCAACCGGTTTTTTCTCTTAAAGCCTGAACGTCTTTAGCAGTAAAAGCCATAGTATTATTCCTCCAATTAAAATATCGAATTATTCTGCAGTTTCTTCAGCTGCTGCCTCTTCTACGGGAGCCTCTTCGGTCTCCTCGGTAGCGGCAGAGCCCTGCTCACCCTGGCGAGCCTCGATAACTGCGTTAGCGATGGTCTCGGCAATGAGCTTAACAGCGCGGATAGCGTCGTCGTTTCCGGGGATAACTGCATCAATCTCGTCGGGATCGCAGTTGGTGTCTACGATAGCGATGATCGGGATGTTTAACTTCTTAGCCTCTGCTACAGCGATGCGCTCCTTGCGGGGGTCAACGATGAACATAGCAGCGGGGATCTTCTTCATATTCTTGATGCCGCCGAGGAACTTCTCGAGCTTTTCGATTTCGCCCTGAAGACCGATAACTTCCTTCTTGGGAAGCATATCGAAGGTTCCGTCAGCCTCCATCTTGCGGAGCTGCTCAAGTCTGCCGATTCTTCTGCGGATGGTGGTAAAGTTGGTGAGCATACCGCCAAGCCAACGAGCATTTACGAAGGGCATTTCGCAGCGCTCTGCCTCTTCCTTAACAGAAGACTGAGCCTGCTTTTTGGTGCCGACGAAAAGAATTTCGCCACCCTCTGCCACGATGTCGCGGGCGAATGCATAAGCATCGTTTACCTTCTTAACGGTTTTCTGAAGGTCGATGATGTGGATTCCGTTTCTTTCGGTGAAGATGTACGGAGCCATTTTGGGGTTCCAGCGTCTGGTCTGATGTCCGAAATGAACACCAGCTTCAAGAAGCTGTTTCATAGAGATT
>JAZOBS010000010.1:0-38168 GCA_045596085.1 Acutalibacteraceae bacterium | reverse complement strand
TCGCGCTTCTCCGCACAAAAAATTCGGCGGCAGAAACGCTTTGCCCTTACAAATTGAGAAATTTTTGCCTCGCCTAAGCCGCGAAGCGCCGCTATCCTGGCGGATCGCAAGCGACAAGGCGACGGCGAACGGAAATTTCTCATTTGTAAGGTGTGACAGGTTCAAGTCCTGTCACACTATGGATTTTTGACGCAATATTCCAAAGTACGCACAGTGTTATTATATACTACAATACAGAATAAATCAATAATACTTTGTCAAAAAAACAGAAAAACGGCGAATTTGGGAATAATGAGCAGAAAAAGGTATAAAAACGCCTGTTGGTATTAAGATAAAATTAAAGAGAATGTGATTTTACGGTCACATTCTCTAGTGTGACAGGATTCGAACCCTGTCATAGTTTCGCGCCCCGCCTTTATCCGTGCGGCTTTGCGCTCGATTTTGCAAGGCGTCAGCCTTGTGGCAACCTCGCGCTTCTCCGCACAAAAAATTCGGCGGCAGAAACGCTTTGCCCTTACAAATTGAGAAATTTTTGCCTCGCCTATGCCGCGAAGCACCGCTATCCTGGCGGATCGCAAGCGACAAGGCGACGGCGAACGGAAATTTCTCATTTGTAAGGTGTGACAGGTTCAAGTCCTGTCACACTAGGGATTATTTTAAATTATTTCATTTATAGCGGTGAGGGTCAGCTCCAGTGTGCGCTTTTTACTGTGTGAGCTGTCAATTACGATATCCGCCACCGATTCGTAAATAGGTTTTCTAAAATTATAGCGGTCGATTATATCTTGGGTTCCCCCAGCGGTAAGAGGTCTTGAAGAGTCGCCTGTTATACGGTTTAGGGTCTGCTTTAATCCGCAGTCGAGAAGTATGACGGTGCCTGCCGCCTTGAGATAAGGATGATTTGCCTTGTTTACAGCAAGACCGCCGCCAAGGGAGATAACATTGCCCTTAGTCTCAGATAGATTTTTTATAAGCTCTGTTTCAAGTCTGCGGAAACAGTCCTCGCCGTCTGATGCAAAAATTTCGGCAATGGTTCTGCCCTGCGCCCTTACTATCTCCTCATCGGTATCTATAAGAGGCATATTTAGTTCTTTAGAAAGGCTTTTTGCGAGGGTGGTCTTTCCCGAGCCCATAAACCCGCAGAGAATTATATTTTTCATTTTTCAAACACCCTTTCGAGCTCTTTTGCCGACCTTTCTATGACAAGAGCTGTCTCTTCCTTGGTGAATTCCACACCCAGCCAGTGGGTCTGGGACTGCTGTGCCTGACAGACAAGCATAGAAAGTCCCCCGCCCGTTACCTTGCCCTTTTGACGAGCCAGACGCAAAAGCTCGGTCTCGTCGGGGTTATACACAATGTCGTAAACACAGCTGAAAAGCTCTATTTGTTCTGCCATCAGTGGAGATGTACCCGCATTTGGATACATTCCCACGGGTGTGGCATTGACAAGCAGGTCAAAGGGTCTGTCTATCTCTTCGTTTATGATAAGATTTATCTTTTTTCCGTTTTTTTCGGCAAGCTCTGCCACCACAGACTCTGCCTTAGCCTTGCGCTCTGCAGTAGTGCCTACGGTGACATTGCAGCCTGCCTTCAGACTTTCGGTAATAAGGGTACGGGCGGCACCTCCGCAACCGTATATGAGCACATTGCCCTCAAGGGGAATTCCCGAGAACTCAAGACCCTTTAAAAAACCGTAAGCGTCGGTATTAAAGCCGTAATACCTTCCCTCTTTTGCTAAAACGGTATTTACAGCCCCGTATTCTGCGGCAGAAGAATCAATAACATCCAGACAGTCCATAATAGCTATTTTATGGGGTATGGTAATATTAAAGCCGTCAAGATGACTGAGGGTTTTATCAAACTGCTCCCGAAGATTTTCGGGTGCTATCTGAAACTTTTCATATTCTGCAGAAAAATTTCTAAGGGAAAAAAGTTCTTTTTGAATAAAGGGCGACATAGTATGTCCTATAGGATAACCTATAACTCCGAATTTTTTCAGCACAACAACAGTCCTTTTATACCGAAATCAAATAAAACTGTTGACAAAACAGCTTTTTCAACATATTATTTGTTTAGGTTATTTTTTATACTATAACACAAACCACACCTGTATGTCTATAACAAGGTGCGTATAAATTGAAGGAGAATGTTAAATGATTTTTGAAAAAATTACCGAAATACTTGCAGAACAGCTTGCTGCCGATCAGGAAACCATGACTATGAATACCAAAATTGCCGAGGACCTCGGTGCAGACAGTCTTGACCTTGTAGATCTTCTTATGTCTATTGAAGACGAATTTGGCGTAGAGATCCCCGATGAAGAGGTTGAAAATCTCCACACCATCGGTGAGGTAGTAAACTACATCTCTGCTCACACAGAAGACTAATTTATAAGAAAATAGATATGTGGCTACGAATTTTGTTTTTCGTAGCCATTTTTTTTAACGAAATCATAAATATCTCACGGCGGCACCAAGGCACCGCCCTACACTCGCCATTAAATATTTGATCACGCCGAAGGCGTTACTCTTTTTACTCGCACCGAAGGTGCTGCTCTGTTCACTGTTCACTGTTCACTGTTTGTGCTGCTCTGATCGCCGTAAAGTTGCCCTTGAAATGTTAAGAATAAAGTAGTATCATATAATATATATTATTACCAGAAAGGCGATGACCTGTTTTGAGGATAGTTATTTGCGATGACCTCTCTGAGGAACGCAATCGGCTTAAGGGTTACATCCGCCGCCTTGAAAAAGACGACAATTTAGAGCTTCAGATAACAGAATACCAAAGCGGAGAGGACCTTCTTCGCGTATACGGAACCATAACTCCCCCTGATGTTATGTTTCTCGACATTTATATGGACGGGCTCACCGGTACTCAGGTCGCCGCAGAGCTTAAAGCCAAGGGCTATGAGGGAAGTGTAATTTTCTGCACCACCTCTATCGACCACGCAGTAGAAAGCTACAAGCTTAAGGCAGACGGTTATCTTGTCAAGCCCTATTCCTATGAAGATTTTCTCGATGCCATCTGGCGCGCAAGACAGCATATGCAAAAAAGCCAGAAGGGACTGAGCTTTGTTTCGGAGCGTATCGACTACACCATTCCCCTGCGTAAAATCTATTATATTGAGACCTCTGGAAGAGCCTGTTCGGTGCATACCGATGAGGGCAGTTACCCGACATATAAAAAGATAGGCGAATTTGAAGCCGACCTTGGCATAGAGCCCTCTTTTTTAAAGGTTGGCAGATGTTATATTGTCAATATGAATCTTATCTCCCGTTTTACCGACGACGGACTGCTTATGAAGAACGGTTCTTTAGTGCCACTGCCCAGCCGAGATAAGAAAAAGCTCCAGCAAACGGTAAACGACTGGTTCTGGAAAAACGCAAGGGGGTCTTAAGCGATGTTTAACATTTGGCTGCTTGTTTCCCTGCTTCTTGATACGGTGCCCTTTACATATTTTGTGTTTGTACCCGTCAAAAAGCAGTTGCGTTTTTCTTATAAAAGCCCCTTTATCGTATGGCTGGCTGCATCGGTTGCGGTCTCCTGCTTTTCCTTTTCTCTCACCCTGCTTCCCACGGTGGGAGAGGATCTGTTTCAGCTTGTGAGACTTCTGAATATAGTAATTCTCTTTGCCATTATGCTCATATCGACAAATCAGGCAAAAGCCAAGGCAACCTTTGTTTTTTCACTTATAATCCCCTTTTCTGTGGGAATTTCGGTGGTTTCGGTATATATAAGACAGTTTATTCCCGCCCAGACTCCTCAATTTATGATAAGCAGCATTATAAGGTTTATTATTATCATAGTTCTTTATCCCTTTCTTATATGGATGTGGGCAAAAATCGGCAAAGAAGCCGACCGAATTACAGATAGCACCGTTTGGCACTATTTATGGCCCATTCCCTTTTCGGCGGCGTTATCTGAGCTTATTCTTGTAAGCGACCTCTACGACTCGACCATCACCTTTGCGGATGTGCTTGGAAGAGTAGTTTTATGGGTGGGCTCTGTAGCTGTTTGTTGGCTTCTTTTCTTCCTTGCCGCACGATATGAGCTGAGAATACACCTTCAGGACTTAAACGAACGCAACGAGCTTCTGCTTTCTCTACAGGAGCAGCAATATCTTGACCTTGTGGAAAGCATTGAGCTGACTCGCGCCGCCCGTCATGACTTAAGGCATCATCTTTCGGCTATTCAGTCAATGGTCAAGGACAAGGACTACGATAAGCTGAGCGAATACATCGCCGACATCGTCGGTCACCTGCCGCTTGACTCCCGTATTCAGATATGTGAAAACTATGCCGCAAACGCCGTTCTTGACCACTATATTCACAAGGCTAAGGAGCTGGGGATTCCTATTAAGGTAAACTTCCGCATAAACAATAAGGTAGGTGTTGCAGATACCGACCTTTGCGTACTCCTTGGAAATACGGTAGAAAATGCTATCGAGGCTACGACATCTCTCCCGCCTGAAAAACGGTTTATTTCCATCAGTGCTATTGAGGACGGGGATAGAATTTATATGACCTTTGATAACAGCTATGACGGTGAGACGCGCCAGAGCCAAGGCGGGTACCTTTCCAAAAAAAGAGGCTTTTCCTCTATGGGTGTAGGTATGACATCTGTCAATGTTATTGTTAAAAAATATTGCGGAGATATGAAGATAGAAACTATCGACGGCGTTTTCCGCCTTTCGGTTATGCTTATGAAAAATTCAGTATAAAAAATATGGCTACGCAGAGCGAAGCCATATTTTTTATCTACTTTCTGTATAAGTGATCCTGTGGTGTGGTTTGCCACCACTCGGGACAGTCACACTCGGGCGGGAAATAATCGCTCCATCCGATAAGGCACTCGGTAAGTCTGCCTATTTCCAGCATATCGGGGTCGGTGGCAGATTTCATCATTATGTCATTGGGGTAAAGCTTTTTGCAAAGCTTTTTGCGCTCGGGATATTCTCCCGTAGGGTCGTAAAGATCGGCAGCACCGAAAAGGTGGAGTATTTCGTGAAGAATAGAGGAACCGACATCGTCCTTTCCGTTTTCGTTAGAGGAGAAGGCAACCACAAACTCTATTGCGTCTATATCGTTATAAAGGCTGTCGGATACGGCATAGGCTCTGCCCGATTTGTTAAGGGCAAGTATATAGGCAATCTGCTCTACCCCTGTATTGTGCTGCAGAAAAGCGTGCATTACCTCTTTACTGGGAAAGCCGAGGGTCTGCGCCGTCTGATTGAAAATATCAAGATTTTCGATAACCTTATCCACCGTAGGCTGTACTATTCCGTCATATCGGAGGGGCTTGATAAGATCCTGCTTGGTGGTGTACTGTCCGCTTTTAAGGTTAAGGTCTACATCCCTTCGGTCGGCTTCCTTTTTAAGATACTCAACCGACGGAAAAAAACGCTTGTTGTAAAAGGTGTTTCGGGCTTCGTCGGTCCAGCTGCTGACATCGTCGTCAAGAAAAATAACCAGCGTATAGACATCCCCAGTAAGCTTACGGCAGTTTCCGATGTCGTAATATCCGTAGGCGGTAACACCCTCGGAAAACTCGAAAACGTGGGGCTCAAAATCTGTGATTTTGGAATATGCGTCTTCACTGCCGCCTATCTGCAGACTACAGCCCGAAAGCAGAATCGCTAAAACAACTACAGTGATTTTTAAAGAACAATATTTAAAAAAATTCATAAAAAACAGTTTCTCCGTAATAAAAGTTATGTTATTATGTAAACCGCATCAACCAGTAGGTTGTGAATAACTCCGTTAATAAAGTGAATAACTTTAAAAGTCGTTAATTAGAGGTCTGCCAAAAAATGTCGAATTTAAGGGACTTTTTCAGGTTTTAACCCGTTTTATCAAAAGTTATTAACTTTTTTCAACAGGTTATCCACAGTTATTCACACAGAAAGGTTGAAAAACTTAAAAACATTATGGCACCCAGAAATATGATGCAAAATTATTTTAATATAAACCCGAGCATATGTCAATAATAAGGGTAAAAGAACACTTTTCGAAAATTTTTTAAAAAAAGTGTTGACAAAAGGTGACCCAGCAATTATAATAAATCAGCAACGCAAAATGGCTGTATAGCTCAGTTGGCTAGAGCATTCGGTTCATACCCGGAGTGTCATTGGTTCGAATCCAATTACAGCCACCATAAGGCCCGGTGGTCAAGAGGCCTAAGACACCGCCCTTTCACGGCGGTAACACGGGTTCGAATCCCGTCCGGGTCACCATATAAGAAAACTCCCTTAAGCAGGGAGTTTTCTTTGTTTTTCAAGGAATTATGCGGGGTTTCGGTCTTTTGAGCAATTATGTTTTGAACAAATTATTTTGCTTAAAAACTAATAAATTTCACACAAAAAAAGCCAAAAGTTCACACGAAAGTTCACACGAAATATGTGGGCTATAGTTAAGGATCTTCGTTTATTTGGTTGTCGTTTGTATCATCATAATTGTTTGCGATGTTTTCTTTTTTCTTTATAAACTGATGGAAGACTTCATACATACCTGTGGATGCAAGGCCTGATAGCATACCGCCGAGCAGGATTTCGGGGGTAAAGGCAAAGCCGCTCACCCAGAGGTTGAGCACAGTTCCCAGCACCGCCATAATAAGGGGAATATACCTATTTACCTTGTCGGTTGTTACAACATTCTTAAGCACATAACCCACGCAAAGGCATATAGCTACCACCACCAGCACGATATAGTTGTTTAAAAACTCCATTTTATTTACCTCCTATATACCCAGTAATTTTTTACAGGTGTTGATGCCTATAATACCGTCAGTAGCAAGACCGTTCTCACACTGCCAACGAATAACAGCCTCCTTGGTTCCTGCGCCGAACTTACCGTCGGCATCTACCCCAATAAGCCCTTGATAAAATGCGGTAAGGCTCTTGTTCTTCCAAGGCCAGTAGCAACGTTTACAAACCGCCTTCTTTGCAACCGCCTCACATTCCTTACCCCAGACTCCATCAGCACCGCTGGCAAATTTGAAACCGTCTGACATAGCCGCCTTCTGCCACTGCTTTATGAGGTTATCGCCGCCGAATGTGGAACGGTATTCCTGCTTGTGTCCGAACCAGAAGGACTTTTTAGTGCGGGTATCGATATGTACGAAATTGCCATCTGTGCCTTCATAAAGGCCGATGCCTAAAACGCCGATGCTTTCAGCATACTCGGCAAGCTTTGCGGGAGAAATGTTTTTGATATAAATATCCGCCGCCATACCCTTGGTATGATATGAGCCTGAAGCTCCTCCAACAGACTTATTATGCTTGTCACAGCGGTAAGCACTTGTAATTATCACAGGCTCCGCAAAGTGGGTGCGTATCTTTTGCAGAAAGGCCACTAGCTTATCGTCTACCTTTGCGGTATTACAGCAGCCGTTACCCTTGCAAACAAATTCACGCAGCTTAAAATCGTTTGACAACTTTATACCGTCCATCTTTACATATGTTTTTATTGCCATAGTTTTTCCTCCTAATTTGGTTGATGATATTTTTTAAGGTCATCTATCCTATGATTTATAACCTTAAATTTTTCTTCGAACACCTTGTTGTCTTCTTCAAGCTGATAGGTGCGCTCGACAAGGTTGTTATGTTTTTCAACCTTTTTTTCCAGCTGTTCAATGCGGTACTGCCACACCTTGTTTGAAATAAGCGCCGCTATAAGAGAACCGAGCCCAGAACCGCAAAGACCTATTATTGCAACTATAACTGCATCACTCATCAGAAACGCTCCTTTCCTCTGCCTTAATCTGCTCAACAAAAGCATTGTACTCGGCGAATTCCTCGGGCTTAGTATCCCTTTGTCGAAGTATTGCGAGTTCATCATCAATGGAATACTTTTCTCTTATTCTATTGACTACTCTCTGCTCATAGGGGACAGAAAGTACGTTTTTATTGCTTTGGACAATTTCTTCTTCGGTCATATCTCTATAAATTCCGTTATCGTATATTCTCATTACGCTTTCCTCCCGAACAGTAAAAATCTGCTACCAGTTGCGAATAGGGCTTCACTTGCGCCACTGTGGTCTATATGCAAGCTTTTAATTTGATAACCCCTACCATTAATAGTTAAATCAGAACATACTTGTCGATTGTTGGCTGATAAACCTTGTGTTGCAAATCTACCCTCTATGACATCACCAAGAAATTCAGCAGGGTATGTTGTTTTATATACTTTAAAGCCACTGTTGGGATAAGCACTCCAAAAGGCAGGTTCGTCGGTTTTTAAAACAGTTTCTACCATTACCCAAAAACCTTTTACTGTAGTTGCCTTGTTAAAAGCTTTATACATAAAATATAATTCACCTTTGTTGGCTCTTAATTGTAAAGGTTTGCTACTCTCGTCAACAGTACATTTACCAAGAAAATATATAAAGAAGTCTTTATATTTGCTTAACGCCTCTCCTGTATCGGTTGTGCTGATTGATACACTCTTTACATCTTCGGTAAGTGTTATATCCTTTAAAAATTCAAAATCTTTAAGGGCAAATGCTTGGGCTACCGCCTTACCGCTTTGTGCGTTCTCACTCTCGGGGGAGTAGGTTTGGTCGACGGGCAATCGCATTTTAATCTCGGGTATAGACTGTACCACTTTGATAATATAGTTTATAACCGTAAACGGCGGCATATTGTTGTGGGGCTGACCGTTACCTGTTTGAGTAATGACATAGTTGTTTCCTGTATCCACGGTTGCAACCTCAGCTAACGCGCCTGTATGAGCTTCACCGTGACCCCAACCATATGTGCTTCTTCTTCCGTCATTGCGAATAAAGTCGTGGTTATGGCTCGGCATTTCATCAATAGTTAATGTGTGACTTGTCTCGCCGCCTGATTTACCGACGGTATTAAATTTTTCGTCTGATCCATCGACGCCGACGAGCGTCCTTCCTTTTAGGTCGGGCAGTTTGAATATGTCGTCACTTCCACCAAATTTGTATCCTATAACAGAAAACAGTTCGGGATATTCCGCAACATTGAGCTCGGAGCCGTCACAAAGCATAAATGTGTCAGGCGCACTTTCACCAGCATAGGGAAAGATCGTACCTACTGCTGAGTAAGCAAGAGCCTGAAGAAACTGATTATTTGAATTTTGTGCCGCCAATCGCTCCGCTTCGGTCATTTCTTTCGTTTGTTTGATAAGCATATCATTCCCACCTTCCTATGGCTGTTAATAAACCACATTCAAATGTCATTGAAACATTGGTCCCCGGCAACGTTAGAGTGCCTGTCTCACCATAATAATTGCCGTTTTTGTGCTTAAATTGTACAGCTTTTCCATCGGGAACAACTAATACAAGATTTTCGTTTGCGGTGTTTTCGATAACACTATTTCCTGAGGCGGATTTGAAAACCTTAATACCCGAATCAGAATCGGCAGTTTCTTCTAAAATTCCGTTAGCAAAGGTGAGTTTTTTAGTTCCCGTATCTACCGAACCGTTTATTCCGTATCCACCTTTACCTTTGCGTTCAAAGGCTACATTTTGGTTGGGAGGACACTGAAGAGTCAAGTCTCCAAACTTGCTTTCGATTACAGTGTTGTTAGCGTCTGATGTCCAAATATCAAGGTGTCGTACCCAGTTCCCGTCAATGAAACGATACAGGAAAAAACCGACATTCCCCTCTTCATTGGTACCTACCGTTGCGTAATATTCGTCTTTCGCCGTCTGCGTTGTAAGCCTTGGTGTAAGAACGCCCCATTCTTCGGTTGAGGTTACGGTCACCCATTCGCCGTTTTTTCTGACCTGCACCGCAAAGCCGTCTTGCCCGTTCATTAAAAGCCGTTTGTTGTTATCAAGAGTGATAACCTCAAACCCGTTTTCGTGGGTTATAGATAGATTATTATATTTGCTGCCGAGCTGCACCGAATTGTTAGCGGTGTCGTTAGCGGCATTAGCTACTCGGTTGGTTTCAATAGAGGTTGTTGCATTGTCGCGTATAAAAACACCCAGAGTGATAGTGTTTTTCGAGGGGTCATCGTCATTCTCATTGTAGGCTATTATCCTTTTTTTGAAACTGTCTCCGATAAAGGAGTCCTCCACTGTTACATAATCACCAATAGAAAATTCAAAATTTTCATTATCCGCAATTTTTTGTACGTCAGCAATTGCTACATCGTAAGTCCAACCGTTGTCGAGTTGCCACCGTCTTCGGATGCTTTGAAGGTCAACACCAAATCTAAAAGTTTTACCTGAATCTATTCCGACAGATTCAGGTATATTTATTTTGAAGTTGTCGTAATCAATTTCCACCCCAAGTGCTTTCATTCCGAATATCGCAGCACGCGCAGAGGTTTCTTGTTCGTTTTCAAGACTAAAACTGAGAAAACCTTTATCAAAGCATTCTCCCACCGAAAATTCAGCCGATGCACCCGAAAGGTTCAAAATATCCTGTGCAATTTCCTCAATTGTACCTACAAAAGAGTAGTTTGCGGGTATGGGATATTTACTTAATCGATAAGAAACGTGTTCTGCAGAAACGGACGTAATATTATCGGCTCCGCTTTCGGTGTCGATACCGGTTACGTCAAAAAGTTGCCCCTTGTTTTGAAAAACGCTTTTTGTCGTTATTTCTTTGTAGATAGGGTTGTTATTAAGAATTGAAAAACTAAGGGTGTGCTCACGCATTAGTTCTTTCTTGGTCTCTACATCAAAGGCTAATGAGGTGCTTCCTTTTCGTAGCCCGTTGTTAAAAACTGTGATTTTTCCCATGTTATATTCCCTCCATGGCGTTGAACTCTACAATAACCGTAACACTCCGTGGATAATCGGAAATTTCCGGCATAGTTAAAAATATTTCAGCATTACCGCTATCCACAGTGAAAAAATAATCGTCTTTAGCATCTATGTATTGTGAGAGGTTTTCACCGTCCGACATTCGAGTTACGGTTTCTTCTTTGCAGTCAACTGCAATTCCGTCATTAATGCAGTCTGTATTAAGTTTAAAACTCTTGTTTTTGTATGTAAGTGTGATTCCAGATTTAACATATCCAATTAACTTAATAAGAGGTTTGACAGAAGAAGATCCATTATTTGCAAAACGGATTGAACCATTGGCTGAAAACTCCTTAATGAACTGGTTTTCTTCGGTTGTTGCATCTACCCATAGAACCTGTTCGGGGGTTAGCTGAGTTCCATCTTTGAGAAAAGCCCAAGGGGGATTGCAAACAAACACGACCTCTCCTAAATGGTGATCGCTCTTGCACTCGAAATCAATTGCAGAAAATACTTTTGCTAAGTAATATCTTTCGGGATTGTCGCCTAAAATCAGTTTTTTAGGGGTTCCGTTATTGCTTAGCCAAAGTTCAATCTGGTCTCTCTGCTTTCTTAATTGAGATAATTTGCCTGCAAATACGGCGGAAGCCCTTATTAAGCGTCTGCCGTATTTGCGAATATTGTAATCAATAACGCCGTCAAGGATAGGTATGTTCTGTACATACTCGTCCGCTTCGGGAAGTATTGATACGGTTTCTAATTCGAAATAAATGTTGAAGGTGCGGGAGTCTATACCTCCGTATATAATGTAATTATGCATATCCTTCAGCTCTCCCTCTTGAGGCAGTGGATGCAGGCAACCCACTGGATACAGCCGGTTGAATAACAGTATCTACCTTCTTGCCGGCAATGTAGAAATTTTGTGTCTTGTTGCTTTGAAGCATTCGCTGTATTTTGGTAATAGCGGCAACAACGTCTCCTAAAGTACCGCCCAGGGCGTGTGCCGCCCCGCTTCCTGTTAGCGGTGTCACCTGTACGCGATTTCCGTAATGGGTAAGCACTTCGGGGCCCGCTTCACCTACCATAACCGAGCCACCTAAAGCAAGTTTAGGCATTTCAGGGATTTCTATTTCTTTGATTTTAAACTGTAATTCTTTAATGCTCACACCCGGTATTAGGTTCATTGCTTTTATTAAAAGATTAATGGGAGCAAGAGCATTTTTAATCATTAAGTTAATCATTTTGATTATTAGGTTTATAACGGTTATTACGGCTACCTGTATGCCCCACCAAGCTACTTCGGCACCATATTTGATTTTTTCCCAAACATCAAGTGCAACTGCTTTTATGGTGTCAAAATGCTTTACGCAAAGCACAATGATAGCAATAAGTGCAGTTACAGCTGCAACAATGCCAAGGACTATCCACGTCACAGGACTGACCGCCATTACAGCATTAATAGCACCGATGATTCCGGCTATCGGCGAAATAGCTGCTACTAATGCAATTATACCTATAATCACACCTTGCAAAACGGGGTCCATATTAGAAAACCAAGTTAAAACTTTTGAAATTACATCAACTAATCTTTCAAGAAAAGGCAAGAGCAGTGTGGATATATTTGTACCGATTTCGCCAAGTCGTGCTCCTACGGTCGCTTTCATTTTGTCGATTGAATCATTGAACTTATTTGCAGCATTTACGGCATCTTCAGACATTATCAATCCAGCCTCTTCTGCTTCTTTGCCTAATTCACGCAATGCCGCGCCGCCATCATCAACGATGCCCGCAAGTTCATTTGCGGATTTACCAAATAATTGCATTGCTAACTGGTCGCGTTCTGTTTCGTTTTCTACTTGGGATAAAGCATTTAGCACATCATAAAAAACTTCAGTGACAGGTCTCATCTGACCGTTTACATCAGTAACAGAAACACCCAAAGTGGTCCAAGCTGCCTGTACTTCGGAACTTGTAGAAACCATATTTTTGGTCATTTTAGCGGCCGCTTTGGTCATATCATCAACAGCTACATCAACAATATCAGAAGCATATTGCATCTTTTGTAGTTCTTGAACGGTAAATCCGGTTTGCTTAGCCAACGTATTCAAATCATCTGCTTTAGTACCGGCTGAAACTGCAGCCGCACCAATTCCAACTAACAATCCTCCTGCTGCGGCAGAAAGCGCTTTAGTTTTTTCTGAAACTGATTTTGCACTCTCTGCTATTTTAGTAATTGAAGCGTTGCTCGAACGGGCCGATTTTTCAAGGCTGTTCAGACTGTTCTCTGTATTTACTATTTCTCGCTGTAGAGCACGATATTGTTCTTCGCTTATCTTGCCTTCTTTAAACTGCTTTTGAACCTGTGCCTCTGCAGTTTTAAGAGTATCAAGCTTATTTGCTGTTTCATCAATCGATTTAGCAAGTAGTGTTTGTTTTTGTTTTAATAACTCGGTATTTGTAGGGTCGAGTTTTAAAAGACGATCTACCTGCTTTAGTTCGCTTTGAGTTTCGTTTATTTTTTTGTTGGTGCCGGATAAGGCTTTATCTAAGCCTGTGGTATCACCACCGATTTCAATGGTAATACCTTTAATTTTCTTAGACATACCACACTCTCCTTAAAATCTGTCAAAATCCTCCTGCGTTGCTTCTCGCTCATACTCAGCATCGTCGTTGAGTTTTTCGGTAAGGATATCAAAAACCATACCTATGGTTAGCTCGTCAAGGTCACGCAAAGACAAGCCTATCTCTAAACAACGCAGGAGAAAGAGAGGCGTGTTTACTTCGCGGTTAATTGGTTCAGTTTTTTTTTAGATTCTGAGGATGTTTCGAGGTTCATTTCCCAAAGTTCTAATATTTCGGGTAATATCTCGTATATGCTGAATGTTGAAAAACCATCCAACCATTCGTCAATCGAATTTGGAGTGTTTTCTATATCGGCAAGACGAGCCATACAGTAGGCGACATTTTCAAAAATTGAAAGGTCATTTATAGTGAATTCCTGTTCACTGCCCTGAACCGCTTCAGCAGATTTTTTAAGTGTCTGCATATCCTTGATGATATCGCGTCTAAACCATATTCGGTACATTCTCGGTACGTTTGCTGTGGCACGAAATTTAACAGGTATTTTTACAAGGTTGCCGTCCGAATCAGGAACAGCACTCATAATATGAATCGTTTTTTCCATTTATCTGACCCCCGATTACTCGGCTTTTGTCGCCGCAGCTTCTCCGCCTGATGATGTGCTGCCCGGTACGGCATTATACCAGTTTTCATAGACTTCCGTTGTGGTTTCATCGCCGGTTTTTGTTTTGATGGTTCCGTCGGGTCTGGGGCGGCTGACTATAGATATCTTTTCGTTGGTGGGCGTTTTGCTCTCGGAATTACCGCCTTCGATACCGGGCTTGTTGGCATAGCACAGGAATAAACAATGCCTTATTGCCTTAGCGTCACCCTCAAACTCGAATAAAAGTGCAAAGGGCTTACTTGCGTCCGAAATGTTTTCTGTAATGGTGCCATCTGCGTTTTTGGTAGCACTCAGGCAGTCTGTCTCAAAATCTTCGGGAATGCGAAGCATTTCGAGCTCTCCATCATATCCGGCATTTTCGCGGCCGACGATGATCTCTTGTGCATCAGCGAAAACCTTGATAAGCTCTCCCTTAGGGTTGAAGGTCGCCGATACAGACCTATGAATTCTTTTAGGTGCAGCATAGGTTACGATTCCGGTATCCTCATTCACTGTAGCAGGTGCATAAAAAACCTTCTTTAGTTTAAAATGCATTTTATTTTTGTTCGTATTAGGTGTAGTTGACATTTTCGGTCCTCCTAAATTTCATAAATTACTTCAAAGAGTTTTTCTGTTTCGATATAAATCTCGTCGATTTTTTCAAAGGCAATGCCGGCAGCAGTCAAAGTGTTTTCAAGTTGACTTTCCGTTTCAGGAGATTTGCGGTCGGTGTAGAGCTCAAGCCGAATGTTATCAAAATATGCTACAGTTATACCGTCCGCGTGAACAGTATCGGCTCCGGTAAATAGATATGAGCCATAAGGGACGGGCGGTGGCGAATCAAAATGATGATAACGGAAGGGTATTCCGCTTGAATTGAGAATTTTATATAGTTTATTTGTTTCGTATGGCTGGCCTATACCCGCCACCCCCTTTCTGACTTTCTTTAATTGCGTTGATAATAGCTGTTTCAAACTCTTGTTCGATTTGCTCTCGAGCAGGTTTTATATGCACTTTCTGACCAACACGCTTTCCTTTGCGATTTACATAACCATGCTCCAACAAGTGGGTAATTCGGTACTTCTTTCTGTTATACACTTTTCTTCTGTAAAAACTAAAATTATTTGTCTCTACTTTTGATTTCCACTCTTTCGCATATGTACCTGTATTTTTCGGTGAAGTGGATTGAAGTAATTCGATAAGTTTATTAGCTTTTTGATCTGTTGCCTCCACGACTGAAAATTGCACATCCTGTGTCCAATCTTGCAGACTTTTAGTTACTTCGGTAGCAAAGGAATCGATTTTAATTGACATTTCCCGGTAACCTCAAATATATCTCACGTTTTACACTGTCAGAACGGCGGAAAGAACGGTATATCTCATATACCACACCGTCAATAATACAGCGTTCTTCTCCTGAATAATCCCTGTCCCACAATTCAAACACCTTTTCAGGCTTAAATTGTTGGGATGCTGCGGAATAAAATTCGCTTTGTGTTACGGATATTTCACCGCACCAAGCCTGTTGCTCGGTGTAGGTGGGTATTTCATTACCTACCTCATCAACCTTCGGTTTGCCTTTTTTTTGAAGTGTTATGAGCTGGTCATAGTACATCAGTTACAGCTCCCTTCAAAAATCGCTCCCGAATTTCCAGGCGTAGCCACTCCGGCATAGGGGAGGGATTATCTCTGTTCATTAGTTGCCATGCGGCATAATCGGCAATAAGGGTGTTATCAGCGATAGATTCTGTGTCAGAATCGTAAACAACACCTTTATCGGACAATTTTTCTTTTGCCGCTTCAAGGCGATTGCTCCAATACTTAGCAAGATCGGGCGGAACATTAAGCCCTGCCCGATCCATGCGAGCTTTGAGGAGTTCAAGCGCCAAAGTTGGATTATATGCCATCTTGACTCCTCCAACTTAATTAAGCATTTGCAAGCACTGTTGTGCTGCCTGCTGCTATAATACGTTTGTTATCGTCAAGCTGTACTACGGTTATGTAGCTGCCGTTTTCTGCTGTTATGTCAGATACGCCGTCCCAAACCGTAAATCCAGTAGCACGTCCGCCGTTCTTAACATTGACAGGCTGTCCAGCAATACGATATGCTAATGTGCCGCTTCCATCGTCGCCATCTACAGTGATAGCTGTAGTTCCCGATTCGGTGCCTTCGGCAGACTCAACGGTTAAAATACCGAGTTCGTCATTTGCGTAATCTTTAGGGAATTTTGAAGATACTGTAGGAGCAGTATTGTCGAAAGAAACCAGAACAAAGGACTCGGCAAAAATCGGTTCGCCATCATAACGGTTTGTAGCTTTGATAACGGTCTGATCCTCAACGAACTTAGCGTGTTCGGAAGTGCCGAGATAAGCACCGTCACGTTCTGCGAGAAGATATTTATCACCATAACCTCCACCTATGTGGTTGTCAGGAATAATGCTCTCGTCGAGTTCGATGATTTCACCTCCAATGATAGGCATAGTGTTGTTCATGCCGGCGACAAGTGCAGCTGCTGCATTGAAGGCAAGAGCCTTAGCCATAATATCAAGGTGGGTTTGGCGGGTCATAATCCAGAACGGGGCACCTACAGAGTCCTTAGGTTTTGCAACTCCAAGAGCTTTTATAAGGGCAGCAAAGAACTCAACACCGGTCTTTCCTGAAATATCAAGTGTGATTATATGGGTTTTGCTGAGGTCCTTCCATTCAGGTGCGTCCTCGGGATAATCAGCAGGCTTTTCGGTCTGAGTGAGACGAGTGATGAAGCCAAGAGGCATTTTAACGCCTGTGCCATAAGGGATTGCACGGTCGATACCTTTTCCGATGGATTCAGCCATAGAATGCATGAGTTCAGCTGCAAGGTTGATATCGTCACCGTCTTCGAGTACAGAATTGGGGATGCTTATAACACCGCCAAGCTTAAAGGCATCTACCTCTAAAGCATTGAGGCTCATATCAAGCTCGTTAAGGGTCTTTGTTGCCTCGCTCCATACTGCCTCAGGAACTTCCCCGATAACGGTCTGACGAGCTTTACCGCTTACTTTTCTTAAACGAACGTACTTGATTAGTTTAGAATGCTCCGAAATATTTTCACGAATTACTTCAAGCATAATTGTCGGTACTGCAACCTCTCCGCCTTTAAGACCACGTGTTTCACCACGAGCAGCACTAAAGCGTGAGCGGGTTGCTGTAAGAAATTCCTTGATATCATCGCGAGCAACAAAATTGTTACGCTGCTCCATAGTCATTCCGAAAAATTTTGTTCTGTTTTCCATGTAGGATTCATCCTCTCTTGTATTTGTTTTTTGTGTTGTTGTGGGCTTGTTTGCATTGCGAGTTCGTTCCTCGATTTCAGAAAGCTCTGTTTCGATATCTGTCACGCACTCTATGAGTCTGCCGGTTTCAGTTTCGAACTCCGTTTCATCTTTGGTGAGCTGAGAGCCTTCGTTTTCGTGAGCTGTTATAGCCTCCTCGACGGTGGTACGCTCTTCGTCGGTAGATTCCGTGGTTATCTCGTTTACTGCCGCTTCAAGTTCTGCAGTTCGGAGATCGTACGCTTGACGACGGCTTCGAAGTTCATCACCTTTAGCAAGATGCTCCTGAAGAGCTGCCTTAGCTGTCTCCAGTCTTTTTTGGAGCATAAGTTGTTTTAACATTTTCAAGTCTCTCCTTTGTTCTTTTTTTCCAAATTTGGTTTAATTCTGACACGCGGCTTGAACGTGCGGTTGCCTCGGTTCCTTCATATGCAGGGAAGGTCACTATTGACACTTCATAAAGTCTTAGCTTCGTAATGTGCCAGTTGTGAACGCCATTATTTTCGGACTGGTCCTCCTCTAAAATATCAAATCCGATAGAGCACTGATTAACATCGCCACGCTGTACTCTGGCATAGAGATTTAAAGCGTCTTGGTCTTGTTCATTGATTAAAACCTCACCCTTTAAACCGTGTGCATCTACAGCTAAAGTTAGAGTATCTGCGGCTGTACGACCGAGCACCAAAGATGTATCGTGGTTAATTAAACTACGAATATCTTCATTTAACGTATCATCAAATGCGTGACAATCTATTGTTTCGGTACAATTAGGCGCCCACTGGTATATGTCGTCAAATACGGCAAAATAACACTCGATTTTTTTCTGCCCTTCGTTCTCAACCGTACGGAATTGTGTAGGTCGGGTATTACGTCGTTCCATCTGTTTCTCCACCTCCTGTCAGCTTTTTTTGGTCTCCGATTTTGGTATAAGGTATGTAATTTTCCAATATAGCCAAGTCGGAAAGACCTTCTCTGGGGTCACGTCCCATATCGTCGCGAGCTTCGTTGCGGTCAATGATTGCTCGGTCAACCAAATTACTGTCAACTTCAGCAAGCTCTGTAATGGAATACGCATATAAAGAGCGAGGATTGAACTGAAAAAACCAGTCCGGTGATAAGATAATTTTGCGTGTTAACTCTTGATCTATGCCGCGTGCTATCGGTAACAGACGTGTAGATACAAAATTGTTGTGCGCTTCCTTATCAAAAGTACCCTCGCCCACTACAAACGGCGGCACGCCCAATAAGGCAGCAACTGTTCGTTTGTCCAATGTAATGGTGCTGGGAATAGCTAGGTCATTAAGGTTGAGAGGCTTAACTTGTTCAACATCAAATGCCTCCGCGGGAATGAACCAAGGTCTACCGTTTTCATTTGAATCAAGGAATTGTTTCCCTAATTTTTTTCTACCGTCAGGTGAGGCAAACTCTTCGGTTAATCCGTCCACCTTTACGATAATTGAAGGTGCGGGATTTTCCATTAGCTTAGTGGCGGTTTCCCTTGCTTGTGCCATACGTTGTGCTAAAGGTTTTAATATGGGTCTTAATCCTTGTCCTAACCAGGGTGTGTCGGGGTCTTCGTTGTAGGTAAAATGTAAAACTTCATCAGGGTATAATGTCGTACCGTTGCAGAGAATTTTATATCCGTAACCATCGGCGATGAAGCTACTTTGTGAAGATGGAAACGGTATAATTTCCAACAACTTCGTTCCCTCATAAATGGGGATATGTATAGAATTGCCTCTGATAAGAATATCTCGCACGATTTTTTTCACCCACGCTTGCCTTGTAATATACTTGCAGGGGTCGATATCTATCTTTCGTGAAAGCTCGTTCTTAATTCTGAGATCGCCGTCTTTAGAATTTTTCATCAGCCGTATCGTCATAATGGATAATTGGTCTGCTATGTAGTTAACGCCTGATAAAATTTCAGGGTTTTCTGAAAGTCTTGTATACCCAGAAGGCAACATCATATCAAAGGTTTCTGACGGACAAAGCCAAATTGTGGATTGATTTGACTTTATTCGAACTTTAAGTCTTCTCATTTTCTCAATCTCCTAACCATTCCTTTGCTTTTCCTTTCTTTTCAAGGTTTTCAAGCATTCTTACGCACGCAAAAACCGCGGCATCAAATACGTCTATTCTGTCTGTTTCTCCTATTTTTTCGTACTGAATCATATCATCAGTTTTTTCGATAGCCTTAACGTTCTGCAGGCAGTATTCGAAAGGTTCGGCGTGGAGATAATACAGCTTGCCGTCTTTTGCCTTTTTTTCGATATGTCTGAAACCCTCGGACTTTTTATAAAAATACTGTGGTTGATCAATTATTTTAAAACCCGCCGCTTTCATGCCAATAAAGTATTCTCTGCAAAACTTTCTGTCATGACCGACTTCTGCTATTTTGTATCCTTTGCTTCGCATGTGCTTATACCAGTTTATAATTTCTGCATGGTTTACTGTTGCGTTATTACTCATATTCAACCATCCGTCATCAAGCCAACCAAAAAGGGGGATGTTGTCTTCGTCAGCTTTACGATGGGCGGCTACTACGGGAAACCACGCATGCGGTATAATAATATCAACGTCTTTATAGGTCCCATAGAGTGCGGTTGCAGTCAAATCATGAAGCTTTGAAAGGTCGGCACCGCCGAACCAAGTAATCGGCATTTTAAGCAACTGTTCTAATGTCCAATCGTATTGACGATCCGAACGCCGGAACTCATCAAGATTAAAGTAAGCTTTCATTGCCGATGTATATACATTTAGCGATTTTGCAAAGAAATCTTTCCGCTGCTGTGGGTCATTCATAGCTTGTAGGCTGTCGGATAATATATCCGCAGGGCGAATGGAAACACCGTAAGCCGGATTTGCTTGTTTGTGTACTTTAGGGTTCGTATAATCTATATTGCCGTTTTCATCAGGATCCGCTTCAGCAATAAATATAAAAAGGTCATCTGCAGGTACCGTCCCGTTAAGAACTTTTTTACAGTATTGTAGTCGGTGATAACAGAAACTGTTCATATTGTCACCTGCAGTTGATATTCCTATCATCAATTTGTTTGTATACGCTTTCATAGCTTCTTTGATAATGTTGTATTGTTTTGGATTTTTATAGGCGTGTATTTCGTCAGCTATTGCTATATTGCAATTAAAACTGTCATGCGCATCAGGATTTGCTGCAAGTGCTTGGATGTATAGGGAACCATCCTCAAATTCCCGAGAAATTGAGTGTTCGTTATTATTGTCCACTATGCGGAACTCGTCCGCTTCGCCCATATCTTCAATATTCCACTTTATAAACCCCCAACTTTGCAAGCTTTGTGCCAAAGCGGCAGCGGTGATATATATTCGGCTGCCAGATCGACGATAAAGATATCCAAGCGCCCATGCAAGAGCACCTGCAAATGTAGTTTTTATGTTTTTGCGGGGAATAAATATAAAAGCTTCGTGAAACCTGACCTGTAAAGTGTCTTTTATGTAGAAACCGAGTAAGTTGTAAATAATAAACTTATGATACGGTTCAAGCAGAAAGGGTTGTCCGCGCAAGGGTGACCCATCTAACCGTTCACCCTGTCTATGACAAAAGGTGGCCTCAATGAATTTAATTACAAATTCAGCCGATTTTGGATTGAAATCATATTCAGGTCGTTCAAGGTCCTTTAAAAATCGCTTACAACCCAGTCTTAACGAATTGCATGTATCAGGATCCGCAACGGTATTCCTAACATAATCCATGACCAGCTTATAATTGGGATAATCTGTTTTAGCCAATATCCATCACAACCGAATCCATACGACTCTTCTTTTTCGGCTTTTTGGGTTTGTCTTCCATCATTGATTTTGGATTTAAACAAAGTCGGTCAGAATAAGCAAGGATATCCTTTCGAAGTGATTCTATCGTGCTAACGAGTGGCGACTTCTTTCCACCCCCGGCAGCGGTGCGATCGCTATAAGAATATTTACTCTTTTTCCACTCGGAAGTAAGACGCTGATACTGGTGACATAACTCGGCGTAAATATCAATAATTGGCTCGTATTCAACCCTGTATGTGTTCAGTTTCTTCATGTTTTTAACTGTGTTTTCGTGAATTTTTTTGATACTTTCCACACTTAAACCTCCTTGCCCATTATTTAGATGAAATACATATTATAGCGAAAAAAATTTTTTGGGGATTTTTGTGAGTGATTCGTCCCGAAAAAAATTTTGTAAACTTTATCAGAGGGGGAAAAACTTCCCTTGCTCGGTTCCCACTGGAGTAATTTTTTCATCACAAAGAGGGGGGGATGTCCGCTCTTGCAACATCAAACCTTCAGTAGTGAGTTCGTGTGAATTCCTTTTATGCATACAATTGTGACACGCAGTGCATAAGGATATGAGGTTCCACAACGAAAACCTCCAATCGGGATAATACTCTACGGGATATATGTGGTGAGTTGTATCAGCACTTATCTTCTTTCCGTATCTAATACATCTTTGACATAAGAACTTATCGCGTCTTAACGCAAGGCTTCTCATTCGCAAGTACCTTTTGTCCTTAAGGTAATCTGTTTTCATATTTCCCACCTACCCACCTTCGCCGATGTTTCCTATACCAGCGCATAAAGAAAGCGTCCGATAAATATCGAACGCTTATAAACAAAAAAATTAGAAAAAAGTTAAAAAATACTTGACATTTACACGAAGTCGTGTTATAATATAATCACAGTAAGGGAGACCTTACAAGTAATGAGGAAAGGAGATACATCAATGGCGAGCCGAAAGAAAAAGAAAAGCGGTAACGAAGCAACCACCAAGTTAGCACTCATCACCGCAATTCTTACCTTACTTACCAACTTGATAGGTTTAATCATTAAACTAATCGAATTGTTAAGTAAATAAAGCCGAAGGGAGTGGGAACCCACTCCTGCTCCCTTCACTTTTATTTTACACGGTTTAACATTGGATGTCAATTAAAATGATTGTGGATATTATTCAGATAGTTCTGTCAGTAGTTTCCATAGTTCTTTCTATTGCCATCATCGTGATGATTTTTAAAAACAGAAAGGGTAAATAACTATGGGCTTTTTATCTGTCACACAGTTTGCAAAAAAATACGGTATGGATGTCGGGAATGTGCGCCGTTATATTTCTCAGGGTCGCATTGACGCTGTGAAAATCGGCAATCAGTGGGCTATTCCCGATGATGCCGAGCCGCCAAAGGATAACCGCGTAAGAAGCGGAAAGTATGTTGACGCTCGCAAAAAACAGAAAGAAGTTAAGTCGGAGTAATCCGGCTTTTCTTTTTGCCGTTTTTCTATGCTACCATAATACCACACAAAAAAGTGTAATGAGGTGTAATGTTTATAGTTTTATTTTTTTTAGCGCACGTCGGTGAAGCTGCTTGATACGGTCAACGCTATAACCCATTCTGTTAGCAATTTCCCAAAGCTTGTACCGCCTGTATGTATCTCCGCTTTTTTCGCCGATATACTTCAGCGACATTATCTGTCGTTCTCTTACATCGGATAAACCGTCTATAGCAGTTGTTACGCGGTCAATGGTTTGACTGACTGCGCTTTCTTCGTTTATAAGCCTTAGTATAGACCTTTCGATATTTTCTAAAGCGCGTTCGATTTTTGTGCCGTCTGCCTTACTCAAGGGCATACCCGACACATTCGCAGACAGTGAAGCGGCGCGGTTTCTTAAGTCGGCTACTTCCTTTCGTAAGACCTCAAGCCTATCTGCAAAAATCTTGTATTTTTCTAAAATCAGTTTTTTCTCATCGACCGTCATAATAACTCCTTGTTGTGTTAACTTATTTGTTTCCCCACTTGATAAAGCCCACCACTGCCATAACAAGATTAAAAGCATAGAGCAGAGCCTGAGCGTAGCTGCCAAGGGCTATGTTATAGCCAATCCAAAAGGTGTTGGTGATGCCCCACACTATAAAGCACCACCGTTTACCAAAACTGTTTGCAACCGTTCCCACTATTGAAGCGGCTGTGATTATGTACGCAATATACTGCACAATCAGTCAACCTCCGTAGAGGATTTTTTTGTTTCAGAGCGTTCTACCTTTATCGCTCCCTTTGCTCCACGTGTAAGTTTTGCCTTCGTACCGTTTATCAGAGTAAGCGAAGCGGCATTAAGTTTTTCGTTAGCAATCAGTTTTGCAATGCTATTCATCAGGTCTATATGTTCGTCCTCTACGGGACTATAGCCCTGCTTAGTGCAGTCTGTACCGAATATATCGTTTATTGCCAAGGATGCCCTGCTGATTTGGTCGGCTATTCTTTTAGCGCGGCGTGCCTGCCAACAGTCGCACTCTTCCTCTCCGATGAATACCTGACCGCAAAATTTACAGGTAAAAATGTTTGTTTCTGATGACATAAAATTTCCTCCTTTATTCTGTGAGCCATTCGTCTTGGTTCCACCGCGGTAGAACTCCCGAATCAGCTCTGTACATTACCACAGACACATACCAGTGTCCGTTATAATCGTTGTAGCGCGAATAGCAACGGATAAATTTATATCCCTTGTATCGTTTCTCCCAATATGCCGCATCGTCAACACGCAACTGCGCCATAGATGCAACACCGCGTCGCGAGATTTTTCCGTCCTTCGGTTTGCTTTCTACGGGCTTGTCGAGATTGCGGGAACATACCCAGCGTTTAGCTCCTTGCGGATCCTTTGCCATATATTTAGCAATAGCCTCTGGACCGTACTTTTCAGGCTGAAATTGGTCTGCGTTTGTTCTCAGACCGTTAGACCACATTGCTTCTAAAATGTTTCGTGGAATACCGCCTGTAATAAACAGGTGAAAGTGCCAGTTGTCGCGACCTGCATATCTTCCCGTTTTATATTCCACTTTCTCAATGCAGTAGACATACTTGAAGGGTGCCATAAGCTTGCGGCGACGGTTTTCAAGCTCTTTGCGCTGTTCGGCAAGAGCCTCTGTGTCAGGCAGAGCGGCAAGAGCTTTTTCAACCTTTTTAAGCTCAGACACGCGACGGTTCTTAACACGGCGTAGATAGTTAACTAAATCTTTTCGCGCATCCTCTTCACATTGAGGTGCTTTTGCCTGCTCATATGTAGGGTGCATTATAATGTCCTGTTCGTCGAAATTGGTATTTATAAGGCGAACTAACTTTTTGACAGCCTGCAGCTTATTGTATTTTGCCTGTGCTGCTGTGGACGGCTTAGTTTTCGGGGCTCTCGACGGCATTCGTCGGCCGTCATCCCACACAGGGTAAAAATCAGCTTCAAAAAGCTTACCTGATTTTATATGTTTTTCTCTTATCATTCGCCGTCACCGTCTGCCTTCAGCATTTTTTGCACAAGAGACTTGTCGTAAGTAGCGCAGGATGCAGCATCCTTCTTTGGCGCACTTTCTACTACTGCGTTGTAAAGTGCGGTTAAAAGGTAAGTAGTTCTGTTTTTTACCTTGTGTCGATTTTTTGTGTACTTATCCAAAACCGACCACACAAGGTTGAAATTTAATTTTTTGTATACTTCTCGAAGTGCGGCTGCTCTCATTACCTCGGGCCCAACCTTTAGCAGATACCCATCCTGCATAGTGAATACATCGGCAATATAGCCGCATATTCTGTTCAGGTCTTCTCTCTGAGCGGCAGGGAAGCGGTCATACTCTACCAAAGCCTTTACTAAATTTACAGTCTCTGCTGTGTGACGGACTTGACCTGATTTAAAACTTTTAATCATTTTGGCGTTTCCTTTCTTTTTCTGGGGTTAGGGGTCTTGTATGGTTGATGAAATACTATACAATACAAGGCCGTATACGAACCGCTTCGGTCCGTTATTTTTATTGACTTAGAGCCGCCGAAATGATATAATATATATGTATTAAGCAGACGGCTTTAAGTCGTGTGGTAAGTCCGTTCGGTGGCACCCGAACGGACTTTTTATTATGAAAAACTATCGCTAAATTTTCGCCGTAGTGGGCCTGTGTATATCTGTAGCGGCGATACATTGATAAAGCTGCGGCGGTTGGGGTCTTCAAATGTGACCGAGGATATATAGCTCTCACCATTGGTATTCAGTTCAAAACTGACACCCTTTATACAAGGATAAGAAATATCTGGGTCGAAGTCCTGAGCAATATTTATAGGACCGCTTCGGTTTCGCCACAGAGCTATAATTTCTTTATCGGTAAGCCTTGTATGTTTCATTGCTTACGCCGTCCCTTCTTTTTTCTTTGGGCTTCGATTTCCGCTTCTCGTTTCTTTTCAAGAGTTCTCAAACAGGTGTAAGAGCACATAACGCAAGTTTTACCGCGGTAACAAAGCTTATAAGCCCATTGGGGAGTTTTATAAAACCGCTTTCCGCATATGTAGCAACTATGTAAAGGGATATCCTGCTCAAGAGCAGCGTTTATATTATCTGGCATTATTATCACCCACCAATTCTTTTAAGAGGTTGTTAATCGCACATTCAAAAATATCAAGGTCACTATCAAATACAAGTCTGCAACTATCACTATACAATGCTTTTTTCAACCTTTCCGCAAACTCTTTGTATGCTTCGGCTTTGGCGGTTTGGACTTCTTTAAAAAGTTCACTACCGTTATGTAACAAAATGCCACCAAATTGACTTAACCTCTCATTCTCTGCTTGTAGGCGGTTGATTAGGTCAAGGGCATCTTTCATAAGTTCATTACAACAACCAACTGTACCTATTTGATATTCAGTAGGTTCATATTCGCACTTACCGCAATTATTTGCCTCACTGCAACACTCCAAAGCCTTTATAATCTCGTTATCGGTCATTATTAGCACCGCCTTTCTCGGTTTGCATTTCTTCGTGCATTTCATCGCACATTTTAGAAATCTTTTGAGCCGCACTTTTCCACTTTGTTAAAACATAAGTGCCATATATCGCAAATACAGTAAATGCAATGTTCAAAATCGTTGTTGTTATTTCACTCATACTTTCTCACGCTCCTTAATCGTCTTTGCTAACCACTATCGTCAAAGAATTACTATCAACAATAATGTCAAAAGGTTCGCCATTTAGTAACTCTCTCGAAAGATTTTTTTCGTAGTCAAATTTACCGACTTCAAAACTCTTTTCGATAGTGTCAGTTACTAAATCTATCAAATATACTGTTGTTCCGTGCCTTACTCTGCACAAAATATCTTTAACTTCTAAATATGCTTTCATTTCATTTGCACTCCTTTAACTTTGCTTCTGCTTCCTCTTTGGTGAGGAATACGGTTTTGCCGAAATCGTCAAGGTCAAAATCAATTTCATCAAGTAATTCGTCTGTTTCCGTTGCGTGTGAGGTTGCTGCCCAATACCAATAGTTCGGTCTATCCTTGCCTAAAAACCCAACTTTAAAATCTTGAATAACATAAGGAAGAATTGCACCAAAAACATCACAAAAACTATACACCGTCTGCCCCACCTTACAAGGCGGTACTATAACACCGTTTGCTAAAAGGTGGTCAGCAATTTCCTCTAATTCACCGCCGCCCCAATCATCATCTAAATCTCTTTCTTTTATTGGGTCGCTTTGTAAAAGCAACTCTATCAGCCTATCTCTATCGGTCATTTTTTTGCACCTCTCGTATTCCATAATTTTTTAGCCTGTCCTTGTGCTGTAAATTTATTACTGTGCCATTCTTCAACCTTTGCATAAGGACCTAAAGCACCGCAATTATGACAAATAACTCTGTATGCGTGGTTTCCTTGTCTGCGAATATGTATTCGGTTAGCCTCGTTGCAAAACGGACAAGACTTTAATTTATCGGTCATTCGGTATCACTCCTTTTATGCTCTTTCAAAATTTCTAAAGCCTTTGTATGACCGCAAATCATACTTAATCTCATATACTCATCAATATCTTTTTGCAGTTTCTTTTTGGCTTTGGTTGATAATCTGTGTTTAGGTCTTTGCATTGCATAACATTTCATTCGGCATCAACCTCGCTTTCCACATAACACCAACTTTGCGGCGGTCTTTTCAATGTTCTGTGTCCGTAAATGCTACTTGAACATTCCATATCATACTCGTCTGCATTTACTCTTACACTTTTCCAAAAGTCGCAATTTTCGCAACCCTCGTCACATTTGGTGTAGAACTCGCTCAACTCTCTCGGCTTGTCATAGATTACAAGGTTTGATATGTGCCAACCGTAAAGAGTTTTTCCGTTTCCGTATTCGTGTAAATGCTCATAAGTTAAACAAGTTGCAGTTAATTCTTCCGACGTTATAAAATAACCTTTTGTTTGCGGGTCAACATGCCACTCGCTTATACGTTTACACACAAACTCGCCTATAATTTTGCCTAAAAACCGTTCCATTAAAGGCTGATATTCTTTTGGTATTCGGTTAAATGAATTTTTATCTTTACCGCAATATATCTTTACGACTTTATCCCAGTTTTCGTCTTTGGGATAGTTTTTTCTAACCTCTACCGTTTTTTCTTTGTCGATATACCAGCCCATTTTGTTGGCAATTATCAAGAATACCCAATACGGCTGTATGCTTATTAATACTGACTTCATTTCGTTGCCTCGCTTTCCAACAGTTCGGGGTTATCATGTATGTTGCCGATGACTTCACAATCATAATTTCCAAGATTTAAAGCCGTTGGAGTATTCGGAATTGTGTTTGTTTGCCATAATTGAAATTGTGCTACAATGCCAGCCCAAGAGACTTTGCATATTGTGTTATAACCCTTTATATTTATAACAACAATATCCCCCTCAAAAATCTTCTTGCCGTTCTTGTCGGTTAAGCCCGTGTACTGTCCTATAGTTTCGGGGTTTACTGCAAAGTGATTTTTGCCATTCCATATCCAATGCAAATTATTATATCTTAATGTTTCGGTGTAACAACCTTGCACCCATTCACCCCTATCAGTTGTTTTACCTCTGAACAATATCTCTCGCATTATTCCGTTGCCTCGCTTTCGACCTTTTTCCACTCGGCTTGTTTTGGACATTCAGCCCACTGAAAATAAGGCTTAATTATAGTTGAACGTCCGATGTCATATATCCTGCATCGTTTCTCTTCTGTGATATTCTCTTTCGGACAGACCGATACACACACCGCGATACATTTTGCATCCATTAATCTGCACCGCCTTTAATCGGAATAGAGGTAAACGGTAGCATCAGATATTGTTTTCTCGGTTTCAACTACATCTTTGGTTATACCGTAGTGCTCGATGCCGTCTATATTAGATTCGGCACCGCTGCAGATAATATCTTGCAGCGGCATCAGTAATTTTATTTTTACATCTGCACCGGCCGGCATTTTTGCCAGTTGGTGCATTAAATCAAAAACCTTCATATCACAGTCCCCGTATAATTTCTTCCAGCCCTACATAAAATCTCATCAGTGCACCGTGGTACTGTTTAGCAACGTCGGGGTTGTCCTTACGGATGGTGGTTATAGAATCGAAAATCTTTTGCAGGTCTTCCTGTACCGCTTCAAAATAAAGGGTAAACTTAACCGTTTCGGGGGAAGTGGATATAGCAAGCTGTTTTTCAAGCTCTTCCGAGCGTTTCAGCAGATTTGCTTTTTCCTCGTCTAGTGCCGCAACGCGAGCCTTATAATTGTCAAGGTCCTTCTGTGCCTTTTCGGTAGCCTCGGCAATAGCCTTATCCTTTTCGGCGGTGAGCTTGTCCTTAAGAGCTTTCTTATCAGCCTTGAACTGTTTTTCCGCTTCAACTTTGGCAGACTTAGCCGCTTCATCGCGAAGCTTGTTTAAAATTTCTTCGTCAGGCTCGGCGACCGCAACCTCGGTAGGCTTGTTGCGTTCTTCCTCTAGCTCGGCTTCAAGGCGGGCTATTTCTTTTTCGGCAGCAGAAAGGTCATTCTGTAAATCGTTACGCTCATTAAGTGCTTCATTATGAGCAGTCTTAAGGTCTTCACATTCTTCGGTAAGCATATCTATTTGCTCACCCTTGGCATCGTTCTCAGCAACGAGCTTTTTAACATCTTCGACGGTCATGGAGGCGAGATCGTTCTGCTCAACAAATTCGTCGAGTAGAACGGCGGGTATCTTAGTCAGTGCATCAATTTTAGTTATGCCGAGATTTGCATTTGACTGCAAAAACCGTTCCCCAAGTTTTTCGTATGCCCTAATATATGTATAGGCTTGGCTTTGTTTTAGATTTAACGACTGCTGTGTGTAGTCCTCAAAGGAAGAGTAGCCCAGTTCAAGATACAATTTTGTGTCTCTCATTTTTTTAAGACACTTTGCCGATTCTATAAGGTTTTGCCACGCAAGGTCAGCGTGAACCTTAATACGTGCGTCAAGGTCTATGGCGGCACGTTCTTTTTCCTGCATAGCGTTAATTTCTTCGTCAATGGTAAGTTCTCCGCCTACCGACACGGGCTGTCCTTCGATTTCATCTCCGGGGAGGCAGTTATCACGATAGAATTGGCACTCTCTTTCGCGGTTTTCAAATTCACAGTTTCTTTCGCAGGTGTCCTGTAAAGGGCATCTGCTATTTTTCTTTTTATTAGCCATAATTATTCTCCTTTTTATGCGGTTTCTACTTCCATTAGGTCAGCCTCAAGCACATCGGCCAAAAGCTTTCCTGCAAACTCACCGTAATGAATAATCTTTTTTGTGCGTTTAAGCTCGGCATAACCTTCTTTTCGCAGCTGCTGTGATTTCTTTGCGAGATTGCGATCGGACTTAGTGAGCCGCTCTGATATTACCTTCTGCCATTCTTTTAAGAACGGTATAGCCGCTTCAAGGTCGGGCTTTTGTTTGTCTCCTGTGGTGCGTTTTTGCCGAATGGTTCCGTTTGGCTCAACCTCTAAGGTGTACCAAGGCTTGTCGGGTGTTTTCGTTTTTCGCAAAAATAGGATAAAGCTCTCTTTGCAGGATATACGGTCATAGTAAAGGTCCGCCTTATTGGTGCAGTGGTCTAGAATAAGACCGTCAAGCACAACATCCTCAATGTTCTGGGGAACCACAATAGAATACATATCATTTGAATATGCATATTTGTCATATATGGCACCGTAAATCTTATCGACTTTAGGGAACTTCTTATTAAGCTCAACTGCTTTGGTCTTTGCAGTTTCTTTAAGCTCAGCTAAGGTTATTTGCTCACAGTGATATTTGTGTGAGACCACAAGTCGGTCATGTGCAGCCTTTAAATCTGACGGAAACACCGATATGGTTTTGTTAGTGCCTATTGCCTCAGCCATATTCAGATAATCAAGCCATGTCTGATAAGCTTCTCTGACGGTAATTCCCGGGCATTGCCAACACGCCCCTGCAGAGTTTTGTGATACCTTTTCGCAATAGTGCATAATATCCTTGCAGGTGGTGTTATATTGCCGAGCTATACGAACCATTTTCTTAGCGTTTTTAATATTTGTGTTAAAATTACATATTCTTTCAGCGAGCTTAAGGTCCTTATCGGTAGAGCCTTTAATATAATGGAAGAGTTTAAGTATATCCATATCTCCATAATAGTTGTTGCACCATACTGTATAGGTTGCTTTTGACATACGATAGAGTTCCCAAGGCTTTTTGGCTGACCAATCTATTATCGATTTGCAGTCGCTGTTATGGTATAGCATTTGACATAAAAGCTGATAATGTCCAAGTTTTGAAAGCATTTCTATTTGAGGATGTATTGCATACCAACAGAGGTATTTAATAAAGGGTGCTGTGGTTGAATATTTACAACCGTTATATTTAAGAAAGGTTGCTGAAAGCGGTGTACCGTCTTCATAAAAGCCATAATCGTATTTTTCACAAAACCGACCGTGATTCCACACAAAAGCATCATGATGAATTTTGTTCTTATACCAACCGTTACTGTATCTGTCCCAACTTTCCACCTTGCCGGGCTGCAGGTGATAACGCATAACCTCGTAAAAGCCGCAATTAGCTTTAAGACTATCGTCAAACTCTTGCCAATGATTGAAGCACCGAATCCACACATCATCCGTAGAGTTTGCAGAAAACACGCAGGTATGACTATATGTATGGATTTTTGTAGGCTTTGTAATTTTGATGTTTATAGTTTCACTTCTAACTCCACACAAGGGGCAAACATTATACGCCCTGTGCTTAGCGTGCCAAAGCATCCTGTCCTGGGGAATTTCAGTTCTTTGCAAAACTGCTGTACCTCGCTCAAAGGTCTTCTTACAGGCGGTGCAGGTGTATTTCCTTACTCCCTTTTTTACGGTCTCAAAAAACAAATAGTTATCAAATTGTTTGGTTAACATTGCTTTTGCATTTTCCGATAGTGGCGGCATATTTTCAAATTCATTTTCACTCACTGCCTACACCCCCGATCTTCGTATAGATGTCCCTGTGAATCCACTCCGTACCGTATATTGGGCTTGACCTTATTTTTCTCTCCGACCTCTTCTATATGGATTGCAGTTATAGTTCCGCCTTTAGTTCGGCGGATAAGGGCAACCACGCATCCTTCGGCGGCGGATATGGTAGGACGCTCTCCGCAGGCTATTCCGAAATAATTTTCGCGGCCAATATTAACCGCATTGTGTATGCTGCTATGTAAAGGTCGGTGCGGATGGCTGATAATATACCTGACCGCTTCGGCAACAAATTCGGTAAGACTAAGCCGTTTTAATATAGTAAGCTCGGTGCAGCTGACGCGGGATGCATGTCCGTCTTCGTGGATATCTCCGCCCGCTTCACATAAATAAAACTCATTCTTGTCATCCCACGAAAAGTACGAAAGGCAGTCAAGAGGGTTTTCTGCGCAGTGCCAACCATTCTGTGCACAGTTTGCCTCGGTGGTTACGTTAAGCCCCATATGAGGGTGGTCTTTGCCGTTGCCGAGCCTTGCTTTCATACCCGGTGCGGTAGCTTTTACAACTCTCAGCATATCAATCACCTCCTTCCATATAGTCTGTCAGCTTAAAGGAAAGTATTTTGTCGTACTGTTTTGTGCGGATACGCATTTGAAAATCGACTTCGGCGGTAGGAAAGTAAAATTTTACTGCACGAGAAAAGGCTTCGTAGTCACTGATACCCTGCGGAGCATCATTCTTGTTAGCTCGGCTTTTCATCCAGTCATTAAATTCTTTTGACACCGCTTCCATACATTCTTTAAAAGACTTAGTGCTGTTTAAAAGCGTTTCGGCAAATTCATCATTTTGACTACAAAAAAATATCAATGTATCCTTTACTCTCTGCTTCATAACATCGGCGGCGGGGTTGCCCTTAACGTCTGCTATCTCTCTGTTAAGCTTTTCTATTATTAGTTGCAGGTTGTTTACCATCGCTATATTCCTCCCAAAGCTGTTTGTAATAGGCGTTTGCCTCTTTAATGTTGTTAATTCCGTTAAGTTTAATTACTTTATGTAATAAAAATCGTATATATTTATCCTTTCGTTTTACTTCCTCGGTTGCTTTATCATAGCGGTCTGTCGAGACACACCAGCAAATAACGCCGACGAAACCAAACAAAACAAACGGTGATATCAGCAGCAGAAGCTGCCACATAGCAAGCATTATCATAAAATTACCTCCGGTATTTTGAATTCAATTTTGACCTCCAATTTGTCGCATACAAGCAACAAAAGCCAAAATTCTCTTTTTAAAGGTTCGTTGAATACCTGGCTTATGGTTGCGGGACTCTTGCCCACAAGCTCGGCAAGGTGCTGTTTAGACCAGCCTTTTTTAGAAAGACCGTAAGACAAGGCCGCTTTTATTGCGGTAGCTTGTTTTTCCTGTGGGGTTTGTTTTATTTTTGGCATACTAAAATTACCTTTCCTTGACAATTTAGTTGTTGCACGTTATAATATTTGCAACAGGTTTTTGTTTTGCCGCTTCTCGGTCTTGTCCACTGAGAGGTGGCCTTTTTTATGCAGTTGACTGCAAAATTGATTTCAAGCGAAACCCGCAATAAGCTCTTCGAGCATATCTCTATACTCTTCGGTTGTTAGCACCGTGCGTTCCCGAAACCCGACCAAGGCGGTATGTACCATTTCGCATTCTTCTTTTTCGAGCGAACATTCAATACTACCGTCGTTGTGTTTTTGATAAAGCAACTTTCTCACCCCTTTCTTGTGTTTTAAATATGATTCTGC
This sequence comes from Acutalibacteraceae bacterium, assembly GCA_045596085.1. Lineage (GTDB taxonomy): Bacteria > Bacillota > Clostridia > Oscillospirales > Acutalibacteraceae > SFWF01. The sequence goes on along the minus strand of JAZOBS010000010.1, from coordinate 4,873 downwards.
TATAATCACCGTATAAGGGAGGTGATTATATGTGCAATTTAAGTGATATGGACTTAAAAATTCTTGACTATGTAAGCCGCAAAGGACCTGTACATATTGATGAAATTAAAACGGCTTTTAGAAAAGTTCCCGAAATTGAATACAGAATAACCGAACTGTCTCAGCAAGATATGAGTAGTTCTGGTTCTTGTTGGCTGCCAAACTCTTCGTATATACATCAGAGAATAGAAAGAGCGGAACCAAGTCCGTTCTCACCCGAAATAGAGACTGGTATGTACGAAATAACCGATTTAGGCAGAACAACTTTACGCGATTGTAAAACGCAGCGTAAAAATCAAATCAAAAAAATGTGTACTCAAGGGGTTTGGTTGCCGCTCACAGTTTCGCTTCTAACAACAATAGCAACATATTACATACTGCCGAAGCTACCGCAGATATTAAAATGGTGCTCCGATTTTCTGTCCAAAATTCTTTAAACCGCTTCATTAAATCACTCCTTTGTAATTGCTTTGGTAGCACTGGTTATCTCAATAATCGCACTAACGAAATGATTATAGCTACAATAGATATGATGGTAGATGGCAACCAAGCCCACCAAGGTGTATGTTCGTTCCCAGACAATCTCATCACTCCTTTCTCCTTTCTTATGCGCTTGTTTTGAGGTGTGTTTCTTTTAGGAAACTTGGTTGTTAAAAAAAATAAGCAGCATTTTATTTTCGTCGAGAGAAAGTATATGAATTATTTTGCAGATTTCATCATGCTTAAAGGAAGTTTCTCCTTTTATGCGTGAATAAATCAGCTTTTTGCTCACTCCCATACGCTTTGCCAGTTCAGGAATCGAAATTTTTTGACGAGCTAATTCTGCGTTCAATTCTTGAATGTTCATCGAGTGACCTCCTTTCAAAGTTTCCTTTAGGACACAAACATAATAGCATGGCTTTTTTGTTTTGTCAACCCCTTTTAGGAAACTTTTTTTGCTTTTTTGAAAAAATAGTTGCTTTTTAGAAACTTTGTGGTATACTTATATCAAAGGAAGTGAGTTTGTGGAAATTGGAAAACTCTTGAAACAACGAAGATTACAGTTAAAATTGACCTTAGAAGAGGTAGGAAACGCTGTAGGCGTAGGGAAAAGCACTGTTAAAAAGTGGGAAGATGGCTATATCGCTAATATGAAGCGTGATAAAATCGCTTCCTTGGCTTCGGTTTTAAAAATCAGTCCAGCTCTCATTATGGGTTTGGATAAAGAGGATTATTGTTTTGGTGTTGCTTTAAATTATACGAAGGAGAGCGAATCCAACACTAAACCAATCAATATAATAAAGATCGCCGGTCGTGACGGTAGCTATCTTGAAAGAAAACTGACCGACGACCAGCTTGATTTACTAAAAAAAATGATAGAACAATTGCCTGAAGCAGAGGAACTATAGTTTGTTTTTCTCTATGTATAACTTGAAATTTTCGTAAACCTTGCGTTCTAACGGAGATTTTAAGAATGCGTTGCGTTTATATAGCAATTGCATACGCTCGGCACGAAATTCCGCAGCTTGTCGGCTTATTTTACAGTGCCTTGCAATATTGTCAGCGGATGAGATATTACATCCCCAAAGAACGCAGGCTGGTGCCAACAACCGCGACGCAAAAACATTTGCGGCTTGTTCGATCGGGTTATCTGACGCGTTTGGTTCTCGGTTGACCAGTTCGTATTTTCCCACATGACCGAGTAATATATGGCCCAGTTCGTGTGCGGCAGTAAAGCGTTGACGTTCAGCAGAATGGTTTTTGTTGATGAATATATAGGCTTTACCGTTAATAATTAAGCTATACCCGGAGTTGTCCTCTTCCGCTTCATACAACCGAATTGATATGCCCATATTTTTGCAAATTGCACTTATTGATATAGGCAGCTCGGTTATATGTTCATTGATCAGCACCTCCCACGCAAGGTCTCGTGATACTTTGTATTCGTTGTATAGCATAATAACACCCCCTTTCCAAATTCATTGTAGGGGATGTACTGTTATAAATCATCAGGTAAATAATGGAAAAACTTAGGAAGTGTTTTAAGGAGATTATTTATGAATAAAAAATTATATAAATTTGCATTCGTTTTCTTTATAATAATGACTGTGCTATTTTTACTGTTTTCCATTCCCATGGCTGCAGTATCTTTTGGTGCGTTTCTTTTTGCTTTTGTTTTGGCAATTATTACATTGGTTGTTGCGATGCTTTGTAGAAAACAATTTAAAGAGAAAAAGACAAATATTAGAGTTGCTTCTGCTATTACTTTAACGAATTATGTGACTTCGTCTATAAAAGAATCGAGTGAGTCTAATACAGTTGCGAAAATTGAAAGGTTTTCACTCTCTAATAATATATCAGCAGGACAATTTGTTGTTTTAGATTTTGAAACGACAGGTTTTTCACCTGAATCAGACCATATTATTCAAATTGGTGCTATGAAATATAACAACACCGACGTTATAGATACGTTTTCAACTTATGTTAGGCCGCCTATTGCAATTCCTCACCATATATCTAACATAACAGGCATCAACGATCTCACTGTCGCGGAAGCTCCTGTTTTAAAAGATGTTCTGCCTAAGCTCGTAGAGTTTATTTCTAATTTGGATATAGTATGTCATAATGCATCTTTTGATATTTCATTTCTAAATTCAAGTTTATCTAAGAACGATATGCAAGAAATACAAAATAATGTATTTGACACATTAAAAATGTCAAGAAAATGCATATATTCAGAAAATCACAAGTTAGAAACACTCAAAAGACATTTTAATCTTAACAACTTGTCTCACGATGCATTAGAAGATTGTAAAACAACAGCGTTTATATATTTATATTGTTTGGATAAAGGAATAAAACCCGATAGTATTAATTACAATATAAAAAAAGAAGTTCAAGGAAACACGATAAATAGAGAACCGTACTTACCGACAGAAATAGAATCATCTTTTTACTCAGCTATAGTTGATTTCTACAAAAAGGAAAATAAGAATACAACCTTTTTAGGATATAGAAAAACAGGTTCCTATTTTGACATTTGTTATGAACGATTTTCGATCTTAAGATTGAAATTAAACGGCAAATTGAGATATTTGCTAATAAGATCTACTTTAGAAGACTTTAAATCAGAATATGGCGAACATTTCGAATGTGACTTAGGAAGCAAGTCGGAATCAAATCACATAAGGATTTTCATAAAATCACCAGAAGACCTATTGTCTCTGAATAAGATCCTGTTGAGTGAATACGATCAAACTGTAAAATCATATAACAACTATCTCAAATATAAGAATTCTCCTAAAGAATCTTATGTAATATCAATAAACCTCAGTGATTATATAAAATAAAAAACGCCCCACCCTGCTGGAACAGGATGGAGCGACGTCGGACGGAGCCGACTGCAAAGTGATTAGCACCCACTTGCAGCCTTATTTTACCATACCCGTCCGAGCTTTGCAAGGTTTTCTTGCATAAAAGAAAGGACGGTTTTTTATGGCAAAAGCAAAAAAATTGAAATCAGGCTCCTGGCGTGTTCAGGCTTGTGTTGTGGTAAACGGTGAAAAGCTTAAGCGCTCATTCACCGCAACTACAGCAAAAGAAGCCGAGAAAGCGGCAGAGGATTGGCAGACACGTTGTAGGATGATTGGCGGAGATTTTACCCGTATGACCGTAAAAGAAGCCATACTGTATTATATTGAGGTGTATGGTGCCGATTTATCACCGACTACTATAAGAGAGTATAACCGAATAGCCGAAAATGATATGACCGATATCATAACGAAACCGCTGTATTCTCTTACCTGTCCTATGATAAAAATGTCGATGAATAAGGCACTTGAAACCCTGCAGCCGAAAACAGTAAAGAACAGATATAGTCTGCTTCGCAGAATACTGACAGTGTTTCACCCGAGTTTTATCTGGGCAATCGAATATCCAAAGCAGAAAAAGCCACAAAAGAAAATGTATTCTAATGAGTATATCAAACAAATATGCGCCGCAGTTAAAGGTACCCGCATAGAACTCGAATCTTATTTAGGAATGCTTTCTATGCGAGAGTCGGAAATTGCAGGCGCAAAATGGGAAGATGTAGATTTTCAAAAGAAAACACTGCATGTTTGCAGAACCAAGCTTCTTAATAAAAATAATGAGTACGTTGTCATAGACCGTACTAAAACCGACGCATCAGAACGGACGATATATCTTCCTGATTATGTGGTAGAACTTTTGAAGACGCGGCGGAAACGGTCTACAGGGGAATATATTTCCACTATGCTGCCGCATCAGTATTGGGATGCTCTAAACTATATATTAAAGAGACAAAATGTAGAGCATCTACGGTTTCACGATTTGCGCCATATATACTCAAGTGTATCAAGCCGTCTTGGGATTGATAGTCAGATACGTATGGAAAATGGCGGTTGGTCTAACGAGAAAGTTATGGACGGGCACTACCGCCACGCTATGACCGAAGCGCAGGAGGAAGCAAACGAAAAAATGAACAAATTTATGAACGATATAACCGAAGTCACCACACCAGTTCACACGAATTTTAAAAGAAGGCTTAAAATCGTGCGTTATGAGCATTTTTAACGCAGGTTCGAATCCCGTCCGGGTCACCATAAAACAAACCCCAACCGAAAGCGTGATATCCTTAACGGAGAAAACGAAAACCGAATAGGATAACAAGAAAGGCAGCATAGTCTATGATGGCTATGCTGCCTTTTGTATTATTTAATATCAAACAAATCGAAGCGTCGCAGAAATGCGGTGCCTTTTTGAATTTTATATCGAAAATCGCTGGACTTGTGGAAAGTGTTGTGGTATGTGTTTGTGTTGCAAAAAGGAGGTGCAA
>JAZOBS010000009.1:0-64509 GCA_045596085.1 Acutalibacteraceae bacterium | reverse complement strand
GGATAGGTGGGAGACTGAGAAGCAAGGACTTTGGTTTTTGTGGAGTCGACGTTGGGATACCACCCTTTCATTGTTGAGATTCTAACGGACGACCGTAAACCGGCGTACGGACAGTGTCAGGTGGGCAGTTTGACTGGGGCGGTCGCCTCCCAAAAAGTAACGGAGGCGCCCAAAGGTTCCCTCAGGATGGTTGGAAATCATCCGATGAGTGCAAAGGCAGAAGGGAGCTTAACTGTAAGACAGACATGTCGAGCAGATACGAAAGTAGGGCTTAATGATCCGGCGGTAGAGAATGGAATTGCCGTCGCTTAACGGATAAAAGTTACCTCGGCGATAACAGGCTTATCTCCCCCGAGAGTCCACATCGACGCGGAGGTTTGGCACCTCGATGTCGGCTCATCACATCCTCGGGCTGTATTCGGTCCCAAGGGTTCGGCTGTTCGCCGATTAAAGTGGTACGCGAGCTGGGTTCAGAACGTCGTGAGACAGTTCGGTCCCTATCTGTCGTGGGCGTAGGATATTTGAGAGGATCTGTCCCTAGTACGAGAGGACCGGGATGGACGCACCTCTGGTGCACCAGTTGTTCTGCCAAGGGCATAGCTGGGCAGCTACGTGCGGATCGGATAAACGCTGAAAGCATCTAAGCGTGAAACCGGCCTCAAGATAAGATATCCCATAGCATAAGCTAGTAAGGTCCCCGGAAGACTACCGGGTTGATAGGCAGCATGTGTAAGTGTGGCGACACATTCAGCTAGGCTGTACTAATAGACCGAGGGCTTGACCTTTTTCGTTCCTCTTATCTTTCATTACCTTTGTTCAGTTTTTAGGGTGTGATTAAAAGTCACAACTAAATATAGTTGGTGCTGATTGCGGTGAGGGTCCACCCGTTCCCATCCCGAACACGGAAGTTAAGCTCATCAGCGTCGAAGATACTTGGCGGGCAGCTGCCCGGGAAAATAGAACGGTGCCAACACAAAAAAGAACAGACTGAAAGGTTTGTTCTTTTTTGTATCCAATCCGAAGGATTGGTATGTAATCTCGCAAAAGCGAGTATGTAATCGCCGTCAGGCGTATGTAATCACGCTATAGCGTGCATTTCCTTCAACTTGATTACATGCCACCAGTGGTGGATTACATTCACGTCGCTTTCGTGATTACATACATTTCTTCGAAATGATTACATCCAAGGCCTCGCCCAACGGTGATGCGATTTCACATTCCTTTCTTAACAAACTTCTTTATATTATGAAAAAAGATTTGAACTATTGTAAGTTGGCAAGTATCTCGGGAGTTCCGTATACGACCGTTAAATCCATTTTTTACGGACAAAGCAAAAATCCCGGAATTGCTACCATTAAAAAGCTTTGCGACGGGCTTGAAATAACCGTTACAGAGTTTTTTGATACAGATTATTTTGAAACGCTTGAGCAAGAAATCAAGTAATATTTAAAATTTCAACATTCCGAAAGAGATTTAAATTTTTTGGGACACGCTCCATAGGACAATTTCGTATTTTTAAACGAAATTGTCCTATGAAGTGTGTCCCTTATTCTGTTTTTTGTGTTTTGCCTTTGGCAAAAATGATGTTGCACTTTGTGCAAACGTATGTTATGATTTTTGGTGTAAAGGTGTGATTTTTGTCATACTGATTTTAATATGTAGCTTTATGCGAGGAAGTGATTAAAATATGAAAATTTGTACTAAATGCGGGGCATATAATTCTGATGAGCGAGTTTTTTGCGTTGATTGTAGCGAAAAACTCGGAGATAAGATATCTGCAAGTGATGAGAAGCAAGCGCACGACAGAGTAAATGAAAAAAATTGAAGAAATGTATAACAAAAAAGACCCGCTTTATGTAAGCAAATTTGATAAAGTTATGGGACTAGTATCCCTTATAGGAGCTTTATGCAGTTTTATACTTATCGTGATAGGCAAGGCTGCTGAGCGAAGCGTTGACTTATTGTGGGTTGGAATTGTATTTTTTTTATTAGCAAGTGTCGAGGCGTTTATGCCCAATGTGACTTGGGCTATTGAAAAGATTCGGTTAAGTTTTTTTATACACGATACGGATAACGCAGAGCCAAGCAGATTTTACAGGGTTTGCCGAAAAGCATCAATTATAATTTCGGTGTTGGTGAGTATTGTGATAATTGTGTTAACTTTTCTTGATTTTTGACATCCTCCTCTAAAAGAACTTAAAACAAAACACGAAACGGTAACTTCTGATCAAATCGGCATAAGTGCAACTCATGGTTGCACGATTTCCAAGCGAGGTTTATTGAATATTTTGAATTCATACGATACACTTGTGTTATGAAATGGAGGAATTTTATGAGTTTGGGCGAAAATATTTATAATCTCCGCAAGGCTAAGAACCTTTCTCAGGAGGAGCTTGCAGAAAAGCTGGAGGTGTCGAGACAGTCGGTTTCTAAATGGGAAACAGATGCTGCAGTTCCTGATTTAGATAAATTAATCAAGCTAAGCGATTTGTTCGGTGTCACTCTTGACTGTCTGGTCGGTCGTACAACAGGTGTGGCTTTCACTCCCGCGACTGCTCAACAGACACCCTTAAAGACCACTAGTGCAGAGGATGTTGTGCGCATAGTGGCGGGATGTATTTTGCTACTTGCGTCTCCGCTTTTTATTCAGCTCAATTTTATTATTGGGCTTGGACACATCGGAGTTTTGGGTATATCTGTTTTTAGTGGAGGAATAGTTTGTCTTACGGTGAAAAAACATCCGTGGTATTGGTGTCTGTGGATTTTTTCGGTTTTTGCCGAGGGGTTCGCGCAAGCAGTTACAAACTACAATATATTTATTGAATCAGCAATAATTCGCACACTGTTTGCGGTAGAATACACGATAAATACAGCTTTGGTGTTTTTGTTATGAGAAATATTTAGAATTTGGTTTATGCTTCAAACTTAAGTGCCTTTTGAAGCTTTTTATTTTTTGCCAAAACGGAGATTTCGTTGTTAATTGCGTTTATCAGAAGAGGGCAGTCCTCCATACGGTCGGCAGCGGCACTGAAACGGTCGGCATTTGTTCCAATTGCACAGGACAGCAGTGCAATAACAAGGTTTACCGACTCGCGGTCACCCGTTACAAATATCTCGCAAAGCATATCAATAAGCTTCTTTATTGCCTTTTTGTTGCCCGATTCAAGGGTTTTTCTTATTTCGGGGACAAAGTAGGTGGTAGAAAAATCGAGATAAAGATATTTGCCCTTTGCCGCGGTTTCTGCCTTGTAGGTGTCCTTATGCTCGGGATAGTTTGCAAGGAGCTTTGCGGTGAGGGTTGCAACGGTTATCTTTCCGCTTGAATTTGCTGAGGGCAGCTCTGTCTCGCCTGATGCAGACCTGCGTTTAGCCTTTACGCCCAATGCCCTTCGGGCAGAATCAACAAAATCGATACCAACGCTGATGGCGTCGTTTTTGGTCTGACCCTCGTCGAAAAGATATGAGGAGATAACGCTGTATTCTTCCGCAGTACCTTCGTTTACATCGGCACAGAGAAGCTTATATATCTGTTTTCCCTCGTCATATTCTATTTTAAGAGCTTTGGTGTTGCTGAGAAAAACACCGTCGGTTTCTTTAAAGCCGTTTTCCTCAAAAAAAGCGTTCATTTCTGATATGACGACATCATAATATCTGTTTTCCAAAAAATTCACTTCCAAACAATATATTTAGGTTATTATATCATAGAATTCGGAATTTGTCACGCAAATAATTAAATAAAGCCTTTTTGCCTTATACCGAAGAGATAACTTGTTAAAATTAAGTCAAAATACTGTGATACGGCTCGTAAAAGACCGCAAACTTAATTTTATTAAGTGAATATGCATATAAATTTTATAAAATAAGGCTTAATTCCCTTGAACTGTGTGCCGATTTGTGATAAAATCAAATAATCATTATGGTATTTAGTATTTTCCTATAAAAAGGAGTTTATTTATGGCAAACGTAACAGAGTATTTCGGCGCAAACGTCTTTAACGAAAGGGTAATGAAGGCTCGACTTCCCAAGGAGACCTTTAAGCTGGTACAAAGAGCTATACATAACAATAAGCGTCTTGACAGTGCTACCGCCGCCGTTGTTGCCAACGCAATGAAGGACTGGGCGATTGAAAAGGGAGCTACCCACTATACACACTGGTTCCAGCCTATGACGGGTATCACTGCCGAAAAGCATGATAGCTTTATCAGTCCCACAGGTGACGGACAGGTTATAATGGAGTTTTCGGGCAAGGAGCTGATACAAGGCGAGACCGATGCCTCCTCCTTCCCCTCGGGCGGACTTCGTGCTACCTTTGAGGCAAGGGGATATACCGCCTGGGACCCCACCTCATTTGCGTTTATAAAAAACAATGTGCTTTGCATCCCCACCGCCTTTTGTTCCTACGGCGGTGAGGCACTGGATAAAAAAACCCCTCTGCTTCGCAGTATGGAGGCAATAAACAAGCAGGCACTCCGTGTACTGAAGCTTTTTGGCAACGAGGATGTTACCGCCGTTAAAACGACGGTTGGCCCCGAGCAGGAGTATTTCCTTGTTGATAAGGAAATCTACCTCGGCAGAAAAGACCTTATGTATACAGGCCGCACCCTCTTTGGCGCAATGCCCCCCAAGGGACAGGAGCTTGACGATCACTATTTCGGCACCATAAAATCCCGCGTTAAGGCATTTATGACCGAGGTGGATGAAGAGCTCTGGAAGCTTGGCGTTCTCTCTAAGACCGAGCATAACGAGGCGGCTCCCGCACAGCACGAGCTTGCCCCTATTTTCGCCACCACCAACATTGCCGTAGACCACAATCAGATAACAATGGAGCTTCTCCAGAGAATTGCCAAAAAGCACGACCTTATCTGTCTGCTTCACGAAAAGCCCTTTGAGGGAGTAAACGGTTCGGGCAAACACAACAACTGGTCTATCTCCACAAATACAGGAGTAAACCTTTTAAATCCGGGTGAAACGCCCTACGAAAACGCTCAGTTCCTCCTCTTCCTTTGTGCCGTTATCAAGGCGGTGGACGAGTATCAGGATCTGCTGAGAATATCTGTGGCAACTGCAGGCAACGATCACCGTCTCGGTGCTTTGGAGGCACCTCCCGCCGTTGTTTCAATGTTCTTAGGTGATGAGCTTTCGGATATTTTAGAGGCAATAGAGACCGACACTCCCTACGGTGCTAAGGAAAAGGAAAATCTTAAGGTTGGCGTTCACGTTCTGCCTAAATTCCCCAAGGACACCACCGACCGAAACCGCACCGCACCCTTTGCCTTTACGGGCAACAAGTTCGAGTTCCGTATGCTGGGCTCTTCCGACTCGGTGTCGGAGCCTAACGTGGTGCTCAACACCGCCGCTGCAGAGGCACTGCGTCAGTTCGCAGACGAGCTTGAGGGAGCAGAAAACTTCGAATCGGCTCTCCACGACCTTATTCAGAAGACCATCCGCGACCATAAGAGAATTATCTTCAACGGCAACTGCTATGAAGATTCCTGGATAGCCGAGGCAGAAAAGAGAGGTCTTGCCAATCTTCCTGCCACTCCCGATGCACTGCCCCTGCTTCTCAGCGAGAAGAATATAAAGCTTTTTGCCGAGCATAAGATATACACCGAAACCGAGCTTCATTCCCGCCTTGAAATAATGCTGGAAAACTACTGCAAAATAGTCAATATTGAGGCTAACACAATGGCTGATATGGCAAGAAAGGACATTCTTCCTGCCGTAAGCGGATATGTGACCGCCCTTTGCGATGCAGTTGTGGCAGGAAACGCTATTGAAGCGGATATGAGAGGAAGCTTCGAGTTTGAGACAGCAAAAGAGCTTACCGCCCTTAAAGCAGAGGCTTATAAGCATCTCAGCGAGCTGGAGAAGGCGGTTTCTCACTCTAAGGCTATAGCCGACACTACCGAAAGGGCAAAATTCTTTAAAAACAGCGTTCTTACCCTGATGGAGGCACTGCGCTGTGCTGTGGACAGAATGGAGACCCTCACCGCCGAGGAATACTGGCCTATGCCAACCTACGGCGACCTGCTTTTCGGAGTAATATAGAAAAAAGGAACTCAGAGCTATTCACACTCTGAGTTCCTTTTTTTAGGGCCGAGGGCCAAGGGCTAAGGACCGAGGGAAAGGTGTGCCTTCGGCACGAAAATATAAACGGCAACCGTAGGGCGGTGCCTTGGTGCCGCCGATAAATATTGCAAATATCCAAAATTTCTATTATAATGACTATATAATACTTTTTGGAGAAGAACGATGAACATTTCCTTTTATACCTTGGGCTGCAAGGTGAATCAGTACGAATCACAGGCTATGGGAGAGTGCCTTGTCAGGGCGGGACACAGTATAGTCCCAAATCCCGAGGGCACCGACTGTGTAATAATAAATTCCTGTACCGTAACGGCAGAGAGCGACCGCAAAACCCGTCAGGCGGTGCGCCGTTTCAGAAGACTTCTGCCCGAGGGTATAATTATCCTTGCGGGATGTATGCCTCAGGCATTTCCCGAAAGGGCTCAGGAGCTGGAGGCTGCAGATATTATTACGGGAAACGTTTCCCCCGAAAGAATTCCCGAGCTTTTAGACCGATTTCTTAAAAACGGGGAAAGAATTGTGGAGATAGCCCCTCACGACAAATGCGAAAAGTATACCACACCCCCAGTGTCCGACTTTATGGAGCGTACCCGCGCTTTTATGAAGGTGGAGGACGGCTGCGACCGATACTGCACCTACTGCATTATCCCCAAGGCGAGGGGAGAGGTGCGCTCGAAACCGCTGGATGAGATAACCGCCGAGGCTGAAGGTCTTGCAGAAAAGGGCTTTTGCGAAATAGTCCTTGTGGGAATTAACCTTACCTCCTACGGAAAGGATACAGGTCTTACTATTTGCGATGCGGTCTCTGCCGCTGCAAAGCCTGAGGGTATAAAGCGTGTGCGTTTAGGCTCCTTAGAACCCGACCACATCAGCGACGAAACACTGGAGCGTCTAGCCGCAGAGCAAAAGTTCTGCCCCCAGTTTCATCTGGCACTGCAGTCGGGAAGTGATGCCACGCTAAAGCGTATGAACCGCCGCTACGATACCGCCTTTTACCGCGATTTAGCCCAGCGTATAAGGGATAGATTCGAAAACGCGTCTCTCACTACCGATATTATGGTGGGCTTTGCAGGAGAGACCGAAGAGGAGTTTTTTGAAAGCCTTGCCTTTTACAAAGAGATGGGCTTTGCAAGGGGTCACGTTTTTGCATACTCAAAAAGAGAGGGCACCGTAGCCGCCGCGCTTAAAGCACAGGTCTCCCCTGAGGACAAGGAGAAGAGAGCCACCCTTATGGGAAGAGCCTCTGCCGAGTGCGAAGAGGCGTTTTTAAAAACGCAGGTTGGAAAAACCGTTTTTGTCCTCTTTGAAACCTATAAAGACGGCATAGCCGAGGGCTATACCGAAAACTATACAAGGGTAAAAATGCCGTCGGGCAAAGACCTTTGCGGTCTGCTTTTAACCGTAAAGCTCACCTCAGCCTGCAAGGATTTCTGCATCGCAGAAGAGGTATAAGCGCCCTTAACCAAACCATTGGGCCTCGAATCAGGTTTTATAAGACAAATTTTTCGCTATACTTCGTCAAAATACTCGTAAATCCGACAGGATTTACTGTGTTTTTTCCTCGCATATCAAAAAATTACATTGCTTACAAAACTCTTCGACCTTAAAGGGTTTGGTTAAAAGAAAAATAAAGAATCGAATATTTTATCGTTTTCGTGCAAGGGTATTACTGCTTCAACAAGTCCTGTATGACATTTATATATGATAAGTGAATTCTGTTTTTCGCATTCTGTGAAAGAACGTCGGTGTGCGTAATTGCATTTTCTGCGTGTTTTTGGACAGCTTTTCATCAGCTTACAAAAATTGCAGCCTTCTTTTGGGTATGATATTATTTCGCGGAAATCGGTATCGAACAACACGCAAGACATAGAACCGTCCCCTGTCTTCTGAGCATCTGTGATGTGAAGAATCGCAAATTTGATCAAAATAACCGTATAAGCACATCATCCCGAGAGATTCTTCTTCGCTACCTCCTCAGAATGACATATATAATAAATTTAACGGCAGCCCGTGAAACTAAACCCGTTTTCCAAGATATTTTTCTTTTGTTGCAAGTCCGCCTCGGATATGCCGCTCTTCCTTGTTTTTCTGCAAAACGTCCTTTACCTGTGCATAAAGGGCGGGTGAACGGTACCTGAGCCTTTCGGTAACATCCTTATGTACTGTTGATTTACTTATTTTAAAAACCTTTGCGGCTGCTCTGACCGTTGCTCCTGTGTCTATGATATATTCTCCTATAACTACCGCTCTGTCGTCGGAAAAGTCTCTCATACTATCAACTCCTAAGAAAATATATGAGAGGTCTCTATAGAATATGAACGAAAATGAAAATCCCCGAGCTGAAAAATACAGTTTGTTGACAAAATATCAGAAATTATTATTTATTGGCTTTTTCGGCAGCCTTTTTTGCGGCGAGAGCCTCGTCAATTTCGTCCTTGTCGAACTCGTCGTGCCAGACCGGAACTCTGCCGTGCTTATAATACTCGATGCCGTACTTTTCGGCCTCTTTCATTATTTTCTCATTAAACATTACACACAACCTGCCTTTATGCAAGATTTTAAAGGTTTCCCTTCAAGAGAATAGTAACATAAAGACGGTTTTTTTCAATAAAAAAATACTTTAGTTTTGCGGAAAAGGCAATATAAAATATCAATTGTAAAAATCGGCATTTTATGATAAAATAACAATTTAGAATAATAAAAGAGGTGAATTCCTTGAGTGAGAAGACCGTAGCCGCGATTTCTACCCCCGCAGGAGAGGGTGGAATAGGTGTAATACGCATTTCGGGCAGAGATGCCATAAATATTGCCGACAAGGTTTTTAAAAGTGTGTCAGGCAAAAAGCTCTGCGAAATATCGGGCTATACCGCACTTTTCGGAACAGTTTTTGATGGGGATGAGCCTATTGATGAGGCGGTTGCCACCGTTTTTATCGCCCCGAAAAGCTATACGGGTGAAAATGTGTGTGAGCTTTCCTGTCACGGCGGAAGATTTGTCACCTCAGCGGTGCTTCGCGCAGTGCTTGGCGCAGGTGCGGTTATGGCAGCCCCAGGAGAATTCACAAAACGCGCCTTTTTAAACGGTAAGCTCGACCTTATAAAGGCAGAAAGCGTTATGGGTCTTATTTCGGCAAAAAGCGGTGAAGAGCTTCGGCTTCAGTTTGTCGCAAAGCAGGGAAAAACAGGGCAGGAGATAGACAGAATAGAGGCTCTTCTCTTAGAACTGTCTGCCGATTTTGCCGCTTATAGTGACTATCCCGACGAGGACCTGCCCGAGCTTATGCCCGAAAACTTCAGCCGTCTGCTTAAAGGGGCGAGGGAGGGGCTATGCAGTCTGCTTTCCACCTTTGATGCAGGAAGGGTCGTGCGTGAGGGCGTGGTTACCGCCATTGTGGGCAAACCCAATGTGGGAAAATCCACCCTTATGAATATGCTCTCCAGAGAAAGGCGATCCATAGTTACAGATATTGCGGGTACAACCCGAGATGTTATAGAAAACACCGTAAACTTCGGTGGACTTACCCTTATCCTTGCCGATACTGCAGGTATCAGACAGACCGACGACACCGTCGAAGGGGTGGGCGTAGACCTTGCAAAGGAGCGAATTGCCACATCTCAGCTGGTTCTTGCCGTTTTCGACAGCTCGTCACCTCTCGACAGCGATGATAAAGAGATAATTTCTCTGCTGGACCCCCATAGCACCGTAATTCTTCTTAATAAGACCGACAGAGGCGGCTGCCTTACCGAAAAGGATTTTGAGGGCTTTAAAACCCTTTATATCTCGGCAAAGCAGGGCACAGGGGAGGAGGAGCTTATCGCTATGATTAAGTCTCTCACAGGTGCCGACAGGCTAGACCCTGCCGCCGCAGTGCTCCTCAGTGAGCGTCAGCGCGATTTAGCCAAAAAGGCATACGATGCAGTCCTTGAGGCTGAAAGGCTTTTAGCTTCGGGCTTTACAATAGATGCAGTAGGTGTTTGCGTAGACGAGGCACTGTCTCTGCTTTATACCTTTGACGGAAAGCGTGTTACAAATGAGGTTGCGGACGAGGTGTTCCGCAGATTTTGTGTAGGTAAGTAAACTAGTAATTTAGTATTTGAAAAGGTAGGTATTATCTTGAACTATTTTGCAGGAAATTTTGATGTTGCCGTAATCGGAGCAGGTCACGCGGGCATAGAGGCTGCTCTTGCCGCCGCAAGGCTTGGGCAGAAAACGGTAATGTTTTGCATAAATCTCGATTCGGTAGGCAATATGCCCTGTAATCCCTCTATCGGGGGCACCGCAAAGGGACATCTTGTCCGCGAAATAGATGCTCTTGGCGGAGAAATGGGTGTTGCCGCCGATAAAACCACCCTCCAGAGCCGTATGCTCAATTTAGGCAAAGGCCCTGCGGTACACTCTCTCCGCGCCCAGATAGACCGCAAGGCGTATACCACCCTTATGAAGCACACTGTCGAGCTTCAGGAAAATCTGATACTAAAGCAGGCTGAGGTTACTGACCTTACTAAAGACTGGGACGGTTGGCACTGTGTAACCCGTCTTGGTGCAGAATATATCTGTAAAACCGTAATCCTCGCAACGGGAACCTTCCTTGCGGGAAGGATTTTCGTGGGTGAAGTAAACTATTCAGGCGGACCCGACGGGCTTTTTGCTGCAGAGGGACTAAGTGATGCCCTTAAAAAACTTAATATCCCTCTCCGCCGTTTTAAAACAGGCACCCCCGCCCGAGTTCTCCGTTCTTCTATCGATTTTTCAGAGCTTGAGGTACAGCCCGGTGACGAAAAAATCATTCCTTTTTCATATAAAACCGAAAAAACTCCCGAAAACAGTGTGGTCTGTCATATAAGCTATACCAACGATAATACCAAGCAGGTAATTCTTGATAATATTCACCGTTCACCCCTCTATTCAGGAGTTATCGAGGGCGTAGGACCTCGGTATTGCCCCTCTATCGAGGACAAGATTATGCGCTTTGCCGATAAAAAACGGCATCAGCTTTTTATTGAGCCATGCGGTGCAGATACCGAAGAAATGTATCTTCAGGGTATGTCCTCTTCTCTGCCCGAAGAGGTGCAGATAGAGATATATCACTCCATAAAGGGTCTTGAAAATGTGGAGATTATGCGCAATGCCTACGCTATCGAATACGACTGCGTTGACCCCTTAGCCCTTACGGCCTCCCTCGAATTTAAGGACCACGAGGGTCTTTACGGTGCAGGTCAGTTCAACGGCTCCTCGGGTTATGAGGAGGCTGCGGCACAGGGACTTATCGCAGGAATAAATGCCGCGCGAAAGAATATGGGAAAAGAGCCGCTAATACTCTCCCGCGCATCCTCTTATATAGGCACCCTTATCGACGACCTTGTAACCAAGGGCTGTGCCGACCCCTACCGTATGATGACCTCCAGAAGCGAATACCGTCTGCTCCTCCGTCAGGATAACGCCGACGAAAGGCTTATGCCCATAGGCTTTGAAGTGGGACTTATAGACAGCGAGACCTACGAAAAATTCCTTGCCCGTAAGAATAGCAAGGAACGGGAGATAGAAAGGGTCAGAAAGCTTACCTTTGCCCCCTCGGAGGCTATAAATGAAAAGCTTACCGCACTTGGCACTACCCCGCTTTCCACAGGTATTAAAATGGCGGAGCTTATAAAACGACCCGAGGTGTCTTATTTCGACCTTGCCGAGTTCGACCCCCAAAGAGAAGAACTGCCCTACGAGGTCTGCCTTAAGGTAGAGACCGAAATAAAGTATGAGGGATATATTGCCCGTCAGCAGGCTCAGGTTGAGGATATGTTAAAGCTGGAAAACCGAAAGCTTCCTGCCGATACCGATTACAGCAGGATAGAGGGACTGCGCTTAGAGGCTCGGGAAAAGCTTAATAAGGTCCGCCCCGAAAATATTGCGCAGGCATCCCGAATTTCGGGGGTAAGCCCATCCGATGTGTCGGTGCTCAGTATCTGGCTTCAAAAGAAAAGAATGGAGGAAAGAGCGTGAACTATCCCTTAGAGCTTATGCTCCCCGCCTTAGAGGAAAAGGGTATTTCCATAGACGAGCAGGCTCTTGCCCGTCTGGATAAATATGCCGCACTGCTATGCGAGTGGAACGAAAAAATCAATCTTACCGCTATTACCGACCCTGAGGGAATAGTCATAAAGCACTTTTTAGACTGCGCATTGCTGCTTAGCAAGGTGGACATTCAAAAGGTGGCTAAGGTTGTAGACGTGGGAACAGGCGCAGGCTTCCCTGGAATGGTGCTTAAAATCCTCCGTCCCGATATAGAACTCACCCTTATGGATGGGCTTAATAAACGCCTTGTATTCCTAAACGAGGTTGCAATAAGCCTTGGTTTAGATGTAAAAACGGTGCATCTTCGCGCCGAAGAGGCAGGAAAGAATCCAAACTACCGCGAAAAATTCGACCTTGTTACCGCTCGTGCGGTTGCCGAGCTTCGCACCCTCTATGAATACTGTCTGCCCCTTTGTAAGGTAGGTGGAGTATTCTGCGCAATGAAGGGACCCTCTGCCGAAGAAGAGCTTAAAAATGCAGTAAAGGCAGCTAAAATACTCGGAGGCGGAAGGGCGGAAATAAAGACCGAGACCCTTACAGGTGCCGAGGTGCGTACCTTTGTTATTACAAAGAAAATATCGCAAACTCCGCCAAAATATCCACGTGCTTCTGCAAAAATTTCAAAGCAACCGCTCTGATGCGGTTGCTTTTTTTACTTTCGGGTCGAAATCTCCCGACGCATTTTTGTGGCATTTTTAAAGATTATAGGTTATGATGGACATGCAGTGAGGTGAGCCGATGTTCGACGGAAAGCTAATGAGTATAAAACCCGATGATATAATCGCAAGGGAAGACCAACCCCGAAAAAATTTTGACGAGTATGAGCTTTTTAAACTCAGCGACAGTATAAAAGAAAACGGCATACTTCAGCCCCTTATTGTGCGACCTTACGAAAAAGGGAAATATCTGCTCATAGCAGGGGAGAGAAGACTAAGAGCGGCAAAAATGGCAGGACTTAAAAGGGTGCCCTGTATTCTGCGCCGTACCGATGACCTTACTGCCGAGCTTTATACCATAATCGAAAATCTTCAGCGCAGCGACCTCACCCCCTTTGAGGAGGCAGAGGGAATAAAACGGCTTATCAGCGGATATGGACTAAGTCAGCTGGAAATAGCCGAAAGGCTTGGAATTGCTCAGTCCACCCTTTCAAATAAGCTGAGACTTCTAAAGCTCGACACAAAGCTCAGAGAGCGGATAACTGCCGCCCGTCTCACCGAACGACACGCAAGGGCGCTGCTTCGACTCCCCGAGGAAAAAAGGGAAGAAACACTGGACTATATTATTGCAAAACAGCTCACCCTTTCCGAGTGCGAGGCATATATAGACAGGCTTTTATCACCCAAGGAGGATAAGCCCGAGCCGGTGAGAAAATGCGCTATCGGGGATGTGCGTTTTTTTGCAAATTCCCTTACGAAAATGGTGGATACAATGCGTCTTGGAGGCATAAACGCCACCACCCGCAAAAACGAAACCGACACACATATAGAATACACGGTGTTAATCACTAAATGAACAGTGTTAGGGGAAAAGGATGAGGGATAAGGGGAAATTTTTATCTCCATCTTAGAACCCTCACATCTTCACTTTTACTTCTTACCTCTTACCTATATTTGCCCCCCTTTTTATGACTCTGTCATATTTTTAAACACAAGAACAACGGCACCCCCGTTGTTCTTGTGTTTTTTTTGCTGATATGGTATTATAAAAACACAAAGCCTTCCTCTGGAGGAGAAGGCTTGAAAGGAGTATAAAATGGTACAGCTTGGTAACGATTGGGATAATATTTTGGCGGATGAGTTCGAAAAGCCCTATTATAAGGAGCTTCGCGCCTTTTTAAAACAGGAATATTATACCCGTCGGATATTTCCGAATATGAACGATATTTTCACTGCCCTTAAAGCCTCTTCCTTTGAAAATACACGCGTGGTGATAATCGGTCAGGACCCCTATCACGGGGAGGGTCAGGCACACGGGCTCTGTTTTTCGGTAAAGCGTCCCGTAGAGCCACCACCGTCCCTTAAAAATATGTTTAAGGAGCTTCAGAGTGACGTCGGATTTAAAATTCCCGACCACGGAGAGCTGACCTATTGGGCAGAGCAGGGGGTGTTGCTGCTTAATACCGTCCTCACCGTTCGTGAGGGCTGCGCAAACTCCCATAAAGGTAAAGGGTGGGAAGAGTTTACCGACCGCATTATAGCCGAGCTTAATAAAAAAAGCACCCCCGTTGTTTTTCTCCTTTGGGGCGCAAATGCCAAAAACAAAGCAAAAATCATAACCAGTCCCATACACAGAAAACTGGAAACGGTTCATCCGAGCCCCCTTTCTGCATACGGAGGTTTTTTCGGCTGTAAGCACTTTTCAAAATGCAACGAAATATTAAAGTCGACAGGACAAACCCCTATCGACTGGCAGATATAATAAATAACCCCAAATTCTAATAGGGATTTGGGGTTATTTATATGAGAATTATTCTCCGCCTATAGCCTCAAAAATCTTTTCGGCATTTTTCATGAGAGAACCCTTGCTGCAATTTACCGTAATATCGGCGTATTTTTCGTAAAGGGAAGCCCTTTCCTCAAAAATATCGGCGAGGGTTTGACCTTTTTTCATCACAATTCCGCGGGTCTCAAAGTTGTTTACCCTGCGCTCGAGCTCCTTAAGGGAAACCCTTAAGTAAACCACCGTTCCGATGCTTTTTAGATGCTCCATTGCCTCTTTACTGTAAACAACACTGCCCCCTGTGGCGATAACAGTATTATGTGCCATAAGGTTTGCGTTTGCGCTGCTTTCAAGACGGGCAAAATACTCTGCACCCTCGTCGCGGAGGATTTCAAAAAGCTTTTTGCCTGCTGTGTGCTGAATAATAAGGTCGCTGTCAATAAAGCCGTAGCCAAGTAGCTTTGCAAGAAGAACACCAACGGTGGATTTGCCGCTTCCGGGCATACCGATTAAAATTATGTTATCCATATAATCACCTGCAAATATTTTAACCTAACCAAACCCTTTTAAAACCAAAACAGCCTTAAAGGGTGGTTTTAGGTCACCTTTGGCTTATGATTTTTACCATTTTCGTTTAAAAAAGCTTGACGCACCCGCAACGGTAATAATTCCTGCCGCAAGGGCTCCTGCAAGGCCCAGTGTCTGCAGACCTTTTTCTATAAAGCCGTCCATATTTCCCGAAAATGCGGTGGTCATAGTATAATAAAGAGAACTACCCGGAACAAGGGGTATAAGGCTTGTCATAATAAAGGTGGTAGTAGGGGTTTTGAGTACCCTCGCCATAATTTCGGCATAAAGGGAAATAAGCACCGCAACTATATAATAGCAAAGTATATCCCCCTCAATAACCAGACTAAGTGTCAGGAAAAAGGTCCATGATAAAAGACCTCCGAGCGTGGCAAAAACAAGACGTTTTCCGCGGATGTTATAAAGAAAGGCGAAGCCCAGCGAACCTAAACAGCCTGTGACTATCTGAATTATTGCCTCAGTCATATAATGCCACCTCCCATAATAAATGCAGAAAGGAAGTATCCACCTGCTATTGCGAAGGCGAAAAGGACCGCCTCGATTGTTCTAAGCACACCCGAAATGCTGTCGCCCACAAAAAGGTCGCGCAGTGCTACTGTAAGCCCTACCCCTGGGATAAGGGTCATAATAAAGCCGATGATTATTGTGTCTACAGAGGGCACCAAACCAAGCTTCAATGCAGCAAATGCCATAAGGGTGCCTACAAAGGAACAAAAGAATTTTGCAAATATTTTATTGAGATGTCCTACTTCGGTGAGCTTGACGATAAGAGCCAGAACTATCCCTATAACAACAGCGCAAAGACAGTCCTTTGCACCTCCGCCGAAAAAGACCGTAAAGGCACCCGAAACTATTGCATAGGAAAAAATTTCTGTTGGTGTGGGATACCGTTTAGATTTTTCAATAGATGAAAACTCTTTTTCAGCTGTTTCAAGGTCTGCTTTTTTTGAAGAGATTTTTCTCGCAAGGGCATTAAGGAGATGAAGACGCTCAATATCGGTACCGCTGCCCGAGATTCGTCGGGTCTGGGTATAGGTATTTCCCTCACTGTCCTTAAGGGTGACCTCCATACTTGAGGTTATAATGAAGGCGTCGGAACGCTGTGCGCCGAAGGCAGCACCCATACGCCGAACACTTTCTTCAACTCGGCTGACCTCTGCCCCCGAAATGAGCATCTGCTCGCCGATGTCCATAATAAGATTTAAAATTCTGTTCATAGCTTACTCCAATTTATTTATATTCAAAGTATACACCTTAGTTTGGCAATTTTCAATCCCTTTAAAACTAAATGTTGCAAGGTAAGGCGATTTGGGTGTATAATTAAAAAAACAACCTCTTAAAGGAGACACAGATGGATACTTTTTACGAGCAGATAATCAAAATTAAACTTAACTCAAAGGCAAAGGGATTGATTGCCGCTATTATCATAGCAGACCTTCTTCTCGCAGCAGGACTGCTCTATCTTTCGATGATTTTTGCACCCTCCTTCGGAGTGCTTATTGTAGCAGGGCTTATTTTCGGAGGATATAAGCTTATTTCATTGCTTTCGGTAGAGTTCGAATACATTTTCACAAACGGCGACCTTGATGTGGATAAAATCACTGCAAAATCCTCGAGAAAGCGTATGGTTTCCATAAAATGCAACGAGGTGGAAAAATACGGCGAATATAAGGGAGAGCCTGCCCCAGGCTCGGTAAAAAACACCCTTATTTACTGCAATCCCGACAGTGAGGGTCAGGTCTATCTTATCGGTAAGGACCGAAATCTCGGTATGGTTATGCTGGTCATTGCTCCCGACGAGCGTGTCCGCGGTGCAATAGAGGCGGCAATTCCCCGTCTTGCAAAATCGTAAGAGAAAAATGTATATTATTGATAAAAACACTATGCGCCGCGCAGAGGAGCTCGCAGTAGAACAAGGAACCGAGTGGTTTACCCTTATGGATAACGCAGGGACCTCGGCGGCAGAATTTATAAATAAAACCACACCCGTAAAGGGCAAAAAGGTGCTTATTCTTTGCGGAAAGGGCAATAACGGAGGAGACGGCTTTGTAATAGCAAAAAGGCTGTCCTTCCTTGGCGCGGAGGTTACTGTGGTACTGACCCACGGTGCCTCCGTTACCGATTCTGCAAAAAGAGCCTTTGAGGGCATACCTGCAGAGGTCAGGATTATATCTGCCTTAGAAATGTCTCAGGGGAAATACGATATTGCGGTGGATGCCGTATTCGGAACGGGATATTCTGCCGAAAAACCCGACCAAGCTCTGACCGAAATTTTCAAAACCCTCTCGGCACAGACGGTATATGCCATAGACCTTCCGAGCCTTATGTCGGCAGATACGGGAAAGGGTTATGAAAACTGTCTTTGGGCAGATTATACCCTTACCTTTGCCGCATATAAATACTGTCACATTCTGCCTGATTCTGCAGACAGGTGCGGCAGTGTGGTCTGCCTTAATATCGGCATCTGCGACCGAGCTTTAGAAGCAGCAGGCGCTAAATATAAAACTGTGGATAAGTTTTTTTCTGTAAAAAGAAGAAAAACCTCCTTTAAAAACAGCTACGGAACGGGTCTTTCGGTCTGCGGAAGCTACGGTATGTCAGGTGCTGCAATAATTTCTGCAAAAGCGGCACTGAGAACGGGCATTGGTATACTAAAGCTTGCCTGCGTGGAGGAAAACTATACCGCCTGTGCGGTGAGTTTGCCCGAAGCGGTACTTATTCCCTGCAAAGCTGAGGATAAAACATACAGCATATCCTCGGCAGATACGCTTATAAAAGAACTTAAAAGTGCCGACGCTCTGCTTATCGGCTGCGGACTTGGTCGTTCGCCTGACAGTCAGCTTCTTGTGGAATATTTGCTTAAAAACACCTGTGTTCCCACCCTTCTTGATGCCGACGGAATAAATCTCATAGCCGACAACATAGAATTACTAAGAGATGTCAAGGCTCCCTTGGTGCTGACCCCTCATCCGGGCGAAATGGCACGGCTTATGGGTGTCTCTTCGGCTGATGTTGAGAGCGACCGCATAAACATCGCATCCTCCTTTGCCCAAAAGCAGGGCGTTTATCTTGTGCTTAAAGGTGCAAACACCGTAGTTGCAACCCCGCAGGGCGAGGTGTATATAAATGTTATCGGCAACGCAGGTATGGCTACCGCAGGCAGTGGAGATATGCTTGCAGGGGTGATATTTTCGCTTCTGGCTCAGGGTATTTCGCCGAAAGATGCGACTTTGGGCGGTGTTTGGCTACATTCTGCTGCAGGAGATGCCGCAAGGGATAAATGGGGAGAAAAATCTATGCTTCCCACCGATATGATAGAGGAGTTGTGCCGACTGCTCTGATTCTTGCGCCTTGACAAAATGTGGAGGCGTTAGTGTGAAAAAAATAATACTGGTTCTATGTTTGCTTCTCACCCTTTGCTCCTGTTCGGGGGAAAAAGAGGTAAAACCGCAGCTGGGGGGAATATCCTTTGGCGCAGAGGTTTCGTATTATAACGAGAACTACGGCTTTGACGGACAGCTTCAAAAAGACGGAACTCTTTCCGCAGTGATAACCGAACCGAAGGAGCTTGAGGGGCTTAGCTTTACCTTAAACGGTGATGCAGTGACGGTGGAGTATAAGGGGCTGAGGTACACCCCCGTAGAGGGCAGTATGCCCTTTTCACGGGTGATGGAAGAGCTTTATGCTCCGCTTAGAGAGATAGTCTTGTCCGAAACCGCCCTTGCCGACAAGGAGGGTAGGGTAGTAGGAGAGGACGGATGGTATACTCTTACCGTCTCGCCAACGGGACTTCCTCAAAAGCTTTCCCTGCCCGACAACCGTTTCGAAATGAGATTTTATAATATTAGTGTAAACGAGGATGCTGATGAATAAGGAAGGCTATCTTGCCGCAAATGAGTTCTTTTTAAAGAGAAAAACACTTCTTAAAACGGCAATAATAACGCAGAAAATCTGCGAGATAGGGATTTATGTATTATATCCGCTGTTTCTCCTGTTTCTGGCGTTTGTAAAAAAGGATGATTATTTTATACGCTCTGCAGCGGTATGTGCAGGGGGCTTTCTTGCCGTAAGCTTTTTAAGGCGGCGCATAAATGCAGAGCGTCCTTACGAAAAATTCGGGTTTACGCCTCTTATAAAAAAGGAGACCAAGGGCTGTTCTTTCCCCAGCCGACATACCTTTTCGGCGGCAATTATCGCGGTAAATATGGGCGTATACAATCCTCCTTTAGGTATAATAGTGGGAGTAGCCGCCCTTGTAATTGCATTTTTAAGGGTGGTGCTGGGGGTCCATTTTATAAAGGACACCCTTTTCGGTCTTATGTGCGGTGGGGCTTTAGGTCTTATAGTTCTGATATAGTAAAAGTGTGATGAAACAAATCTCAGTTTCATCACACTTTTTTTGCAAATAAAAAAGCACCGTATTAAACGGTGCAGCTGACTGTGTATTAAGGCTGTCCAAACAGGTCGCAGAGGATGCCCTGCGACCTGAGCATCAGACAAATTAAGCCTTAGCTTTATTCATGCTTGATACGAGAGCAGACTTCTTTCTGCCGGCAGTGTTCTTGTGAAGAATTCCCTTAGCGGTAGCCTGGTCGATCTTCTTAACAGCAACCTTAACAGCAACGTCCATATCAGCCGCACCGGATTCGATAGCAGCGTTAGCCTTCTTGATAGCAGTGCGAAGACCTGAACGGTAAGCCTTGTTACGCTCGTAATTAGCAGCGCTTACTAATACACGTTTTTTAGCGGATTTAATGTTGGGCATAATGACACCTCCCTCTCAGATTCGTGTAAATACAAATACACTTATAGTTAAAGCACTTAGTATATTAACACAAGTCTAAAGAAATTGCAAGATTTTTTTGCATATAATAAAATATAAATTTTTTTCATATATTTTAAAAGCGGAATTCTGATTTTTCTTTGGAGGCTTTATATGAAAAAAATAACGGCTGTATTGCCGCTGCTTATTACTGTGATGCTGTGTCTTTCTCTGTTTTCGGGGAGCGTATATGCCTTTTTTTCAGAAAACAGGGGAGAACTAAAAGGGCAGACCCTGTCGGATACGGCGGGTGCGGTCCCGCTAAAGGACGACTCACTTTTGTCGTTTTTTTCTTCTATGGGACAGGAAAGTGTGCCTCAGGAAAGCTCTCTTACGGTCAGTGCCTCACCCTCTGATGCGCTGGGTAAAATATACGAACAGTTTATCTCCCCCTATAAGGTGGGGCTGAGCTATAACGGGGTTTATATAAAAAACTCAACGGGGCTGAATATCAACCTCAAAAGCGAACTTGCTACCCGTCCCGATATAAAGATTGAGGGTTCTGCAGACCCTCAGGTGCTTATCGTTCATACCCACGCAACCGAAAGCTATATGTCAGAGGACAGGGGCTACTATACTGCCGCAGACAGTGCCCGAAGCACAAATAACGACCTTAATGTTACCCATGTGGGGGAGGTCTTTGCGCAGGTGCTGAAAAAGGGCGGAATAGGTGTAATTCACGACCGCACCCTGCACGATCATCCATCCTATAGCGGAAGCTACACAAGGTCGGCTAAAACTATAAATGAATATTTAAAGAAATATCCGTCAATAAAAATAGTGGTAGACCTTCACAGAGATTCTATCGCAATGAGCGGAAACGACAAATGCAAACCCACAAGGGAGATAAACGGCAAAAAAGCGGCACAGGTGATGCTTGTGGTGGGCAGCGAAACGGGAAGTGTTACGGGCTTTCCAAACTGGAGGGAAAACTTCCGTCTTGCCATACGCTTTCAGCAGACAATGGAGGCAATGTATCCCGGTCTTGCACGTGCTGTAAATTTCGCTTCGAGAAAATACAATATGAATCTCACAAAAGGCTCAATGCTGCTTGAGGTCGGTACCGATTCCAACACCTTAGAGGAGGCTTGCTATTCGGCAGAGCTTGCGGGGAATGCCCTGCTTAGCTTGCTCAACACCTTAAAATGACAAAAACAGATGTAAAAATATTCTTAAAGTCGTCGGTTCTTACTGCACTTTGCATCCTTGTCTTTTCGGGAGTATATCTCGGACTTTGCGAAAGCTACGAGGCAATACGGTCGGTGCGCTTCGGGGATGAGCGCCCTGCCGTTGCGATAGGGGAAGGGTATCTTAAGTTTTTCGACTGTGAGCTGTTCTTTTAACATTTGACAGAGAGTGGGTTAAATGTTATACTGACATAAAGGTCAAAAACGAAAGGACGATAGGGTTGAAAATAGACACTAAAAGCATAATAAAAATTGGCGCAGCCGTCTTTTTGCTTTATATATGTATATATTACTGGGAAACGGTGGCAGGGCTGCTTATCTCACTTTTTGAGGCAAGCGTACCGCTTATAGTCGGCTTCGTTATCGCTTATATAGTCAATCTTCTTATGTCGTCTTACGAGAAGATATATTTTCCTAAAACCAAGAAAAACTGGCTGATAAAAAGCCGCAGACCCGTCTGCATTACACTGTCTTTTATAAGTCTTGCGGCTGTTATCGCCCTCATTATCATACTTATAATTCCTCAGCTTTCCTCCTGCATACAGCTGCTTGTCTCAAAGCTGCCTGCAGCACTCAGCTCTGCGGTAGAGACCCTTGCAAAATGGGATATTCTCCCTGAGGATATTATCGCAGCTTTAAGTGCGGTAGATTGGCAGAGCTTTATCGGTAAAGCCTTCGATACCCTTACCTCAGGTCTCGGCAATATTGTTGGTGTGGTGGTAGATGTGGTCTCCTCTGTAATTGGCGGAGTGATAACGGCATTTATCGGCATAATATTTGCGGTATATCTGCTTATCAGCAGGGATAAAATAGGCTCACAGATAAAAACCGTTGCAAAGCGTTTTGTTAAGGAAAGTATTTACGAAAAGCTTTCCTATGCCCTCGGCGTTATCAATATGAGCTTTAGAAAATACATTATAGGTCAGTGTACCGAGGCAGTAATACTCGGTGTGCTTTGTGCTCTGGGTATGTGGATACTGCAGCTGCCCTACGCCGCTATGATAGGCACATTTATTGCCTTTACCGCCCTTATTCCCGTGGCGGGAGCCTACATCGGCGGAGCCATCGGTGCGTTTATGATATTCACCGTATCTCCCATAAAAGCCCTTGCGTTCATCATTTTCCTCGTTATTCTTCAGCAGCTGGAGGGCAATCTTATCTATCCCAAGGTGGTGGGCACCTCTATCGGTCTGCCTGCAATCTGGGTACTTGCGGCGGTTACCATCGGCGGCGGAATAATGGGAATAGCAGGTATGCTCTTAGGTGTTCCTCTTGCGGCTGCGGCATATAAAATGCTGTCGGACAAGGTTAAAACACCAAAACCTGCCAAAAAACAAGAATAGAAAATTTAAAATAAAAGGGTAATGTGTTTTTCTAAAAACACATTACCCTTTTTTATAACATCAGGTGATTATCTGCACACGACTGCCGCCTGTTTTCTCCTTGGTAACGACAATCTGCCTATCTATCTTTTCCTTAAGCTCGGCAACGTGGGAGATGATTCCCACAAGGCGGTTGCCGTCGGTGAGGGAGGCAAGGGTCTTTATCGCCTGTGAAAGAGATTCCTCATCGAGGGAACCGAAGCCCTCGTCGACAAACATGGTGTCAAGTCTTATACCCCCTGCGCTGGACTGAATCTCGTCCGCAAGACCCAGTGCCAGAGAAAGGGAAGCCTTGAAGGACTCACCGCCCGAAAGGGTCTTTACACTGCGGATACTTCCGTTATAATGGTCTATAACATCAAGCTCCAGACCGCTTTGACTACGGTTACTGAGAGCCTCTTCGCGGCGCTTAAGCTCATACTGTCCTCCCGACATAGCCATAAAACGGGTGTTTGCGCGGTTTATAATGCGGTCGAAATATGCCCCTTGAATATAGGTTTCGAGCATTATCTTCTCCTTGCCCAAAATATTTCCGTTTGCCGTATTCGAAAGAGCCCTCACCCACGCCCATTTTTGCTCCACAGCAGTCAGCGCGTCTGCCTTTAAAACAATGTTTTCCTTAGCCCTGCGGTTTGAGTAGGTGCGGATGCTGATTTTCTGCTGAGCATCGGCTATAGACCTTTTAAGCTCAAGAAGCCGCAGCTTTTCTTCGGTTAGTTTTGGAGCATCAATATCGGGCTTTTCGCTAACATCACTTTTAAGCTGCTGAATATTTCCTAAAAGCACAGTAAGTGTATTCTCGGCATCGCGGTAGTCTTTTTCGGCGGCTGATAAGGTTTTATTATACCGCTGACAGAATTCTTTAAGGTCATCTACTCGCTTTTTGGCATCTGCTTTGGTTTTAAATCGCAGTTTTGCGGCAGACACTTCTATCTGCTTTTGGGTTTCGTCTATAGATACCTTGGTTGCGGTAATTTGCTTTTCGGTCTCTGCAAGTTGGAGCTTTTTCTCCTCAAGCAGACGTTCTGTTTCGGGAATTTCTTCTTCGATTTTTGCCTTGCGCACAAGCTTGTCATTTTCGGCTTTGATGCGTATGCTTAGACCGCTGAGCTGCTCTGTAAGCTTTATAGTAAGCTGTCCTATAAGCTTTTCGGTGTCGGTTATATCGGCAGTTTTCAGTACCGACTCGGTCTTTGCTGTCAGAGTTTCTTTAAAAGCATTAAGCGTGCCCAAAAGCTCTCCTGCCTTTCGGCTGTCCTCGGCAGCTGTCTTTGCGGCAAGGTCTGCCTTGTCTTTAACGGATTTAAGAGCCTCCTCAGTGGGTGCCTCGGCAGGGCGTACAGCCTTGCTTGGATGCTCGGCAGAGCCGCAAACAGGACAGGGCACACCGTCTGCAAGATTTTCTGCAAGAATTCCCGCCTGAGCATCTAAAAATGCCCTATTAAGAAGAGAATACTCACTTGCCAGTGCCGACGACTGAGCCTGTGAGCCTTGGTATTTCTGTCGGGCAATATCTGACTCGGCAGAAAGCTTTTTAAGGGCATCAATATCCCTTTTTATGTCCTCTGCCTTTTGCTTTTTGTCTTCAAGCTGTTCCTTTTCTCTTATAAGCTTTTCTCGTGTTTCACCTGCTTTAGCAACGGCAGAAAGCTCCTCTTTAAGGGCATTTAGTTTATCGGCAAGGGCAGAGGCTGTGCGGACTATGTTTTCGGTCTGCGCTTTATATGAAAGGAGCTTGTTATTAAGACTTTCCAGAGAAATATTAGCCTTATCTAAGGTGTCATAATCGCTGTACTGCAGCTGAGTTTCGGCAATTTCTCTTTCTGCTGCCTGAACCTCGGGCTGCTTTTCTTTTTGACCTTCAAAATTTTTGCGTAGAATATCTATGCTCTGAAGTTTTTCTTCATAGGTCTTTTGCAGTTCCCTTAAAGCCGTTTGCTTTTTTTCAAAGCCCTCGGCAATACTAAGCTCACCGTTTATTTTTTCGAGGCTTTTTTCGGTTTCTTCAAGGTTGGTTACTAGTTTTTCCAAAAGACAGGAGTCCTTTTGGATAAGCTTTTCTATGAGTATGAGCACGTCGGCAATCATCATCTCGCCCGATTTTGCTTTTTCGGTATCGATAGATAAAATATCGCCACTGTCACAAAGAATTCCGCCGATATACTGTGAAACGCTGAGCCTTATTTCGTCATACTGCCTTGAAAGATTGCCCGATTCGGCTTTGAGGCGGTCCTGCAGGGTCTGATAATATCCCGTTTTAAAAATCTCGCGGAAGATAGCTTGGCGGTCCTTGGTCTCGGCAAGAAGAAGCTTTAAAAAATCCCCCTGCGCTATCATTGCAATCTGGGCAAACTGTTCGCGGTCGATACCCACAATATCCCTTATTGCAGTGTTCACCTCTTTAGGTCTTGTAACAAGACTTCCGTCGGGCAGAATAAGGGTTGCATCTGCACGCTGAGGGGTCATACCATCGCCTTTTTTTGAGGGGCGCAGATATTCGGGGTTGCGTTTTACGGTGTAGGTCTTGCCGTGGACCGAAAAACTAAGCTCCACCTCGGTGGGGGTCTGACTGTCGGCATATTTTGAGCGCAGCATAGAGGCCTCGCGGTTTGTACCGCTGGCTTCACCGTAAAGAGCATAGGTTATTGCGTCAAAAATCGTGGTCTTGCCTGCTCCCGTATCGCCCGTTATAAGATAAAGTCCGCTTTTACCCAGTTTTTCAAGGTCTATTTCGGTTACCCCCGCATAGGGGCCGAAGGCGGAAATTTTCAGTTTAAGAGGTCTCATTTATTGTCCTCCCAGATTTTTTCTATAAGCTCATTCATAAATCGCTCTTGCTCTTCGCTCATAGGCTGATTATTCTGCTTTTCGTAAAACTCCGAAAATAGCTCAAGAGGAGATTTGTTTTCAACATTTTCGGCACTTCCTACCGAACTGCTACTCCGTGTGCGCTTGTTGTCGTAATCCAGCTTCATTAAATTGGGGTAAATAACGCGGAGCTTTCCGATGGCGTCGGGAATATCCTCCTCATCGGTGAGAGTTATGTGCATATAGTCCTCACAGTTTGTGTTTTCCCAGTTTTTCTTTAAGGTTATTTCATCGTAACAGCCCTTTATCTCGCGCATATCACGAAGAGGGGTAAGTGGGATTGTGCTGATAGAAACATTGCCCTTTTGGTTAAGCTCCACACAGGTGACGCTCTTCTTGTGATTAGCCTCCGAAAAGGAGTATTTAAGGGGAGTTCCGCAGTAGCGTACCGTCTCTCTCGTCATTTTCTGAGGACCGTGAATGTGTCCCAGTGCAACATAGTCAAAGCCGTCGAAAACGGTTACATCAACATTGTCGCTTCCGCCTACAGAAAGCTCCTCCGATTCACTGCGCAGTGCCCCTGTTACAAACTGATGGGCAATAATAACATTACGCTCGGTTTTGTTAAGGCAGATACCGTCGGTTACAGCCTTTATAGCGTCGGTATAGGATGCAATTTCCCTTTCGGGGAAAAACCTCTTAACATTTACAGGCTTTAAGAAGGGGAGCATATAGATGTTAATCTTGCCAAAGCTATCCATAAGGGTTATGGGAGACAGACTGCCGTCGTATACAGGGCTTATATGAATTCCGCTTATGTCCATAAGTCTTCCGCCGAAAGCAAGACGCTCGGCAGAATCGTGGTTTCCGCTTATGATAAAGACCTTAAGACTGCGTTTTGCAAGACTGCAGAGAAAATCGTCAAAAAGCTGTACCGCCTCAGCAGAGGGGACAGACTTATCGTAAACATCTCCCGCAATAAAAACACCGTCGGGCTTTTCGCTGTCGATAATTCCTATAATCTCTTTTAAAATGTATTTCTGGTCCTCCAGCATAGAAAACTCGTTTACCCGTTTGCCTATGTGCAGGTCTGATAAATGAATGAATTTCATATAATAACCCCTGAATTTCGATATGCCTATATTATAACAAAAATTTAGTGCTCTTTCAATAAAATAAAAAACACGGAAGTGTGCCCCTAGGCTCCTTCCGTGTGAAAAATGTTATCGCTGTGTTCCCATAAAGAATACTGCCAGAGTGCCGGGTCCCGAGTGGGAGGAAATAACCTGATCTACATAGTTTATGGTAACGCTTTTAACATTGTATCTGGCTTTTATCTGCTCTGCGGCAGCCTCTGCCTCCTCGATGCAGTCGCCGTGGACCATAAATATGTCCTGACTGCTGAGGTCAATACCAAGCTCACCCATACGGTTTATAAGTGAGTCGATAGATTTTTTTCTTCCGCGAACAGTTCCTGTGCTGACAAGCTTACCCTCGTCACTTACGTGGAGAAGAGGCTTGATGTTTAGAATAGTTCCCACAACGGCTACTGTACCCGAAAGACGTCCGCCCCTTTTAAGAAAGAAAAGGTCATCCACCGTAAAGAGGGAAACAAAGTTAAGCTTATTCTCCTCAAGCCACTGTGCAGTCTCTTCAAGGGTGCAGCCGCTGTCTCTTTTGTCTACGGCATATTTTATCATAAGACCCTGACCCATACTTGCTTGCAGGGAATCTACAAGAATTATTTTGCGGTCGGGGTACTCGTCCTTAATATCCTCAATGCAGTTTCTCGCTACCTGACAGGAGCCCGAAAGGGCAGAAGAAAAGGCAATGTACAGCACATCCTCCCCCTTAAGGAGATGCTTTTTAAGGGCAGCTTCAACCCGTTCGTAGCTTACAAGAGAGGTTTTAACATGCTCCTTGGCGCGAAGCAGGTTGTAATAAGCCTTGTAATCGGTCTCCTCGCCCTCCACATATCCGAGATACTCGGTATCGCCTACGGTGTAGGTAAGGGGAACGACGGTGATGTTATAATCGGCAATCTGGCTGTGTGTCAGATTGGCACAGGAATCTGTAATAATTGAAAATGACATTTTGCAAACCTCACTATCTTGTTTTCAAAACTATTATATATCGTCAGCGTCACAATGTCAAGAGATTTTAAAACAATATCATCTTGAAAAAACGATTATAATGTGATATGATAATTAAGGTGATGTTTAATGGACGCAAGACAAACAGCGCGTGATTTTGAAAACAGCGTAAAAGATTTTCGTTTACCCCGTTGCTCGGAGCTGCCCGAGTTGGATTTTTATATGGATCAGGTCATTTCCCTTATGGAAAAATATCTCTTCCTTTTATCCATCGACAAAAATGCAAAGTTTATAACCCCTGCAATGATAAACAACTATGTTAAGCTCGGCATTATACCCCCGCCCAAGAAAAAGCGTTACAGCAAAGAGCATATCTGCTATTTGTTTATTATTTGCACACTTAAATCGGTTATTCCCATTCCTTCTATCAGCAATATAATAAAATCGCAGACCAAAAGTCGTTCCGTGTTCGAGCTGTACGACATTTTCTGCGAGGCATATGAAAATATGCTTAAGGAAGCGGTTTCCACCTCCCGTGATATTCTGCTTGAGCAGGACACTATAACCGAGGATTCTATGACAAAGCTTTCCCTATTTATGGCAATTAGCGCAGGAACTACTCAGCTTATTGCAACCAATGCCATAAAAACCTTTTCCGACGATGAGGAAGAAAAAGAAAAAGAATAGCAAAAAATATGGGGCAGTCCAAAGACTTAAAAAGAAAATTATATTTCGAAATATAAAAGAGGCATTGTATGGCATAATTCTGTCACACAATACCTCTTTTTCTATTATTCTATTTCATTTTCTTTTGGTCTGCGCTTATTGAGACAGCCCCTTTGTTTTTTTGTGGGCTTAAGCGTTTTCTGCCTCGAACTTCTTTATAAATTCGCAAAGAGCAGCTACGCCCTCGGTGGGCATTGCGTTGTAGATGGATGCACGCATACCGCCTACACTGCGATGACCCTTGATGTTTGCAAAGCCTGCTGCAGTTGCTTCCTTTACAAACTTAGCATTGAGCTCGTCATCCTCTGCGCGGAAGGTAACGTTCATCATAGAACGTGAAGCTACATCGTTGGGGTTTTTGAAGAGCTTGGATTCTTCAAGGCACTTATAAAGCATAGCAGCCTTATCTTCATTTATCTTCTTCATTGCCTCAAGACCGCCGAGGGATTTAATCCACTCGAGAACGAGACCGCATATATAGATGGGGTAGCAGGGGGGAGTATTGTACATAGACTCGTTTTCTGCCATTGTAGCATAGTTGCACATTGTGGGAACTGCCTTGTCAAGGTCCTCGCGGAGAAGGTCCTCACGGGCAATAACGATGGTAAGACCTGCGGGAGCAACATTCTTCTGAGCGCCTGCATAGATAAGGCCGAACTTGGAAACATCAACAGGCTCGGACAAAATGCAGGAAGACATATCTGCTACGAGGGGAACATCACCTGTATCGGGGATGTAGTCCCACTTGGTGCCGAAAATGGTGTTGTTAAAGCAGATGTGAACATAATCTGCATCGGGGCGAAGGTCAAGCTCCTCCTGACGGGGGATGCGGGTGAAGTTTTCTTCCTTGGTGGTTGCGGCAAGATGAGCGTCGCCGAATTTCTGAGCCTCTTTATAAGCCTTGCCCGAGAACTGACCTGTAACGATATAGTCAGCCTTGCCGGTCTTCATAAGGTTCATACAAACATTGGCAAACTGCATGGAAGCACCGCCCTGAAGGAACATAACCTTATAGTTATCGGGAATGTTCATAACCTCGCGGAGAGCAGCCTCAGCGTCCTTTATGATTGCATCATAAACCTTGGAGCGGTGAGACATTTCCATAACACTCATACCTGAGCCCTTATAGTTCATCATATCGTCCCTTGCCTGCTCTAAAACCGACACGGGAAGCATAGACGGACCTGCTGAAAAATTGTAAATACGATCATACATAGCTTAATTCCTCCAATTGCTTTAATGTATTAAAAACATTATACGCTTTTTGTTTTTAAGTTGCAACACTTTTTGTGAAATTTTTGTCAATATTTATGCGGATTTGGCTTCGCAATAGTATTTTATGACCCTTTGCATAAAGTCTTCGGTAACACCGAAGCGTTCTGCAAGGCAGGAGACCGCCTCGTCACCCTCTTTTATTGCTGCCCTGAGCTCCGACAGGGGAACAAGGTTTTCAATAGCCCAAAGCTCAGCCCTTTTTTCATATCGCAGACGTATGATGCTGTCGCAGTCGGGGGTGTAGAGCCCTCCCGATATACAGTGACCAAGCTCATGGGCAAGAATGACCTTTTCTTCTGAGGAAGTCAGCTCAGCAGAGGAGTCAAGGGCTATATGATAGCCGTTTTCGGTCTCGAGAGCCATACCCTTGCACAGCGGAATGGCTAAAAAGCTTACCGAAATTCCGCTGTTTTCTGCAATGCTGTAAAGTTTATTTGTTTCCATTTTCCCTTTCCTTAACATAGGCGGCAAAACGGATGACCTCCTGTAGCATAGCGTCGGTCACACCTGCACTGCCGCCGAATAAAGCGACCTTTAAACTGATATTGTCGGCAGACGGGGCTTCTCCCGACAGAAGATATTCAACACTTACCGAGAAGAATTCGGCAATCTTCTGCAGAGTGGAGGCAGAAAGACTTTTGTTTCTTCCCATTTTAAAGTCGGTAAGCGATGCGCGTGGTATAGCACAGATTCTGCACATTTCGGTAATATTCATACCTCTCGATTTACATAGTGCTTCGATTCGTGCATAAACGTCATTCATAAGTATTCTCCTTTTGTGGAAGTTTGACAAATTACTGAAAACGGTAAAATATGTCCTTGACAATTACGGATTTTCGTAATATAATGACCTTGCGATTACGGAAATCCGTAAAGATTTACCCTATGAGGAAATTGTATTACATAATTCAGTAATTGTCAAGTATTTTTTAAGGAGGAGCATAACAATGTACCGTTGTACGGACTGTAAAATGGAATTCGATTTTGTGGAGGTGGTTTTTGAAACCCACGGACTGAGCACTCCGCCTTATGAAAGGATAAAGCGGTGTCCCTATTGCAAAAGCTCAGACTTTGAGGAAATAAAAAATATGCATTGCAGATTTTGCGGCTCAAAGCTGAGACATGCGGGGGATTACTGCAGTGACAGATGTAAAAAGGCGGGGGAGAAATACTTTGCGGCAGAAAGAGAAAACCGCCGTATCTTTGAAAACTCACCAATAGCCGCGGCAGTGAGGGAGGTTGCGGAGTATAACCGCACACACGGCACCAAATATTCCTACGGAAAATATTTTGCGCTGAAAGGAGAAAACAAGCTATGACAAAAAAGCAGGTCAAGGAATACCTTTCGCGGTATAGAGAGTGTATGGCAAGGGTACAGCGTCTTCGTCTGGATGCCGAGCAGTTTTCGGCAAGTGCCGACAGCATAAAAAAAGAGATTGAGGGCTGTATAATACAGTCTTCGGATATTGAGCGGCTTATATCCCAGCACTGTGACCTTATGGAAAGAGAGATACTCACCCGAAAATATATCTACGGCGAAACACTGGAGCTGATAGCCGAAAGGCTTAATTATTCGGTACGCCATATTCAGCGGATAATAGACAGGGCAGCAGAAGGAATAGGAGAGTTTTTAACTTGCTAAAAAGGGATAAATATAGTAAAATAAGGTAAAATCGATAGATAGAGAGACGTTATGAATAAAAAAACAAATATAGTGTTGGATTTTTCAAAGTGTAGTTCTGTAGGCGAAGTACATAGCATACTTAAGACGAAGTTTGGACTGCCAGATTATTACGGTGAAAACTGGGATGCTTTATGGGACTGTCTGGATGGTTTGTTTTCGGAAAAAACGGAAATTACAATAGAAATCATAGGCTTTATGTCTTTAAGTGTGGGGATCAGGAAACACTGTCTGACTATGCTTCGGGTTTTTGACGATGTTCACAAAAGCAATCCAAACGTTATCTTTAAAGTTGTTTCATAGCGCGTTTTCCTTCTTGAATAAATCTATAGTTTGTGCTAATATAATTTGCGGTGATAGAATGTTTAATAAATTAAAAAAGACCTTCGCAGCCTCGGGCTTTGATATGATGATAGTCGGCCTTGGAAATCCCGGTATTCAGTATGACGGCACCAAGCACAATATTGGCTTTGCCGCAATGGATGCCCTTTGTGAAAAGTATGAGTGCGAATGCAAAAAAATGAAATTCAACGCCTATATGGGAGATACTGTAATAGGAAATAAACGCGTTCTGCTGCTAAAACCCCTCACCTATATGAACAATTCGGGTCAGGCGGTAGGACAGGCATCCCGTTTCTATAAAATTGACCCTCCGAATATTCTTGTTATGTACGACGATATTTCCCTCGACCCTGGGGTTATACGAATCCGCCGAAAGGGCAGTGCAGGCGGACATAACGGAATTAAGGATATTATCGAGGTGCTGGGCAGAGACGATTTTCCCAGAATAAAAATCGGCGTGGGTGCAAAGCCTCATCCCGACTACGACCTTAAAGACTGGGTGCTGAGTAAATTCGCTCCCGAGCACAGAGAAAAGGTTCAGACCTCGCTCAATAACACCGTAAAGGCTGTAAACGAACTGCTCTCCCGCGGAATCGACTCTGCAATGAATAAATATTCAAAGTAACGGAGGTAATATGGAGTTTTTAAACTCGGTCATCAGCCGTACAAAGGGGTACACCTCCCTTCTTAGTGCGGTGATGGCAAACCGACTGCCAATAGAGGCAAACGGACTTGCGGGAATACACAAGGCACTTGTTGTTTCGGCACTGCTGAGGCAGACCGAAAGAAAGGCAGTGCTTATTGCTCCCGACGAGGCAGAGGCAGTGAGAATTGCGGATGACATTGCCGCAATGGGAATAAGCGCTCTGCTGCTTCCCGCCCGAGACCTCTTTATAGGCAACATCACAGCCGTATCTAAAGAATACGAACATAAACGCATAGATACCCTATCCAGACTTCTGGATGGGGATTTTGACCTGCTCTGCCTGTCGGCAGAATCGGCTACCCAGTATACTATCGGCGCCGATGTTCTGAGGGAAAGTGTACTGAATATTTCGGTGGGTGACACACTCAGCACAGACAGCCTTATTTCCACCCTCACTTCCTCGGGATATTCAAGATGTGAGCTTGTAGAGGGAGCAGGACAGTTTGCCGTTCGCGGAGGAATAGTTGATATTTTTGCAACGGGTGCCGAAAATCCTTACAGAATAGAACTGTGGGGAGACGAGGTTGACTCGATTGCCGAGTTTGATGTTTTCACCCAGCGCAGACAGGAAAATTTAGAAAATATAAGGATACTTCCTGCAGGAGAAGCGGTCTGTAACCCCGAAAAACTTGCTAAAAAGCTGGAAGAATACTCTTTAGAGGCTAAAAAACTTACCGACAAACAAAAAACGGTGCTGAGAAACGATATAGATAAGCTCCGCTCAGGACTTTTCTTTTCCCTCGACCGCTATACCCCCTTTATAACCGAGGGTGCCACCGTTTTTGACTACCTTGACGACCCGCTCATAATAAGTATCGAAACGGTCACCCTGCGCGACCGAATTAAAAACATCTCATTCCAGCGTGATGAGGATATAAAAACCTATCTTGAAGAAGGATTTTTATCCCTTGCCACCGCAAAGCTTTATCTCGACGAGACCGAGCTTATGAAATATGTTTCAAGGGGCGTACTGCTGGATAATTTTATGCCCTCGTCCATTCCTTTCCCTCTTAAAGAGCTTATCTCTTTCGAGCTTAAGCGCAACACCCCTTGGGGCGGAGATATGAAGGTGCTTAAAGAGGATGTTCAGTATGTCCTGTCCACAGGCGGACTTGCAGTCATTGCCGCAGGAAGTGAAAAGGCGGCGCAGGTGCTGTCTTCCGACCTTAGCGCAGCAGGACTCGGTAATATGTATCTAAGCGATATAAAGGGACTTCCCACGCGGGGCGTAGTGGTCACTGTGGGAGGACTTTCCTCAGGCTTCGAGATACCTGAGCTTAACTTTATTTTTATAACCCACCGTCATATAACTGCAGATGCAAAGCCCTCAAAGGTCAGACGCAATAAGAACGGTTACAACTCCCTCGAAGAGCTTAAAATGGGGGATTATGTTGTTCACGCCTCACACGGTATAGGTGTTTTTGACGGTATAAACCGCATTACCACAGGGGGCATCACAAAGGACTATATAAAGATAAAATATGCTAAGGGTGATGTGCTTTACGTTCCCGTCACCCAGCTTGACCTTGTGTCGAAATATATAGGCGGTGCCGAGGAGGGTAGCTTAAAGCTTCACCGTCTTGGCGGTCAGGAATGGCAGAAGACCCGAAGACGGGTGCGCTCGGCAGTCAAGGATATGGCAAAACAGCTTACCGCTCTTTATGCAAAGCGTATGTCGGCAAAGGGTCACGCATTTAGCGAGGATACCGACCTGCAAAACGATTTTGAGCGCCGTTTTGAATATGACGAGACTGATGACCAGCTCAGATGTATAAACGAAATAAAGAACGATATGGAGCGGGCAGTACCGATGGACCGTCTGCTTTGCGGAGATGTGGGCTTCGGTAAGACCGAGGTAGCACTGCGTGCCGCCTTTAAGTGCATAAGTGAGGGTAAGCAGTGTGCTGTCCTTGTGCCAACTACAATTCTTGCGTGGCAGCATTATAACACCATACTCAGGCGTATGGGAGAGCTCCCTGTAGAGATTCGTATGCTTTCCCGTTTCGTTTCCCCTAAAGCTCAGCAAAAAACCGTTGCAGAGCTAAGACGGGGAAGTGTAGACCTTGTTGTCGGCACCCACCGTCTTATCTCCAAGGATGTAGAGTTTAAGGATTTAGGTCTTGTAATAATCGATGAGGAGCAGCGCTTCGGCGTTGCCCAGAAGGAGAGACTAAAGGAAAAATATCCCCATGTGGATATTCTCACCCTTTCGGCTACCCCCATACCCCGCACCCTTAATATGGCAATGTCGGGACTGCGCGACCTTTCCTCTATTGACGAGGCACCCAGTGACAGACATCCTGTCCAGACCTATGTGTTAGAGCAAAATAACGGTGTTATTTTAGAGGCAATCCGCAAGGAACTCCGTCGCGGAGGACAGGTATACTATCTCCACAACCGCGTAGATACCATAGAGCGTGTGGCTTTACGCATAAAAGAGGCAATTCCCGAGGCAAACGTTGCTGTTGCTCACGGAAAAATGGGTGAGGAAGAGCTGTCGGATGTGTGGAAAAAGCTTATGGAGCAGGATATAGACATCCTTGTCTGCACCACCATTATTGAAACAGGCGTGGATGTGCCTAATGCCAACACCCTTATTATTGAGGATGCCGACCGATTCGGTCTTTCACAGCTTCATCAGCTCAGAGGCAGAGTAGGTCGTTCTCCCCGACGCGCCTATGCATATTTCTGTTACCGCGCAGGGAAAGGACTTTCCGAGATAGCCACCAAGCGCCTTGATGCTATAAGAGAGTATACCGAGTTCGGCTCGGGCTTTAAAATTGCTATGCGCGACCTTGAAATAAGGGGTGCGGGCAGCATCTTGGGAGGAGAACAGCACGGAAATATGGAAGCGGTAGGCTATGATATGTATCTTAAACTGCTGAGCGATGCGATGAAAGAGGAAAAGGGCGAGGAGCCCGAGCCCGAGGCAGAATGTCTTATAGACCTCAGTATTTCCGCCCATATTCCCGACAGCTATATTGAAAGTCTGCCTGCAAGGCTTGGTATCTACCGCAGAATAGCCGAAATCAAGAATATGGATGATGCAAGTGATGTGGTAGACGAGCTTTGTGACCGCTTCGGAGACCCGCCAAAAGCCGTAATGGGGCTTATAGATATTGCCCTTTTCAGAAGCAAGGCAATAAAAAACGGAATTTACGAGATTACTCAGCAGGGCAATACATTGCAGCTTAAGGTGACGTCTATCAGCGAAGAGCAGGTTAAAAATCTTTGCGACGGTCTTCGGGGCAGGGTGCTTCTCCATCCTGTGGAAAACCCGTATTATTCGGTAAATTTAAAGTCGGGTCAGTCGGTATCAGCCGCTCTTAAGGAAATTGCAGAGCTGCTTTAAATAAAGTTAATAATTTAACAGTAGACTTTTTGCCCAAAATATTATATAATAAATCAAATATCGAATATTGATTTGTTTTTGGAGGTTCACCAATGAAAAATTTTAAAAAGGCTATTGCAATAATACTTGCAGTAGTATTCGCACTTTCACTTACAGCCTGCCACCAGAAGGATGAGGTTGCAGTATGGTCAGGAGATTATGAGCTTACCTCTGCAATGTACTCTTATTTCCTTGTTATGGCAGATTCTGAGGCTAAGTCTCTTATCAGCTCCGACAAGGATATCGACACCACCGCTAAAAACTTCAGCTATTATAAGCAGAAGATAGAGGACAAGCCCTTTGAAACCTATGTTAAGGATCTCGCAATGGAAAAATGCCTTAACTACATCACCCTTGCAAAGCTTTGCGACGAGGCTGAGTTAGAGCTTGACAAGGAGACCAAAGAGGGTTGGCAATCCACCGCACAGTATTACTGGAACTATTCCTACGGTGCAGTTTTACTCGAAAACGGTGTATCCTACGCAACCTACGAAAAGCTTATGCTTAACGATGCTCTCTACAGCCTCTATTTCGACCACCTTTATTCCGAGGGCGGAGAAAAGGCAGTTGATGCAGAGTCTGTAAAGGCAGCTCTCGGTAAGCATTACGCTGCAGCTTATATGATTACCCACGATTATTCCAGCGAAGAAAAGCCTGATGTAGACGCTATGAAGGCTGACCTCGAAAAGTATGTAACTTCTCTTAAAAACGGAGAGGCTTTCGAAACCGTTCTCGCAACCTATAACACTGATAAAGGCAAAAACGATACCACCTCTTCCACAACAACATCTTCTACCGATTCTTCTACCACAGACTCTTCCACTGCAGATTCTTCTGCAAACACCTCCTCCGACACTACCTCCTCTGATGAAAAGGAAGAGGAAAAGAAGCCTGTCGATGCCAACATCACCATTCTTACCGACTATGAAGAGACCTACTCGGGCGAAGCAACAAGCTTTGCTAAGTTTGAAGATGTTGCTAAAATGGAGCTCGGCGCAGTAGAGCTTATTCAGGATACCGACGCAAAGGCATTCTACATCGTTGTTAAAAAGGATGTAAATGAAGACCCCTACTATCTCGAAGCACTTACCGATGAGATTCTCTATCTCCTCAAGTCCGACGAATATGACAAATTCCTTAAGGATACTGCAGCAAAGCTTGACTATGAAGTAAGCAACTATGCTATAAATCAGTTCAAGGTCAAGAAGATAAATGACGGTTCTGAGCAGTAATATTGGGGAACCCAAAAACACTTAAACCGAAATTGTAGGCGGGAGCTTGCTCCCGCCGCTTATTTTTACGAAAATGCTTAAACTAAAAGATTTTATAAAAACAAATAAAACTGCGGTCATTTCGGTATGCACAGCTTTAGCGGTTATAATCATAACGGCAGTGGTTGTGCTGCTTATTCCCCGAGATAACGGACAGGATGTAAGCAGTACAGTAGCCGATATTCCCTCACAGTCTCAGCCCTCCTCAACTGACCCCTCTTCTTCTGAAACTCCAAGCTCTTCCGAGACCGAAAGCTTGGAGCCTGAGCCCGAGCCCGAAACAGAGCTGGAATTTACCGCCCCGGCCAAAAATGATATAACTGTATATGCACCTACCTATGTAATTAAAGGAAAGGGTGACCCGCTTTGCCCCCTTATCATAAACGATACAGCAGTAACAATGGACGAAGCGGGATATTTTGCGTATGAGGTGTCACTGAGCCTTGGAGATAACACCGTCACATATTCTCACAAGAACAAATCGGGTCTGCTTACTATACGCTACCGTATGATAGTTATAAAAGAGGTTTCTCCCGCCTCGGCCATAACGGTCGAATCGGCAAGTGACCTTGTGGTTTCCTGCGTTGCCCTTAAAAACAGCAGTGTCACAGCAAGCTGGAACGGCACAACCGTAACCCTTTATGCCGCAGACGACAGCGAGGGCAATACCCTCAGCGACTACATCACATATATAGGCTCCTTTAAGACACCCCATAATACGGGTAATACCAAAAACTATGGCAAGGTAAGCTTCTCGGCTGTTTCAAGCTATGGAAACGGCACCAAAACAAGCGGAAATATAAGCGTTAAAACCTTTGATGTCAGCCGATATGACGGAGGAAACGGTTACCCCGAGGACAGCAGTTATCTCAATGTAGGTATGACCTTAGTTGCAGAGGTCATCTGTGATCAGGCAGAAACCTTCAATTCCGACGATGTTACAGACCTTTCCCGTCCTACCAACAACTATCTGCCCAAGGGTACGGTGGATTACTGCTCTCCTTATACACGAAGCTTTAAAGCGTCGGGAGAAAATTTAGAGCTTTATACCCTGCGTTACGGCAAGCAGGTCTACACTAAGACCAAAAACACAGGGGATAATATCAGAGTTTATGAAACGGTACTTCCCGAGCATAATAGTGTGGAATTTTCCTCCCTTGACGATTCGGGCAGACATACGGTTATAAGCTTTAGGGTCGACTGGAAGGCTCCCTTTAAGCTTGAACTCGGCCCTCAGTCCTATGCAAACACCTCGGCAAGTCACAGAGACTACACCATAACAGAGGCTACCTTCGACCATGTTGACATAACCTTCTGCTATTCTCAGTCGGTTATAGAGCTGCCCGACCTTACAGAAAATCCCCTGTTTTCTTCGGCCGAAATGTATGTAAATCAGTACGACTGCACTCTCAGACTAAACCTCAGAGAAAAGGGCAGGTTTTATGGATGGACAGCCGAGTATAACGAGCTTGGAGAGCTTGAGTTCCGCTTTTTGAATCCCGTAGCACTGACCACAGCGGAAAATGAGTTTGGATATTCTCTCGAAGGGCTGACTATAGTGGTAGACGCAGGGCATGGCGGAAATGATCCTGGTGCCCTCGGCTATGGGGGCGGTATGCACGAAGCACAGCTTAACCTCGCACTTGCGCAGGAGCTTAAGGCTCAGCTTGAAGGTTTGGGTGCAACGGTGATAATGACCCGCTCACAAGATGAGTATGTCTCTGCGCAGGATAGGGTGAGCACCATCAGAAACGCCCGACCAGATTTTGCAATATCGGTCCACCGAAACGCCAGTAACAGCACAAAGCCCTCGGGTTTTGAGTCCTTCCACTTTAATCCGTATACCTCCGCGGCAGCCCATAGCATATATAATGCAACCCTTGGCGACGGTCTTTATGAGAAAACCGTCTACAGCAGGGTAAAGTGGCATGTGTTTTTCCTTTCCCGTATCAGTGACTGTCCTGTCGTGCTGACCGAAAACGGATATATCACCAATATTGCAGAGTATAACAATATGATAGACCCCGAGTTCAATAAAAAATGCGCCGCCGCAATGATAAAGGGCATGATAAACTATTTTAATATGTAAAAAACTGCTTGTTTTTGGTGTTTTGAAGTGATATAATAAATCTGTCACAGTGGGGAAGTGGGTGAAAATCCCACACGAGCCCGTCGCCGTCAGGTGTGTTAATCTGTTTTTTCTACCCGATGCCGCAAATCGGGGACAAGCCATTGGGAATTTCCCGAGAAGGCGAAAAAATACTGCACCGCAGTCGAAATACCCGTGTGACCGGCCCGAATGGAATCTTCCGTACCTCGAGCGCAGGTATTTTGTCGGGAAATAAATTTTCAGGAGAGAAAAAATATGAAAAAGACAGTTTTTAGTAAAATTCTGTCGTTCATCCTCTGTCTTGTGCTTGTTGCGGCCATAGCACTGGGTATAGTCGGATGTAACGGCAATAACCCATCGCACACTCCCTCGGGCAGTGATGCATCCTCTGCCGACAGCACCCTCATTGGTCAGGGCGCAACACAATTTGATGTAAAAATCACCTTTAAGGACGGCAGCGAAAAATCCTACACCGTAAAAACCGATAAAACCACTGTGGGTGATGCCCTGCTTGAACTGAAGCTGATTGAGGGCACAATGGGGGACTACGGCCTTATGGTGGAAACGGTGGACGGAGAAACCGTAACCTATGATGCAGACGGAAAATACTGGGCATTCTATATCGACGGTGAATACGCAATGACAGGTGTCGATTCTACCAATATTGAGACAGGCAAAACCTATTCTTTTAAGGTAGAATAATGAAGATAAATCTTAAAGAGCTTGTAACCTTTTCTATGCTGTCGGCAATAATGCTTATTTCTAAACTGCTTTTAGAGGCGATACCTAACTTTCATCTGCTTGCAGTTTTCACAATTGCTATGACGGTGGTCTACAGAGCAAAGGCACTTTATCCTATATACGGATATGCCTTGCTTCAGGGCTTGGTTGCAGGCTTCAATCCTTGGTGGGTGCCCCACCTTTACCTCTGGACGTTGCTTTGGGGAATAGTTATGCTGCTCCCTAAAAAAATGTCAAAGCCCGTTTCTGCGGTGGTCTATACACTGCTGTGCGGACTTCACGGTTTTTTGTATGGAGCTTTATATTCCCCCGTACAGGCGCTTATGTTCGGGCTTGATTTTAAAGGGATGATAGCCTGGATAGTGGCAGGCTTTCCCTTTGATATTACCCACGGAATTCACAAC
This sequence comes from Acutalibacteraceae bacterium, assembly GCA_045596085.1. Lineage (GTDB taxonomy): Bacteria > Bacillota > Clostridia > Oscillospirales > Acutalibacteraceae > SFWF01. The sequence goes on along the minus strand of JAZOBS010000009.1, from coordinate 24,390 downwards.
CTTATTCTGGGGATACTTATTCTGCCCATAATAACCGCCCTATCCAAAACCGAAAGGTATATTATAAACTAAAAAAATTCCGACGAAGTTTGCTTCGTCGGAATTTTTTAGTTTATACATTATAATCGAGTTTAAATTTTTCACCGCAGCCGTAGTTTTCGTAAACATAGTCGATATCCTTATCGCCTCTGCCCGAAAGACAGGCAAGTATAGAGCCCGATTTGTGCTCCTTAGCGTAGCGGATAGCAAAGGCTACTGCGTGGGCGCTCTCGATAGCAGGAATGATACCCTCATAGCGCGAGAGCAGGAAGAATGCCTCCATAGCCTCCTCGTCGGATACGGTTTCGTAATGAACGCGACCTGCATCTCGGAGGTATGCGTGTTCGGGTCCTACGCCGGGGTAGTCAAGACCGCTGGCGATAGAGTAAACGGGGAGTGGCTCACCGTTTTCGTCCTGAAGCAGATAGCTGTCAAAACCGTGGAGTCTGCCCTTGGTGCCGAATTTCATTGTAGCGGCGTGGTCACCGATTTTTTCACCCTTTCCGAGAGGCTCAATTCCGTATATCTCAACGGGGTCAGACAGGAAGGGGGTGAACATACCGAGAGAGTTGGAGCCTCCGCCAACACAGGCACAAATAGCATCGGGCATAATGCCTGTCATATCTAAAAACTGTTCTCTTGCCTCAATGCCGATAACCGACTGGAAGTCTCTTACCATTTTGGGGAAGGGATGGGGGCCTAAACAGGAGCCTATGCAGTAGATTGCCTCGTCGTATTCATTCATATAAGCCTCAAAAGCGGCATCAACAGCCTCTTTAAGGGTTTTTAGTCCGTGGGTAACGGGAATAACGTTTGCACCCAGCATCTTCATTCGTATTACGTTGGGATGCTGCTTTGCAATATCAACCTCACCCATATAAACATCACACTTAAGACCAAAATATGCTGCAGCGGTAGCAATAGCAACACCGTGCTGACCTGCACCCGTTTCGGCAATAAGCTTTTTCTTGCCCATAAACTTGGCAAGCAGACCCTCACCCATACAATGATTTAATTTGTGCGCACCGGTGTGGTTAAGATCCTCACGCTTTAAGTATATCTGGCAGTTGCCGAATATTTTAGAAAGGCGTTCGCAGTGGTAAACGGGGGTAGGTCTGCCCTGAAACTCTTTTCTGATTCTTCTCAGTTCGCTTATAAACTGTGCAGAATGGCAGATTGCCTCGTAAGCGTCGTCAGCCTCTTTAAAGGCGGGAACTAACTCGTCGGGGAGATATGCTCCGCCGTATTCGCCGAAGTAACCGTCGGTAGTGGGGAATTCCTTAAGATAATTATCAAACTCATGGTATTTATTCATACCGTCATCTCCTTGATGTGCTCAATAAAAAATATTTTATCACACACATAATAAAAAGTCAACTTTTATTGAACGCTTTAACAGTCTATAAAAGTCAAAGGGACCGCCTCACTTTTTAGTGAGACAGTCCTTTTTTACTGTTTAGGTGAAACCGAGGGTAGATTTCCAAGGTTGTCGTTTTCATTTCCGTTTGGAATAGCCTTCAGGTACTGGGTATCGCCTCTGTGGGCAATGCCCACGCCTGAAATTTTGCCCTCTTTTGCCATTGCAACCGCATCGGATTTTTCAACAAAGCTCTGGTCGGAAAGCTGGTAGCCCGTTATTCTTCCACCCTGTTTTACAAGCCCTATTATCTGTTTTGCATCGGGTGCCGACTGCGGTATTTGGTCAAGGGTGTTTTTTACAAGTTCGTTACCGTCCATTTTTATCTCCTTTTATTTGGGCACCTTATTTGTTAAACGAAACGGGTGTTGTCTCACCGGTAGCAAAAGTGTTGGGCCCTGGGTCGGACATAGAAAAGTACATTTTTGCGGCTTTTGTTGTGCCAAAGTCGCGGTTAGAGCCTGAATTTTGCACCTTGTTAAAGGCATCGCGGAACATCTGATTGTGTGCTTCCTCGCGGTTTAAAAGGAAGTCTATGGTCTCACGCACCTTTTTGTCGTCAATTTGTCGGTAAAGATATTCATAAACCACCTTTGCACGCTGTTCGGATGCGATATTGCTGAGTAGGTCTGCACAGAGGTCTCCCGTAACGGTTACATAGTCGGCGGTCCAGGAATACCCTGAAGCATTGATAAGACCGGGGTTAAGTCCTATTTGTACGTGGGACTGAATCTCGCCCGAAGGCACCTTTTCGGCATCTACATCGTGTCCGTTTAATAGGTTAATGGTCTGTGCCACCATCTCCATATGACCCAGCTCCTCTGCGGCAATATCAAGGAAAAGGTCCTTGATTTCAGGGTCTTTGATTCTAAAACTTTGCGACATATACTGCATAGCCGCTTTAAGCTCACCGTTACCACCGCCAAGCTGTTCCTGTAAAAGTGTCGCATATTGCGGATTGGGTTTTTCTATAGCTACAGGATGAAAAAGCATTTTTTCGTGTTTGAACATAAATTTTACCTCCGTTTGTTTTCTACTATATACCTTTTCCATTTTCTGCACCGATATACAAATGTGTTGATATAATAAGCAAAAGAGCAACGCAGGTTTTTATCCCGGCGTTGCTCTTTTGCTGTTTGAAACATATAAAAATCCTCCGAAACCTTCCGGCCTTAGAGGATTTTTGGTCGAGGTGACAGGGCTCGACCGTCTGCTTCGCATACTGTTCGCTTGTCGACCCAAGGCTTTGCCTTCGGTACCCGCCTGCGCGCTCCTTGCTAAAAACAGTCCACCGGACTGTTTTTTACGCTACGGACCTTCTCAGGTTCTCGCCCTACACACAAAATAAAAAATCCAAACCCGACAAAGTCGAATTTGGATTTTTGGTCGAGGTGACAGGGCTCGAACCTGCGGCATCTAGTTCCTAAATGATTGCGAAAACCTGCTTTCCGCTTATTTTGGCTATATATAACACTATCCGCTCGAAATCACATACTTTATAGACCTCTTAAGCCCATTATTTCCATATATTACGGTCGCAACTGTGGGACAAACTGTGGTCAAAATAACACCCCTGATAAATGGTAATCATCCATCTATCAGGGGTGCTTTATATTGGTTGAATACTAACTTATAAAATTGATTTTGTCAAGTGTTTGGTATGTCAAAATTTGATACGCAGTAAACAAAGAATAAAGGAGAATTATTTATAACAACATTGTCATATAAAGAGGAAGATAAATTATGCCATCTTCAGCCTTTAAATCTTTAGTGTGCAGAACATAAGGAACATTCAATTGGTCTTTATACTTCTTCCTAAATTTATTTATTGAAGATAAAGTGTATCTATCACCTGATTTTACTTCAATTGGTGAGATATTATGCATATTGGTGATTTTGCTTTTTGCTACCAAAAAATCAATTTCCATTCTATCTTCGGCATTTTCTCTTGAAGAATTAGAATAAAAATACAGTTTATGACCTGACGCCACTAACATCTGTGCTACTACATTCTCCATAAGCATGCCACAATTTACCGATAATTTGTCAAAAAGCAGTTTTTTATAGATTTCTTCGCTCACAATTCCGTTTTCATCAAATGCATGACTAAGCAGAAGACCGGTATCTGCCATATAGCATTTTAAGGTTTTTCGCTCCATATTGAGTTTAAGCCCAATATTTGGTTCAGTGGAATTAAAGCAGGTGTTGACTATCATAGCATCATCGAGCCAATAAAAAGGTTGCTTGTAATTCCGCATACGAGCACCAGGCTTAATATCACTGAGTCTGAATTTCTTTTCATGCTTTGAAAGTTGAGCGGGTATTTCATCAAAAATAGCCTCAATCTCAAGTTCATTACCGTCGGAGTGTTTCATTATATCTCCGCGATAAAGGGTAAGAATATCACGCTTCACTCTGTCAACTGCTTCAAAATCTTTGGTTTGGGTATACTTTACAACTGCTTGCGGCATACCACCGACTATCATATACTGACGAAAATAATCCATTGCTTTGCGATGCATAATTTGTCCCATAGGTTTTTGCTTATCAAAACAATCTCTAATAATAGGCATTAGAGTATCATTGCCCATGCCCCAAAGAAATTCTTCAAAGTCCATAGGATACATACTAATATGTCGCTCCTCTGACGGAATAACTATATCCTTAACATTTTTCCTGATAGACATTAAAGAACCTGTTTCAATATAATCATATCTGCCATCAGCAACTAAATACTTAATGGCGGCTCTTGCTTTAGGAAACATTTGCACTTCATCAAAAATAATAAGTGATTCTCTTGGATATAACTTTGTATTGTAGTAACCGGATAGATACATAAATAGAGTATCGAGGTCGTTTAGATAATTTATAAATAAATCAGTTACATCTGTGCTCACTTTGTTGAAGTCAATAAGAATATATGACTTATAATTTTTTTTGGCAAATTGCTCGGCAATGTAGCTCTTGCCTACACGTCTTGCGCCGTCTATTAGCAAAGCCGTTTGTCCTTTTGAATCATTCTTCCAGTCGAGTAATTGATCATATATTTTTCTTTTCATTAGATCACCTTTTACATAATCAAGATTATCATTTCCTATATTTTAGCACATATTCAAGATTATTTCAAGATAAAATATGCACCAAATCAACAATAAGCATGATTTAGATGTTTTTCAACATTGAATAAAGAGTAGATTTCTGTTATAATTACAAAAATACCAATTAACTTAGGAGATGAATTTATGCTATTTAGGGAATATGCAGCTTTACCAAATAATCCAAATTGGGATTTGCTTGTTTCACGTAAAGGAAAATTGTATTCTCGAGGAGATGATATTAGAAGTCCGTTTGCAAGGGATTATACACGTATATTGCATTCTATGGCCTATCGCCGTTTAAAACATAAAACACAAGTATTTTTCAACATAGATAATGATCATGTTTGTACTCGTATGGACGTAAAAACTTTATCATCAATAATAGGGCACGTCTCCGCCGCCACAACACTTGACATATACAGCCATATGACCGACACAATGCAGATGCAAGCGGCAATAAACATAGACCGCAAAATAGGCGGTACAGACGCCGAGATGCCCGAGGTAGAGCAAACACCCAAGCAGAACATAAAAACGCAACCTGCGCCCGATTTCAAACCCTTAGAGCGAAAGATTCGAAAGTCGGGAACAGGTTGCGTGTATCAGATAAACGACACCTTGTGGGAGGGCAGTTATTATCCAAGGCTTCCCAATGGCAAGCGTAAGAAATTTAATGTTTATGCTAAGACAAAGGAAGAGTGTGAAAAACTGCTGGCTGAGATGATTGAGGAAAAGAAAGCCGAAATAAAAGCAGAAAAGGAACGTATATTATAAAAAACGGATGCCATGTTGTTAAACTTTGGCATCCGTAACTCTAATGTTTTTGCAAAGACATTAAATAACTATTTATTCAATTGTTATAATGTGATTTTCTGTTTTAGGGATTTTAGAATTATCCCAACCATCAATAAAATCAGTATTGTGAGGAAATTTGTTTATTAAATCATAACCTCTAAAAATTTCTATTTCTTCTGAAAAAGGGCAGGTATCCTTTTTAAATGAGATTTCTCTATCACCTAAATCAAAGATAATACCGCGAGTTAACCAAACATCATATGTTTGTGTTCCGTTTTCAAAGAGTTGCTGATTTTCATTAATGACGGTAATTTTCTTAATAATTTGATTCACAGGGGTATCAATTTGCTCGGTATCATCAAAGAAAGATTTAATTTCGTTTTCAGAACATTCTGTTATGCCAAATACAGCATAATCATCCTGCTCACCAAAATAATCTACTGATTTTTGTTCGTTGCGAAATTCATAAACCTTTTCATCAACAAATATGCCGATAATTCCAGTAACAGAATTATTAAAAACAAATTCATCAGAGCGATATTTTTTGAAAGTTTGACCTATCATCTGTTTAAAGATATTAGAATCAAATCTCATATCAATAGTTTTCATCATTTTTCTCCTTCAGTAAAGTGGATTTTAAGTATTATTTAAACTTCCGATAGTGTCTTTTTTTCTAATGGATTCGAATGAATAATTTTTGTTTATTGAGTTGTCGTAAGTAGTGCCGATATCTATTGTGTTTTTTATAGCATTTTTTGTTTGTATAATGCTTGTCTCAGTCATTTTTGTAGCAAAACGCATAAAATCATTAAAATGTTTTGATGAACAATTTTCTAGGCATACACATTTGAAGTCATTAGACGATTGCGGTATTATATGAGTTCTTTTGTTGTTTGATTTGTTCGTACTGTTATAAAAGTACGAGTCCATGCAAAATTGTTCACCATCCCATCCTGCAATGGCAACAAAAAAATTATCACAATTATTATTTTTTATGATATCATCATAACTGCAATCCAATAATTTTTTAATTTCGTTATAAGAAGGTTTAGGTTGAATGTTTTTTATAATAAAACGATTATCGTGAACATTAAACAAAAAGCCGCAGAAGGTATTTATTCCTTGCAACGTTCCTGTGATACCTATTAAAGTAAGATCGTTAATTTTAAAAACTTTCCTAAAATCAGTAAGTATCTGACCATTATTTAAAACTGCTTTGCCTTCGCCACCCATAACGACAAATTCATTGCAGGCAACACCAATAACTAAACTCATTATTCCTCCTGTGTAAAAGGAAGCCGCAAGGCTTTCCTTGCGGCTTTTTCGCGGTTAAAACCGCTAAAATTGGTCGAGGTGACAGGGCTCGAACCTGCGGCATCTAGTTCCCAAAGAAATCCAGAGTACCTGTTTCCGCTTATTTTTAAGCATTTCCGCCCCTTTCCGCTCGCAAACACATCCTTTCCGGCACTCTTACCTCCACTGTTTCCGTGTGCTCCGTGCGTGGATGTGGGATAAACTGTGGTCAAGCAAAACACCCCGAATGCAGCTTTCGCCGCATCCGAGGTGTTTTTTGTCGTCTGTATGGTAACTCTGTTCAACCCAAAAGTCAAGGCCTTTCGCGAAACAAATTTTGCTCCGCAGTAGACAAAGAAAAAGGGGATTGAAAATTTTTACATAAAATCGAAATCACGGCCGATACTATTGACAGAGATAGTGGGTCATGCTATAATCAATTGAGTTCAATTAAATTGATATAAATCGAGGAGCATTTGTAATATGAAGATAGCAGTTCGTTACTATACCCGTTCAGGAAATACAAAGAAGTTAGCAGAAGCAGTTGCCGAGGCGGTCGCAGTCGAAGCAAAGGACGTGTCCGTGCCGCTGGAAGAAAAAGCAGACGTTCTGTTTCTCGGTTGTTCCTATTACGCATTCGACATTGATCAGGCGGTAAAGGATTTTATCGTCAGCAATAATGATAACATTGGCAAGATCGTCTGCTTCGGCACGTCTGCGATGATGAGATCCATGAAGAAGCCTGTATCAAAGGCGGCAAAGGCGGTTGGAGTTGAGGTCGCGGACGAGGAATTCCATTGCCGCGGTGAGTTTGCGAAAATCCACAAAGACAGACCAAACGAAAAAGGCCTTGCAGAGGTTTCTGCTTTTGCAGCCAAGATCATAACGAAATAAGGAGTGTAAAAAGATGAAAGACGTATATGAATTTTTGAAGAATTGTGGAGCATATTATTTGGCAACCGTAGAGAATGATCAGCCGCGCGTTCGTCCCTTTGGCACTGTCGATCTGTTCGAAGATAAGCTCTACATACAGACCGGTAAAGTAAAAGCGGTTGCACAGCAGATGAAAGCAAATCCCAAGGTTGAGATCAGCGCAATGGCACAGGACGGCAGATGGATCCGTGTTACGGCTGAAGCGGTGCTTGATGATAATATCAAAGCGCAGGAACATATGTTAGATGCCTACCCCAATCTGAAGGCAATGTATACCGCCGGTGATGGCAATACCGAGGTTTATTACCTCAAAAACGTGGTGGCACAGATCTGTTCCTTTACAGAAGCACCCAGTGAAATCAAATTTTAATTTTCGGTGATAATATGGACTTTTCAAAATATGATGCATTGAAGCTTGAAAATCAACTCTGCTTTCCTCTTTACGCCGCCGCACGTGAGGTGGTCAAAAGCTACCGTCCCTACCTTGACGAGCTGGATATCACCTATACGCAGTACATCACTATGATGGTCATGTGGGAAGAAAAGGAGATCACGGTTAAGGCACTCGGCGAAAAGCTTTTCCTCGATTCCGGAACGATGACTCCCGTGCTCAAAAGTCTTGAAGCGAAAGGCTATGTTGTGCGTAAACGGAGTACCATTGATGAACGCTCGGTCAGCGTTTTCCTTACCGACAGCGGTGAAGAAGTGAAGGAAAAGGCGGTGGACATTCCCGCAAAGGTTGCCGGTTGCACCAACCTCACTGCCGAGGAAGGTTTGCAGCTTTATAAAATTCTTTATAAGATACTTTTGAAAGAGGGCGAATAATGAACAATATTGCAGAACTGATAAGTATGAGAAGAAGCGTTCGCACCTATGACGGCAGAGCACTTGATGAAAGTACAAAGGAACAGCTTCTATCGTATGCAAATACGATTCAAAACCCTTTCAACATTCCGGTTAAGTTCAAATTCCTCGATGCCAAGAAAGACGGTCTGACATGTCCCGTCGTAAGCGGTACAGAACTGTATGTAGGAGGAAAAATTGAAAACGTACCGAATGCAAGCGTTGCGTTCGGATATTCCTTTGAGGAATTTGTTTTGTATGCGCAGTCGCTGGGCCTTGGTACCGTATGGCTTGGCGGTACGATGAATCGTTCTGCCTTTGAACAGGCAATGGATCTTGGTGAAAACGAAATGATGCCCTGCGCTACACCCATCGGCTACACGGCAAAGAAAATGTCTATCAGGGAAACTATGATGCGAAAGGCAATCAAAGCCGATGAGCGTCTGCCCTTTGAGGAACTGTTCTTTGACGGTTCGTTTGATAACCCACTTACAAAAGAAAAAGCAGGCAAATTTGCTGAACCCTTGGAAATGGTAAGACTTGCTCCTTCGGCAGTAAACAAACAGCCCTGGCGCGTTGTTGTAGCGGATCATGCTGTCCACTTTTATCTCAAACGCAGTAAAGGATTCGGTCACGAAGGAAAGCTTGATATGCAGATGATCGATATGGGCATAGCGCTCTGCCATTTTGCACTTACCGCAAAAGAAAACGGTCTCAGCATCAATTTTGTGCAAGACGATCCAAAGCTAATATCAAATGATGATGTAGAATATATTGCATCTTACAAGATAAAATAAGAGCATAAAAATTGCCGCTGAGATGGATTTCTCCACCTCAGCGGCTTTTACGTTTATCGTACTACGGAAGAATGACTATAGATATAGAATTCCTCCTGGCTGGGCATCCACTTCTTTTCCTTGGGAGGAAAAGTCGAATCAAATACCTCGACTGCGGCCGTATCCTCGCAGCAATCGGCGGCAGTAGAGGGGATATACATCCACTTTTTGCCGTCAAGTACATTTGGGATAAGCTCACAAACAAGGAGCGCGGTCGGATAATTGCCGTCTACCACAAAGCTGACATTTTTCTTCTTGCAGCTCACAAACCCACGGCTGACATAGTTGCCCGGATTGCCGAAGTTGATGTTGACATCATAGCCCATCTTCCGAGCGACCTCAAAGGAATGCTCGATGAGCAGCTTGCCAAGCTTCTGCCTTTGGTATTTCGGCGCAACGCAAAGCGGCCCGAAGGAAAGTATCTCCTTCCTCTTGCCGTTCTCGTCTTCAATCCACGCCTTCGTGTACATGATGTTTCCTATGATCTCGCCATCCTTTTCAAGCACAAAGGCAAGCTCGGGTATGAAATCGGGATGGCTTCTCATCATATGAACAAAATAGTGCTCGTCCGCACCCGGCTTATAGACATTCCAGAACGCCTCGCGGGACAATTCTTCTACTGCGCTATAGTCTTTTTCAGTTTCTAAACGTATCGTCAAATTTTCCATTTTTAAATCCTTTCATAAATCGTTGACGCTCAATAAACGAGAGGATTGCGAGATGTATTTGCAAACCTCTCGTTTACAATACAATCTCCAAGGTGTTGTTCTTCTTCAAACAGCATTCTCCAAAAAAATAAATTCGGTTTTCACCGTGCAACCATTGTACCACAAATACAAGGATATTGCAACCTGCTTTTGTGACGAAAAAACGACAAATGCTGAAATCGCAGTATTTCTCTGCCGAAAACTGTTGCTATTTGGCGTGGAGTGTGGTATAATGTGGATTAGTGATAAAATGCACTGACTATAACTACTTATGAGGTGTAATACAATGGCAGCAAGCTATAAGAAATTGTTTAAACTTCTGATCGACCGCGATATGAAAAAGAAAGAACTTGCCGAAAAAGCCGGCATCAGCATCGCCACCATCACCAAAATGGGCAAAGACGGCGCAGTTGTATCGAGTGACGTGCTTGTAAAGATTTGCACAGCGCTTGATTGTACGATGGACGATATTGTTGAGATCGTACAAGATGAAGGTTAAATAATGATAGCGCATATACTTAATTACAAAAACAACATCAAAAAAATAGAGAACTCTCTGGACTTATTCGAAGTCCTATGGTATGTGTTTTGTTAGAAAAATTTTCGACGAAAGGTTGATAAATTATGAGAAAGTACAGAGTAATTGATTTGTTTGCAGGTGTAGGCGGTTTAAGCTACGGTTTTGCACACAACGAGAATTTTGAAATAGTGATGGCTAACGAATATGAGAAAGATATAGCAACTGCGTATAGAATGAACCATCCTACCGTAAACGTGATCCAAGGAGATATCAGAGACATTACGGAACGACAGCTTAAAGAAATAATGGGTGATGAAGGAATCGACATTATCGTTGGCGGTCCTCCTTGCCAGTCCTACTCAACGCTTGGCAAAAGGCAGATGGACGATAGGGCTCATCTATTCGAAGAATATTGCAGAGTCTTATCGATAGTGCAACCTAAAATGTTTATCTTCGAGAACGTGTCAGGGTTGCTCAGCATGCAGGGCGGCAAGCTAATCGAGATTATTAAAGACGAGTTCCGCAGACTCGGATACGAAGTTAAGAGCAAATTGTTGAACGCAGTGGACTACGGCGTGCCCCAGTACAGAGATAGAGTAATACTCGTGGGTATGAAAGGTAAAAACGACTTTGAGTATCCCGAAGCCACCCATGGGGAAGGTTTAATTCCTCATCTGACGGTATGTGACGCATTCTCGGATATGCCGATTCTGAAAAGTGGAGAAGAATGCAACGAATACGCAACTGAACCGCAGAACGATTTTCAAAGATTCCTTCGCAGAAATAGCACGACTATTTGCGAGAACATTGCACCTACCAACGGGGCTCACTTGATCAGAATTATGGAGGCGCTTCCCGACGGAGGATCTAAGGACGATCTTCCTGAAGAAATCAGACCTAAGAGCGGATATGGCAATACATATGCAAAGATGTGGTGGAAGCGACCTGCTCCAACCGTGACGAGAAACTTTGCCACTCCGTCTTCATCTAGATGCGTACATCCTAGAGATTCGAGAGCGATGACTACTAGAGAAGGAGCAAGACTTCAGAGCTTCCCAGACGATTATAAATTCTACGGTTCAAGATCAATGAAAAATCTTGAAATCGGCAACGCCGTTCCTCCTCTGCTGTCGATCGCGTTGGCTAGCGAAGTTGAGAAGGTAATCAAATAAAGTATTATTACAGTGTAATACGAGAGACGCCGCAGCTCGCGGCCTTCTCTCGTTTGGAGAAAAAATGAAAAAGAAAATTACTGTAGCAAGCATGTTCGCAGGTATTGGTGGCATTGACCTTGCCTTCGAACAGGCAGGCTTTTCGGTTGTGTGGGCTAACGAAATGGACAAGTATGCCTGCAGAACCTATCGCTTAAATTTTGGTGACGAGTATTTAGTTGAAGGTGATATTCAGGAGGTTGATACTGCGGATATCCCGGACTTCGACGTGTTAATAGCTGGCTTTCCTTGTCAGGCGTTTTCTTCTGTTGGTCTGCAAAAAGGCTTTGAAGATCCAAGAGGAAACTTGTTCTTTGAAACGGCAAGAGTTATTGCTGCAAAACAGCCCAAAGCTGTGTTTTTCGAGAACGTATCTAATCTCGTAAAACACGATAGTGGCAACACCTTTGCAACGATCCTCTCCACGATGGAGGAGCTCGAATATCACGTTACTTACAAGATCATGAACGCAAGCGACTACGGAATTCCTCAGCAGCGAAACCGCATTTACATGGTTGCGTTTAAGGACAAGGAGCTTTGCGATAAATTTCAGTTCCCGGAGGAGCGCGAACTGAAGCATGATGCGTTCTACTACTTTGATAAGGAACGGCAGCCCGATAACTATTATATGGACAACCACAGGATGTGGGATGACATGGTAGCCTTTATGACCGATCGTCACCGAATCTATCGTTTTACCGACTGGGGATTGTCGAAAGGTCGTGACGGCATTTGTCCCACGCTGTTAGCAGCGATGGGAAGCCCGTACGAAAGAATACCATTCTTCTACGATGATTTTTCTATCAGAAAGATTACTCAGAGAGAAGCTGCTCGTTTGCAAGGATTCCCCGACACCTTTGAATTCCCGTTGAAAAAGACACCTAAACAGGTTTATAAGCAAATCGGTAATTCCGTTTGCGTTCCGATCGTAAAGGAAATTGCCGATCAGATGATGAAGGTTATGAAATCAAGGTGAGAATGTGAATAAACGAGAAATTGAAAAAACTTATAAGATGATACAGCGGTATCATACTGAGTATTTGGAAAAGCATGGGGTAAAACTCCCCGCTTTGAAAATAAAAAATAAGTATACAAAATATGCATTAACATTGGTCTATTTGGCGCAGGGATATCCAGACACGTCAACAGTTACGAAAGACGATCTTACCAAATTCATACGAAAACATTTGGGTTCTAACGACGTACAGCAGGCTCGCCATTTAGGGAAACAAATGGGATGGTACATAGATTCAGGGCGCAGGAATAAATCGGAATTATTGTCTTCAGGGGAGTACAAGTTGATTTCTTTAGAGCTGCCGTTCCCGGGTTTTACGCCCGAAAGAAGACACGTTGCGCTAACTGAAGAACGATGGGAAGAAATAAAGCGTTCATACGGATATAGATGTGCATGTTGTGGCTCAAAGGAGGGGGAACCTAATTTTTATTCCCCTACGGCTATAACTCAGTTGCAAAAAGGACATATGGATCCTTCCAAAGAATTGACGGAGGATAATGTGATACCGCAATGTTCTTTGTGTAATCAACCAGACAAAAATTTTTGGATATATGACTCTACGGGTAGAGTTGTAGCATTGGCTGACCCTAGTGTCATAGAGAAATCCTCAGAAGAAGTTCAAAAACAGATATACGAAATATTAAAACGGAAATTCGGGAAGTGAGAGATAAATTATGGCAGTAAGAAATCGCGCGGAAGGTTGGAAACACGCTAAGCTGACAGGACATGAAAACGAGGCTTTGTTAGAAGCTTTGGTAGAGAATAACGGCGAACTTCAAGATCGTCTGCTGGAGTGTGGCAAGCATCCCGATGCAGTAATTGAAGATATAGACTTTGGCGGCTTGAGAGAAACGGATGTGGATTGCATTCTCGGTGGAAAAACGAAATCTAAGAGCGATATGCACCTCTATCTCGAAAACGGCGCAAAGATCAATGTCTCTATCAAGAAAAGCGAAGGTGGACAAGTATATCTTATCGGAGTCGATAGATTTATCGAGGGCTTCGAAACGCAGTTTGATAAGGTGATTCCCGATGACGTCAAGAGAGCTATATCTCTGTTTTGGGGAACTGCTCATGATACACGTGATATCGTTAAGGAGTTCGGCGGCAAGAATAAGGCGTACGAGCTTAGAAAGCATCGCTTGGTAAGAGAAACCTTGGATGCTTACGATAGCGACTTGTGTGATGCACTTTTGCAGTGGTTCAATGACAATATTAAAGATATTTTCTCTTTCTGCTTTGCAACGGGTTTGGCTTCGGATGAATCGGAATGGGCTAATATCGTGTGGTACAGAAATGAACTTGCCGAGAACGATATGGACGATATGTTCAACGTCGATGACGTGAGAGAAAGACTGATGCCGACGGCTGAATATGGAACTAGAACCGGCGGTAGCACGATTCAGCTTCCTTTTGGTTTCGTGCAGTGGCATAGCCCCACGAAGGTTATCCCCGGATGCATGCAGTTCCACCACAGTTACGAAAAAATCAAAGCGTTAATGGAGGACTAATATGGGAGCTTTTGCAGCACTTCAGAATTATTATGACGTGCCTTTACATGTGCGAGCACAGCAGCTTGGATATCACGTATCAAACGTGTATATTTTGCTTAACGACGAGCGTGGGCTGAGAGAGAATTGTCCCGACATATATCAAAATCTTATTACTTGTAGGCATAATCGTGATAGTCGCACTATCATGGAATACGGTCAAGATATGGTTGCCTCTTGGATTTTTGAGGATGACTTAATTGAGCAGTTGCAGGAAGTGGGTCTCGATATCGTAAAATCGGGAGCGGATAAGGAAAGATTGATCCTTGCTACGTCCAATGTTTCTTCTGGTAGTGATACCAAGGTTCGTCTTGACGGTCGTTCGGTATTTATGGAAATCATGTGCGATTACAAGGGATATTGGACGAGATATCATAGGGCTGATTTGAGAGATAATAAATGTTTGCGTTTGCAACGCGAACGAGCATTGTTCTTGGGTGTAGACGTGGCAAACAAAAAGTATATGCTGATTGATTTTGCCAACGAGGTTCAGGCTACTTATAATCCGAGTCATTTTGCATACGGTGGAAAACCCGTATATTCCTTTGATTTGAGAAATTACAGGTTGAAGGAATTTGACTATGGTTCAATCACACGAGATATCATAGCGTTGATATGAGCGATGTATTTACAATAGAGAAACGATCCGAAGTTATGAAAGCGGTAAAAAGCCGCAACACGAAAACGACGGAATTGAAAATGATACAAATTTTCAAGGAGCTTTATATTACAGGATGGCGTAGAACCTATCCGCTGATCGGCAAGCCGGATTTTGTGTTTCCGAAGAAACGTATTATCGTATTTGTTGACGGATGCTTTTGGCACGGGCATGATTGCCGTAACGTAACACCCAGTGCAAACGCCGAATTTTGGAATGCTAAGCGAGCGTACAATAGACGGCACGATGAAACCGTTACTAACGCGCTTGAAAAGAAAAACTGGAAAGTAATTCGCATTTGGGAATGCGAATTGAAAAAGAAGAACAGAGAAAAGCTTCTAATTAAGTTGGAACCCTTACTCTCTAAGGCGTAACGTTAAAAACGGGAGATGCAACGATGCAGAAATTTTTAAAAGAATTTGAAGAGTACTGTAAAACACCGGGCGTTGACTCAGGAAAGGCTCGCTCGTATGCAAAGGCGATAGAGTATCTCTGCGATTATTTAAAAATTACGACGATAGAAGTTCAGTCTGTATCGTTAATAAAGAGTTTAGAAAACGATATTTGTGATAAACACAGCACCTTATATAACGGATTGCTGTTGTTTTTGATTGGACGAGGACAAAAATCGTATTTAGAGAAAGGATATATCAAAGCGTCTTTAAAATATTTCTTTGCGTTCTTCCAATATATGAATTCTCAAAGCAGAAAGTGGACTAAGGAAGAATCCGTGTTAGCTTTAGCTCTGTACTGCAAAATTCCTTTTGGTAAAATAAATAAGAATCACCCTCAAGTTGTCGAGCTAGCAAAGTTACTTGGACGAACACCGGCAGCAGTGTCGATGAAGATGGGTAATTTTGGCCGTTTTGATGACGAGCTTGCTCAAAAAGGAATCTACGGGCTCTCACACGGAAGCGCAATGGACAAAGTAGTGTGGGATGAATACCATCTTAATATGCAAGCGTTATCTCGCGCGGTAAATCAGATCCCATATATGCAAGAGCTAATGAGCGAGGATGATCTGGCTATATCGCTACCGGCAGGAAAAATGAAAACCGCCAAAGTTCAAGCTCGTGTAAATCAAGGTTTCTTTCGGAGTGCGGTTTTGTCTGCTTACGACAAGAAATGTTGTATAACGGGACTGGACGTGCCGACACTGCTGATCGCCTCACATATAAAACCATGGAAGGATAGCGATCCCAAGACCGAGAGAACTAATCCTTGTAACGGTCTTTCCTTAAACGCGTTGCATCACGAAGCGTTTGATAATGGTATTTTTACGATAGATACGGATTATCGGATCATAGTTTCTAAAGTTGCGAAAGAGCATTATACATCGGATGTATTTTACGACTTTTTTGAGAAGTATGAAGGTGAAACCATAACCTTGCCAAAGCGATTTCTTCCTTCAAAAGAGATGATTGAATATCATAACTCAAAGTTATCAAATTTCTAACCAAGTAATCAACGCAAGTGGAATAGGTTAAGAGGAGAGTAAATAAATGAGATTAGGGAAATTAGAAGAAATAGATATTAGAAGAGTGTGGCAACACGAGCAGTATGATTTTTCCAAGTGGTTGGCGAGTGAAGAAAACATTCAGGAATTAGGCGATACCTTAAATTTATCTCTTTCAGACGTTGAAACGGAAAAATTTGTTGGCAATTATAGGTGCGATATTCTTTGTAAAGATGAAATCACGGGTAAAGTTGTGCTGATCGAAAATCAGCTTGAATCTACCAATCACGATCACCTTGGAAAAATTATCACGTACGCCTCTGGTTTGGACGCTTCTGTCGTGGTGTGGATTGTAGCTTCGGCTCGCGAAGAACACGCAAGTGCTATTGAATGGCTTAATAAGCATACGGATGATGATTTGTCCTTCTTTTTAGTCGAGGTTCATGCATATAGAATCGGCGATTCTGATCCTGCGCCTCAGTTTAAAATCATTGAACAGCCGAACGACTTTATAAAGAGTGTTAAATCTATTTCCCAGAGTTCTGACATTAGCGACAGTGAAAGATGCCGTCTTGAGTTTTGGACACAACTTAACGAGGTTCTTGAAGAACGCGGAAAGCCGTTTAATAAAAGGAAACCTATGACCGACCATTGGTATTCGATAGCAATGGGCTCCTCTGAATGTCATATATCCATAGACTTGGTTAACAAGGAACATAAAATCAGAGTTGGCGTTTGGATTGCGGATAACAAGGGGTTGTTTGATAAATTCTATGCAAACAGAGAACAGATCGAAACGAGTTGTGGATTTAAATTGGTATGGGATAGACTTGATAACAAAAAGGCTTCCTTGGCATGCACTTACATACAGGGACTTGATTTTGACAACCCCGATAACTATCCCGAATTAATGAATAAGGCCATTGATCTTGTTTTGACATTACGCAAAGCGTTCGTGCCATTTTTGAAATAAGGACTGTTATGATAAAAGAATTAATACATGATCCAATATTCCTTGCAGGGAAATCGGAGGATGCTACTAAAGAAGATTTGCAGGTAGCACAAGATTTGCTTGATACGCTTATGGCGCACAAGGATAGCTGTGTCGGTATGGCTGCGAATATGATCGGTGTGCGCAAACGCATCATCGCCTTCCTTGACGAGAGCGGACGAGCTCCTACATATACCGTGATGCTCAACCCAGAGATCATCAAAAAAGATGGCGCATACGATACCGAGGAAGGATGTCTGTCACTTCTCGGCGGCCCGCGTCCGTGCAAACACTATAAATCCATTAAGGTCAAATATCAGACCTTGGAACTGCAAACCCGCATTAAGACCTACACCGGCTGGACGGCGCAGATCATCCAGCACGAAGAGGATCATTGCGATGGAATACTGATTTAAAGTGTAATATTCAAAGTGTAACAATAAAGAAAAGTTTGTTAGTCATTAGGAGGAGAGCGGAATGCCAGCTCAAGTTATAGATTTGTTTTGTGGAGTAGGAGGTCTTACTCGCGGCTTGCTTGATGCAGGTTTGAATGTAGTTGCAGGATTTGATATTGATCCTACATGCCAATTCACATATGAACACAATAACCATGTGGATTATAATGTGAGAAATATTAGAGAGGTTACGGGTGAGGAAATACAAGAATTATATGACCCGGATGCAACGACGATATTAGTTGGTTGTGCTCCATGTCAACCATTTTCTCAAATGAGATTTAAGCTAAGAGATGCAAATGAGCAAGACGATAAATATGATCTGTTGCTTGAGTTTGGCAGATTAATTGAAGAAACCCACCCCACAATTATTTCTATGGAAAATGTTCCGCAAATACGTGAGACCAATATTTATGAACAGTTTTTAGATATATTGGATAGAAACGGATATTACATTGATTCAAAAGTTATCTTCTGCCCAGATTATGGTATTCCGCAAACGAGAAGACGGTTTGTTCTTGTAGGATCCTTGCTTGGTCCGATTGAAATCATACCACCAACTCATAATCGTGAAGATGTTCATGTAATAGACCACATCGGAAATTTGCCTCCGATAGAAGCTGGTGCGGTAGATCCCAACGATCCTATGCATCGATCCTCAGCGTTATCTGAAAGAAACTTAGCAAGAATTAGAGCATCTATCCCCGGAGGAACTTGGCGCGACTGGCCTGAAGACTTAAGGTGCGAATGCCATAAAAAAGAAAGTGGACAAACCTATAGTTCGGTATATGGCCGTATGACTTGGGAACAGATTGGACCAACAATAACCACGCAGTTCTATAGTTATGGAACGGGCAGATATGGCCACCCTGAACAAGATAGGGCGTTATCTTTACGCGAGGGAGCGCTTTTACAAACATTCCCAAGGAATTATAATTTTATAAATCCCAATGTAGATTTTGTTTTTCGTGATATAGCAAGGCATATAGGAAACGCAGTTCCTGTAAGACTTGGAGAAATTATAGGGATTTCAATTAGTAACCATTTAGTTGAAAATAATATTGAAGTTTGAGGGTGAAGGAATGGAAAATAGAGAATTCAAATTGAAGGTAAGCCCTAGAATGCTTGAGCTTCTAAGTAAAGATCTTTATACAAACATGTATTTCGTGTTAGCAGAATTAATAGCGAACGCTTATGATGCTGATGCCGAGCACGTATATGTTTATATTGATGATAACGAAATTCGTGTTGAAGATGATGGTAGTGGCATGTCCCCCGATAGCCTGGATGCTCAATACTTAGTTGTTGGAGGTGAGTCCAGAAATTCGGAAGCTAATGCTAGAACATCAAAAAAACAGCGTTTAAAAATGGGAAGAAAAGGTGTAGGCAAGTTGGCGGCACTTTCAATTTCTAAAGGTTTTAAGCTGATAACTGTTCAAAACGGTCAACCTGTAGCTGTTTTTATTCCTCATCGCATTGAGCATGATGACGAGTTGTTACGAATACTTGACGAGAGTGAGTATACTTTGAAAAGCATAACGCAACACGGAACAGCAATTATTATGGAAAATCCTAAAGTATCCATACCGAAATTGCAAGAAACTGTGATGCGAAATCTTGCTAAAATCTTCCCAAATGATATAGAAGATTTCAAAATACACATTGTTTATAAGGGTACAGAAAAAATACTTGTCCCTGATGAAAAAGATGTTATTAATAGGTTGGCATCATTTATTTCTATCGGTGATCAAAAGAGATACCTTGAAGATGTTTTGCCCCAAAACGATCCCTCCTTACAAACCATGCACCTTGATGAGTTTTGTGAAACCATCAATATGCTTGATAGTAACAACCAGCCAAGCGAACTTACCATCAAAATATATGGTTGGATTGGTACATACAAAACAACCAGAGGTATGAAGAAAGAGATAAATGAGTTTTCGGACAACTATTTGGCTATTTTTGCGCACAATAAAATGGGACTTAGAAATGTACTGTCTATTATTGGAAAAAACCGAGTTTATGAAAGTTATATAGTGGGCAATCTCTATATAGACGCTTTTGAAGCACCAAATTTTCCAGATATGGCAGGAACTAATAGGCAAGGTTATAACGAAAGTGATCCTAGATGGGTAGCTGCGCTTAAGTATATTCGTGAAGCCACGGATAAAGCGGTTCGTCTTCATGAACAATTTGCAGCAGCTGAGAAGGCAATAAAAGAAGCTGAGAAAGAAGCCAAAAAAGCTGAAGAAGAAGCGAAACTCAAAAGGAAGCTAGAAAGCACCACGAAGAGCATGGTAAGCAATTTGTCTAGCAAATTAGGCGGATCAACATTGAATTCTGATGAAATTGCAGATGTTGTTTCATCAGAAATTGAAGCGATGAAGCCCTTATTAGGATTTAAGTCGGTAGTGGATGCAAATAAAAAGAAAATTATGATCAGCCAAACTTTCAAGGATCGTCATGTTGCTAATGCAATCTATAACCTTTTGTTATTCAATGGTGTGCCTAAAGATGATATTATTTACTCCAATGGTCCAGATCCCGAAACCAATTTGCCCGAAAATGATATCTATGGATACTTGCAGAAATTTTTCATAAATAGTGCTTCTTCTGAAATGATTTATGTTCTTTTTGTTACAAGCAAGAATGTAATTTGTATTGATCCTCAAAATCCCGCAGCGAGTTGGGGTGAATTGATGGAGATAGGTGCAGCGTGGGTAACGCAAAAAGATCATTGGATTTTTAACATTGATGGATTCAAGCCAGAAGAACCATTAAATGTTAAAGATAAATTTGTAGATATCTATTTAATAGACACAGGAGAGGGAAATCCTATTTTGTCTCTTTCTCCGGCGGCGGTAAATAGCTTCTGTTTAAAAATAATACAGACATGCACTGCCTGCGGATACACACCAAAATCTTTTGAAGAGAATAAAGATTATCTGGTTAAAAACCTTGTGTCTGTTTGTTGATATTAATTTCGGCAATTAGTTTTGTTGGTTCTAAATCAATTCCCAGTTCTTTTTTCGCAAGCATTCTTAACTCTTCATCAGTCATATGCTTTGGTACTGACTGATGAAGAGTTTTTTCAATACATCCTACAAGATGAAAAAGTTGGTGATCATGTATTGAATCAATTATGAAGAGTGATATTTGATCGTCCTGTTTAACTAAAATGCTTTTTTTCATATTTCCCTCTCCTTATTAAGCTGATACAACTATTATTGGTCAATAATAATTTCACTAAACCATAAAGGTGTTTTTATTTAGGTATATGACCGAAACTCAGATAATATTTCCAGTGGAAGACTTTCTCTATTTCCTCTGGACTTTAGCAAACTCCTGTGGTACTGTTGTGTACTGCAAAGGAGGTGCGAATATGGCACGAATAACAGTTGAAGAAGTTTACAGAGGCGAAAAGTATGGCGTGATGAGTGCGGCGATGGCGGAATATCTCACGAACGGGCGTCCGGCAGAATATGACGAGCGGACGTGGATTGAGATGCTGATTGTCAAGCATGCTCTGATCACAGCGGGCAAAATGAAATTAGAGGGCGACTCGATATCGGGAATGACCGATGCCGAGCCGTCCTCTTCTTATGTGAGGTGGGATGAGCATGACAACGCTTGAAGATCTGTACTACGGCAACATCAGTCCCTGCGAGCGTGACATGAAGCGCGGATCGCGGATGGACAAACTAGTGAAGCTCATCTGCAAAAACGAGGAGTGTCTTATGTCAATGCTTACCGAACAGCAGAAAGAAACCTTCGACAAGTTCAAAGATTGCCAAGGTGAGCTATGCGACATCACGGCTCGCCAGGCTTTCACCGACGGGTTCATCCTGGCGGCGCGAATCATGGTTGAGGTTATGGATGGTATGGAAACGGCGGAAGAAATCTAACCTCTTCTGCTGTGGGTGCGGCCCGGTGCCGCACCTTCCTTTTGCTTGTAGCAACAGAATCGCAATTGACTGCGGGACAAAAAAATGATATAATAAGCGCAAGTAAATAGTGACTTTAGGCGGTTGCTTTGGCAACCGGGATACTTACCGCGAGCTTGACAGACTTGCGGTAACTTCCGGCAAAACGCACTTATGGTCGCAGACTCGTCAACAGACGGGAGCATTGTCGCTTTTTTGGGCATCTGCAACTATACGTGCAGGTGCTTTTCTTTGTCCTTTTGCTAATAACAAACGGGAGGAAACGAATATGTTTTCCAAACTCAAACTGTCGCTTAGCAGAATCAATTACAAACTCTTTTTTGCATTACTCGTCCTCGGGCTTGCGCCGACCGTATACACTACGGTGCGTGTGTTCTTTCTCGGACAGTTGCCGGGCGAATATTCTTTTTCAATCGCAGGGCAGCTCTCGTGGGTGAATCTGCTCTACGAGATACTAAACGAAGCCATCATCTTGCCGCTGTTCTATTTCGTCGGCAAGGTGAAAGACGATAAAGCAGAGTTCGCCAATCGCGTGCGCACCGGCATGCTGATCTCACTCGGTATATATGCCGTGCTTTCTACGGTGGTACTCGTCTTCGCAGAGCCGATGCTGAAACTGATGGCAACCGACACAAGCATTATCGAAGCCTCGGCGTCCTACATACGAATTGAAAGCGTTACCAATATTTTCTCCATCCTCACCCAGTTCGCTCTCGTCGTGTTGGTGACGGTAAACAAGAGCAAATACCTCTATGCGCTGACCGGTGCGCGGCTCATCCTATGTCTTGTCTCGGATACCTTCCTTGTATCGAGCCTGCCCATGTCGGCAAACCTCGGAGTCAATGGCATCGGCTATTCCAACATTATCGTCAATGCGCTTCTGCTTGCCGTGTCGCTTGCGCTTCTTGCCAAAGAAGAAATCACGGTATTCGCTAAGGTAAAACTAAACTTCTCGTGGGCGAAGGAATTCGTTAAGATCGGCGGCATCTCGGGCGTGGAATCTCTAGTTCGTAACGTTGCCTATATGGTGATGATCGTACGGATGGTCAATGTCGTGGGAGAGCAAGGAACTTACTGGGTTGCAAACAATTTTATTTGGGGTTGGCTTCTTCTGCCCGTGCTCCAACTGGGTGAGCTTATCAAACAAGAGATAGCGGCAGACAAAGAAAACATCCGCAAGAATTCTATTGGCTATTTCGGAATCACGGCGATCATCTCGGTGCTGTGGCTCATGAGCATTCCCGTGTGGAAACCGTTTATGACGTACGTGCTTGGCTTCACCGATGTGGATAAACTCTTTGAGCTGGTGCTGATACTAGTTGGATTCTACATTCTGTACGCTGTTCAAAATGTGTTTGACTCAACTTTCTACGGACTCGGCAAGACGAACTATATGCTGTTCGAATCGGTGGTGACGAATACCATCTATTACGGCATCGCATTCATTCTCTACGCCACAGGTGTGTGGACTCCGTCGCTCATCGGCATTGCTCTGCTGTTCGGTATCGGAAACGCCTTCGACAGTGTCGTATCGCTTGCGGCGTATGCGTTCTTGTTGAAGAAAGAGCGAATAAATCTCTTGTGTGTCGAGTGAAAACTGCGGATTAAAATCTGCTCTACTGTAGACAAAGAAAAAGTAATTTTTTCATTCTGACTGGACAAATAAAATACTCTGTGTTAAGATAGAGCACCCACGAGGTCGTGGGATAAAAATTGAAATAAAAAAGGGGCAATTCAGAGACTTATACATACATGCACAATACGAACCAGCTGGGATGCAGACTGCACCCCTCGCTTCGTTGTGCGTGGATGTGTAGGTCTTTTTTGTTTTGCCTGCGCATAGAGCCGTTGATTATTCGGCTTGAAAAGTGAAGGAACTTTTTGAAATTCGGTTGTAGGTTCCCGTTCGAATTCCCATGTATAAGTGAAGGGATAAATTAAATTTTTGTAAACAATCAAAATTTCAGGTGCTCAACTATGCGATTTTTTCCTTTGTACAAGTGAGGGGCAAAATTTTTCCGCTCAATCGTCCTTTGAATTGCCATGAAAAGTGAGGGGATATTTTTTTGGTTGTAGGCGGTGCATTTTTTCGGCTTGGAAAGTGAGAGGAAATATTTTCGAGCGGGTGTGCAAAATGAAATTTTCGTTCCTGTACTAATGAGGAATTGCTGTTGAGTACTGCAAATACATAGGCGCGAGCCTAAAAAATCTTTCAGGAGGTAAACAAAATGAAAAAATCAATCTACCAAAGCTACGATGACCTTCCGCTGTTTCTCAATGCGGAACTCATCGCCAAGGTGCTGGGCGTGGCACCGTCGTCAGCCTACGAGCTGATGCACGAGAAAGGATTCCCGGTCATCCGTGTCGGCAATCGCTTGATCGTGCCGAAGGAAAAATTCCGAGAGTGGGTGGATAGCCACTTCGCAAAGTGAAGGAGGGATGAAAAAAGATTGCGGTGATGCCGTATGAAGTACAACCGATATCCAAAGCGTGACGCGGTGAAGAATTATTTTCCTTTGCCAAACGAGATTTTTGGTTTGGATCTATCGGCAGGCGAGATCGCGGTGTACGCTTATCTCATGTTCTGCGAGGACAGGAAAACCTTTCAGTGCCACCCGAGCTACAAGAC
>JAZOBS010000008.1:0-4459 GCA_045596085.1 Acutalibacteraceae bacterium | reverse complement strand
AAGCTCCTTCGGCGGATGCATGAGGCGGGTATCGCGCGTCCATTCCTCCCGGTAGACCGGCCACATGCCGCTTCTGCGGATAATGTGGCTGGCTTCAAAGGTGAAGTATCCCTTAAAGCCTGTGTCGTGATATGCCTTAAGAATTTCAACTACGTCAAGGCTGTCGGCGTTAAGGTCTTCGTTAAGGCGGGTTTCGGTAGTAATGGTTTCAGCGTCTATTTCGAGCTGTTCTGCAACTATTTCTTTAAGCTTTTCGAGAATCATTTAAAATGCTCCTTTATGTTTATGTGGTGGTAAACTATATGCTTACTAAGAAAATAATATGTGAAAAAGGGTTGTTTGTCAATAGTTTTTTGTAAAAGAGCGGGGGAATAGCGCAAAATATGGTTGCAAAAATCTCTGCTTTACATTATAATAATAAGCGATATTTATTTTGTTATGGTGATATTAATGGCTAAAGAAAAATTAGTAAAAGAAATTACCTCTATGGATGAGGACTTCGCAAAATGGTATACCGATGTTGTATCCAAGGCAGAGCTTATGGATTATTCCTCGGTAAAGGGCTGTATGATAATCCGTCCCTACGGTTGGGCAATCTGGGAGAACATTCAGAAGATTCTCGACGGAATGTTTAAGGAAACAGGTCACGAAAATGTTTCAATGCCTATGTTTATCCCCGAAGGACTTCTCCAAAAGGAAAAGGACCATGTAGAGGGCTTTGCTCCCGAGGTTGCATGGGTTACCCACGGCGGAAATGATGAGCTTGAGGAGAGAATGTGCGTTCGCCCCACCTCCGAGACCCTTTTCTGCGACCATTATAAGAATATAATTCATTCCTGGAGAGACCTGCCTAAGCTTTATAATCAGTGGTGCAGCGTTGTCCGTTGGGAAAAGACCACCCGTCCTTTCCTCCGTTCCAGAGAGTTCCATTGGCAGGAGGGTCACACCATCCACGCCACTGCAGAAGAGGCACAGGCTGAAACTATTCAGATGCTTAATATTTATGCCGAGTTTGCCGAGAAGCATCTGGCTATCCCTGTTCTTAAAGGTGTTAAGACCGAAAAAGAGCGTTTCGCAGGTGCTGTCAACACCTACACAATCGAGGCTATGATGCACGACGGTAAGGCTCTCCAGTCGGGAACCTCCCACTTCTTCGGTGACGGCTTTGCAAAGGCTTTCGGTATTCAGTATACTGATAAGGAAAACAAGCTGTCTACACCCTTCCAGTCCTCTTGGGGTGTTTCCACCCGTCTTATCGGCGCTATCATTATGACCCACGGTGACGATAACGGACTTGTTCTTCCCCCCGCAATCGCACCCATTCAGCTTATCGTTGTTCCCATCGCTTCACACAAAGAGGGCGTTACCGAAAAGGCAAACGAGGTCTGTGACCGTATGAAGAAGGTCTGCCGAGCTAAAATTGACAATTCCGATAACTCACCCGGATGGAAGTTTGCTGAGTATGAAATGAAGGGCGTTCCCCTCCGCTTAGAGCTTGGTCCCCGCGATATTGAAAACAATCAGTGCGTTCTTGTGCGCCGCGATAACGGTGAAAAGACGGTCGTTTCTCTCGATGAGCTTGAGACGGTTGTTCCTGAGATGCTTGAAAAGGTAAGAGAGGGACTTTACAATAAGGCTCTCGCTAACCGCACCGAAAAAACCTATGTGGCAACAACGCTGGAAGAAATGATTGACATAGCAGACAACAAGCCTGGATTTATCAAGGCAATGTGGTGCGAGGACAGAGCTTGCGAAGAGGCTTTAAAAGAAAAAGCAGGAGTTTCTTCGCGCTGTATGCCCTTTGAACAGGAAGAACTTGCCCCCACCTGTGTCTGCTGCGGCAAACCCGCTAAGAAAATGGTTTATTGGGGCAAAGCATATTAAGAAGCAGGGCTTCTTAATATGCAATTAAATCCGTTTCCAAAAGGCAAACGAATGAAATCCCTTACGGGATGAAATCACTGAAGTGATGAAATCCGCTGCGGCGGATGAAACGGATTTGACTATTTTCTATGTTGTTTTAATTAGAGGAAAGAAGGCTATTATATGGCAAAAAAGAATACGTTCCACAGTTTGAATTGCAGGAAGACGTTGTCAAGGAAAATCAGGCACAATATTGCAAACTTTGCGGAAAGAAAACTGTTTCATTGCATAAAGGGGTTTGTTTTGCTTGCAGAGAAAATTCTGGTAGTGAAGATGAAAAGGCACGAGGAGTTGCAGATATTGATTTACATTTAGAGTGGATAGAGAATAAGTCAAGAAGGTACGGTCGCATGGGAAGTCTGTTGTGGAGATTGATTTCTAAACCAATGGCTAAGTATGGATGGGCTGTTTGGTGGTTTTATATTGCGTTTCTTTTTTTGTTGACTGGGCTTTCTGATGCAGTATATAGTGGCGATGGCATTATAATTGTATATAGCCTTATGTTTACGATTTCACTTTTAGTTGCAGGTATATTTAATGTTGTATATATAAGGAAGAGACGTATTAAAAAATTTTATAAATATTGTAATAGTACTGTGGTTTTCACGGAAGATTATGGATGGAAATGCCCTTGTTGCAAAACATATAATTTGGGTACAACGCGTTGTGATGTATGCGGAGTGTTACCTCAATTAACGCAAGAGTAAGGTTTGCCAATAATAAGAATACGCAACTGATGTAGGGGCGGCGTTGCCGCCCGTTCATAAAAGGAGAATACTATGAACGAACAAATTCTTGAAATGATAAGAAGCAAAAAAGGCTTTATCTGTGATATGGATGGTGTTATCTATCACGGTAATCAGCTTCTGCCCCCTGCAAAGGATTTTGTAGAGTGGCTGCAGAAGGAAAACAAGCAGTTTTTATTCCTCACAAACTCGAGTGAAAGAAGCCGCACAGAGCTTCGTCAGAAGCTGCAGAGAATGGGTCTCGATATTCCCGAGGAGCATTTCTACACCTCAGCCATTGCAACCGCCCGTTTCCTCGCTAAGCAGAAACCGGGCTGCAGTGTCTACTGTATAGGCGAGGCAGGACTGCTCAATGCAATATATGAAGAGGGTCTTACCATAAATGACGTCAACCCCGATTATGTGGTTGTTGGCCCCACCCAGAACTATAGCTCTTCCAATATGAATAAGGCAGTAAACCTTGTGCAGAAGGGTGCAAAACTTATTGGAACCAACCCCGATACAACCGCCCCTGCCGAGGGAGGCAGAATTATTCCCGATTGTGCCGCACTTGTGGCACCTATAGAGATAGCTACGGGTAAAAAGGCGTACTATCTCGGCAAACCCAACCCCCTTATGATGCGTTCGGGCTTCCACCGTCTTGGCTGTAAGTCTGAGGATGCTGTTGTCGTCGGCGACCGTATGGATACCGATATTATCGCAGGTGTCGAATCGGGCGCAACCACCGTTTTAGTCCTTTCTGGCGTTTCTACCCGCGAAACAGTAGAACAGTTCCCCTATAGACCAAACATAATCCTTGATGATGTAGGATGTATTATACGATAAAAAATCCCCTCACCGCGGTGAGGGATTTTTTTATCAGCAAACAGTAATGTAGGGCCGAGGGCTCAGGGCTAAGGGAAATGTGTGCCTTCGGCACGAAAATATATACGGCAGCCGTAGGGGACGGGTCCTCTTACGGAGGCCGTACCCCTCTGTCGGCAATGCCGACATCTCCCCTTCCCCGAAGGGGAGTCTTCCCGTCCCGTGATGTATGCCAAATCCGCATAAGAAAAAACGGCTCCCTTCCTATTATATATATAAAGGCGCGGCGAAAACTAAATCTTGTGTTTAAAATTATTAAAAATACAATCCTTTGAGAGAAAAATAATAACCAAAAATTTTTTAAAAAATTTGTGAAAAAATACTTGCATTTTCGATTTGTTTGTGTTATTATACCAAGGTACGCTATGATAATTAGCGTTGATATGCGTTGATGCGGGAGGTGGCCGACCGTTTGAGTCGGGAAATTTCCGCGGAGTATGTCCGATTTTAAACCGGGCGATGTAGAACTTATTCGGTCCTGCGGCAACTTGCGATGCCGTGTGACCAAGGCAGCACCTTTGCGCTGTCAGCCCCGGAATGACTGTGACCCCAGCCATCCGGTTTTATAATGTGTCGAGAAGAAACACTCGGTACGGTGTAAGTTTTGCCCGCAAATCCAACAAGGAGGAGCAAGTCAAATGGCAGTAAAGGAAAAAATCAGAATTCGTGTTAAGGGCTACGATCACGCTCTTGTCGATCAGGCAGCTGAAAAGATCGTAGAAACTGCAAAGCGCACAGGCGCTCGCGTTTCAGGACCCGTTCCGCTACCTACTGAGAAGGAAGTTGTTACCATCCTTCGCGCTGTACACAAGTACAAGGATAGCCGTGAGCAGTTCGAAACCAGAACACACAAAAGGCTTATCGACGTGTTAAGACCTTCCAACAAAACTGTTGAAGCTCTTACAAGTCTCGAGCTTCCCGCAGGC
>JAZOBS010000007.1:0-5141 GCA_045596085.1 Acutalibacteraceae bacterium | reverse complement strand
ATTATATTAGCATAGTGGTCACAGAAAAGGGTCTCCGATGTGGGACGGACGCAAAGGCGTTCCTCCAGATCCTCTGTACCGCCGTGGGTTACCCATGCAACCTCAGGCGCGAAGCCTTCTACATGATCTTTTTCCTTTTGAAGCAGACTCTCGGGAATAAACATCGGCATATAGACGTTTTCATGGCCCGATTCCTTAAACATTCCGTTTAAGATACTCTGAATATTTTCCCATATCGCATAGCCGTAGGGACGTATTATCATACAGCCCTTAACCGAGGAATAATCAATCAGCTCGGCCTTGACTACAACGTCGGTATACCATTTTGCGAAATCCTCATCCATTGAGGTTATTGATTTTACAAGTTTTTCTTTTGCCATTTTAATCACCTGTTATTCTTTTATCATTGTTTCTTTGTAGTTGCCGAGGAAGGTAAAATCGGGTAATTCTTCGGCAAGGGAGGAGATAAGTGCTATTGTTTTGCGGTCGTTAAGGGTTCCTGCAAAGTCGAGATAGAAAAGATAGTCGAATTTGCCGTTTTTTGCCGCGCGGGATTCTATTTTTGTAAGGTTTAGTCCGTTTACACAGAAACGGTTAAGAACGCGGTTAAGTGCACCTACGCTGTGGGGTACCGAGAAGACCACGCTGACCTTATTTGCTTCATCGGGGATGATAAGCTGCTTTGAAATGGTTATAAATCTTGTGGAGTTGTGCTTTACGGTCTGTATATCGGGCACGATTACCTCAAGTCCGTAAAGGCTTCCTGCCAGAGCCGAGCCAATTGCCGCCACACTCTTATCTCCCTTTTCCGAGACAAACCTTGCCGCCATAGCGGTATTGCTGTACTGAATTGGGGTTATTCCGTTTGCCTTTATAAAATCCTCCGACTGAGAAAGTGCCTGCGGATGGGAATAAACCGTTTTAATGTCACTGAGTTTTGTGTCGGGCAGACCCAGAAGATTTTCGTTTACCGCAAGCTCTGCCGCAGATACTATATAAAATCTGTACTTCAGTATAAGGTCGTAGACCTCCATAACCGAGCCTGCGTTTGAATTCTCTACAGGTACTACTCCATAAACCGCTTCATCATTTTCTACCGCTTTAAAGACATCCTCAAAGGTGGAATAGTATTTTATCTTACCCGTTTTGTGAAGATTTTTAGAGGCAATACTTCCGAAAGCGCCCTCAATACCCTGACAGGCAACCGTAACATTTTCCTTTATTCCGTCCTTGGCGTTGACGATTTTTCCTGCGAGGTCTCCGGCAGGGGTAAGCTCCACCTGCTGAGCCTCCTTGCTGACGCCCATTATTTCGCGGTATATTGCCGAGATATAGCTTCCGAACTCTCCACCCTCCTTACTTACTCTATCGAGGATTGCCTCTTCTCTGGCTGGGTGGTATATGGGAAGACCCTCTTTACGCTTTGCCTCTGCTACCTTAAGGGAGCAATTCATTCTTGCCTTTAAAAGAGGAACGAGCTGTTTATCTATTTTGTCGATTTCTATTCTTATATCGTCTAAATTCATAGTTTTCCGTCCTCCGCCAAAAGGTCTGCAAGTCCTATAGCCATAGCCGCCTCTAATGCGGGAAGTGCACGGGGAACGATGCAGGGGTCATGACGGCCCTCAATCTCTAAAGTGCTGTTTTCTTTTGTTTTAAGATTTACCGTCTGTTGCGGCTTGGATATTGACGGGGTGGGCTTTAATGCAACCTTTACGGTCAGGGGCATACCGTTTGTAATTCCCCCTGTAATTCCTCCGCAGTTATTGGTGAGGCACTTAACATTGCCCTGCTCGTCATAATACATCTGATCGTTAGCGTTGCTACCGTTCATATGTGCAAATTCAAAACCTGCGCCGAAGGAAACACCTTTTACAGCAGGGATTCCGTAAAGGATATTTGCCAGAACATTTTCAACTCCGCTAAACATCGGGTTGCCTACACCTGCGGGCAGACCCACAGCAGCAAGCTCTACCGAGCCGCCTACCGAGTCGAGGGACATTTTTGCCTTTTCTATCTCTTCGCGCATCAGTGCTTCCTTTGAGGGGTCGTTAAGAGCAAAAAGCTTGGTAGATAAATTTTCAAGCTCTTCTGCCGATATGCTGACGGGGTTTAATGCAGTATCGCGAACATTACCAATAGAGAGAATATGTCCGCCTACCGTTATTCCCTTTTCCTTTAAGATGCTTCTGCAGATTGCACCTGCGGCAACTATGGGTGCTGTCAGTCGTGCAGAAAAGTGTCCACCGCCACGAATATCGTTATATCCGCCGTATTTTACATATGCGGCATAGTCGGAATGGTTAGGTCGCGGACGAGTTTTTAAATCGTCGTAGTTATGCGACCTTGTATCGTTATTTCTTATAAGTATGGCAAGGGGTGCGCCTGTTGTTATTCCGTCAAGAACGCCTGACAGTATTTCGGGCAGGTCGTCTTCTCGTCGCGGGGTCGCTGTCTTATCCTTTCCTGGGGCACGGCGAGACATCTGCCAAGCCACAAAATCGAAATCTATTTTATGTCCTGCGGGAAGCCCCTCAAGGACACAGCCGATAGCAGGTCCGTGACTTTCGCCGAAAACGGTAAGTCTGACCTTGGAGCCTATGCTCGACTTCATTTTGTTTTACCCCCTAACTTTTCAAAATCTCTATAAAACTCTGGGTATGATTTATTTATCGCCTCGGCACCCAGAACGATGCTTTCACCCTGAGCGTATGCTGCGGCAACCGAAAATGCCATGACAATGCGGTGGTCGTTTGCGCCGTCTATTATACTGCCCTTGGGCTGTCCGCCGTATATGACCATTCCGTCGGGACGTTCCTCGGTTTTTATACCCATAGCGGTAAGGGCGGCAAGGGTGGTCTTTATTCGGTCGCTTTCCTTTATCCTGAGACGCTCTGCCGAATGTATTACCGTTTTGCCCTGAGCAAATGCCGCCGTAGCGGCAATGGCGGGTACCATATCGGGAATATCAGAGGCATTTACCTCAATTCCGCGAAGGGTTCCTTTTTTTATATGTAATACATTATCATTTATTGTAATATCGGCACCAAAAGCTGCAAAAACATCAAGTGCCGCCATATCACCTTGACGGGAGGTAAAATCAAGTCCAGATATTTTAATATCTCCGCCGATAGCGGCAGCCGACATAAAGAATGCCGCCTGAGACCAGTCCCCCTCAATAATGGTATTTGCAGGTTTATAGCTTTGCGCTGCAGATATCTTCCAGCCTTTATTTGTCTCCTCTACGGTAACGCCCTGCTTTTTCATAGCATCAACCGTCATATCGATATAACCTACCGACTCTAAGGCGGTGGTAGGCTCAATATACACATCTCGGTCCAAAAGCGGTGCGGCAAGCATTAGTCCGCTTATATACTGGGAACTGATGTTGCCCGGAAGACGAAACTCACCCGCGGTCATTCTGCCCTTTAAGGTGATAGGCAGATTATCTGAGGAAGCCTTAACGCCGTGCTCTCTCAAAAGAGAGGTCAGCACCTCCATAGGACGCTCGGGAAGTCTTCCCTGCCCTACTGCGGTTATATCAGCACCCAAAGCCGCGGCAACAGGGAGCAGAAAACGGGCTGTGGAGCCTGATTCATTAAAATCCAGCACGCCGCCCTTTAAGGTCTCATTTATACCTACTGTATAACCCTTTTGGTCTTCTTGGGTCCTCATACCGAGAGCCTTAAGACAGGAAACGGTGGCTCTTATGTCCTTGGATGTGCAGTAGGGCTCTACACGGCTCTCCCCCTCAGCCAAAGCGGCACAGATAAGGGCGCGGTGGGCGGCAGACTTTGAGGGAGGAATACTCACCTCTCCGCAAAGTGCCGACGGAATTATTTTTATATCCATTATTTACCCTCCGAAAAGAAGCTATCCAGCTCTGCGGTGGGAAAAGCCTCTACAAAGGAATCGCCTATACATTTAAGGAGGACAAGATTTATGCAGTTTCCTCTGCGCTTTTTATCGTGGAGCATTATTTTTGTAAGTTTTTCGGTCTCTACCTCGCAGGAAACGGGAAGTCCGAACTTTTTGAGCAGTTTTTCTATTCTGTCAGCACAGCCTTTTTCGGTGTATCCCGACTTTTCAGAGGCACGGGTAATGCTGAGCATTCCAACTCCTACCGCTTCGCCGTGGGCAATGCCCGTAAAGCCAAAATGCTTTTCAATAGCGTGGGCAAGGGTGTGCCCGAAATTTAGTAGCATACGCTCACCCTTTTCGGTGAAATCGTTTTCCACTACTACCCGCTTTATGTCGACACATTCGGAAATTGCATCAACCATAATATCATCAAATTTGCTGCAGTTTTCAAGCTTCTCAAAAAGGGAGGCTGAACGGATGCATCCGCATTTTATTATCTCGCCCATACCGTCATTTTTATAGCGTTCGGGCAGGGTTTTAAGGGTTTCGGGGTCTATAAGCACCAGACGAGGGTTATGAAACGCGCCCACAAGATTTTTACCAAAGGAAAGGTCGCATCCCGTTTTTCCGCCGACAGATGAATCAACCTGTGAAAGCAGAGTAGTAGGAATCTGAACAAAATCTATTCCGCGCAGATATATTGCAGAGGCAAAGCCTGCCATATCGCCTGTAACTCCTCCGCCCAGAGCAACGACAATATCCTTTCGGGTGAGCTGAGCCTCGCAGAGAGCTTTTATCATATTGCTTACGGTATCAAGGGTTTTGGATTCCTCTCCTGCGGCAAAAGCAAAGGTATACACCTCAAAGCCTGCAGCTTCAAGAGATTTTTGAACCTTTTTGCCATAAATGGGCAGAACATTAGTATCCGAAATAATAAGCGCCTTTTCGGCATTTGTAACCTTGCGGATATACTCCCCGCAGTTTGCCAGAAGACCGCTGTTTATCAGTATTTCATAACCTTGTTCGCCTGAAACCGTAATTTTTCGCATAATATCTCACCATAATTTATTATTAAAGGTTATTTTATCATATATTTCGGTTAAATGCAATATATTATTCGGTGTGTCGGTATAGTTGCCTGTAGCGTTACAATAGATGTGAGACCAAAAGAATAGAAAAAGTGATTGAGTTCTGTTAAAATAAGTTTGCTACAACAGAAAATAACAGAGAGGACTCAATCACCATGAATAGTATAACACAAAACAAGAGATATTGTCCAC
>JAZOBS010000006.1:0-23617 GCA_045596085.1 Acutalibacteraceae bacterium | reverse complement strand
CAGTTTTTATTGTTGCTTAGATAGTTCATAAGCTTCTTTAAAAACAGAGGGGAATCTATATACTACAGGCTGACTGTTTCCTTTATAATAAAATTTTATATCACAGCCTAAGCTAAAATCCCGATGAATAAGCTGCAGTTCGTTAATAAGATATCCAAGCAGAACTGCAACACTCTCATCCTCTTCTATCGGCTCCTCATAGCTAAGATTAAATTCAAGCGTATTAAAGGATTGGTTTTTAAAGCCTGTTACCGCGTCCGATATCTCAACCAATGTTTTAAAATATTTCAGAACAGAGCCCTCTAAATACTCACAGTAGCTTAAATAGTCTTTTGGCGGAATAGTAAAAGTCGCACTTCCGTCACTGTTTCGTGTAACCGAAGTAAACCCTTTATCCCTCATTTCGGAGCTTAATGTAACCTCGCCATCTTCAAAAGCAATATAAACCATATAATCGGGGTAGGTTATATGTACCGTTTGGTTTGTATAAAGCACCGCACCGTCTGTATCTTTTGTACTGAAATATTCCAAAAAGGGGTCCTCGGTAATAGATAATGTATCTTCACTTTCTGCTTTTGATGAAATGTTTGAAGAACTTTTCTCGGAGGAAGCGGTGACCTTTGAGGAATCGGTTTTGCTAGAGGTCTGCTGAGATGATGTATCTGCGCTTGATGTGTCGTCTGAAGAATTGTCTTTTTTATCTTCAAACTGTGAATAAAGCTCCTCACTGTCAATAACCTCCGAGGCAACATCAGTTCCTTTGGGCGCATTATCTAAAGCGCCAAGGATTATACCGATAACTGCGAATATGCAAATGGCAGAAACCACAACTATTGCCGATATTTCCCTAAAACAAACTGTATGCTTTCCGCACTGCGGACAGCGCGCAAGGTCGGTATGATAATGCTGTCCGCAATTTTTACAGTTTATCCATTTGCCCATCCAAAAATCTCCTTTGCTGTTATTATAAAAAACGTGCAGCCGAGGCTACACGCCGAAAAACGCTCACCTCAAATGCTGCGACACATCTTTTACGCCATATAGGTGCAAAAATAAAGGTTGCGTTTTTACCAAAATAAAATGCACCTTTCTATGGCTCAATATTCAGATGTGTCGCAAGGCTATTTTATCACAAACTTAAAAAATATACAAGTATTGTTTTAAATTTTGCGACTACAGTAGTGGCGACCAATGGTCACCCGCATACAAGACCGCATATTTCATCACAACATTACGGCTGTTATCAAACCATAAACCCGCTCGGCGCGTTGAGACATCGCGCCCTACGGTTTCCGTGAGGGTGTTATAAATACCATTTCCCCAGTGCGGGACGGGAAACCCGTCCCCTACAACGGTTGCCGTATAGTTTTACAACTTCGGTATCCGTATTTTCCCTAATCCCTAATCCCTATTCCCTAACCTCCCGAGAAACATCTCTGCGAAGCAGAAGATAAAAATACAGCTATGCCCACAATTTGCCTCTTGACTTTTTTCTTTAGGTGGAGTATGATATTTTATGCGAACATTTGTTCTTTTGTTTTCGTTTTTTTTGGGGGTGACGGTATGGACAGGGTTATTTTTCATATAGACTGCAACAAATTTTTCGCTTCTGTAGAATGTCTGCACCGTCCCGAAATAAGGGAGTGTCCCGTTGCGGTTGGCGGAAGTGTTGAAAAACGTCACGGAATAGTGCTGACGGCAAATCAGATTGCGGCAGGCTACGGTGTAAAAACAGCAGAGCCCCTTTGGCAGGCTGTGGGAAAATGCCCTAAGCTTATAGTAGTACCTCCAAACTACCCCCTGTATGTACGCTTTTCCAATATGGCAAGGAAAATCTACTCGGATTATACCGACAAGGTAGAGTCTTTTGGACTTGACGAATGTTGGCTGGATGTTACCGACAATGTAAAAAGTTTTAAAGAGGGTGCCGCCCTTGCCGACAAAATTCGGCTGAGGGTAAAGGAAGAGCTTGGC
Organism: Acutalibacteraceae bacterium; assembly: GCA_045596085.1. Lineage (GTDB taxonomy): Bacteria > Bacillota > Clostridia > Oscillospirales > Acutalibacteraceae > SFWF01. The sequence continues at coordinate 21,643 of JAZOBS010000006.1, read as the reverse complement.
ATTACGGTTTCTATCGGGGTCTCCTGGAACAAGGTTTTTGCAAAGCTCGGCTCGGACTATAAAAAGCCCGATGCTGTGACGGTTTTCTCCCGCGAAAACTTTAAGGAAAAGGTATTTCCTCTCCCCTGCCGCGACCTGCTTTATATCGGTCCTGCCACCGAAAAGAAGCTTCGGAGTCGAGGCATATATACCATCGGAGATATTGCCTCTGCCAACCCCGATTATCTCTGCTCTTTTTTAGGCAAAAACGGATATATGCTTTATTCCTTTGCGACAGGTCTTGAGGACAGTGAGGTTAAAAGCATTGACCAACAGCGGGGTATAAAATCGGTGGGAAATTCGGTTACGGCACCCCGCGACCTTATATCCTTTGAGGATATAAAGCTCACCTTTACGGTGCTTTCCGAAACGGTTGCCCGAAGACTTCGCGACCAAGGTCTTAGGTGCAATACGGTGAGCATTTCAGTGCGTGACAGTAGTCTTAATACCTTTACAAGGCAGATAGGTCTTCCCTCTCCCACCTCCTCGGCAGAAATCCTTATAAAGTATGCTATGAAGCTTTTTTATGCTGATATGACCGAACCCTTTAAGGTCAGAAGTATCGGTATATGCGGCAGTGACCTTTGCTCTGCCGACCGTTCGGTACAGTTTGACATATTCGGCGAGGTAAGAAAAAGCGAAAGGGCGGAAAAGCTTGAAAAAACTGTGGATGTGCTTAAATACCGCTTTGGAAACGACTGTGTAAAGAGAGCTTCTATGCTCTCTGACATAAAGCTTACCGATTTTGACCCTTATGAAGACCATAACCAAACCCTTTAAACCCGAACCAGCCTTAAAGGGTGGATTTTAAGGCATCTTTTGGCTCATCGTCGTTCATAGGCGTCAGCCTTATGAACTTCTCTTCACCAAAATCCACTCAAAAATCCACTCCTTTAAGGTCAAAGAGTTTTGTAAACAACATTATTTTTTGATATACGAGGAAAAAACACAGTAAATCCTGTCGGATTTGCGAGTATTTTGACGAAGTATAGCGAAAAATTTGTCTTCCAAAACCTGATTCGGGTTTGAATGGTTTGGTTATGGGGCGTGGGCGTTTTGAATCTGCTTTTTACTGTAAACTGTAAACTGTAAACTGTTCTTATCTGTTGTTAATAAGCTTAGTAAGCTCAACGGGATCAACAATCTTGCCGTCTTTATAAACACGCATATTGCCCGAAGCAATTTCGTCGATAAGCATAACCTCGTCATTGTTGAAACCAAACTCAAACTTAATATCCCAAAGGTCAAGACCGATAGACTTAAGGTCATCAGCAACAATCTTGGTGATAGCAAGGGTCTGAGCCTTCATGCTCTCGAACATTTCGGGGGTCATAACACCGAGAGCAGCAAGGCCTTCGCCTGTAACAAGGGGATCGCCGAGAGCGTCATTCTTGAAGGTGCACTCTACATATCCGCCCTCGAGAGGAGTACCGTCCTTAATGTATTCGCCGTATCTGCGGATGAAGCTTCCTGTAGCAACAAGGCGGCAGATAACCTCAAGACCGTGACCGAATACGGTTGCAGGGAGAACCTCCATAGTAGCCTCATCAACATTGGCAGATACATAATGAGTCTTTATACCTGCTTTTTTAAGAAGCTCGAAATAATGTACAGAGGAGATAAGGTTTGCTTTGCCGATTCCTTCAATAGTAAGGCCGACAGAGTTCTCACCGGGATCGAATACGCCGTCTTTACCGGTGCAATCGTCCTTGAACTTGAGCATTACATTGCCGTTGTCAAGAGAATAAACGTCTTTTGTTTTTCCTTCATAAATCTTTTTCATATTATGCGCTCCTTTTAAAGCAATAAAATTACAGATAGCATTATAACACAAAACACACTAAATTTATAGTTTTTTTTGCAAAAAAATTTTGTTTCTCTGATAATTTCTATTTTTTTTATAAAAATTCGGTTTAACTGCACTTTAATTTTATACAATCAAACATAATCTATAACTTCAACAACACCGCTTGAATGATAGAGGGAGGGGGTAACGAGAATAGAATATCCGCTGCCTGCAGCACATGTCCATTCCACCATACTCTTACGGGGCACAGCGCAAGCAGAGAGGAGCATCATAATAGCGCCTCCGTGCATAATTACTGCAGCGTGCTCGGCACCGTTAGCCATCATATCCCGTACTATCTGATTGAGACCTACGCAAAGGCGTTTTGCAAATTCGGTGTTATCCTCACCGCAGGGTGCGGCGGTGATTCTGCCAGCCGCCCAGTCTTTGTAAGCAGGATTGGACTCAAGCTCGTTTGCGGTTTTGCCCTCAAATTCGCCAAAATCTATTTCCCTCATATTATCCACAAGCTGAATATCCTTAGAAGGATAGAGAATATTTGCAGTCTGTCTGCAGCGGAGCATAGGACTGGAATAAACCTTGTCCACCCTTGGATATTCTATTTCCTCTTTAAGTCTCTGAAGCTCGGTAACGCCAACACCTGCGAGGGGCAGGTCGGTCCTTCCGATATACTGCTGTTTAAGATTGCCCTCGGTAAGCCCGTGGCGAATAAGATGTATCTTAAAAGTTTTCATATAAATTCTCCGATAATTGCATTTGATACGAGCATACCCTCGTCTGTGAGGGAGATATGCCTGTCGTCACATAAGCAAAGCCCCTGTCTTTCAAAAAGCTTTGCTTTTTTTATAATATCCCCGTTTATTTTTTCTCCGAAACACCTTTCGTATTCACTGAATATAATACCCCTCGAAAGCCTGAGGGAGAGCATTATAAATTCCTCTTTATCTCCACTCTTGCCGTCGGATATGGGGGCAGAGCCTTTTAAAAACTCGCATAAATCGGCGGGATAGTAAAACCGCTTACCCTCAAAACAAGAGTGTGCAGCAGGACCGATGCCCATATAATCCTTTAAAAGCCAGTAGCGGTTGTTGTGTCGGCTTTCATAGCCCGATTTTGCAAAATTTGATATCTCATAGTGGTCAAAACCTGCAGATTCAAAGGTACTGCACATCATAAGATACTGGTCGGCAATCTCGTCCTCACCGGGCAGGTGTATATCGGCATCAAATAAGGGAGTGCCCTCTTCAAGCTTTAAAATATAAGCCGAAATATGCTCTGTACCTAGAGACAGTATTCCGTCAAGGCTCTTTTTAAGGGTATCGGCGTTGCTTTCGGGCAGACCTATCATAATATCTGCTGAAATATTATCAAAACCAAACTTACGGGCTGCTTTTACGGCATTTTGCGCATCTTTAAAGCTGTGCCGTCTGCCCAAAACTTTAAGTTCTTCCTCGTTTGCCGACTGAACACCGATGGAAATGCGGTTTACACCGAGTTTTTTTGCATACGCCAAAAACTTTTCGGTATTATCACCTGGGTTTACTTCAACCGTTATTTCTGCGTCGGGCAAAAGGGTGAAGCTTTCCCTCACCGCCACCAGAATATCCGAAAGCTCAGCCTCGCTCAGCAGGGAAGGGGTGCCGCCTCCTATATAAAGAGTATCAATGGGGCGGGCTGTCTGCCCGCCCCATTTTTTGATCTCTTCCGAAATTCTTTTAACATATTCCGCTTTTATATTATCCTTAGGAGTAACCGAGTAAAAACTGCAGTAGTTGCACTTTTTAAGACAAAAGGGAATATGTATATAAATTCCTAAAGTATTAGTCAAGGATCTCTCCGATGCAGCTGCCAGGGATGGCTGCTGCATTAGCCTCGTCGGTATCGAGGTGCATCGCGAGAGCATAGCTGTCGGAAACGCGGGCAACAACATCACCGAAAACAAGGGCGCGTCCCTCGGTGGGAATCTTAACAGAAACGATCTGACTGTCGGTAATACCGTATTTCTGGGCATCAGCAGTGGTCATATGGATGTGACGCTTTGCAGCAATAACACCCTCGGTAAGCTCAACCTCACCTGCAGGTCCGATAAGCTTACAAGCACCGCTGCCTGCAACATCACCCGACTCGCGGATAGGAGCCTTAACTCCGATGGAACGGGCATCGGTGAGAGAAATCTCAACCTGAGTAGCCTTTCTGCAAGGTCCGAGGATGGAAACACCTGCAAGCTCCTTTTTAGGACCTACAACGGTAACACGCTCTTCACAAGCATACTGACCGGGCTGAGAGAGGTCCTTCTTGGGGGTGAGCTTGTAGCCCTTGCCGAAAAGAATCTCAAGATGCTCTTCGCTAACGTGTACGTGACGTGCAGAAATTTCAACTAATACTTCTTTAACCATAATAAATACTCCTTTAAAAAAATATCTAACAAACTTATTATAACATATATTTATAAAAAATAAAGAAGATTTTTTAAATTATGCCGTAAGATTTCGTTTTTTGTATTCTCCGGGGGCATAATCGCCCTCTGCAAGCAGGGGATTGGATCTGAAATAAAGGGGGTCGGCGTTTTCCTCCCCGGTATCGGCAGAAAAATGAATAAAAAAGCAGGAAAAACCGCTGGCTTCAAGATGTCTGTAAAAGATTTTTACAGGCACCAGCAGCAAATCACCTTGGTTAAGGGTAAAAGCCTCCTTATCAACCTGCATTTTAAGGCTTCCTTCGTCGACATATACAAAAAGATTTATATCAAGCATTCTTCCGTTGTGCCATGGAGTCTTTTGTTCAAACCCTACAAACGGGGGGGGTAATGTTTGTTCTTTTTTACGGTTTCAAAATATGGATAACTGTGTTATAATTAAACTGCTATATATGGAAAGGAGTATCACAATGAAAAACAAACTTTTATCCTTTATTTTATGCATTACGTTGGTTCTCTCCTGCCTGATGGTGACAATGACACCCATCGCAGCCGAAACTACCGAACCCGAGAATGCAGCACCCTCTGTTGTTGAGGGAAAAGACACCTTCTGGGATAAAACTATCAAACAGCCTACCTCCGATGCCGACGGAGACGGCTATATTGATATAGGTCTGCCCTCAGAACTTGCATACGTTATAGATGGAGGCGGCAACGAAGACGGCAAGTGGGAACTTGCAAACGATATCTGGCTTAACGATATGAAGGTTTCGGTTGCCGACGGTGTACCCACCGTTACGAAGGCTTCCGACGGCACCGAGATAACCGACCTTTCGACCCTTAATACATGGTATAAGGACAAAACCGTCAAGGGAACCTTCAAGGGCAACGGCAATGTTGTTCACGGCGTATTCTATAACGACTATAGTGAAACCGCCGACAAGATATCAAGGGGTCTTTTCCCAAAAGCCGGAAATGAGCTGCACGTCAGCGGAATCGGTGTAGAGGATGCTTATATCACCTCTAATACCACTTACCGAACTGCCGCCTTGATCGGTTACGTTTCCAAAGTTAACGGATCGGTCGACGCTTGCTACGTAGGGGATAGCGTATACCTTTACGGTGACGAGCTCGGCGGACTCATCGGAGGAGGAACTCTCGGCGACACACAGATATTCGCCCTTAAAAACTCCTGCTCTCTCGCAACCCTTAAGCATCACGACGACGACCCCAAGGATTCAAACAACACCTATATTGTAAACGGCCTTATCGGCGATAACTGGGGCTGGAGTACCGGAGTTATCGAAAACTGCTTTGCTATAAGTGATACGAAACTTGTCCGTAAAGGAACAGCAACCAACTGCCTTCAGATCAAAACCGCTAATGCCGAAAGCTTCAAGGGAATAAAAGCGGTAGAGGCCTTCGGTAACTTCAGTGACGAATTCGTCACCACCGAAAACGGCTACCCGACCCATAAGACCTTTATAAAGGACTATAACGAATTTTCTAATTTCCCTCTTATCGGAAAATATTTTGAAACGGGAACGGGCACCGAGACCGATCCCTATATAATCGAAACCGCAGGTCAGCTTCGCTACTGCGTAGGAACCTTCGGCGAAGCGGATAAGTATTATAAGCTCGCAAATGATATCTATCTTAACGATACCGCTAAGGTTGCCTGGGCTACGGGTACTCCGATCGAGGGATATTCTCCCAACGTCTGGTTCGGAGGACAAACCGTCACGGCAACTGGAAAGGTTTATAAGGGTATCGACGGCACCGAAGCCGTCTTTAACGGTCATATCGACGGAGACGGCTATACCGTTTACGGAATCTACGGTCAGCCTATGGAAAACTACAGCGTTGAGGAAAGCGGACGCTATTTTATAAGCGGAGGTCTTATTCCTGTTATCGGCACTGCAAGCGTTAAAAATCTTAATATCAAAAAGTCGTTCGTTGCAGGCGGCCGAAATACAGGAGGAGTGGTAGGCTATGTCGTTACAAAAGCTACCCTCGATTCGATCTCGGTCGACGAGACCGTTACCGTAGCGGGCGGCAACGCGCAAACCTTAAACGGCGACACCTCGAGCTATACGGGTTCCGCTATCGGCGGTATTGTAGGCTTTGTCCCCCAAAACGCAGAGGCAAGTCTTAATAACTGCGGCTTCTCGGGCAGCATTGTCGATCAGAACAACAAGATAACCCACGAATGGGGACTTATCGGAACGCATTATAATTCTACAGTAACCATATCCGATAGCTTTTCTTTAGGTTACCCTCCTCTTTGCAGTGATGCTAGTGGTACACACGGTAGTAAGAGAAATATTACGGTATCAAACGTTTACAGTAACAAGGAACCGTCCAAATGGATTACAGACATTGGCACGGTAAACGGTACGATTACCGTCGTTTCTTCGGTAACGGGTGAAAACGCACTCTCTGACGAAAATATGGCAAACCTTGATAAAACTGTATGGTATGCCGTTAAGGACAGTGTAAAAGCGCCTATGCTCAGAAGCTACGGCACAAATATCGGCGACGTTGACGAAAACGGAAAGGGCTGTGAGCTTACCGACGCTGTCGCACTTCGCACACATCTTATCGGCGCGGCCGAGTATAAAAATACCGATAAAAACCGTGACGGCAATGCCGATATATGCGACCTTGTCGCAATTGCACAGGAGATAACTGTTATGAATGACGATTGGAGAAGCCACCCCGAAGACTTCAAGCTTCTTGCCTTCACCTTCGACGACGGACCCGACCCCTATAACACAACCTCTGTAACCGCAAGGGTAGCAGATCTTTTTGCAGAATATAACGGAAGCGCAACCTTCTTCCTTATAGGAAAATACCTCGAGCAGGAGGGCGGCGTTGAAATAGCAAAATATGCTCTCAGCAAGGGCAGCGAGCTTGCAAGTCACTCCTATTCACATCAGGATTCCGAAACAATGGCCGAACTCTCTGAGGAAGAGTTCACTAAGGAGATCGACGGAAATAATCAGCTTATAAAAGAGCTTACCGGCTATACTCCGAAATTCTTCCGCGGCGGTGGTTTTGCCCGAAACGACCGAATCTACGAGCGTCTTGAAAAGCTCAATATGCCTGCGGTAGGATCGTACGTGGCCTTTGGCGGCGACTATTCGGGCGGAGAAGGAACGGTTGACTCAATCGTAAATAATATCTTGGGCACCGAGCTTCCCGACGGTGCGATCATTCTCGCACATAGCTCTAACAGCAAAAATATTACTCCCGATGCGCTTGAAATTATACTTCCCGAGCTTTATAAGCAGGGCTATCGTTTCTGCACAATGTCGGAGCTCTTCGAGTATAAGGGAGTAGATTACGATACCGCGCCGATTCATTGCTATATTACCCGCGTCGAAACTACCGAGGACGGCAGTCCTGAGGTTCATACCAAGTGGAGAACCTATCTCGACTCTTGGAAAACGCACCCCGAGGACTACAAGCTTCTTGCCTTCACCTTCGATGACGGCCCACGTACCAAAAAGGACAACCGAATGGTCGAGCTTTTCGCGAAATATAAGGGCTCTGCCACAATGTTCGTAACCGGAACCTCCTGCGCAAGCAACGGCTACGAAAGTCTGCAGAACGCTATAAACAACGGCTGGGATATCGGTAGTCACAGTATGTCCCACGCCGACGCTTATACCGGCTCTCAGAAGAACGGAGACTATACCGAGCTTACCTACGACGAGCTTAAATATCAGATAGCCGACTTTAACGACCTTCTTGAGGCAAACCTCACAATGGCTGACGGAGCAACGCCTTATGAGGTCTCTCTCTACAGACCTCCGCAGATAAGAACCACCGAAACGATGTTTGATGTCTGCATAGAGGAGAATATGCTCATTATCTGGGCCCTTCGGGACACCTACGACTGGTCGAGCTCCTACGACGAAGCCGCAAGACTTCAGGTGCTTAAGGACGGTGTCGGAACTTGGATAGACGGTGACATTATCCTCGGTCACATCACACAGGACACCACTTACAACGGCCTTGCCGCCACCCTTGAAGACTTCTACGACGCAGGCTACCGCTTCTGCTCTGTAACCGAGCTTATGAAGTACAGAGGTATCGAGCGCTCCGATATTTCGGGTAAGCTCAATAACGTAGACGGCAATAAGGGTATGGTCACCAACATTGTGAATGCCGCAACCTACGGCAAAGCCGAATAAAAAAATAACCCGACGGGAAACCGTCGGGTTAAATTTTTTTAATCTTTAAGATTAGGCTTCAGAAATAGCCTCTACGGGGCAGCCTGCAGCACAAGCGCCACAGTCGATGCACTTATCAGGGTCAATTACGAACTGGTTATCTCCCTCAGAGATAGCCTCAACAGGACAACCTGCTGCGCAAGCACCACAGCTGATGCAATCTTCAGAAATTTTGTATGCCATTTAAAATACACCTCCTTGTGTCTGTTTTTATTTTAACATATAAATTAAAAAAAGCAAGTACAAATTTGTGGAATTATTCTTCCTGCTCGGGTTTTGGTGCAGGCTTTTTGTTTTTACCTCTGGAAAGGAGTTCTACCTCACTTCTATGCACCTTAATGGGGGCTGCATCCTCGCCGATACGAACATAAAGATTACCTGTAAGGGGGTTTTCATCTACAACTACACCGTTACCCGAAGCGGTTTTCACATAAGAGCCCACGGGCGGTGTTATAGAGTTAAGATATTCATAGGCATCCTGCTCGTATTTAAGACAGCACATAAGCCTACCACAGCTTCCTGATATTTTGGTCGGATTAAGGGAAAGTCCCTGCTCCTTTGCCATCTTAATAGAAACAGGCTGAAAATCATCAAGGAAACGGGCACAGCAGAAGGGCTGACCGCAAATTCCAAGACCGCCAAGCATTTTTGCCTCATCGCGAACACCTATCTGACGAAGCTCAATTCGGGTGTGGAAGCTTCCTGCAAGGTCCTTAACAAGCTCACGAAAATCTACTCTACCGTCACTGGTAAAATAGAAGAGTATCTTAGTACCGTCAAAGGAGTATTCCACATCAACAAGCTTCATATCAAGCTTATGCTCGGCTATTTTCTTTTCACAAACCTTAAAGGCTTCCTCTGCTTTTTTGCGGTTCTCCTCCATTTTGCGTCGGTCGATAGAATCCGCAAGGCGTATCACCTTTTTAAGGGGCTTAACGATTTTTATATCGTCAACCTTTTTTACACCCTCGCAAACGGTGGCACATTCAATGCCTCGTGCGGTCTCAACCACAACAAGGTCACCTACATTGGCGTTTATTCCTGCAGGGTCAAAGAAGTATGCCCTGCCATCGGTTTTAAATTTAACTGAGATTACCTCGGTCATGCTTTTTCTCCATTTCGTTATTTGTTTTTCGCTGCCGTCATTTTTGAAACAAGGGCGGCAAAAAACAAACTTAAGTTTATATTTGTATTTAGAGTTGGGACAAGCTCACAAAGTGCTGTATACATTTCGGTATATTCTTTTGCAGTCTGGGGCAGCCTGTCCGACTCTTTAATTTTGTTTATCAGTATTTCCTGAAGCTCTTCGGCAAATCTGCCTGCCTCGGGTCTGTCCTTTTCGAGAGGAGTAGTGCAAAGAAGGGCTGAAAGGGGAGAACCTTTTTGCATTGCATCAAAAAAGTTGTGTGCGGCTGCACGTCCCTTACTTTCCTTGTTGGCATTTTTTCGGCTTAAAACCTTGCCGATGTTGTTCTTTTCCTCTAAAAGCAGCTGCCGTGCTTCGTCCTGCACGTATCCGTGCACACCCGATAAAACCTGTACACCCTCCTCTAATGTGGGAGCTGAAAGGGAAAGGGTGAGACAACGGGAAACCACAGTATCTAAAAGCGACTGCGCAGAAGAAGCTATGAGAATAAACAGCACATCGCTGGGCGGTTCCTCCAAAACCTTTAACAGAGAGTTCTGGGAGTTTGGATTCATCGTGTCTGCCTGCTCTATAATAAAGGCGCGCCTTTTTGCGGTGTGTGCCGAATGATAAGCCGTACTTCTGAGACTTCTTATCTGGTCAACAGTAATGTTCTTCTTTTTTTCCTCGGTAGTTACCGTCTCAATGTCGGGGTGAGTACCTGCGTCGGCAAGATGACAGTTGCGGCAAATACCGCAGGGCGGCTCACTGCTGTCGCAGACTGCAACCTTGGCAAGATGTTTTGCAAGGGTCCTCTTTCCTACACCTAAGTCACCCTCAATTATTACTGCGTGAGGCAGACGGTGTGACGAGATAAGGGCATCAATAGAATCCTTTATTCGCTTATTTCCTGCTAAGGGGAAACTCATAGCACGAAACCAACCTTTTTCATTGCTTTTGAAAGGGTCTTGCGGGCAACATAGGAAGCCTTTTCGGCACCCTCGCGGTAAAGAGCCTCTAAAGCGGCTTTATCCTTAATAATAGCCTCATAGCTTTCTCTTATGGGCCGAAGCTCTTCAACAACAGCCTCACCTACAGCCATCTTGAAGTCGCCGTAGCCCTTGCCCTCAAATTCTGCGGTTATATCATCGGCAGTCTTGCCCGTAACGGCAGAATAAATGCCGATAAGGTTGTTTATACCGTGCTTTTCTTCGCCAAGGCAAACTCTAGCCTCACTGTCGGTTACAGCGCGCTTAAACTTTCTCATAATATCATCAGGTGTGTCGAGAATTGCAACCCAGGCGTTAAGATTTTCGTCAGATTTCGACATCTTCTTTGTGGGGTCCTGAAGAGACATAACGCGTGCGCCGATTTTTGGAATATAAGGGTCGGGTACAGTGAATACATCACCGTAGATGCCGTTAAAACGCTCGGCAATATCGCGGGCAATCTCTAAATGCTGCTTCTGGTCGGCACCCACAGGCACAAAGTCGGGCTTATAAAGGAGAATATCGGCAGCCATTAAAACAGGATAGGAGAAAAGTCCTACATTTACATTGTCAGCGTGTTTTGCCGACTTGTCCTTAAACTGTGTCATTCTTGACATCTCACCGAACTGGGTGTAGCAGGAGAGAAGCCATGAGAGCTGACTGTGTGCAGGTACGTGTGACTGAATAAAGAGGGTAGACTCATTGGGATCAAGACCCAGTGCCAACATAAGTGCATAGGTTGAATAAATCTGAGCGCGGAGCTTTGCAGGCTCCTGACGGACGGTTATTGCGTGAAGGTCGGCAACCGCAAATGTGCAGTCGAATTCCTCTTGCATATTTTTCCAGTTTTTAAGCGCACCCAGATAATTTCCCAGAGTTAGCATACCGCTGGGCTGAATACAGCTTAAAACCTTTTTCTTAGCTTCCATTTCCATACAAATTACCTCAAAGATAAGCAAAATACAATTTAATAGATATATTATACTACAATAATCCTAATACGGCAAGTAAAATATATAAAAAAGCCCTCTTGCACCATTTAAATGAGAAATTAAACTATAGCTATGATTTTTTGTTGTAAAGTGACGGATAATTTGTTATAATAAAGTAAATTGTATCTAAAAGAACATCTAAAGGAGACTTAAAATGGCTAAAGTAACCTTACTCGAGCATACTCCAAATCCCGAAGCTACCGTGGCTGCCGCCGCTAAGCTTTGCTATTCTCCCTCCACCATCGAGACCATAAAAGAGGGTCTCACCCCCGAAAAAACCGCCTCTTTTGTAGAAATGCTCGCCGAAATAGGTCACGAAAGTCCTATAGAGCATGTTTCATTCACTTTCGGTGTTGAGGGAATTTCCCGTGCCTGCTCTCATCAGCTTGTTCGTCACAGAATTGCGTCATACAGTCAGAAAAGTCAGCGCTATGTAAACGAGGACAGCTTCGAGTACATAATTCCTCCCGAGGTCGAGGCTATCCCCGAGGCTAAGGAAGAATTTATCCGTCAGATGGAGGCAATAGACAAGGGCTATAAAAACCTTGCCGAGCTTTTGACACAAAAACATACCGAGGCATTTATCTTAGAAGGACTCGACGAAAAGACCGCGTTACAAAAAGCGAAGAAAAAGGCTATCGAGGACGCTCGTTTCCTGCTCCCCAACGCCTGCGAGACCAAAATCGTTGTTACAATGAATGCCAGAAGCCTTATGAACTTCTTCCGTCACCGCTGTTGCAACCGCGCACAGTGGGAGATAAAAGAGGTTGCAGACCAGATGTTAAAGCTGGTTTCTGAGGTAGCGCCAAATCTCTTCAAAAATGCAGGACCCTCCTGCATTGCGGGTGGTTGCCCCGAGGGTAAAATGACCTGCGGAAAAACAAAGCAGGTTCGCGAATTTTACAGAGGAATGAAATAATTATGGGAAAACTTATTGTTATAGAGGGCCTCGACGGAAGCGGAAAATCTACACAGCTGGAGCTTCTGCCTGAGGGTCTTAAATCTAAGGGAATAGACTGTCGCACCGTCTCTTTCCCAAATTACGATGACGATTCCTCTGCACTTGTCAAAATGTATCTTGCAGGTCAGTTCGGCTCTAAACCCGACGATGTGAATGCCTTTGCCGCATCCTGCTTTTATGCCTGCGACAGATACGCTTCGTTTAAAAAGGATTGGGGAAACTATTACGGTGATGGCGGAATTATAGTTTCGGGCAGATATACCACTTCAAATGCTGTTCATCAGTGTTCAAAGCTTCCCGAAAGCGAGTGGGAGAGTTTTCTTTCCTGGCTTTACGATTTTGAGTATAAAAAGCTTGGAATTCCCGCCCCCGACAAGGTAATTTTTCTTGATATGCCCACCGAGGTTTCTCAAAAACTGCTGGATAAACGCTACACTGCCGACGGAGGCAAAAAGGATATTCACGAATGTGATGTAGATTATCTCAATAAGTGCCGCAAGGCAGCGCTCTTTACAGCAGATTATTCGGGCTGGGTAAAAATATCCTGCGCCAAGGACGGCGAGCCCAGAAGCATCAAGGACATTGCCGCAGATGTTCTGGCAGAAACTCTAAAGGTTTTATAAAGGAGAAATATATGGTTTATGTATTTTTAGCCGACGGCTTTGAAGAGGCAGAGGCTCTGGTTACAGTCGACATACTCAGACGTGCTGGCTACAAGGTCATCTGTGTCGGAGTAGATAAAAAGGAAATAGTCGGCGCACACGGTATAAAAATCACCGCAGACATAAAAACGGGGGAGTATGCACCCATCGACCTTGAGGGTGTAGTTCTTCCCGGAGGTATGCCGGGAACACTTAATCTTGGAGCAAATAAAACCGTTTGCGATGCGGCGAAGAATGCCTTTGTCAGAGGCAAGGTAGTGGCTGCTATCTGCGCCACACCCTCTGTGCTCGGCAAACTCGGCATTTTAAAGGGCAAAGCAGCAACCTGCTACCCCGGTTTCGAGGCTGAGCTTATAGGAGCGAGATATGTGAACGCTCCCACCGTTACCGACGGCAATGTTATTACTGCCCGCGGAGCAGGTGCTGTGTTTGATTTCGGTTTTGCAATTGTCGATATGCTTACAGGCTCTACCGATGTGTCCACTAAACTCAGGGAGTCAATGCAATGCGCCCGATAGATATAAGAAAGTATAAACAGGAGTTAAGACTCAGGTGCAGGGAAAAGCGCACGGGTATGGAAAGTGATGTTAAAAGCAAACTTGATAAAAGTATTGCCGATAATGTCCGCCGTCTTAAGGAATACCGTCCTGCAAAAACTCTGCTTATATATATATCTACTCCTATAGAAGTAGATACAACAAGAATAATTGAGAACGCCTGGGAGGATGGAAAAAAAGTAGCGGTACCCCGCTGTATACCCGACAGCAGAGATATGGAGTTTCATTATATTGATTCTCTCGACTGTCTTTCCCCCGGTACCTTTTCTGTGCTGGAGCCCGACCCCGAGCTTCCTATGGTTACCGATTTTACGGGCTGTCTTATGATAGTCCCTGGTATGCAGTTTGATATGAAGGGCTACCGAATAGGCTACGGAAAGGGCTATTACGACAGATATATGGTGCGCTTTACGGGTATTTCCGCAGGCATTTGCTATTCGGACGAGCTTAAGCCCTTTATGTACCACGGCAGATACGACCAGAGTGTCGATATCGTAGTCACCGATAAAAGAATAAAAACCTGTAACAATAAAGGATAAAATTATGGAAAACGAGAAAAATATCGAGCTTTCGGAGCTTGAGGCAGAAGAACCGCCAAAAACAGAAGATAAAAAGCCCCGAAAAAAGCATACCGTACTTTTTGTAGTACTTGGAGTAATTGCCGCAATAATTTTGTCGGCAGTAATAGTTGTTACCTCGGCTGTGGCAGACTATAACGGTACTGCCCGAAAGGGTGAGATCTGCACAGTTACTATTCCGCAGGGTGCCGCAGTTTCTACCATTGCAAACCGTCTTGAGGAGGCAGGTGCTATCGATAGTGCACTGCTTTTCAGGGTGTATTCCCGTCTTGCAGGAACCGAAACCCTTTATCAGTACGGTGTTTACGAGTTTAAAAACAATATCGGCTTTGAGGCGATAGCAGAGCTTCTTATAAATCAGGGCACAAAGGCTGAGACGGTTACCGTAACTATACCCGAGGGTACAACCCTCTATGATTACACAAAAAATGTAAACAATAAGGATGTAACGGTTGTGGGAATAGCAACCCTGCTTAAAAACGCAGGGGTATGTCAGCCCGACGACTTTTTTGCCGCCCTCAGCGAGGTAGATTTTTCGTCTGAGCTTCTCAGCAGCATAGACAGACAAAATACATACTATCCCTTAGAGGGTTATCTTTTTGCCGACACCTATGAGTTTTATTTCTGCGGATGTAAGGACTGCGCAGGGGATAAGGGCACAGCTAAGGAATGTACCTCTAAGGAGTCTGCCCAAAAGGCTATAAAAAGAATGCTTAGCCGTACCGAAGAGGTAATAACCGATAGTATGATAAAAAATGCCAAGGATATGGGTTATACTATCCACGAAATGCTGACTTTAGCATCAATAATCCAGCTTGAATCGGGCATCGATACCAAGGAAATGGCAAATGTTTCGGCAGTATTCCACAACCGCTTAAATAAGTCTTCGCTTTTCCCCTATCTTGGCTCTTCTCCCACTATATACTACGATAAGAGTATGGACGGAGACGGCAGATACGACACCCA
The DNA here is from genome assembly GCA_045596085.1 of Acutalibacteraceae bacterium. Classification (GTDB taxonomy): domain Bacteria; phylum Bacillota; class Clostridia; order Oscillospirales; family Acutalibacteraceae; genus SFWF01. Next base: position 6,312 of record JAZOBS010000006.1, on the reverse strand, counting down.
GAACGTAACCAAGGGTCTCCCTCCTGGACCTGTCTGTTCCTCGGGTGAAGCGGCAATAAAGGCGGCATTTCTTCCTACCGAAAACTTCGATTACACCTATTTTGTGACCGACAGCGACGGAAAGTTTTATTACAATTCCTCCGAATCGGCTCATCAGTCGACCATAAAGAAACTTCAAAACGCAGGTAAATGGATTTATGAATACTACTGATAAAATAACCTTGCCCGAGCTTTTGTGCCCTGCAGGAGACCTCACCCGCCTTAAAACAGCGGTAGATTTCGGCGCAGACGCCGTTTATATCGCAGGGGAAGAGTTCGGAATGCGCACCGCCGCCTCAAATTTCGGTGAACAGGCAATGCGCGAGGGTATAAAATATGCCCACGATAGGGGAGTAAAGGTGCACGTTGCCTGTAACACTCTGCCCCACAACGACGAAATTTGCCGTATTCCCGCCTTTTTAGAGCTTGTGCAGGACGCAGGTGCCGATGCGGTAATTGCTGCAGATTTGGGCACTATTGGAATGGTAAAAAAATATGCGCCCAAGTGCGAGCTTCATGTATCGGTTCAGTCGGGCATCGTAAACTACGAGACGGCGAACGCATTTTATAATATGGGTGCCGCCCGTGTTGTTACTGCCCGTGAGCTTTCTCTCTCAGAAATTGCCGAAATAAGGGCAAAAACCCCTAAAGAACTAACTTTAGAATGCTTTATGCACGGCGCAATGTGTGTATCATTTTCTGCCCGTTGTCTGCTTTCAAGCTATATGACAGGAAGAGATGCCAACCGCGGAGATTGCGCACAGCCCTGCCGTTGGTCCTATTCTCTTGTGGAATCTAACCGCGAGGGTCAGCATTTCGATATTACCGAAACCGATAAAGGCACTTATATACTTAATGCTAATGACCTTTGTATGGCTGAGCACCTTAAAGAGATGCATACTGCAGGGGTAGGAAGCCTTAAAATAGAAGGCAGAGCCAAATCGCAGTATTATGTGGCAGTGACCGCCAATGCCTATAGAGGAGCACTCGACAGTCTGAAAGATAACTATGAGGATTGGCAGCTTCCCCTATGGGTCAAGGAGGAGCTTAATAAAATAAGCCACCGAAACTATTCCACAGGCTTTTATTTCGGCACACCGCAAAACGCACAGACCTATTCAAATGCGGGTTATGTAAGGGATTATGCTGTTGCGGCTACGGTAGACGGATATGAAGACGGATGTATAATAGCAACCCTTAAAAACAAGTTCTGGCGCGGTCAGGAGCTCGACTGCCTTTCTCCAAAAGAACCTCCCTTTACTGTAAAAGCAACCGAGCTTTTTGACGGTGAGGGCAACGCCATAGAGTCTGCTCCTCATCCTATGATGAAGATAAAGATTCCCTATCATAGCAAGGTCAAAACGGGTTCAATGCTTCGAATGAAATGTGATTAATAAAAACCTCTCGGGTCAATAATAGACTCGGGAGGTTTTTTTATGTGTTTTTCTTATAAAAGAGCAGCGGTTTGTTATCTGCTTACGGTAGTTATGCTTCTTGTGTGTGTGCTGAGAGTTCTTGCTATTGCTACCGAGGAAAAATATTCGGCAGCCGCCCAAAGTGAAAGTCGCAGGGTAATTTCTATAGGACAAAGCAGAGGAACCGTATTCGACTGCAATATGAAAAAACTCACTAACGAGCGGACCGAGCATTATACACTGTTTTTTAACGAGCCAACAGCCCTTTCTTCCCTTTATGGTTGGTTTTCGGGGGAGGAGACCAAGGAGCTTACAGAAGAAATACTGCAAAAGGGCTTTGCAGTTAGAAAACTCAGTCGTAAGCTCAGTGCAGAGGGTGTGTACAGCTTTCCCGTATCTGTCAATATCGACGACAGCACTCTTGCCCGTCATCTTATCGGTTATACAAACGGTCAGGGTAAGGGAGTTAGCGGAATACAGGCGGCGTTTGATGAATTACTTTTCAGCGGTACCGATAACACCCTTTCCTTTTCTATAAGCGGCGGCGGAGAAAGACTTTACGGCGAAGAGCCGATATTTAGTTATGATTACGCTGCCGAAAACCGTGGAGTAAAACTTACAATTGATAAGGATATTCAGCAAATAGCCGAACAGCAGGCTACGGCAATCAGCAGCGGCGCTTTAATAATAACCGAGGTTAAAACGGGCAAAATTAAAGCCCTTGTAAGCCGTCCCGATTATAGGCTCAGCAGTCTTGACGAGGCAATAGTAAGCGGTGGTGAGCCTCTTCTCAGCCGTTTCTTTTGTCTTTATAATATCGGCTCGGTTTTCAAGCCCGTTGTTGCGGCGGCAGGGTATGAGGCAGGGGTAACCTGCCACACAAATTGCGTTGGATATACCGATGTGGACGGTCTTACCTTTGCCTGTCATAAAGCGGGAGGCCACGGAGAGGTGGATATTACCCACGCACTGAAGTTTTCATGCAATTCTTTTTTCTATCAGTATATACAGAGCGTAGGGGTAAACAGGGTAGTGAAAATTTCAAAATCGGCAGGTCTTTTAAACGACATCTACCTTGCCGACGGGCTTGTATGCCCAAAGGGTAAGCTTGGCAATATGCAGGTGCTGGGAAGTTCTAAAAGAGCACTTGCAAACCTTTCTATCGGGCAGGGTGAAATGCTGCTCACCCCTCTGGCAATAACGCAGGTCTATGCCACCATAGCCAACTCGGGAAGTTATCGCCCCTTGTCTCTTATAGAATCTACAATAAAAAACGGCAAACCCTATGAAGAGGTACTAAGGGCTGCAGAGGTGAGGGTTATGAGTAAAAGCACCGCAGACAAGCTTAAATATGACCTTTCTCAGGTGCTCGACGAGGGCGGTACTGGTCAAAGCGCAAAGCCTCAGCTTACCTCTGCGGCAGGAAAAACAGGCACAGCCCAAACAGGTGTTGTAAAAAACGGAAAAAAGGTGACAAACTCATGGTTTTGCGGTTTTTTCCCTCTTGACGCTCCAAAGTATGCGGTAACAGTGCTGTCTGAGAATGCAACCGCAGGCTGCGGCAGCGTTTTTGCGTCTGTGGCGGATGCGCTTACAGAGCTCGAATATATAAGAAGCAAAGCGAACTGCAATTGACTTGCCGTTCGCTTTCTGCTAAAATATAATATATAATAAAGGATGCCGTTTAAAAAGGAGAATTAAGGTGCAAAATTTCGAAATAGAGCGCAAATTTTTGATTAAAAAGCCTGAAGAGTCGCTGTTAAGCTCCCTGCCGCAGATACAGGTGGCAGAGATAGTACAAAGCTATACTTCTTCAGGAGCGCGACTTCGCAAATGGACCGAAAAGGGCAAAATTACATATATCAAAACCGTAAAGACCCACATCACCCACATTACCCGCATAGAGGTCGAAAACGAAATAACCGAAGAGGAGTATAAGCAGCTTCTTAAAACCGAGCAAAGCCGTCTCACCAAGGTGCGCTACCGCTATCCTTATAAGGGTAAGCTTATCGAAATAGATATTTACCCGTTTTGGGAGGACAGGGCTATTCTGGAGGTAGAGCTTGTTAGTGAAGATGAGGAATTTTCTATCCCCGAATTTATCCGCATTATAAAAGAGGTATCACACGATAAAGCCTATAGAAATTATTCTCTGAGTAAAATAATTCCCGAAGAGGAAAATTTTTGAAACCTTTCGGGCATTTGATTTGTGTTATAGGTGAAAGAGGGTGTAACGATGTGCAAAATAAACCTGCGTGAGCTTAAAACTGAAGAGGTATTCGATAAATACTACACCACCGTATACCGTCTTGCCTATGCAAGGGTAGGCAATAGGTTTGATGCGGAGGATATTCTTCAGTCTGTATTTTTAAAGCTTCACTCTGGGGGAATTGAGTTTACCGATGAGGAGCATTTAAAGGCATGGCTTTTAAAGGTCACTGTAAACACCTCGAAAAATCTGCTAACCTCGGCATGGATGCGGCTTACCGAAGCTATAAGCGAGAATGTTACCGCTCCGACCCACGAGGTCAGCGAGGTCTATACCGAGGTATTGGGTCTCCCGGTCAAATATCGCACCGTTATTCACCTTCACTATTATGAAGGCTATTCCTGCGCGCAAATAGCCGTCATTACAGGAACCAACGAAGCAACCGTTAAAACCCGCCTAAAAAGGGCGAGGGAACGCCTTGCACAAAGACTGAAAGGAGAGATTTTTGATGTTTAAGGATAAATATACTCAGGATAACGAAAACATCATCCCCGACCAAGCAGTAACGAAATATATCCGTTCAAAAATAACCGATAAAGAGAAAAAAGTCCATTATAAGGTTAATCTTAATGCCCTGATTGCCGCTGTTCTTACAGTTTGTCTGGCTTTAGGTGTTGTGTGGGTGTCGCAGAGGGCTACACCCCCTACAGCCGATGACCAAGGAATTATAACCGCAGCGGTCACCTACGATGATATTTACAACTCTATAAACGAGTATATCGAAGAAAACCGCAAAGGTATATTCGAATATTTTTCAGACTTTTCTTTCTTAAAGGGCACTTTTGACGGCGCCGCACCCGAATCGGCAACAGGCACCGTCGATGATGCAGGAAGTAATATGGCAGGTGCTATGGGTGAAGGCGAAGAAAGCTCCACCACCAACAATCAGGTAGAGGGAGTAGACGAGGCAGATATCGTTAAAAACGACGGTAAATATATCTACCGCATAAAGAACGGTGTACTCTATATCTTTGACTCTAACGGCGGAGATGTAAAGCTGGTTTCTTCTAAAAATGTTGCAGGCTATAATGAGAACGCTGCCGATATTTTTGTAAACGGCGACCGTGTAGCAGTGCTTATCAGAACCTATGACAACCAGCGTGCTATAACCAAGATTAAGTTTGTGGATATTTCGGACAAAGCGGCTCCTGTTATTGTCGAAACCGTAAACCAGAGCGGCAACTACGAACAGTCGCGAATGATAGGGGATACAGTGTATGTAGTATCGTCTTACTATCTGAACACAGAAAGAATTTATAAAAACAAGCCCGAGGGTTATGTTCCCTGTATTTCAAATAAGGCAATGGCGGCAGAGGATATTTCTATAATTGATATTACATCAAGCCCCAGATACACCGTAATTACTGCAAGTAATATAAATACAGGCGAGTGTACCGCAAGCGAAGCGGTGCTCGGTAATGCCGAAAACATCTATGCCGACGCAGATAATCTTTATTATACCTTTACAAATTTCCGCGAGCAGGACGAGGGTGAAAAAACCTATAAAGATTCTACTAATATAGTAAAGCTCAATCTTTCTCCCAATGATATCACCACCGCCGCAACAGGCAAGGTGAACGGAGTACCTCTAAATCAGTTTTCTATGGACGAGTATGAGGGAAATCTTCGTATAGTCACAACCGTTACTAAGGGTGAAGAAAAGGAGATAGAGGCAGTCGTCGGTGCCGAGTCTACATCGGGCACAAATAAGACAAAGGATATTGTTTCTTCCTATGTTGCGTGGACCTCAACTACCTATAATTCCCTTTATGTACTGGATAAAGACCTTAAAATAATCGGCAGTATTGAAGACCTTGCTAAGGATGAAAGGGTCTATTCGGTAAGATTTGACGGCAATATCGGTTATTTTGTAACCTTCCGTCAGACCGACCCCCTCTTTACTGTAGATCTGTCTGATGCTGAAAATCCCAGAATACTCAGCGAGCTTAAGATCCCAGGATTTTCCGAGTATCTCCATCCCTTTGGCGAAAATCTGCTCTTTGGCTTCGGTATGTCGGCTACCGAAACAGGCTCGGTCACAGGGGTTAAAATATCGATGTTCGATGTGAGCGACCCTACGAATGTTACCGAAAAGAATGTTCTGCCCGTTGATGCAGATTATGCTGATGTAAGCTATAATCACAAGGCGATAATGGTGGATTACAAGAAGAACATCATTGCGTTTGTTGCCTCAAACTATAATGATGGCAGCCGTATGTATGTCTACGGTTATGACGAAAAGGAAGGCTTTTTCGTCAGGAAAGAATTGGTGCTTGGCGATAAGTTTGCTTACGATTCCCGTTTTGTCTGGATAGGTGATAATTTCTATCTTGTGACCGAGCAGGATGTAACCGCCTTCTCTATGTACGACTTCGCAGTTCTTTCTCATATTGAATACTGATACAAAATATTAAAAAGTCTTGCAAAAGAATTCATCTTCTGCAAGACTTCAGACTGTAGACAAAGCAGGTTTTCTAGGCGACAGAAAATCTGCTTTTTTCTTTTTCTGAATTGAAATAAAGAAAATTTAATAAAATATCAAATAAATCTCGTAAAAGGTCTGTATACACTTGCCTTTTATCGAGTATT
>JAZOBS010000005.1:0-6762 GCA_045596085.1 Acutalibacteraceae bacterium | reverse complement strand
ATCCGCCAGGATAGCGGCGCTTCGCGGCTTAGGCGAGGCAAAAATTTCTCAATTTGTAAGGGCAAAGCGTTTCTGCCGCCGAATTTTTTGTGCGGAGAAGCGCGAGGTTGCCGCAAGGCTGACGCCTTGCAAAATCGAGCGCAAAGCCGCACGGATAAAGGCGGTGCGCGAAACTATGACAGCGTTCGAATCCTGTCACACTAGAGGTGCAAAAATGAGAAAACACAATCTTTCAATGCTTCTGGACCTTTACGAAATGACTATGGCAAACGGCATATTCCAAAGCGATATGCGTGATACCGTAACCTATTTCGATATGTTCTTCCGCCGCGTACCCGATAAAGGCGGATATGCTATTATGGCAGGTCTCGAACAGCTTATTGAATATTTTAACAACCTGCATTTTACCGAGGAGGATATAAAATATCTTCGCAGTCTGAACCTCTTTTGCGAAGAGTTTTTAGAGTATCTTGCAAACTTTGAGTTTGAGTGTGACGTGTGGGCAGTTCCCGAGGGAACACCCATATTCCCGATGGAGCCAATCGTTACTGTCCGCGGTCCTGCAATGCAGGCGTTCCTTGTGGAAACTATGGTGCTTCTTACAATAAATCATCAGTCCCTCATTGCCACAAAGGCAAACCGTATCTGTTCGGTTGCAGGGGACCGTCCTGTTATGGAGTTCGGTGCCCGTCGTGCCCATGGCTATGATGCCGCATATTACGGAGCCCGCGCTGCAATTATCGGCGGAGCACTCGGCACTTCTAACGTTAAAACCGCGCAGGATTTCGGCACCCCCGTTTCGGGAACTATGGCGCACAGCTGGGTTCAGCTCTACCCCGACGAGTATACCGCCTTTAAAACCTATGCCGAAAAATACCCCGATAGCTGTACACTGCTTATCGACACCTTTAATGTCTTAAAATCAGGACTTCCCAATGCAATAAAGTGCTTCGACGAGGTCTTAAAGCCGTTAGGGTGCCGTCCTAAGGGGGTCAGAATAGACAGCGGAGATATTGCCTATCTTTCTAAGAAAATACGCAAAAAGCTTGACGAGGCAGGCTATCCCGACTGCGCAATAGTGGTTTCCAATTCTTTAGATGAGCATCTTATAAAGGAGCTTGACAGTCAAGGAGCAAAAATTTCCTCCTTCGGCGTGGGCGAACGTCTTATAACTGCCTCAAGCGAAGCGGTCTTCGGCGGTGTTTATAAGCTTGCCGCAGTAGAGCTTCCCGACGGAACCTTGGTTCCGAAAATCAAAATCAGCGAGAATATCGCAAAAATAACCCTTCCGGGTGTTAAAATTCCATGGCGTCTTTACGATAACGAAACAGGCAAGGCTATTGCCGATGTAATTTGTATGAATTACGAAAAAATCGACGATACTGCGCCTTATGAGATATTCGACCCCGTTCATACCTGGAAACGCAAGACCGTAACCGACTTTACTGCTAAAAAACTTCAGATAAAGATTATGGAAAAGGGTAAGCAGGTCTATACATCCCCCAGCGTTAAGGAAATTTCTGCCTACCGTAAAAAGTGTGTGGACAACCTCTGGGATGAGGTGAAGCGTTTTGAAAATCCCCATACCTACTATGTGGACCTTTCACAGGATTTATGGAATCTTCGCGAAAAACTCTTAAAGGAGAAACAGTGATGAAAAAAATTATATCTCTTGTTCTTTGTCTCTTTTTGCTTTGCCTTGCAGGCTGCGGGGCAGATAAGGATAATTCCTCTTCTGACACCGCCCCTCTCGGCGAGATCGAAGCTGTTGTCGCCAAGGGCAAGCTTGAGGGTATTGAGTACGGTCTTTCTGCCGATATAGAAAAGGTTAAGGAGCACTATTCCAACCTTGCGGCAGAATATGAAAAAGACCATCACGACGGTGACGGTCATTCCCACGACGATGAGGATTATGCCTTCTTCGATGAAAGCGAAAAAGAAGGGTATGTAATCTACGATATTTCCTCTGCCCGTTTTTTCTACGAAAAGGGTAAAGAGTCCGACGGCATTTCGGCAGTTGCTACCGACGGCGAGGTGTTCGGCTTCACGCCCGGAGTTACCACAAAATACGAGGTTGAAGAGGCTATGACAGAGGAGGGCGAAAGCCTTAACGCCACCGAGGAAGAGCTCTTTTTCCTCCCCGTAAGAACCGAGCCTGTGCTCATCCTCCGCTATGAGATAGAGGACATTCAGCTCGACTACTATTTCTACGACAACACCCTTATCACAACCGTAATATCAAGATAACAAACGACCCAGCTCCCCGCTAACAAAAGAAGCTCTTTTACGATTAGGTAAAAGAGCTTCTTTTGTTAGTTTGTATGTATTTTTCCGCATCTTGGACAAACAGGCTCTGCCTCGGGAGATAGCTTTGTTATGTTTCTGAAATAAAGCTGTGCTGTCGACTGTTTTTCGAAGGAATGTCGTTCTCTTCGGGTGTTTTCTGTATACTCCTCAGCCTTGGGTGTAAAGTTTTTGATGTGTGTAGTATAGTAGATGCTGTCACTAATCTCACAGCGTCGGGTCTTTATGACAGTTCTGCAGGAGGAACATTCAAAATCGTCCTCCTCAAAGGAGAGGGGCTGACCGCAGAAAGGACAAATATTTCTGCTGAAATCGGAGTATACCATTGCGCGTAGAAGCAACTGCTGAATACGCCTGAAAGAGTCAATGTCGTAAATACTGAGACAAACAGGCTCGTTTTCATCTGCCATAGGTGCCGCAACAAGGTATTCGTCAGCTGCAATATTTTTGTAAGCTACAGAAATCTTAGCTTTAGCCTTGTCGGTATCGGCGGAGGGGAGCAGTAAAATCTTATAGACACTGTCTTTTTTGACCGACAGCAAAAGTGCTGGAGACAATTCGGTTTCAATACGCTTTATATTAAGCACCCAATCGGCAAAACGGGCGGTTTGGTCGATGTTTTTAAAGCTTATGGGCGTTTCATCAAAGACAAAGTTAAAGTGACCTGCCGCAAAAACCGTCAGAAGTGTGGTGAAAAGGAAATAATCCTCACCGTTATCCTTAAAAAAGGGCTTTTGTTCTGTTTCTTCGACCTTCATTTCGCCAAACCGTTTAAGCAGCAGATAAATCTTGTGATAATCCTTGTGTCCTCGGAAGATGTTGGTCTTTTTAAGGGTGAGCTTGCCGCTGTATTTTCTGCAGTGCCTGTATACGGGCCTTGAGAGTCTGGCGCGGAGAACCCTGTCGATAAAGAGCAGCTTATCCATACAGCCCTCTGCCTGAGTGCTGTATTTAGCGTAATCTCTTACATACCCTGTGTGAAGCTTGCCGAGGGAAAGAAAATAAGACAGATGGTTAGCCCTTTCAAGAAGGTTAAACTGCAGGTCTCGGTTAGAATAGAGTATGTCGTTTAAGAATCTGATGTTTTTACCCACAAAGGATAGTATCATATCTATACCGCGGGCAAAAATAAGATTTTCGTATATAGCATAATTATCCTGATTGTCCTGACTTAGCAGTTTTCGGGGCTTAAGTCCGCTGCTTGTTATGTCCTCCCACAGCTCGCTGTGGACCGAAGCGTGTACTATAGTCTCGTTGTTTATTGCCCTGACAGACTCTGCTGGGAGTATTTCCGAATTGGTTTTTATATGGGTTATCGGACTGGCAAAAATGCGTTTTATTGAGGGTAGTGTGGCAATTATAGCGTCAAGAATTTCACTCAGCAGGGGAAAATCAAAATCCTCGGGCAGAGCGAAAAGATTAACCTCTTTAAGAATAGAAGAATCAAATTTTGCATAGCCGATGGAAGGATTTTTACGCACAAAATCTCCAATCTGCCCGTAGTCACTTCCTTGTCCGAAGTTTTCTTCAAGTTTCAGACCTGTTGCCATTGCTTAGTCCTCATTAAGGCGGAGGATAAATTCACTGCAGCGGTGCAGTTTGCGTTTTTCGAACTCGGCAGCAAGACGTGCCTTGTTTTCAACGCTCTTGAATTCAAGCTTACTTACCACCTTGCTCAGCAGTATTTTCTCTACTGCGTCGAAGGCAACGGCTTCGGGAGAGGGGAAGCAGGCGCAGTATATGCTCACAAAGGTCTCAATCTGGTTGGCAATACGGTTGCCGAAGGAGATATTGTAGGGGGCAAGAAGCTGTTCAACCTCACGGATAAGGGGGTACTGGTCAATGTCAAAGCGAACAGATGTCTTTGCGTTTTTGAGAAGCTGGCTGAAGTCGTCGACAGTGAGATAACGCTGAGGAATAGGCTCACCGTAGGCAAGTGGCTTAGAGGCGCGCTTGTTGAAGTTCATTGTGTGGGCGCGGTCGTACACCTTGTCACTAATCTCAAAGGTGCTTTCGTCCCTGTTTGCCGTACCGATAAACCAGATGTTTGAAGGTATTTTTACAGTATGGCCGTCGGTAAGACCTGCATAGCTGTCGGGTACGCCGTTTTCAGTGCGGTAGAGGGGAACATTAAGTAGCTTGATTTCCCGTTTATCCTCTTCGTTTTCCATAAGAGAAAGAAAATCGGAGAAGTAATATTCAATTCGGCTGAGGTTCATTTCATCAAGCACGATAAAGGTTACGGTGTCGGGATTAAGACCGGCCTTATAAAGAGCCTGAGTAAACTTTTTGGGTGTGTAGGTCTTGCTGAACTCGTTGTAGTAGCCAAGCAGCTCGTTTTTATCACGCCAGGAGGACTCAACCTCGATTATCTCACAGTTTCCAAGCACTGCCTCGGCAAAAATCTTGGGCAGACTGGTTTTACCCGTACCGCTCATACCCTGAAGAATGGTAAGTCTTGTAGCACCCAGACCTGCAATAAAGGTGGCAATATCCTCGGGGGTGTAGGAAAGGTGCAAACGGCAGTCTCTTGCGTAGTTTACAACGAACTGAACAAGGGTAGGCAGTGTGGGATTTTTAAACTGTAATGTCATTCTGCTTTGGGTGTCAGCCTTAAAGGCGTCCTGTTTGCCGTCAATTTCGGTAAAGGCGGGGCAGGGGTCAGAAAATGCCACATCATCAGTTACATTCAGGGCTTTACGCTGACTGCCCGAGGAGGGCACAGAGGCCGAGCCAAAGGCAGAGCCGTTTGCTACCATAACAGGTGTTTCGCCCATAGTTCCCTTGGAGTAGGGTTTGCGGATAACGGCAACGGCAATAACTATCATAGCCGCAATAAACCAGTAGAAGGACTGCCCCTGAACCCTGTATTCAAAAACGCCAACGGTAGAACCGCTTATTCCCTCAATAAGAGAGCGGATAACATCCTCGTTCAGACGCTGAACTATTTCATAATATTTGCCGAAAAGACCTATAAGCAGGGAGAAAAAGGCTCCGCTTACTATCTCACCAAGTGTAATCTTAAAGAAAAGCTTAGAGCCGCTTATCAGGGTCAGCAGAGAAACCGTCAGCAGACCGACAGTTACAACAACTATTACAAAAAGCAGAAAAGCAATAAGCTGGAGACCCGATTCAAGACTGTTGTAGGTCATAAAAATATCGTATCCGTTAAGACGGATATTATGAAGCACAGGAACATTGAGAAATGTAACGGTAATAATGTCAGACAGGGAAGAAGCAATGGTTATTGCCGAAACAAGGGTAGCATAAATAAAAAACTCTATTCTGGCGGCAAGGGTGCCTTTTTCCTTGCTTTGTGCAGAAAGCTTTACTGTTTTTCGGGTTAAAAATGCGCAGACAAGGGAGAGTATGAGGGAAATAATAAAGGGGGCAAAGCAGGTGGCGGTGTAGCTTCCGCCCTTGGAGTTGTTAAGGGAACAGAGCACAACACCCGACAGGAAATAAAGCCCCGTAATTACTGTGCCCATATGTACCAGTCGGTTCACCTTATCCCCATAGACAGAGTCTTCGGCACCGTAGAAGCAAATAACGCCGAAAAGCCTCATTGCCTCTACCGCGGTGGCGATAACTACCAACACGAAGAAGCTAAGACTTATCATATTGTCTGCTCCCGAAGAGAATGCGCCCATAGGCACTACTGAATATACAAGATTATTGACCGCATAGGTGCAAAGAGGAACATAAAAGAGAGAAAGCACTGGGAGAGCACTGATAACGGCAACAGCGGTAAGAGACTTCTTAAGACGGGAAGAGGAAGCATCACTCTTCTTGCCGTCGACAAGCTGGCAGAGAATACCGTACACAAAGCCAAAGAAGGCAAAAACTGTGGAAACAATAACCGCCCAGGGGGATTTAAGCACATCAAAGGCAGAGTTCAGCGCAATAATGAGTATATGGCTGAAGAAAACTACTGCACAGGGCCATAAACGGCTGGTTTTATCGAAAGCCGAGATTATGCTGTCTATCGCCGAAATTATGGCGTTTACGCAAAACAAAATGATGTATATAAGGCAAATGCTGGGTGCAAAGTTAAGGTTATTAACCCACAACTTAGCCGACATCCATACCGAGTTCCCCGAATAAACAACGGGCGAAAACATAAATATTAAGTCGAAAATAAGTGATGCGATAAAGAAGATGGCAGCGGCGAGCACCCTGACCTTTCGGTCTGTAAATTTGCGGATAGTGTTCAAATAAAAAACCCCTTTTGTAATTTAAAGAGATAAATCTCTTTTATCAACATAACACAAAATAATTCTCTTGTCAATGATAGTCTAAAAAAACAGGTCCAAAAATTGTAGCGTTACAATAGATGTGAGACCAAAAGAATAGAAAAAGTGATTGAGTTCTGTTAAAATAAGTTTGCTACAACAGAAAATAACAGAGAGGACTCAATCACCATGAATAGTATAACACAAAACAAGAGATATTGTCCAC
>JAZOBS010000004.1:0-10475 GCA_045596085.1 Acutalibacteraceae bacterium | reverse complement strand
ATGCTTTTTATCGATCTGTGCTTCGTAGACCGTTCCGTTCTCGCCGAAGCGGTGGGCAAACCATTCAGCGGTTTCCTGACTCAGCGACCAAGACAATGCCAAGTCGGGAAGGCCAAGCGGTCTTAGGAAGACAAATGTCTTAGCCAACTCCTTGGCTCACAGAACGACATGGCTACGATCCGACTTATGCTTTTTATCGATCTGTGCTTCGTAGACCGTTCCGTTCTCGCCGAAGCGGTGGGCAAACCATTCGGCTGTTTCCTGATTCAGTGACCAGGATAACGCTTTCACGCTTTTAGCATTGTGAGGGGTTACCCCTCGGTAGACAGTCACCGTGTCGTCCAATGTCTTGAACTGGATATATTCGTCTTGCTCCATGAGGCAAGTGGGATCGGCTTGCTTGAACATCCGCAGTAGCTGGTTGACGGTGACGTTCACATCCTGGTGCGGTGCTTCAGACCTCGTCCATGCACTGGCGAGGATTTGAGACATATCTTCTCTTGAGAGATGGGGCATTGCGAATTTCAGAAAGGTCAGCGCGTAGGGCTTGGTGACCATCATATATATTGCGTAGGCACTATCTGCCTTATCGATCTGCCGTGCCATAGACTGTCGCCACCTGAGCTGTGCATCATCTTCTGTGAGATCAATCATCTCCACGCCACCTTTGCCATCGGGGATAGCACTTACTCCGGTGTCGGTGAAGGGGTGCTTGACGATCATCGGTGAGTACGGCGTTTCATTGATCTCTGTGGATAGCAGAGCAAGGGCGGTTAGTTTGACCTCGGCCAAGTTCGTTTGCTTTCGCATTGTTTTCCTCCTTTCTGTGGAATAAAAAAAGCGCATGGATTTGTTCTTATCCATGCGCTCGGTGGCTTGTATTCGGTTGTGCGAGAGTTCAAATCTCTCGGTTTAGGCAAAATAGGCGTTTTTCATCTGTCATTCTACCTTTGTGTTTTTTGACCGTAAAAACGGCGAAAACCCCGATAAAATCGGGGTTTTCTGTGGGTGCATCTATTTTATGCAACCCTTTTGGCGGAGAAGGAGGGATTCGAACCCTCGAACCACTTTTAATGGTTACACGATTTCCAATCGTGCGCGCTCGACCAACTACGCGACTTCTCCATATTAGCCGAAGACTATTATACACAGTGCTCGGCAAAAAATCAAGTATTTTTTTCAGTTTTTATAAGTTTTACTTAAAACCTCTATGTTTTCGCATATCATTTGTCTGAGGCTGGGCGGATTTACCACCTCGATATCTCCGCAGAACTGCATTATCCAGCCGACAAGGCCCTGACTTACAAGTCCTTTTGTGCGGAAGCTGAAGCGTCCGTCCTCCACACCTATTATATGTATATCGGCACCGAAACGGTCGATTACCTGCTCAAGAATCTCATAACTGCAGGAAAGCTCTATGTTTTCAAGCTCTCCGCCGTACATATTAAAGGTTTTACTCACATAATCGGCAATATCGAACCGCTCCTTATAACTGCAGACCTCACTGAAATGGCGGTATGGCTCCTCCAGTATGGTGACCGTTTTCATTCTGTCTATGCGCAAATGCATAAGGTTATCGTACTTTTCGTTATTACCAACAAGATAATAATGGTCGTCCACCCAGATAAGGGCATAGGGGCTGACGGTGAAAAGCTTTTCTCTGTAGGTTATCTGCCTTTTTTCGTCTATCTGTCGGGTGCGGTATTTAAGGGTCACCTTTTTGCCCTCGGCTATGGCAACGCGGAGTGCATCTATACTCAGATATATCTCCTCATTATCGCACTTATGACTGTAATCTATATAGATACTGCTCTCTCTTGCTCTTGCCTGCTCCCTTGACATCATAGCCTCAAGCTTGCCTACAAGCTCACGGGTCTTTTTAGGGGTGATAAAATCTGCCGACTGCACCGCATCGGTAAGAAGATAGAGCTCGGGAAGCTCGAACTCGCGGGACGCCATAAAAAATCCTGCTCGGGGGCTTCTCGTTTTGATAATATCATATCCGTAGAACATAAGATTATCAATATCGTCGTAGATTGCCTTGCGCTCTGCCTTTATGCCATACTCGGCAAGGTGCTCACATATTTCACTTGCGTTTATAGGATGCTCCTCGTCGGAATATTTGCTGAGAATATCGACAATGTAGAGTATTTTGAGCTTTCCGCCTACTCTTGCTTCCATTTTTCCACCTCTTTTATAAAATCGTCATATCCGTAAAGGGAATTAAGCACATCGAGAAGAGAATTCGACGGCAAAAAGTCGGGCAAATCCAAAAATTTTAAAAGGGACGCTCTTTTTTCTGCGGCATTCTCTACACCCGAAACACCTATATTATATAAATCGGTTTTGGTTATTTTTCTGCCGATAATCTGCGCCTTTTCGCCGACCACTCCTGCCCTTTTAAGTGCAGTAATTATAATTTCGTCGTCGGTACCCTCTACCCCCAGCACCCCTTCTGCCGAGGGGGAATTTTTCCGTTTTTCTTTGCCTTTTAGGGGCGGAAGATAGACATTTTTTATGTTTTCATGCCCTACCGTCTTTTCCACATATTTGCGTATCATCTGACCTGCTCTGTCCGAGTCGGTAAGAATGATTATTCCGCTTTTTTGCGCCAGTGTTTTTATAAGGTCAACCTTTTGTTTGTCTTTGAATATCCGAAAGCCTTCGGTAGTTATTATAACGGCATCTATTATGTTTTCGAGGCGTATTTTATCATACTTTCCCTCTACGATTACCGCCTGACTGAGTTTAATCAAGGGCTTCACCTGTTTTCATAATATAAACAAGGCGGACTACAAGCTTTTCGATTGCTTGTCTGCCTGATGAGGAATAGCTTTTAAGCTCCTTTTCTGTGCGGATTATGGCATCAAAGGAAAGGTTAAGCTTTTTTTCGTCATATTTTCTGAGGTTTCCTGCCGCCCTTTTAAGAAGCCACGCACGGTTTTGCGGCACACCGAATTTGGATGCTAAGGCTTCGGGATTTTTATTTTCGTTCTTTGCGAGAAATGCCCTGTACATATCTACAAAAGCCGAAGAAATATTATAAAAAACAATGACGGTATCGGAGTTCATATAATAAAGCTCATCAATAAGCTTCATAGCCCCCGCCGTGTCTCCGTTTATTATCTTTGATGAAAGGTCATATACCGAGGCTTCTACAGATTTTACGCAGACCTTGTCGATTATTTCCCTTGTTATCTCCCCTTCCTTTACAAAGGCACAAAGCTTTGTTATCTCGTTTGAGAGGAAGTTTATATCGGGGGAGCATATCTCGATAATATAACTTGCGTTCTGAGCAGAGAGCAGACAGTTTTGCTTTTTTGCCGATGCGCAGAGGTAACGGGAAAGCTCCTCAGGGGTTTTATGGTCGAGACGCACCACCGCTCCGCCTGACGACTCGACACAGGATATAAGTTTTTTAACCTTATCGGATTTTTTAAAATCTACCTCATAGGCGCCGAAATAGAGCACAAAAACACTTGTATCATAAGGGTCACTTGCAAGTTCAAAAAGTTTTTCAAGCTCGGCTTTAGGGGCAGAGTCTATATCAAATTCCGAAAGGACAACGCACTTTTTATCTGCCATAAGGGGGAAACCGTTAAGCTCATCATAAACCTGCTGAAGGTCTACCCCATACTCAAAACGGAGGAGATTCATTTCGTCGTCGGGCTCTACCACCGCCTTGATTATCCTGTCCAGTGCCTGCTTTTTAAGATAAATATCGTCCCCTGCAATTAAATAAACCGGCAAAAGGGAGCCTGTTTCTAATGACGATTTAAGGGTTTTGTCGTTGAGCATCAAATTTCCTCTCCTTTCTTCTTAAAACTAAAAGATAAAGTGCCTTTACTAAAAGTATAAACGCAACTGCTATCAAAAAGCAATAAATATTTTTATCCTCACTAACATTTATTACTCCAATACCACTTTCTCCTATGAAGCGTATAACATAAATAAAATAAAAAATGAATATTTTTGCTGCGAAATAAAGGGGAACACAGCAAAATACACCTATAATGGGTATGAAATACACCGCTGTTGCCACTGCGCCCAAAATAAGTGCTGCATTTATTGCAAAGGTCACCGCAACATTAGAGATGGGCGATACTGCTGCTACATAACCGAAATAATAGCCTACTATGGGCAATGTGCAGAAAAGAGCACAGACCGATATAACAAAGGTTTCCCAGATATATTTAAACACAAGCTCCGCTTTGCCAAATCGCTGAAAGGAGACTATATCGGTGAGCATTGCGCCCGGATATATAACCGCAAAGGTTGCCGCTATGGATAAAAGGAAAGCCACATTATAAAAAATATAAGGAAAGGCAAATACTGCTGCAGCCACTCCAAAGCCTAAGGAACTTAGACTGTCGGCATTGCGGAATATAAGTTTTCCGACAAGCATAACAAAATATGCGATACTTGCCCTGAGTATTGATACGTGGAAAAGACATACAACCGTAACAAAGCCTACCGACACGATTCCGATAAGTGCCGACATCACCCTGCCTGTTTTTCTGCTCATAGCCCTCATAAGCATTCCGCAGACTATTCCGAGATGCATACCCGAAACCACAAGCATATGGCTGACCCCTGCCTTTTTAACGCTGTTCATAAAATCAGCGGATATTCCGCTTGTATCACCTATTATAAGGGCATTGAGCAGTGCAGTTGCCTCTGTGCTGTCGCTCATACCTATTGCTTTTCTTATGCTGTTTCGCATATCGTGGGCAAGACGCCAGACCGTAAAGGTTCCCCTCTCCAGAACACTTACCTTCTCAATTTCGCAGGTATAGTAAAGTCCTTTTGAATAATCGGACAGTCTGTATTTTAGCGGTGTGGTTTCAAAAATTACCGTAGCAGTTACCCTGTCCCCTGCAGAGACTCCCGCATTATAAAACAGAGCCGCTTTTAACTTAATATTCTCTGCCTCAGGGTTTGTACTTTCTTCAACCTTAATGCAGTATATACTGTAATTATCCTCATCCCGTACTATCTCTGTTACCCGTCCCGTTACCTCGGCGGTTCGCCCCGCGAGGCTGAGATTTTTCGCTTCCACCGATGATAAGAGGGTGAAAATACGCACTGCAAGTAGAATAAAAATAAGGGCGACGATTGCGCCCCTATAAAACTCAGTGAAATATTTTACCGTAAGCAACACACTTATAACACAGCCTACAAGTAAAAGCAGAGCAATCGTTATGGGTTGTGTTTCTGCTGCAAGAAAGGATGCAGTAAGCCCCGCACCTCCTATGAGCAGGAAGGGTCTTTTCATCACAGTTCTCCTATTTGAAAAACAGCGGTAATTTTTCGAGGAAGATAATATCACTGCGGTCTGCCGCGTCACCCTCAGCCAGAACGGCACAGGCAGCAGCTTCAGTTCCGCCAGCCGTTTCCACCAGCTGACGCACCGCCGCAAGAGATTCTCCCGTAGAGATAACATCATCAACAATAAGCACTTTTTTACCCTTAATAAGCGCAACCTCATCCTCGCCGAGATAGAGGGTCTGCTCCTTCTGGGTGGTTATTGAGCGCACCGTTACCGAAACGGGATTTCCCATATAAACCTTTACACCCTTACGCGCTACCACATAGGGCTTGCCCGACTGTCGGGACATTTCATAAGCTAGGGGTATACTTTTAGCCTCGGGAGTTAGGATATAATCGAACTCGGGGGTTTTCTTTAAAAGGTCGGTTGCCGATGCCACGGTTATTTCGGTATCGCCGAAAAGTATAAATGCGGCAATATCAAGACTGTCGGAAACGGGGAATTTTTTAAGGCTTCTCTCGAGCCCTGCGATTTTCATAGTATAAAATTCAGACATAATATTTTACCTTCTTTGCGGCGCGTCAAGGATGTCGCGCCCTACTATACACGCCTGAGCGTGATTACATACGCCTTACGGCGATTACATACACGCCTAGGCGTGATGGTTAAAATTCCTTTGGATTTTTAACCTGGAGGCCAAGCTAAGTTTCTTCTTGCCAGCAAATGAAAATGAATATGACCTACCGTCTGTCCGCCATCTTCTCCGCAGTTGTTCACAACGCGGAAGCCCTTTTCGAGGTTTTCAGTCTCAGCAATTTTTGCCACAGCCTCATATATTTTTGCAATAAGATGGCTGTTTTCGGCAGTAATTTCTGCCGCCGATTTTATATGCTCTTTAGGAACGATTATGGCGTGGAAGGGTGCCTGAGGGTCTATATCAGCGAAGGCATAGACCCACTCGTCCTCGTAAATTATTGTAGAGGGTATATCCCCTGCGATTATCTTACAAAAAAGGCAATCGTTCATTTTTTATTCTCCTATCATACAAGCGATAATATCCTTTGCAGCGGCAACTGCCTCGGCTGCCTTGGCTACTTCCTTACCGCCTGCCATTGCGCTGTCGGGCTTACCGCCGCCGTTACCGCCTGCAAGCTTTGCAACCTCGCGGACGATGTTGCCTGCATTTGCACCCTTGGCTATTGCCTCGGCTCCTGCAGCGGCACAGAAGGTCAGTTTTTCACCGTTTACTGCAGCAAAAAGGCAGACTGCGGCAGGATTATCACCCTTAACCTGATCACACATAGCGCGAAGCTCGTTAGGAGTCATTCCGTCCAGCTGAGCAGTGATTATTTTTACACCGTTTTTATCGGTTGCGCTGTTCATCATATCCGAAATCTTAGAGCCTGCGAGTTTTGCCTCTAAGGCTTCTATCTTCTTGCCTGCATCACGAAGCTCGTCCGAAACCTGACGGGCTTTTGCAGCAATATCCATTACATTTGCGCTCTTTAAAGCGGCAGCAGTCTCAATGACGGTGGACTTATACTTGCCCAGAAGCTGGAGCACATTTGCGCCTGTTACTGCCTCAATTCTTCTGACACCTGCGGCAACCGAAGACTCTGAAACTACCTTGAAAAGGCCTATTTTAGCAGAGTTGTTTACATGAGTGCCTCCGCAAAATTCTATTGAGAAATCGTCTGCGGCAACAATGCGGACCATATCACCGTATTTTTCTCCGAAAAGTGCCATTGCGCCAAGCTTTTTAGCCTCGTCAATAGGCATTTCCTCATTTCTTACGGTAATGCCTTCGAGGATTTTCTCATTAACGAGGGCTTCTACCTTAGCAATTTCTTCCTCGGTAAGAGCGGAGAAATGGGTAAAGTCGAAACGGACAACTTCATCGTTTACAAGCTGACCTGCCTGCTCTACATGGGTGCCAAGAACCGAACGCAATGCCGCCTGAAGAAGGTGGGCTGCAGTATGATTTCTTCTTATAGCGTTTCTTCTGTTTGCGTCGATAACAGCCTCAACTGTATCTCCTACCGATACTGCGCCTGTTTCTATCTCTGCCATATGGGTGAAGATATCGTTTGTCTTTGTAGTATTGGTTATCTTCATAGTGCAGGTTGCAGAGCGGATAACACCTGTATCTCCAACCTGACCGCCACCTTCACCGTAGAAGGGGGTCTTATCAAGCACGATTATTGCCTTACTGCCCTCTGCCGCCATATCGCAAAGCTCACCGTCTACGGCAATAGCCACAACGGTAGCAGCACAGGTATTATCGGTATAGCCTACAAACTGAGTTTTTGCTACTCCCTCAAAGGAGATTCCGTCGCTCTTCCAGGATTCACCGTCGGAAGCCTTACGACCCTCGCGGGCACGTTTTCTCTGTTCTGCCATAAGCTGATTAAATCTATCCTCGTCTACGGTCATATTCTTCTCACCGAGTATATCCTTAGTAAGGTCGAAGGGGAAGCCGTAGGTATCGTAAAGCTTGAATGCGTCCTCACCCGAGAGTTCTCCTCCGTTTTTAGTGAGGTCTTCGAGCATAGAAAGTCCGAGATCTATAGTTTTTGCGAATGCCTTTTCCTCATTGGAAATTACCTTTAATATAAATTCCTTACGGGAAACAAGCTCGGGATAAGCGGTTTTATTTTCCTCGATAACCACCTCTACCATTTCGGGAAGAAAGGCACGGGTAATGCCTAAAAGTCTTCCATGGCGGGCAGCACGACGGATAAGACGGCGGAGAACATATCCCCTGCCCTCGTTAGAGGGTACAACGCCGTCGCAAATCATAAAGGTGGAGCTTCTTGCGTGGTCGGTAATAGCGCGGATAGAAATATCGTTGTTTTTATCTTTTCCGTAGGTTTTACCTGAAATTGCACATACGGTATCAAGAATTTTACGGACGGTATCTACTTCGAACATATTGTCCACTCCCTGCATTACGCAGGCAAGACGCTCAAGACCCATACCTGTATCAATATTTTTATGCTCAAGCTCGGTATAGGTGCCGTCTCCCATATTGTTGAACTGGGAGAAAACATTGTTCCAGATTTCCATATAACGGTCGCACTCGCAGCCCGGCTTACAGTCGGGTGAGCCACAGCCGTATTTTTCGCCACGGTCGAAATAAATCTCCGAACAGGGACCGCAGGGACCTGTTCCATGCTCCCAGAAATTGTCTGCCTTGCCGAGTTTAACGATTTTGTGCTCGGGAACGCCTATAACATCGCGCCAGAGGGCAAAAGCCTCGTCGTCCTCCTCGTATACAGAGGGCCAGAGAAGGTCTGCGGGAATCTCAAGAGTTTCGGTAAGAAACTCCCAAGCCCACGGAATAGCCTCGTTTTTGAAATAGTCACCGAAAGAGAAATTACCCAGCATCTCGAAATATGTGCCGTGACGGGCGGTATGTCCTACACGCTCAAGGTCGGGGGTGCGGATACATTTCTGACAGGTGGTGACGCGGTTTCGGGGAGGAGTTACCTCACCTGTGAAGAATTTTTTCATAGGTGCCATACCCGAATTTATAAGAAGGAGGGATTTATCTCCCTGAGGCACCAGTGAATAACTGGGCAGACGGAGATGTCCCTTGCTCTCAAAGAAAGATAGGTATTTTTCGCGCAAATCGTTAAGTGAGGTCCACTGCATAATTTATACATCCTTTACAGGGGGATTTTTGTGTATTTATAGGTATACACACAGATAAGATAATTATATATAAAGGGTCAGAATTTGTCAACAGTACAGTTTGATAACAAACTACCAGAAAATAAAAGCCGATAACGGCATATAGAGTTTCTAACCACGGCTCGGCCAAAGGTCCCCAAATCTCTTTCTTTTTATACGAAAATAGAACCCCATTTTAAATTTCTAATGTGAAAATAGTCGAAAAATGACTTTTTTATCAAACTTTTTCTTGTAAAGATAAAAATATGTGTTATTATAATATAGTACTAAACTTTACGGAGGGTTCATATGGCACCTATTGATTTAACTCACGCACCTTACGGCGATCTGGCCATCGTCGCAATGCGTGGTTGCGAAGAGATTGCAAAGCAGGTCGACTACTATCTTATGCAGTGGAGAGGCACTCCCGACGAAAAATCTTTCGTTATAAATGCAAGTTGTCCCCGTTTCGGTACGGGCGAGGCAAAGGGTGTGTTCAAGCACTCTGCCCGCGGTCTCGATGCATACATCATCTGCGACTGCTTTAACTACAGTGTAACATACAATATGTACGGACAAGAGGTTCCTATGAGTCCCGACGATCATTTTCAGGATCTTAAGCGCATTATTGCGGCTATGGGAGGTAAGGCAAGAAGGGTTAACGTTATTATGCCTATGCTCTATGAGGGCAGACAGCACAGACGTACCACCCGAGAGTCTATGGACTGCGCAATGGCTCTTCAGGAGCTTATAGCAATGGGTGTTAAGAACTTTATCACCTTCGATGCCCACGATCCCCGCGTTAACAACGCAATTCCTCTTGACGGATTTGATAATGTTCAGGCTACCTATCAGATGATCAAGGCTCTTCTTCGCAGCACTCCCGATATTAAGCTCGACCCCGCGCACACTATGATAGTCTCTCCCGACGAGGGCGGAATGGGCCGTTGTATCTACTACTCCTCCGTTCTAGGTCTCGACCTTGGTATGTTCTACAAGAGAAGAGACTACTCCACCATTATCGACGGACGCAATCCCATCGTTGCTCACGAGTTCCTCGGCAAGGATGTTAAGGGTATGGACCTTATCCTTGTTGACGATATGATATCTTCGGGCGAATCTATGCTCGACATTGCCGCAAAGCTTAAGGAAAAGGGTGCAAACCGCATCTTTATCTTCTCTACCTTCGGTCTCTTCGTAAACGGACTTGAGAAGTTTGACGAGTATTATGAGAACGGTCTTATCGACAAGATATTCACCACTAACCTCATTTATAACACCCCTGAGCTTCTCTCAAGAGAATGGTACTGCAACGTTAATATGTCAAAATACATCGCACTGCTTGTTGATACCATCAACTGCGACAATTCCATCTCCAAACTGCTCGACCCTGCCGATAAGATTCACGCAGTGGTTGCAAAGCACGAAGGAAAAACTGAATAAGAAAAAAACGCTGTCCATATGGATCGTACCGTTAAGGATAGTAATCATAACCACCGGTAAACCGGTGGTATGCACCACCCCTATAAGGGGT
>JAZOBS010000003.1:0-81548 GCA_045596085.1 Acutalibacteraceae bacterium | reverse complement strand
AAAGCGTTTCTGCCGCCGAATTTTTTGTGCGGAGAAGCGCGAGGTTGCCGCAAGGCTGACGCCTTGCAAAATCGAGCGCAAAGCCGCACGGATAAAGGCGGCGCGCGAAACTATGACAGGGTTCGAATCCTGTCACACTAAGGAGAAGCTGTTTCAGATGAACAAGCAAACAGGAATAAATTTTATAGCTCAGGTCATCGCCTTTGCGATAAACCTTTGTATAAGTTTTTTTCTTACACCCTTTATAATTCAGAATATCGGCGTTGAAGCAAACGGCTTCGTATCTCTTGCAAATACATTCGTTGAGTATGCTCAGCTGTTTACGGTTGCCATAAACTCTATGGCAGGTCGGTTCATAACTATACAGATACACCGTAAGAATATTGTCAGCGCAAATAGGTATTTCACATCGGTTGTGGTTGCCAATATTTTTATGTCGGTCATCTTCACTGCAGTTTTCTCTGTAGTAATTGTTTTTCTCGACAAGTTTCTGAATATTTCCGAAAGCTCGGTAACAGACATAAAAATTCTCTGGATATTTATTGCAGCCAACTTTATTTTGTCCCTTTTCGCGTCAATATTCTCGGTTTCAACATTTATTACCGACCGTCTGGACAAAACGGCACTCACAAACGCAAGGGGAAGTATTTTAAGGGCAGCAGTGCTGGTGCTTTGCTACACCTTTTTCAGACCCTACACCTTCTATGTGGGTATAGCAACCCTGATACTCGGAATAAACAATCTCATAAGCCATATTTATTTTAAAGCAAAGCTTGTGCCTGAGCTTAAAGTAAAGCGTGAGTATTTCGATTTTGGAAGCATTAAAGAGCTGCTCGCCTCGGGTATATGGAACTCGGTTTCAAAGCTCAGCTCTATCCTTTCTTCGGGGCTCGACCTGCTTATAACAAACATTTTTGTAAACGGCGTTGCAATGGGTGTTCTTAATATATCCAAAACCGTTTCAAATATCGTTTTGTCCCTGTTTGGTATGTTATCCTCAATTTTTGCGCCGCAGCTCACAATGGCTTATGCCAATAACGATTTTGAGGAAATGAAAAAACAGCTTATCTCTTCGGTAAAACTTTTGGCTGTTTTTTCGGGTATTCCAATTGCAATACTTATAGGCTTCGGCAAACCGTTTTATCAGTTGTGGGTACCCACTCAGGATGCAGAGCTTTTACACCTGCTTACTGTTATAACCTGTTTTAATCTGATATTTGCGCTACCCCTCGAGCCGCTCTACAACATCTTTACCGTAAGAAACAAGATAAAAACCTCTTCTATAGCACTTATCTGCTTCAGCACTGCAAGTGTGTTAACGGTGTTTGTCGGTCTTTCCTTTATACAGGGCGAAAACGCAAAGATTATATATATTGCCTGCGTGGGCGCATTTTACAATGTTTTGCGTCTTCTCACCTTTTTGCCCATTTACGGTGCAAAATGTCTCGGCTTTAAACTCACAACCTTTTATCCCGTTATTTTAAAGAACCTGCTTTCGGTTATTGTGCTTTCGGCTTTCGCGATTGCGGTCAATATGCTTTTCAGTATAAATTCATGGTTGTCTCTTATAGTAGCTTGCGCAGTAACAGGTGTTTTTGGAATTATTGCAAATGTGCTTATGCTCTTCGGACGAGGCAGTATTGATGTACTTAAAGGCTTAAAACAGCGTTTTATCAAAAAATAAAGGATGTAATTAAATGGCTATTCCTAAAATAATTCATTTTTGCTGGTTCGGACGGGGCCAGAAGAACGAGCTTGCAGAAAAATGTATTGCTTCCTGGAAGCAGTTCTGTCCCGATTACACTTTTAAAGAGTGGAATGAGGATAATTTCGATATTAACAGCAACGAGTATGTCCGCGAGGCTTATGAAAGCAGAAAATTTGCATTTGTTACCGATTATGTAAGACTTTATGCTCTTTATAACGAGGGCGGTATATATATGGATACCGATGTGGAGGTTTTAAAGCCTCTTGACGGTTTTTTAAAGCACAGCGCCTTCTCCAGCTTTGAAAATAACAATAAAATCCCCACAGGAATTATGGCGGCAGAAAAGGGTAATCCTTGGATAAAGGACCTTTTAGATGAATACACCGACCTGACTTTTATAAACGACATAGGAGAAATGGACCTTACCACCAACGTGGAGAGAATAACAAATCTGACCCTCAGTAAATACGGACTTGTGCCTGTATCATCCTATCAGGAGCTTGCAGGCGGAGTGGTTACGATGTACCCATATGATTATTTTTGTCCCAAGGACTGGCAGACAGGAAATATAAATCTTACCGAAAACAGTCATACGATACATCATTTTTCGGGCTCCTGGCACAGTGAAAAGGATAAAAAGAGAATACAAAAAAATAAAGCAAAGCGTGAAAAATATATTGCCCGCTACGGTGAGGAAAAAACCGAGCAAATATTCGCCCGACGCAACAGTATGCTTCGTGCACTGTATTATCTTCGCCACCCCGTTCTCGCGGTCAGAAAAATCAAAGAAAAGCTTAGCTAAGGTATAAAATATGACTTTTAGTATTATTGTTCCTGTATATAATGTTGAAAAATATCTGGCAAAATGTCTTGACAGCATTTTAAATCAGAGCTTTCAGGATTTTGAGATAATAGTCGTAAACGACGGCTCGCCCGACAACAGTCAGGCTATAATCGACGAGTATGCAAAAAACCATCCCGATAAGATTAAAGCCTTCATAAAAGAAAACGGAGGACTCTCCGATGCCCGTAATTTCGGCATCCAGAGGGCACAGGGCGACTATCTGCTGTTTGTAGATTCAGATGATTATATATCGACAGAGCTGTTGTATGAACTTAAAGAAGAAATTGATTCATCAAAACCTGATATGTTGCGTTTTTCTGCCTTGATTGTTTACGAAAACGGTGGCACAGGCGAAATAATGGCTGCGCCGCAAATGCGCGGAGTGTCGGGAGAAACAGCCATAGACCGCCTGATAGACAACAAGCAATGTTTCGAGCCTGCATGGCTTTATGCATACAGAAGAGATTTCTGGCTGAATAATAATTTTACTTTTGCAAAGGGAAGATACCACGAAGACTTTGGACTGATTCCCGAAATTGTAATGAAAACAGAAAATTTCTCTTCGGTATATCATATCGGATACTATTATGTTCAAACGTCAACTAGCATTACTCGTGGCAACGACCAAAGTAAGCTTATAAAAAGAGCCAATGACCTACTTTTTCTTACACTCAGATTATGCTCGGTAGTTCGTGAATGTAATTTTAGAAAAGAAGTTTCTGACAAAATCCTAAGTTATCTCGCTAATGCGGCAATAAATGCAAAAGGCAATTTGTCAGGCTCTGCAAAAAGAGAGTATATAGCCGAGTTGAGGGAAGAAAAAATATTTGATCTTTTGTTGTCAGATAATCTTAAAAGAAGTCTTAAGAAATTTTATCTGAAACTTAAATACGGAGCCTATAAATGAAAAAAATTGTTATAATGATGCTTCATCTTCAGCACGGTGGAATCGAAAAACAGACGATTACTCTTGCTAACGAACTTTGCAAGACTCATGATGTTCAGATAATTTGCACCTATTCTATGAGGGCTCAGCCTGCTTATCCTGTAAATGAAAACGTAAAAATCAAGTATCTTATATACGACAAACCTAACAGAGATGAAATAAAAGCGGCAATTAAAAGTAAAAATATTGTAGGTTTGCTAAAACAAGGTGTAAAAGCGGTAAAAATTCTTTTCCTTAAAAAGTATCTTATGATAAAGGAAGTAAAAAATCTCGATTGCGATTATGTCCTATCTACACGAATTGAGTTTGCTGAAATGCTGTCTGCATATGCACCTGAAAATGTTGTTACAATGACTCAGGAGCATTTGCACAACGGCAGTGCTAAATATGTGAGCAAAGCAAAAAAAGCTTTTCGCAATTTAGATTATCTTTTGGTTCTTTGCGACGGGTCGCGAGAGAATTTTTCGCGGTGGCTTAAGGATAATAAAAAGATAAAAATAGTACAGATACCAAACATTTTAAATGAGATTCCAAGTGAGAGTGCACCCCTTTGCGGAAACCGTTTGGTATCAGTAGGGCGCTTGCACCCCGTCAAGAATTTCAAAGCACTTATAGAGGTCTTCGCACTTGTGCGAAAAAGACTGCCCGAGGCTCAGCTGACTATTGTGGGCGGCGGAGACGAATATGAGCCACTCTGCAGACAGGTAAAGGAGCTCGGACTCGAAAACTGCGTGAAGATAACAGGTATGGTATCGGCAGAAGAGGTGAGAGCTTATATGCTGTCAAGCGATATTTATGTTATGACCTCCCATACCGAGTGTTTTCCTATGGTGCTTTTAGAGGCCTCATCGGTGGGGTTGCCCCTCATCTCTTTTGATGTGCCGGTTGGTCCCCGTTCCATCATAAACAACGGAGAAAATGGCTACCTTGTGGATTATCCCGACGAGGAGCAGATGGCAGAAAAAATAGTACACCTGCTTAAAGATAGGGAAGAGCTTGGAAAACTTGGAAGTAATGCTAAGAAAGCATCTTCTATGTATCTTGCCGATAATATTATGGAAAAGTGGTATGAAATTTTTATGATCGACGGAGAAGAAAAATGTTAACCGTATTTACCCCTGCTTACAATAGAGAAAGGGAATTGCTTCAATTATACAATTCACTTTTACAGCAAGATTTTTTCGATTTTGAATGGCTTATTGTAGACGATGGCTCTACCGATAATACCGAGCAGATGATAAAACGTCTGTCAGAAGAGAATAAAATTAAAATACGGTATGCGAGACAGGAAAATAAAGGAAAAAGCAAGGCCGTAAATTACGGGATCGAGTTGGCGGAGGGCGAATTATTCTTCTGTATCGATTCGGACGACTATTTTGTTCCCGATGTATTGGGCGAAGTGTGGAAGCAATGCCAGTCGATTAGGGATGACGAGACGATCGCGGGCATAGGCTTTTTGCACTGGCATTCAGGTACCGAAAAAGTGGTTGGAACCTCCTTCCCCGAGGACGGAATGACAGATACCTATTATAATATCTATAACTGCCATAATGTAACAGGCGACAAGCAGTTTGTGTTTAAAACCTCGGTAATGAGAGAGTTTAAATTCCCTGAGATAGACGAAGAAAAATTCGTTCCGGAGGCATTGCTCTTTAACAGGATATCCGGAAAGTATAAGATGAAATTCTTTAACAAAGCCGTTGTTTATAAAGATTATCTTGAATCGGGCTACACCTCCCATTATTTTGATCTTGCTAAACGAAATCCAAAGGGACAGGCTCTTTACTATAAGGAGCTTTATGAATTGCAACCCACTTTATACAATGCCGCGGCTTATGATATGTACTGTATATATGCGGGTAAAAAACTTTTCGATGCCGCAAAAGAGCATCCAAACAGTTTTGTATCTTTTATAATGTATCTTCCCGCATATATCAAATATCTTCTTAAGGAGAGAAAGTAATTGAAAAAGCTGTTGTTTTTTGGTTATACGCTTGATATGGGCGGAGCCGAAAAAGTTATGGTAGATTTTATAAATGTTTTAAAAGGTCGCTATGAGATAGATGTTGCCCTGCTGCAGGCAAAGGGAGAATTACTCTCCGAACTGCCTAAAAAGGTTGGTGTGATACAGCTTCGTGGCAATATACTGTCTTATGTTCTTTTCAGATATATTCCCTTTTTCAGAAAATTAAAAATAAATAAAATTGCAAATGCAAAAGAATACGACGTTGCCATTGGCTTTATAGAGGGCAGAAGTGCTACCTGGGTTGCCGATATAAAAAAGAATATTCGCAGGCTTGCCTGGGTGCACAACGACGTAGATTTTTTTGATATAGGTATCAGCGAGAGAGAAATAAAAAACAGCTATTCCAAAATGGACAAGATCATTACTGTTGCGCAGCAGTCTAAGGATAGCTTTTCAAAAAAGTATGGATTCTCTGCAGATAAAATAGATGTACTTTATAACCTTATAGACGAAGAAAAAATATCAGTACAGGCAGCCGAAAAGGTCGAGCCGAATGTCTGTTTTACTTTTGTAAATGTAGGCAGAATGCGACCACAGAAACGTCAAGATAGACTTGTTAAAATTGCCCAACGCTTAAAAGACGAAGGCTTTAAGTTTAAAATTCAGATACTCGGTAACGGACCTGAAGAGAATAATATAAGAAACAGCGTTAAAGAAAACGGGGTAGAGGATGTTGTAGAACTTAAGGGTCTTGTTTTAAATCCTTATCCGTATATAAAACAGGCTGACTGTGTTGTAGTTTCAAGTGATTTCGAAGGCTACAGCATAGCAATAAAGGAAGCTCTGTTTCTGAAGAAAGCGATTATTTCTACCGATGTATCCGGAGTAAGAGAGATATTTGACGGCGAAAAATACGGAATTGTTACCGAAAAAAGCACCGACGCGCTTTACACAAGGATAAAACAGGTGTTAACGGGTGAAATTGATTTAAAAAAGATACAAAAAAATCTCCAAACATTTGATTGTTCAAACAAGTCGATCATTGATCAGCTTTTTAACGTTATAGAAAAGGATATTTAAAATGCTTAGAAACCATACTTTAGATAAGGACAGATTGTATTCGGTACTTTTATGGATAACCTGCGGATTTGTTGCACTTCAGCCCATATTCGATCTGCTGTCATTTCTGCACATAAGGGGATACATAAGCGTAGGAATTTCTACCTATGGAAAGCCGCTTATAATTGGACTGATAAACATTGCTTTATTGCTTATTTACAAAAAGCATATATGGCGTTGTGCAATGACATACGGATCGTACCTTGTGCTTACTGTAGTACACGTTCTTCTAATGAACGGTATGCTTGTAGAAACTTCGGTAATACTGCACGAAATAAGGTTTATGATAAATTTCCTGTATTTGCTTATCTGCTATCACGATTTCAGGATACTTTATGATGAAGCACCTCAAAAGGATGTGTTTGCGGGATGGATTAAAAAGACGCTTGCAGCAACCTTCGCATTATATATTCTTTTGTTTCTGGTTGCTATTATCACAGGTACCTCCGGCAGAACATATGAGTATTCGGATGAGTTAAAGCAAGGTTATAAGGGTTGGTTGGATTCAGGACAGATATTTGGGCATGCGCTGTGCGTTTGCTTACCGTTTTTGATTTGCTACTTACTTAACAATAAAGTAAAAAATCAGTTTTTGCGTATACTTTGCAAGTTGGCAATATTGTTTCCTGTGTTGGTTCTCTGCCTTATTGGAACAAAGGTTACCTTTTATATTCCTCTTCTCGTGCTTGCAGCTCAGATCATTTTAGAACTGTTTTTTGCAATAAAGGGAAAGAATCTTTCTCACCTAATAAATGCAGTGATATGTGTTGTTTGTATAGTCGCTTGCCTTGTTGCATACCCCATTACGCCAGTAAAGCAGAATATTGATATTAACAATAGCGTTTTAATGAACCAACCTGATCGGGATACTATAAATCAGATAGTTCAAAACGAAAAAGACAAACAAAATATCGGGAAAAAGCCGAATGTCGATAACGAAGATAATCAGGACGGAGATTCAAATTCACAGCAAGAGGCTTTGAAAAATGCAGATTGGACAATGCAGGCCCTCCAAGTTTTGGAGCAAAAGTACGTAGACGGTGAGCTACATCCTGCAGATATGAGAAATCGACAGTTGTATTTTAATCTTGAAAAGTACAAGCAGGCAGACTTAAAATATAAAATATTCGGACTCGGATACCTTAATCAGGGTGATATGGCAATCGAGCGTGATGTTTTGTGTGTGGTTTTCAGCTTTGGTATTTTGTGCTTTATCATAGTACTTCTTAGGCCGATGATATTGTGGTTCAGGTCAGCCTTCATAATTTTGAGAAGACTGTTTAAGATGGATATTATGACACTGTGCCTGTTTGAGGGATTCTCGATGTTCTTCTTTATCAGTTGGTATGCAGGGTATACCTTTATTTATACAAATTTTTCAATATTCCTTGCAATAATTATGGTTCTTTTGAATGACGGAATCAGCAGATTAAAAAATAAAAGTGAGACGACAAATGATCAGATTTTTTAAGAAAATTTACAAAGGAAGCCGACAAGACTTTCTTTCTTTAGTTCGGGACAAGCTGTCGAGAGAGGAAAGAATGTTCATAGTTACCGCCAATCCCGAAGCCTTTATGTTTGGTGAAAAGGACAGCGAGGTAGAAAAACTTCTTCTCGACGAGGCTACCACCGTTGTTGCCGACGGAATAGGCATTGTAAAGGGCGCTAAAAAAATCGGTATGGATATTGCCGAGCGTATACCCGGTGTGGATATTGCCGAAAAGCTTTTGGAGTACGGCAGCGAGCTTAATAAAACTGCATTTTTCCTTGGCGCAAAGCAAGAGGTAATCGATGCGCTGTGCGGTGTTGTAGAGGAAAAATATTCGGGACTCAGTGTTGTGGGCGCAGTAAATGGCTATGTTGACAACAAGGATGCCGTTTTCGAGGAAATCAAGGCAAAAAGACCCGATATTGTCCTTGTAGCTCTTGGAATTCCTGCACAGGAAAAGCTTATTTATAAGCACCTGAAAGACTTCAATAAGGGAATTTTCGTAGGTGTCGGCGGAAGCTTCGATGTGCTCAGCGGAACCAAGACGCGTGCACCGAAATTCTTTATAGACCACAATCTCGAATGGCTTTACCGCATCCTTAAAGAGCCGTCCCGAATCAAGCGTTTTTATAACAGTAATATTAAGTTTTTACTTAAACTAAAAAAATAATTTGTCTGGAGCAGAGAAAATGAAAAAAATTAAGGTTATGAGCATCTTCGGAACCCGTCCCGAGGCAATAAAAATGGCACCCCTTGTAAAGGAGCTTGAAAAAAGGGAAGAAATCGAGAGTATTGTTTGCGTTACCGCTCAGCACAGAGAGATGCTGGATCAGGTGCTTGAAACCTTCAAAATCACTCCCGATTACGACCTCGATATTATGAAGCAGGGTCAGACTCTCTCCGACATCACCACCCGCGCACTGCTTGGTGTAGACGCGGTTTTAAAAGAGGCAAAGCCCGACATTGTGCTTGTTCACGGCGATACCACCACCACCTTTGCAGGCGGACTTGCCGCATTTTATAATCAGGTTGCTATCGGCCATGTTGAGGCGGGGCTTCGCACCTACAATAAATATTCCCCCTATCCCGAGGAAATGAACCGTCAGATGGTCGATTGTATGACCGATATGTACTTTGCTCCTACCGAGCTTTCCCGTGCAAACCTCTTAAAGGAAAATATCGACGACAGCAAGATATACATCACAGGTAACACCGCTATCGATGCTATGAGCACCACTGTGGATGAGGGCTATACCCACCCTGAGCTTGAGTGGCTCGAGGATGATAAAATGATACTTCTCACCGCCCACAGAAGAGAAAATCTCGGTGAGCCTATGAGAAATATTTTCAGAGGTATTCGCAGAGTGCTTGATGAGGTAGAGGGAATAAAGGTAATTTATCCCATCCATAAAAATCCCCTTGTACGCGCCGCCGCTGATGAAATTTTCGGTGACTGCGACCGTGTTAAGCTTATCGAGCCTCTTGAGGTTTTCGATTTCCACAATTTCCAGAACCTTTCTCATATAATCCTTACCGACAGCGGCGGAATTCAGGAGGAGGCCCCCTCTCTGGGTAAACCCGTACTCGTTCTTCGCGACACTACGGAGCGTCCCGAGGGAATCGATGCGGGAACCTTAAAGCTTGTCGGTACTGATGCAGAAACCATCTATAACGAGACAATGCGTCTGCTCACCGACAAGGCAGAATATGAGAGAATGAGCAAGGCGTCCAACCCTTACGGCGACGGACACGCTAGTGAACGTATTGCTGATGCAATAATCGAAAAATTCAGTTAGGAAGTGACGATGTGAAAAAGAAGAATGAGCAGTTTAAAAAATTATTACGCTCAATGTTTGCGGTAATGCTTGTTGCGGCAGAGACCCTAATTTTTGCCTACGCCTGGGTATCTGAATACAATAACTATATCGTTGTGCCCTTTGTTCAGAAGGGAAACTGGTTTTTCTATCTTGTGTATGTGATATTGTTTAGCATTTTCCTTAACTCCTTCGACGGACTTAAATACGGAACATATCGGCGAACAAATCTTGTCATCGCCCAGATACTGGCAACACTTGCTACCGCTTTTATTATCTATCTCCAGATAGTGCTTATGGCGGCAAAGTTTGTTACCGTACTGCCTCTGCTTTATACCGTACTGGCGGATGTGGGCGTAATACTTATACTCATTTTCGGCGGAAACTGGCTGATGAAGAAGATATTCCCCGCCAAGAAAACCATCCTCATTTACGATTCGTATTCTCCTGAGGAATTTCTTATGAAAATAAAAGCCCGAAAAGATAAGTTTGTGGTAAGCGACATTGTTCATGTTTCGGCAGGTATCAGCAAGCTGGAAGAAAGTATTAAAAATTACGACAGCGTAATTATTTATGATGTACATTCAGAACAGCGTAACAAGATACTTAAAATCTGTTTTGAAAACGATATCAGAACCTACACCACAACCAAGGTTTCGGATATTTTGGTAAGAGGGGCAGAAAGTCTTCACCTTTTCGACACACCACTTCTTTTATATCGTAATATAGGTCTTACCTTCGAGCAAAGGGTATTAAAGCGTGGACTTGATATCATAGTTTCTGCTCTTTTGCTCATAATAACCTCACCCTTTTTCCTCGTTTCGGCTCTGGCTATTAAGCTCTATGACGGCGGACCCGTTTTCTTCCGTCAGGACAGAAGCACTATAGGCGGAAAGGTCTTTAAAATACACAAATTCCGCAGTATGGTTGTGGATGCCGAAAAGTACGGAGTTCGTCCTGCAGAGGAACGCGATCCACGTATAACCCCTGTTGGCAGGGTGCTCAGAGCAACCCGTCTTGACGAGCTTCCTCAGCTTATTGATATTCTGGTAGGTGATATGAGTCTTGTAGGTCCCCGACCCGAGCGTGTGGAACACACAAAACAGTATTCCGAAGATATTCCCGAGTTTGTCTACAGACTTAAGCTCAAAGGTGGTCTTACAGGTTATGCTCAGCTTTACGGAAAGTATAACACCTCACCCTATGATAAGCTTCAGCTCGACCTTATGTATATTCAGAACTATTCATTTTTGCTTGACATAAAGCTTATTCTTATGACAGTAAAAATTATGTTTATGAAGGAAAGCACCGAAGGCTTTTCAGAAGAAAAAAGCAAAAAGATAAATGAAAAAAGCAAAGAGGAATAAAAAATAACGGCAGCGAACTGCCGTTATTTTTTATCTGCTGTTTTTTCTATAGCTTAAATAATCTTCCAAAATCATTACGGCGGCTACCGCGTCCACCGTTTGCTTTCTCTTCTTACCTCGGGTGTCGTTCATACTCAGTACGGTGTGTGCCGAAACGGTTGTGCACCTTTCGTCCCACATAACAACCTCTATTCCCGAAAGGTCGGCAATTTTTTTGGCGGCGGCACGGCACTCCTCGGCGCGAAAGCCCTCGCTTCCGTCCATATTTTTAGGAAGACCCGCTACTATAAGCTCGGCGCCCAGCTCTTTTGCTCTTTCGCAGACCTTAGAGACCATTTTATCCTCGTTATATTCTGTAATAACACAGCTTGGAAAGGCAAAACTTTCTGTAGCATCGCTAAGGGCAATTCCTGTGCGGGCTTTTCCTAAATCTACACTCATTATTTTCATTAGTTTTCCTCTTTTTCCCAAAGCTTTGTAACATCCGAAGGCATAAATTCCTGCGGAATATGAGAATCGTCATTTGCGTATTCTACACTGAATTTTCCGTCATCATAGATTATAAGAGAAACGGCGGTGTTGTTAGCCCAGGGCACAGAATTAAGCTTTTCAATATCCCCGTAAATAAGATAGCAAAGCAGATTTCTGGTTACTGCACCGTGGGTTGCGATAAGCAGGGTTTTACCCTCGTTTTCGGGGTCCTCGGCAACCTTGTGAATTGCCTTTTTTACACGCTCATAAACCTCGCGCATACTCTCTCCGTCCTTGGTAGCAAAATTCTGCGGTTCGTTTATCCAGGCATCCTCTAATTCTCTGAAGTCGGAAAATATCTTTGCAAAGGGCATTCCCTCTAAGAAACCTCCGTCCATCTCAATAAAATCTTTATCGTAGATTATATCAAGTCCCTTGCCGTCCACCGCAGCAACTGCGGTTTTGTATGCTCTTATAAGAGGACTGGAAATTGCTTTGTCAATCTGAATATCACGAAAACGCTTTTTTAAAAATTCAAGCTGACGGGCACCTGTGTCACTTATATCGCAGTCGGTATAGCCCTGAAATATCTTTGCTTTGTTTCCCTCGGCTTCGCAGTGTCTCACCAAATATATTTTAACCAAAAGAATCACCTCATAAGTGGCATTATACAACGAAATCCTTATTTTTTCAACTTGTTATATTGTTTTTTGTGATAAAAAGTGCTATTATTATAGAAAACAATTTTAATAAGGAGATACTATAAATTGAAAAAGTTTTTCTCCCGTCTTTTTATTGACGGACTTTCGGGTATGGCTGCAGGCCTTTTTGCTACCCTTATCATTGGCACTATAATTTCTCAGATTGGCGGACTTATCGACGGTACTATAGGCGGTTACCTTACTACAATCGGCTCCTTTGCAAAAACCGTAACGGGGGCAGGAATCGGCGTGGGTGTTGCCGCAAAGCTTGGCGCATCGCCTCTTGTTACCGTTTCGGCAGCTGTTGCAGGTATTGTGGGAGCCTTCCCCAATTTCGAAAAATTTGTTTTCGGAGCTGCGGGTGAGCCTCTGGGTGCTTTTGTCGCAGCTTATGTTGCTGTTGAGCTTGGCGGTCTCGTTTCAGGCAAAACTAAGGTGGATATAATAATAACCCCTCTTGTTTCCATTCTCCTCGGTTCGGCAGCAGGCTTCCTTGCAGGTCCTCCTATTTCCCGTCTGATGGCGTGGATAGGGGGTATTGTCAATCAGAATGTGGCAGAAAGCCCCATAATCGGCGGTATAATTGTCTCAGTGGTAATGGGCATTTGCCTCACTCTTCCCATATCCTCAGCCGCTATCGGCGTATCACTCGGTCTTTCGGGCCTTGCGGCAGGTGCCGCAGTTATAGGCTGTTGCTGTAATATGGTGGGCTTCGCCGTTGCCTCCTTCAGAGAAAATAAATGGGGTGGACTTATCGCACAAGGAATAGGCACCTCTATGCTTCAGATGCCCAACATCGTCAGAAGACCCCTTATCTGGCTTCCTGCCATAATATCCAGTGCAATTCTGGGTCCTGTCTCCTCGGCGGTGCTTAAAATGACAAGCTCGGCAATCGGCTCGGGAATGGGCACATCAGGTCTTGTCGGTCCCTTTGAGACCTATATGTCTATGACCGCAGGAGGAACAGAGCCTGTAATAGCCCTCCTGCTCATAATTCTTATGCAGGTTATCCTCCCAGGGGCTATTGCACTTGCTGTTAGTGAGGGTATGCGTAAGGCAGGCTGGATTAAAAACGGAGATATGAGGCTTAACGTAGCATGACAAAAAAAGAACGCGCAAACAGGGCTGTAGAGCTGCTTAAAGCGGAATATCCCGATGCAATATGCTCCCTCGACTATAAAGACCCTTTTCAGCTTCTTGTGGCAACAAGGCTTTCGGCTCAGTGTACAGATGCCAGAGTAAATCTTGTTACCCCTGCCCTTTTTGCTGAATTTCCCACAGCAAAGGCAATGGCTGAGGCAGAGCTTTCAAGGGTAGAAGAGCATATAAAATCCTGCGGACTTTATAAAACCAAGGCAAAAGACCTTATAGCAATAGGCAAGGGCATCACCGAGCGTTTTGGCGGTAGAGTTCCCGACACTATTGAGGAGCTGACCACACTATCAGGTGTAGGCAGAAAAACTGCAAATCTTGTCATTGGCGATGTTTACGGTAAGCCTGCAGTGGTCACCGATACCCATTTCATAAGAATAGTCAACCGTCTGGGCCTTACCACCGCTAAAGATCCGTTTAAGGTGGAAAAGGAGCTTCGCGCAGTGCTTCCTCCCGAAGAATCCAATAATTTCTGCCACCGCACAGTGCTTCACGGCAGAGCGGTTTGCACCGCCCGTAAGGCATACTGTGAAAAATGCGTTTTATCGCAAATCTGTAAAAAGGTAAATGTGAAATAATGAGTGAAATTTTCTCCCGTACCGAGGCACTTCTCGGTAAAGATGCGCTCCAAAAACTCAAAGCCTCCCGCGTTGCCCTTTTCGGACTGGGCGGAGTAGGCTCAGCCACTTTTGAGGCTCTGCTTCGAAGCGGAGTAGGCAGAATAGATGTTTTCGACCACGATACCGTGTCGGTCACAAACCTTAACCGTCAGCTTCTTGCCACCTTGGATAGGGTAGATAGCTCAAAAACCGATGCGGCACTGCTCCGCGCAAGGTCAATATCTCCCGAAACTAAAGTTATCTGTCACGAGATGTTCTATCTGCCCGATAATGCCGACAGCATAGATATGACCGAGTTTGACGCCGTAATTGACGCGGTAGATACCGTTACGGCAAAGCTTGAGATAATCGGCAGAGCAAAGGCGGCAAATGTTCATGTTATAAGCTGTATGGGAACGGGAAACAAACTGGATATAACAAAGCTTCGGGTTTCGGATATCGCTAAAACACAGGGCTGTCCTTTAGCCCGTATTATGCGGAAGGAGCTTAGAAAAAGGGGAATAGAAGAGGTAAAGGTCGTCTGGTCGGACGAAGAGCCTTTTACCGCCGAGCCTACAGGGGAGCTTAAGGGCAACCGCCCTGCCCCCGCAAGTGCAATTTTCGTTCCTGCTGCCGCAGGACTTCTCCTTGCCGCAGAAACAGTAAAAGAGCTTATAAAATAAAAAATGAGGTCAAAGCCTTGTGCTTTGACCTCATTTCTTCATTTTAGTTTTTCTGTTATGGTATTTAGCAAGTAGCTTTTTATAAACAAAAAGACCGATAATGCTAACAATTCCCGTAACTATAAAAAGGATTATCCCCTCTAAATATTTTCCACGGGAGAAGAAATCTCCCCCTATTGTTGAAGAGAGCACCGAGGGAATTCTCGCTATCATAGATATAAACAAAAATTCCGAAAGCTTCATTCGTGTAAGGGGTACTATGTAGGTCAGCAGGTCCTTTGGTGTGCCTGGGACCAGAAATAGCACAAAAACAAGGGTGTTAAGCTTTTTTTCACTGTTTATTATCCTTAGATTGTCTATTTTTTCCCGCTCTACAAAAAGCTCAACAAGCTTTACTCCCCATATTTTAGCAAGGGTGAAAACAAGAGCAGAGGCAAGTCCCACGCCCACAAGGCAGATAATACTACCTTCTACTGCACCGAAAGCCAGACCCAGACCTACCTCAACAAATTCACCTGGGATTATGGCAACAAAGACCTGTAAAAACTGAATTCCCAAAGCGACAAATCTTCCTGCCCAGCCGTAACTCTCTATAAATTCGGTGAAATTATCGGCGGAGCTTTCCCCTGAAAAGAATCGGTAGACCACAAAATAGGACAAAAGACAAAAAATACCCAGTACCGCCGCAAGAGAGGCGATACCGAGTATGCGTTTTCGTCTTAAGGTCTTTTTATCGGTGGTTTGCATTTTTAGCCTTCTTTTAAAAATATTTTCAAAATATCTGCGAAGCTCTGTGCGGTATAAGTGGGGGTGTAGACCTTATTTGCCGTTTCGGGAGCATAATAACAAGTATCAATACCTGCATTTGTTCCGCCCAGTATATCCGAGGACATACTGTCACCGATTATACAGATTTTTTCTTTGTCCTTTTCGGGAATGTTAGCAAAAACGTGGTCAAAAAACTTTTTTTCAGGCTTCTGGCTGCCCACATCCTCAGAGATAAACACACCGCTGAAGTAGGGGAGAAGACCCGAAACTGCGAGTCTGCGCCTCTGAATATGAGCGGTACCGTTTGTAACGATATACATATCGAAATGGGGTGAGAGGGTTTGGCAAAGCTCAATGGCACCGTTTAGTACCATTCCGTAATGGGAAAGTGCTTCAGCGTAAGCATCCGAGATTCTTTTTGGGTCGGCAGAAATGCTTGTAGCCTCGAGTAACTGCTCAAATCGTCTTATTTTTATAATATCTCTGGTAACAAGCCCTTTTTCAAGCTGTTTCCAGAGGGCGGCGTTTATCCCCGAATAAAGTCGGCGCAGCTCCTCGCTGTAGGGTATGGAAAAATCGTTACATACCGACTGTATTGCCATAGCTTCGGCAGAAATAAAATCGAGCAGTGTTTCGTCTGCGTCGAAAAGCAGAGTGGTGTATTTATTCATATTAAAACGGTCCCCGCAAAGGATAGAATATTTGCGACGGCTCCCACAGCAAAGGGAACTGTCGCGCGCAGAATTTTTCTACCCCCCGCACGTCTGAGCTTCACACCAAGCGAAAGGCTATCCTCCTCGGTGTGGGCGGTTTTTATGCGCAGAATGTCTCGGTCAGCCTTAGTTTTATAGCTCCCCAGCGCGAAGAATGACGCAATAAAAGAAAATACCGTGCCGAAAAATGAGGAAACAGAAAATTTTAAATAAAAGTATTCCGATATGCCCGAAAAAAGGGTAGCAACAGAATATACATCTCTGAGAGTCGAGCCGTTACCGCTGAAAAAACTTCCAAAAAGGCTGAAAAGCTCGGCGTTCAGTTGTCGGTTTATTACGGTATCGGTTACGGTGAGAAAAATACCTGCAAACAGAAAACAAAAGGCTAACCTGTTCAGTTTGCGGCTGAAAAACCAAGCAGAAATTCCGTAAAAGCCAAAGAGCAGACCAAGCAGAAAAACGGGAGTGCACCAAGATGTCTTGCTTCCCGTATCAGAGATACTATCGAAAACTTCAGATATTTTATCTGAGTTTGGTCCTATATAGTATTCATAATCCTTGGGGCTTATTGCAGTGCAGTCCTCCCCCTCACTGTAAGACGCATCATCTTCCACGATAAAACGGGGGTCTCTGTCGACAACGGGCAGGGTAGCACCGCAATATCGGCAGTAGGTAAAATGCTCCGCGCTAAGTCTGGCGCATTTAACACATTTCTTTTCCATTATCTTTTTATCCTATAGTATAAACATCGAAATCAGCGAGGGTATAAATTCAACGGCAAAAAAAGCAATCGCAAAGCCTAAAAAGCTTGTTCCCGTAAGCCTTCTCTCGTCCTCTTCGGGGTTTTCGGAGCTACGGAGCCTTTCGGCAACCTCTATAACACGATTTTTGTACATCCAATCACCGAAAATTCCGCAAAAAATGCGTATAACAATGCTAAGCACCATACCCACGAGGGCTAAAACGAGAGGAAGCATACCTATCTCACCGAGGTACTGGGCATAGTATTCGCCCATCTGCAGTGCGGTCTGTACCGAGCTTTCGGGGGTGGGAAGCTGCATTATAGCAAGATTAAAGGGCACATTAAATACCAGCGTCATTATCATAAGGGCGGTAGAAACGAAGCTTTGAAGATACATTTTGCGGTAGGCAAACCATACCCCCGGCATAAGAAAAGCCGCCCAGTTCCAGGAGGTTTTACGCTCCTTTGTGAGGGCAAGAAATTTAGGAACGTATCTGAAGGGGTTTACCCGAACGATTTTTGCTGCTTCCAAGGCTGTAAGGTTTTCGTCAAGCCTTGTGTCGTCTTTTATCTCCACCGTTCTCTGAAAGGGTGAAAATCCCTGAAAGGGAAGCTGTCCGTTTGCAGGAGTACCGCACCGGGGACAAAAACGGTCCTGAGCCGACATTTTTTGTCCGCAGGAGGGACATTTGTGTTCTGCAGTCTCCTCGGTATAAACGGGAGGCTTCTCACCTTTTTCGGGGGTCTCCTTGGTCACAGGAGGTTTATACTGACCCTCTGTCCCGTGAAGCTCCTCCATACCGCAATGACCGACGGTGTTATAGCAGTCGCGGTGGTGGGGTGCTCCGCAGGTAGGACAGTAGACGGTATCGTCCTCAGGAAAAAGGTAAGAGGTGCAGATAGCACACTTCTGTCCTTTAATATCTAAACTCATACATTTTGCTCCTTAAAGGATTTGTGCATTTTTTCGGCATATTCAAGCACAGCCTTAAAATATTCCCTGCCGTAGTTGTGAAACTGACGCTGGTCTATCATAACCCTCAGCTCATCGGGGGTAACCCATTTGACCTCGGCAACCTCACTTCTTTGCAGACGCAGACGGGAAATATCGGCATCGCATTTTATAAACCAAACATCAAGGAAGGAGTTTCGGCGTTTAAGTCTGCCCATAAGCTTTAAAGTACCCTTGGGAGCCTTTATGCCAAGTTCTTCCTGCAGCTCTCTTGCAGCGGCAGTAATAGAATTCTCTCCTGAAATGGCAGAACCGCCCGTAGCCGCCCATTCTCCGGGCATCAGCTTACGCTTTTCACTTCTTCTTTGTATCAGAAAATTTCCGTCGGAGGATATTACCCAGATGTGCACCACAAGGTGATATTCTCCGTTTTTAAGACAGGTACGGCCTCGCACTACGGTTTTGCCCGTAACGATTCCGTCCTCATTCATTATATCCCAAAGCTCCATAACACACCTGATTATACGCGTTGTGCAATTTCGCCCTGCTTTTTGTAGATACCGTTGTTGGGAACAGAGCCGCGCACCGAGGAAAGGGGATAAACCGAAGCGCCTCTGCCTATCACCGTACCTGGGTTAAGAACACTGCCGCAGCCGACCTCTACAAAATCACCCAAAAAGGCGCCGACCTTTTTAAGCCCTGTGGGGAGTTTTTCCTCATCAGTCTTTATAACAACCAGAGTCTTATCGGATTTTACATTAGAGGTGATGCTGCCAGCCCCCATATGGGACTTGTAGCCCAGCACCGAATCTCCCACATAGTTGTAGTGGGGCACCTGAACACAGTCGGAAATAATTACATTTTTAAGCTCGGTGGAGTTGCCGATAACACAGCCCTCCCCGATAAGTGCACTGCCGCGTATAAAGGCGCAGTGGCGCACCTCGGTACCACTGCCGATTATGCAGGGTCCGTTTATATATGCGG
Organism: Acutalibacteraceae bacterium; assembly: GCA_045596085.1. Classification (GTDB taxonomy): domain Bacteria; phylum Bacillota; class Clostridia; order Oscillospirales; family Acutalibacteraceae; genus SFWF01. The sequence goes on along the minus strand of JAZOBS010000003.1, from coordinate 62,530 downwards.
TAGGTGCAACGGTAGCGTCCTTTGCTATCCACACATTTTCCCCTATTTTGTCAAATTTTTCGGGGTCGAGCTTTTCTCCAAGCTCCATAATAATGTTTGAAATGTGTTTAAGTATTTCAAAAGGATAGATAGTTTTTTCAAGATAAGGACCTGCCATAGTGCGGGAAAAATCAAAGAGCTCTGCGGTTTTAAGACATTTCATAAAAAATTCCTCCATTTTGTAGTTTATATAACAAAGTAATTGTACCAAACTTCCGTCCAATATACAACATTTTTTTAATGAACACAAAGTAAATAAAAATAACTCTTGTAATAAATTGAATTATATATTATAATATCTGTTAGCAATAGCAGGCTTTGTCTGTGTGATGAGGTGTGCGAATGGGCTGGTCCTGTGCGACAGAGTACCGTGAATCATGTCAGGCGGGGAACCGAGCAGCATTAAACGGTCACTTCTGTGCGCCGCAGTCAATCGGTTCATTCGTACGCCCCATCACACAGATTTTTTTAATAACTTTTCGGAGGTAATAATGGGCTATAAAGCACTGTACCGAAAATACCGACCGCAGACCTTTTCAGATGTTTACGGTCAGGACCATATTGTAGAAACCCTTAAGGGAGAGCTCTCACAGGGTAAAATTTCCCACGCCTATCTTTTTACGGGAACCAGAGGCACAGGTAAGACCAGCTGCGCAAAAATCCTTGCAAAGGCTGTAAACTGTCTTTCTCCCAGTGACGGAGACCCGTGTCTTAAGTGTGAGGCATGCCGTCTTGTTGCAGAGGAAGAGGCTACCGATATTGTAGAGCTTGACGCCGCCTCGAATAACGGTGTCGACGATGTGCGGGTTCTTCGTGAGCAGGTTGCATTCACTCCAAGTCAGCTTAAATACCGCGTTTACATCATCGACGAGGTGCATATGCTCTCTATCGCGGCGTTTAATGCCCTTCTTAAAACTATTGAGGAGCCGCCCGAGCACGCTATCTTTATCCTTGCCACCACCGAGGTGCACAAGCTTCCCGCAACCATTCTTTCCCGCTGTCAGCGTTTTGACTTTAAGCGTATCGAGCCCGAAAAGATAGTCGAGAGAATAAACTATATTGCCGAAAAAGAAGGCTTTTCTGTTAAGCCTCAGGCTGCCACACTCATTGCCGCTGCAGCAGACGGCGGTATGCGTGATGCTCTCTCTATTCTTGACCTTTGCGTTTCAGTCTCCAAGGATATTACCGAGGAGGTTGTTACCGATGTCTGCGGTATGTCGGGACACGCCTATTTAAACAAGCTTTCGGATGCTATAATAAACGGAGACGCCTCAAAGGCACTCACCCTTATAGATGAGCTTCACAGTGGCTCGGTGGATATGCTCCGTCTGGCAAACGACCTGTCGGCGCATTTCCGCGATATTATGATAGTAAAAACCGTATCTGCCGATAAAAAGCCTGTGGTCTGCTCGGAAAATCAGATGGAAATATATAGGCAAAAGGCAGCCGCCTTTGATATAAAGGACATTATGCGCTGTCTTTCTATGCTATCCGAATGTATATCCTCTATGCAGGGCGCAAACCGTCGCAGTGTGCTTGAAATGACGGTTATAAAGCTCTGCACACCCGAGCTTTGCACTGATATACAGTCTTTGGAGAAACGACTGCGTGCGTTGGAGCTTGGAGCACCTAAAAGGGTTGTAGTCGCTAAAGAGACAGAGACAGTCAAAACAGAGGAGAAGACGAAAACCGAAGTCGGCGTCAACGCTTCCGTCGACGAGGAGATACCTCCGCCTGAGGAGGAGTACCCTGCTTCTGCACAGAAAGAAAACACTGTCGGTAGAGAGAAAATCGCAGAGGATTCGCCTGTGGCAGAGTGGAGCGAGGTGCTTAAGACCCTGTCGGTCTCCTGTCCGCCGATATATGGTGTGCTTAATGGCTCTCGCGCCTTTATAAAGGGTCAGTATCTGCTTATCGATGCTCCCAACAATATGTTCAGAACTATGATAAACGGTTCTAATTCCACCTATCGCGACGCCATAAGAAAAGCGGCAGAATTGGTGCTGGGTCAGACCTATAAGCTCGGACCCTATAAAGCTGCCTCCTCTGACGATTCAAATGACCCCTTAAAGGCTTTGGCACAAAAGCTAAAGCAGTATGATATACCTAATAACTAAACCGAAAGGACTAAGATAAATGAAAGTAAGAATTCCTAACGCAAACGGCGGAATGAGTCAGCAGCAGATGCTCAAAAAGGTTCAGCGGATGCAGGAGGATATGGCTACCCTGCAGGCAGAGCTTGACGAGCGCGAATACACAGCCTCTGCAGGCGGTGATATGGTAACGGTTACCGTAAACGGCAAGCACGAGGTAAAGTCTGTTAAAATTAAGCCCGAAGCCCTCGAAGAGTGCGACGGTGACCCCGAGATGCTGGAAGATTTCATCACAATAGCCGTAAATGAGGCTATCGGCACTGCCACTTCCACCAGCGAAAAGGAAATGAGTGCACTCACCAGCGGCCTTAACCTCCCAGGAATGCCCGGTATGTTCTGATATGGCATACAGCATAGTATCTTTAAACGAACTTACGGCGCAGTTTGAAAAATTGCCCGGAATAGGCAAAAAAACCGCACAGCGTCTGGCTTTTTATGTAATTACCGCCCCCGAGGAGTATGCCGCCCGCTTTGCATCGGCTCTCACCTCGGCGCGCAGTAAAATTCATTTTTGCCCAACCTGTCAGTCCCTTACCGACAGTGACCTTTGCAGCGTTTGTGCCGACCCCGCAAGGGATAAATCTACCGTTTGCGTGGTAAGTGACCCCAAGGATGTGTTGGCTTTCGAGCGCACACGGGAGTATAAAGGGGTATACCACGTTCTCCACGGAGTAATATCTCCTCTTGACGGGGTGGGTCCCGAAAAGCTCAAAATAAGGGAGCTTCTCGCCCGTCTTTCGGACGGAAGTGTAAAAGAGGTAATAATGGCTACCGACCCCACCGTAGAGGGTGAGGCAACGGCAAGCTACATTTCCCGTTTTATAAAGCCTATGGATATTAAAATCACCCGCCTCGCATACGGAATTCCTGTGGGCGGTGACCTTGAATATGCCGACGAGGTAACCTTGCAGCGTGCTCTCGAAGGCAGAAAAGAGATATAATTTAATAAGCAAGGGGCGGTTATCAGCCGCCTCATTATAGTTTGACGGAGAGAATTATGATAACCCAAAAAGATATTGACAGAATAAACGAACTTGCCCGAAAATCCAAAACCGAGGGCCTTACCGAGACCGAAAAGGCAGAACAGAAAGAGCTTCGCATAAAATACATCAACGGCTTTAAGGCAAGCTTAGAGAGTCAGCTTGGCTCTATCACAGTGGTAGAGCCCGACGGTAGTAAGCATAAGATAAAAAAGAAAAATGAAAATAGTTGTTCTTGAAGCAGGGGTAATGACTCCCGGCGGACTGTCCTTGGATGTGTATAAGCAGTTCGGCGAGGTCGTTCTCTATCACACGACAAAACAGCATCAGGTGATAGAGCGTATAGGCGATGCGGACATAATTTTGCTGAATAAACTGATCATAGACAAAGAGGTAATGGACGCCTGTAAAAACCTTAAATATATAGGACTTTTTGCAACGGGATTTAACACCATAGATGTGAAGTATGCGGCAGAAAAAGGGATAACAGTCTGCAATGCGGGAAACTATTCCACAAATGCCGTAGCCCAGCACACTCTGGCACTTATACTTAACCACTATAATCAGATTGCAAGCTATCACGCCGCCGTTCAGGCAGGCGTCTGGGATAAAAGTGAGCTTACTACCCTTTACGATTACCCCACAGATGAGGTTGCAGGCAAGACGATTGGTATCGTAGGCTACGGCCATATCGGTCAGCGGGTGGCAAAACTTGCAAAAGCCTTTGATATGAGGGTAATAGCTTATACCCGCACCCCCAAGCCCGACGGCGAGACCGAATTCGTCTCCTTTGAAGAACTGCTCAGCAGGAGTGATATTATTTCCCTGCATTGTCCTCTTACTGAGGAGACCCGACTTATGATGGACGAAGAAGCCTTCAAAAAATGCAAAAGGGGTGCTCTGCTCGTAAACACCGCCCGTGGCGGACTTGTGGATGAGGATGCCCTTAAAGCGGCGGTAGAAAGCGGTCAGCTCGGTGGTGCAGCCCTTGACGCTATTACGGTAGAGCCTATGAGAAACTGTGTTTTAAAGGGTGTGGATAATATAGTCATCACACCCCATGCCGCATGGGCGCCAATGTCTACAAGAATTAAGCTTCTGGGCATAACGGTGGACTGTATAAAGGGTTGGCTTGACGGTGCCCCCATAAATGTAGTATCAAAAAAGCAGGAGAAAAAATGAGCAACATTCATACCCACGACGGTCATCAGCATATCCATACCGAAGAGGAAAAACGGGCGGTAATAAACCGTCTTTCCCGCGCTGTCGGTCATCTCGAAAAGGTTAAGGATATGGTGGAAAAGGATGCCGATTGCTCGGATGTTTTAATTCAGCTTGCTGCCGTAAAGGCGGCAATTAACAATACGGGCAAGGTTATACTTAAAAATCATATCGACAGCTGCGTAGTAGAAGCGGTAGAGCACGGGGATATGAAGGCTATCGAAGCCCTCGGTGACGCAATAGACAAATTTATAAAATAAAAACCCCACTGCAGTAAACACCCTAACATTACATCTATAATACTCAAAACAAATATACAGTAGGGCGGTGCCTTGGTGCCGCCGTGAGATACCGCAAATTCAGGCAAAAAATATGGCTACGCTTTGATTAGCGTAGCCATATCTATTTTATCAAATATTACTCAAGGCATTGTTTATATAATTTAAAACTCTTTTTTTATCCCCGCTCCATAAGGGAGCTACAAGGGTTTTCTTGTCGCCGTCACCCGTAAGACGGTGAATAATAATATCCTTCCTTAGTACCGCGATGCACTTTTTAAGTATGTCGGTATATTCTTCTAAAGAAAGCACTTTTACCCGACCCTCAAGATATTCTTTTTCAAGGTCGGTGCCCTTAATTATGTGAAGCAGGTGGAATTTTATTCCGTTTACCCCAAGGTCACAAATATGTTTGGCAGTAGCAATGCAGTCTTCGGCAGACTCGAGAGGAAGCCCTATTATCATATGGGCAACCGTTTCAATTCCCGCGTCTTTAAGACGCATTACCGCCTTATCGAAAATCTCGGTCTTATAGCCACGGCGTATATATTCTGCGGTCTTATCACTTACGGTCTGCAGACCAAGCTCTACCCAAAGCGGCTTTATTGCGTTTATTTCCTTTAAAAGCTCTATAACCTCGTCGGGCAGACAGTCGGGACGGGTCGCAATGGCAAGTCCCACAATATCGTCGGGAGCTATTGCCTCAAAAAATATTTTTCGCAGATAAGAGATTTCGGCATAGGTGTTTGTAAAGGACTGAAAATATGCAATATATTTACCGTCCTTGACCTTTTTTGCGACTCTCAATTTTGCCCTTTCAAGCTGAGCACTTATATCTCCGCAGGACCTTTCGGCAAATTCTCCACTACCTGTCTCGGAGCAGAAGATACAGCCTCTTTTACCTACACTACCGTCACGGTTAGGGCAGGTCATACCGCCGTCTAATGAGAGTTTATATACCTTGCAGCCGAATTTTTCCTTAAGATGCTCAGACAGCCTCTTTTGAATCATAGGTCATTTTCGTGGAGAACAACACCGTTCTTCTTAAACTCTGCCTGAAGCCTTTTAATATCCAGCTCAGAAAAATCGTCGGTCATAGCCGCCGCAACACCTGCCGCCTCGCCTGTAACGGCACAGCAGGGGATAACCCGCATAATATCCCACATTCCGTCGGTAACCGAGGTGCATCTGCCTGCGCATATAAGGTTTTTAATCTCCCTGGAGTAGAGTGTTCTAAAGGGAATCTCGTAAACGGGACCCCGTTTTTTCCAGTCGCCTACCATACCTATAGAATCCTCAAAATATGTGTGCATTTCCTTAGTGTCGAGAGTATATTCTCCCACAATGCGTCGGGTCATTCTTATCTGTGGAGTTGTTGCTACGGTAACGGGGATAATATCTTCTCCCGTACTGAGGAGTCTTTTTATGTCGGCAAGGGTCTGGGAGTGGGAAAGTATCGTCTGTTCGCTGAGTTCTTCCCCATCAAGGCCCGAAAATCTGCGGTCAATAAGGGTTTTAACCTGCTTTTCAGCGGTTTTTTCCTCGTCGGGAATATCGCTGGCACCCAGACCATGAAGCTTATAGCCTTTACTGCCTACAGAATAGTACCAAGCGGCAAGTACGTTTCCCTGTTTAAAGGTTTCGGTGGGGGCACCTGCAAAAAGTGCTATATCGCAGTCTCCGGTGGCATCCACTACCGAACCTGCCTTTATACCGAACCGACCCGATTTGTTCTCAAAAACAACAGCATCGATTTTTCCTTCCTTTACCGAAGCGGCAACAGCATAGGTACCGTAGAGGATTTTCACACCCTCCTTCAGCAGAAGCTGTTCTGCAAGAATTGCAAAAAGCTGAGGATTATACCGAACCTCAAAGCGTTTGTATTCAGCCCCTCTTTTAGAAGCATCATCACTGTCAAGCCAGTTTTCGGGATATTTGGCTTCGGCACCCATAGAGATGCTAAGGCGCAAAAGCTCCTCTGCAATGCCAAAGGAGACCTGTCTTCCCAAACCGTCGCACAAAGGGAGGTATATGGTGACAATTCCCGCTGTGCCAAGTCCACCCAGAAGGAACTGTTTTTCGGTAAGAATAACCTTTTTGCCTTGTCTGGCTGCTGCAAGTGCGGCAGAGATTCCGCCAAAACCGCCTCCGCAAACTAAGACGTCGCATTCCTCGGTCACCCTTGTGCTGAGAGTTTCTTTGATTATCATTAAAAAAACCTCCTATATATAATATGTGTATATATTAGCATCTCCGAAATATACTGTCAACACGCAAAAAAACTTGTTGACAAAAGGGTGGGATATGGAGTATAATCTTAAACTGATAGGCTATGTATAAGGGAGACTGTCCCCTTACAGTGCCGATACTAAAAAAAGGAGGGTTCAAGATGAAAAGAACTTACCAGCCTAAGAAGCTTCATCGCAAGAAGGAACACGGCTTCATGAAGAGAATGGCTACCGCCAACGGACGCAAGGTACTTGCCCGCCGCAGAGCAAAGGGCAGAAAGCAGCTCACATACTAATTCTTTATGTACTGTTTTAAAAAACTGAAACAGAATTCTGATTTCAGACGAATTTACGGACGCGGAGAAGCTTTTGTTCATCCCGCGTTCGTAGCCTATGCGCTCAAAAACCGCAGCGGTAATATCCGTCTCGGCATAACCGTCTCAAAAAAGATAGGCGGTGCGGTAGAACGAAACCGCGCTAAAAGACTGCTCACGGCTGCCTTTGCAGAAACGGTGGGCAACATTTCTATGGGCTACGATTTTGTTTTGGTGGCTCGCTCACGCATTCTTAAAACCAAAAGTACAGACATTGCTGCCTACCTGAGGGCTATGCTTGCCGAGGCACAGATTTTAAAAGAAAATGCGTAAACTTCTTATCAGCTTAGTAAGATTTTATCAAAAAAGCATATCTCCTACAAAAATGCCCTGTTGTAGGTTTCATCCAACCTGCTCTAACTACGCAATAGAGGCTATTGGAGAGCACGGTGCCTTAAAGGGCACTTTTCTTGCAATTTACAGAGTGTTGCGGTGCAATCCGCTTTGCAAGGGCGGGTACGATCCTGTACCGCTTAAAAAGAAAAATAACAGGCCGTCAGACCCAGATGTCTGATACGGATGGTGAATAAATTGGAATGGCTATTTAATATTATCAATATTCCCCTGAGTTATATCCTTAACTTCTTCTCGGGAATACTCGGCAACAGCTTTGCCGCCGCAGTTTTCGTTTTTACCGTATTCATCAATGTGGCACTTATTCCTCTTTCCATCAAAAGCCAGAAGGCATCGGTTGGACAGATGAGGGTAAAGCCCAAGCTTGACGAGATTAAAAGAAAATACGGCGACGATAAGCAGCGCTACAGTCAGGAAATGCAGAAGCTCTATCAGGAAGAAAATATTTCTATGTCGGGCGGCTGTCTTCCTATGCTTATCCGTCTTCCCATAATGTTTTCTATCTACTATCTTATCACACAGCCCCTTACCTATCTTATGAAGATTCCTGCCGAGACCATAAGCAGGGTTACCGAGGCTTTAGGGCTGGAAAGCGGAAGCTATACCCGTGAGCTCAGCATTATCGACGCAGTTTCTAAAGACCCCTCTCTTTCTACCGAAATTGCTGATAAAATAGGTAGTATAGATTTCACACTTTGGGGAATTGACCTTACCCAGACCCCAAAATTCACAATCAACATCTTTCAGGGCTTTGAGCTTAACTGGCTCATTCCTATAGCAGCCTTTGCCGCACAGATGCTGACTTCTATTGTCTCTATGAAGATGCAGAAGAAGATCAATCCCGATGCGCCGAGCATGGGCGGAATGATGCTTACAATGCCCCTCATCTCCCTCTTTATCGGATTTACCGTTCCCGGCGGTGTGGGCTTCTATTGGGCTTGCTCAAGCCTTATTTCAGGCTTTTTACAGACAGGAATACAGTATTTTTACGGACCTCAGAAGATGCTAGCAGCTGAACGCGCTAAAGAAATTATAAAGGTCTACGAGGAAGAGCAGAAATATATCGGTAAACGCGTAAAAGAAAGCACCGACGAATAGTTAAGAATAAGAAAGAAGGCAATACCCTTGATAAAAGAATATATCGGAGAAGGTAAAGACATCAAAGAGGCTACCGAAGCTGCAAAAATGGGTCTTATTACCGAAAACAGACTTAAAGATGACGACAACATCAGCTACGATGTTTTAAACAGTACCTATAAACCGAAGATTTTAGGACTTTTCGGTGGTTCAATGGTTCAGGTCAAGGCATTTATCGAGCGTCCTGACGAAAAAACGGCAAAGCAAAAGGCTGAAAAGAAGGCAGCAAAGCCCGAAACTAAGGCAGAGCCTAAGGAAAAAACCGCAAAGGCTGAGAAAAAGCCCGAGAAAAAGGCAGAAGAAAACACTAAAGAGCCTACTCCCGAGCTTGAGCTTATCCCTGCAGAGCAGCTCGAAAAGGGAAGCGGTGCTGCAAAGGCTGCCGAGTATATAAAGACCGTAATGACAGGTCTCGGCTGTGAAAACGTGTCGGTTTCAGCCGCTACAGTAGACGGTGCTATCTATCTCCAGCTCGACGGAGAAAAGCTGGGCGTTGTTATCGGCAGAAGAGGCGAGACTCTCGACGCACTTCAGTACCTTACCTCCCTTGCCGCAAACACAGGCAACGGCTATCAGAAGGTAACCCTTAATATCGGAAACTACCGCGAAAAGCGTGAGCAGACCCTTACTTCCCTTGCAAAACGCGTTTCTGCACAGGTAGTAAGCAGTGGCAGAAGCAGAACACTTGAGCCTATGAATCCTTACGAGCGCCGTATTATTCATACAGCAGTTCAGGAAATCGAAGGTGTTGTTTCAAACTCGGTAGGAGAGGGAAGCGGCAGACGTGTTGTTATCAGCCCCGAGGGTGGAGACAGACGTCCTCCTCGCCGTGACGACCGCAGAGGCGGTGGCAGAAGAGGCAGTTCCAGATCTGCTACACCCGTTTCCGACCCCAACCGTCAGCCTAAAAAGGACGCTCCCGAGCTTCCTCTTTACGGCAGAATTAACTAACATATAAAAAAGAGAAGGCTTTCGCCTTCTCTTTTTTGTACCCACTCGGTCTGTAAGCCGGGTTCTGTGTAGGAGTAAAACTCCCCGACGACCATCTATCTCGACCTATTGTTGCCAATAAGCTCAAGCCGCTTTTCGGGACACATCGGGCAGATGTATAGTCCCACTTAGCGTTGCATCGGATAGGGTTTACAGACGGGAAATGTCTCCATTCCCGTGGTGAGCTCTTACCTCGCCTTTCCACCCTTACCGCTATGGGCTGCGGAAAACCGCAATCAAGTCGTAAGACAAGCCGTAGCGGCGGTATATCTCTGTTGCACTCTCCCTAAGGTCACCCTCGGCGGCCGTTAGCCGTTATCCTGCCCTGCGATGCCCGGACTTTCCTCAGACGGTAGTAAAACTCCGCCCGCAGCCGTCCAACCGACTGAGCAATATGTATTTTAGCATATCGGGGAACAAAAGACAATAAAAACTTTTAATAAATGGAAAATGGTGGTATAATAAAAATATCCCTCCACCACCTTCGGTGGTCCCCCTCCCTTTAGGCAAGGGAGGCTCTAAACCCTCCACCACCTTCGGTGGTCCCCCTCCCTTTAGGCAAGGGAGGCTCTAAACCCTCCACCGTCGGTGATAAGAAAGGTGATTTTTTGGAAAGAAAGCACAACTCCAAGCTTACAACCCTTGCAAGAAATCTACGGAAAAATATGACAAAAGAAGAAAAACGTTTGTGGTATGATTTTTTAAAGAACTACCCCGTTCGTTTTTTAAAGCAAAAGGTTATTGATAATTATATTGTAGATTTTTATTGTCACGATGCACGGCTTGTAATAGAGCTTGACGGCTCTCAGCATTATGAAGAAACAGCAATGATAAAGGATAACATAAGAACCGAAAAAATTGAAAGCCGAAATCTTACTGTTATTCGCATACCGAATATATGTATAAACAGAAACTTTAAAGAAGCTTGTTTTTATGTTGATGAAATAGTAAAACAAAGACTTGATGAAGAATAGCCTCCCTTGCCTAAAGGGAGGGGGACCGCTTTAGCGGTGGAGGGATATCAACGGTAAAACGAGAAAAGAATATACCGTAAAATATCCCCTCACCACTTTGTGGCCCTCTCCCCTCTAGGTGAGGGGCGCTTAGTTAAAGGAGCAACACTATGAAATTTAAAGATATGCCATATACCCGTCCCAATATTGAGGACCTAAAGCTTAAACTTAAGGCTTTAAAAGAACAAATAATAAACGCAAAATCTGCCCAAGATGTAATTTCTGCCTATTTGGAGGTCTGCACCGCATCCGAAAACTATTCCACAATGGGCTCTCTTGCCTATGTGCGCCATACCATAAACACCGAGGACGAGTTTTACGATAGGGAAAACGACTTTTTCGATGAGGTCGGTCCCACCGTTACCGATGTTTTTCAGGAGATAAATAAGGCGTTATTAGTGTCTCCTTTCAGACCCGAGCTTACCGCCCATTTTGGTGAACTGCTCTTTAAAAACACCGAAATCTCGGTTAGATGCTTTTCCCCCGAAATAATCGAGTTAGCGGCGGAGGAAAATAAGCTCCAGTCGGAATATCAGAAGCTTTTCGCATCCGCTAAGGTGGAGTGGGAGGGGGAAACACTGCCTTTGCCTATGCTTACTAAATATAAGACCCACGCCGATAGAGAAATTCGCAAAAAAGCATACCTTAAGGATGCTCAGTTTTTCGAAGACCATCGCGAAGAGTTCGATACCCTTTATGATAAACTTGTTAAACTCAGAAACAAGCAGGCGCGTACTCTCGGTTATAAAAATTTCATACAAATGGGCTATGACAGGCTTGGCAGAAACTGTTACGGTCCCGAAAAGGTTGCCGCTTTTCGCGACCAGATAAAGGCACATATCGTCCCCGTTGTTTCTACCCTCAAGGAGGCGCAGAAAAAACGCATTGGTGTCGATAAAATCTGCCTTTATGATAATGCCGTTATGTTCAAGGAGGGTAATGTTAATCCTAAATGCTCCTCGGATGAGCTACTTGCTGCCGCAATTGATATGTATAAGCAAATGAGTAGTCAGACTGCCGAGTTTATCACCTTTATGCAGGAAAACGAGCTTTATGATCTGCTGTCAAAAGAGGGTAAGGCACCGGGCGGCTACTGTACCGAATTTTCTGCCTACAAGGCGCCCTTTATCTTCTCTAACTTTAACGGCACCTCTGGGGATGTAGAGGTATTGACCCACGAGGCGGGTCACGCACTGGCTTACTTCACCGCCGCAAGAAAGGGGATTATTCCCGACTATATTTCTCCCACAATTGAAGCCTGCGAGGTTCACTCTATGTCTATGGAGTTTTTAACCGCCCCATGGCACGAAAGATTTTTCGGGGAAGAGACCCAAAAATACGAATATTACCACGCTGCCGATGCCCTGAATTTCATCCCCTACGGCTGTATGATAGACGAGTTTCAGCACATTATGTACGAAAATGAGGAGCTCACTCCCGAACAGCGCAATCAGGTCTGGCTCGATTTAGAGCAAAAATACCGTCCCCACCTCGACCTTTCCGATCTGCCTTTCTACGGCAGAGGCGCAGGCTGGCAGCATCAGCTTCATGTTTATCTTTATCCGCTTTACTATATCGACTACTGTATGGCTCAGACGGTGGCTTTTCAGTTCTTTGCAGAGTCCTTAAAGGATTGGAAATCTGCCTTTAATAAATATCTTGCCTTTGTAGATGGTGCAGGTACAAAAACCTTTGAAGAACTGGTCAGAGCTGCCGATATGAATCTGCCCTATGAGGAAGGATGTCTGAAAGAGACTGCTGAAACGGTAATAAACTGGCTTGTCAGTATCGACAAGTTCTAAATAAATAGCAGATATGCATTAATGCATATCTGCTATTTATTTAAACATTTCTATTCCAAGGCATACCCCGTATAAAACGGGCTGATGAAGAAGATAGATTATAAGGGAGTGTCTGCCCATAAAACTGAGCATAGGAATTCTACCCTTAGAAAATAGCCTTTCGTTTAAACCGTATCGGTTAGCTTCTGAAAAGAGAAAATATCCGCAGAAGAATAAAAACGCCCAAGGCAGGAGTGAGAAATAATCGGTTGAGAAAAATCCTGCAGGGGGAAAACCGAGGTATGCGGTAAAAACATTTTTGTATAGAAAATCGGGTAGTACAAGGAGATCAAAATTGCCAAAGCCCAACACCCTGCGGTTTATGTTGCGGGTAAATATAAAGAGGACAAAGCTTAATATAATTCCCACAGCAGGTGGGATTTTTCTTAAAAATCCGCTAAGGGGAGCTGATAACAGCATACAGCTGCCGATAAGGGTGAGCACTCCGCAGATTATCGTAGAGGAGGGCACAAGTAAAACGGTAATTACCGATATAAGGACACCGCCTCCAAAGACCAACAGCCCTCTCCTAAGAAGATTAGAGCCAAGCTGAACACAAAAGCCCGAGAGCAGAATAAATGTCCAACAGATGCTCTGTTGCCAGATAAAAGCCGCATCTGACCTGAACCACCGCCAATTTACATCAAGGATATTTACTATGTCCCATACGCCGTGATAAATTATCATGCTAAAAAGGGTCAGTCCCCTTATGCTGTCGAGCAGATGCAAACGGGATTTTCTTACAGTACCGCTCATATTGTGTAAAGCCCCGAGTCTAATAACGCTATTTCATATTTGTTTATAAACTTGTAATCGCGAACAGGCTCATTAAAGTCCAAATAAAGCTCGGTCTGATAGGTTGAGCAGTCTAGTTTCCAGATGGCTTTAATATCGGGGCAGCAAATAAAAAGCTTACTGCCTGCAGGAAGTAAACCGGTAGGACCTGAAAAAGGAGAGTTTTCTCCGCCTATTCTCAGCTCTTGACGGTGATTTTTTAAATCGTATTTGATAATGGTGTTTTTGTCACTGTATGAGAGCCAGAGGGTGTTGCCGCTTACTGCCGCACCCGACGGAGGACAGTCGCAGTAGAGGAGGCTACCCGTCCAGATCTCATCACCGCCTAAACCGAAAATTGTGGCAGAGCCGTCGGTCTCGATAACGAGTGTGCGTCCGTCCTCAAAAGGGAAACCGAAACAGGTAACATAGTTTTTAATTTTATCGGCAAAGGATTTGTAATCCGCACCGAACTTTGCAAGCATAAATATGCTTTTTGTCACCTTGGAAGACTTTCCGTTTTCAAAAGAGACCATTTTATATCCGATTTTAACCTTATCTTCTGCCCGACCTACAAGATAAGAATAAATAAAACCGTCGGGAAGGGGATGCAGGGAAAAAACCTTGTCATCTGATATTTGTTTCATAAATTTAGACCTTTACAATTTAATAATACCTTTATCTACCATACTCTGAGCACCGAGAAGCACCCCTGCCTGACCGCTTGCAAAGTTAAGTCCTCCCTGAAGCCAGGCGGCGTAGGGCTCACGAAGAGGCGCGTCGGCGGAAAGCTCGATAGAAGCACCTAAGGTAAATGCGCCTGCAGCCATTATTACCTGATCGTCATAGCCCGGCATATCCCACGGCTCGGGTGTGACGAAGGAGTCAACAGGAGCACCCTTTTGCATACCCTGACAAAAAGCAATTAGAGCTTCGGGTGTCTTAAAGAGTACGCTTTCTATAATATCGGCACGCTTCGCGTCGTATTTCGGGGTGGACTGATAGCCTAAAAGCTCAAACAGTGCTCCAGCATAAGCCGCGGTCTTAAGCGCTTCACCTACCGTGTGAGGTGCTGCGAAAAGACCCATATAAAGCTCGCGGTTGTGACCGAGGGAGGCACCGACCTCTCTGCCCACACCGGGGGCGGTAAGTCGGTATCCGCATTGCTCTACAAGGTCGTGTCTGCCTGCGATATAACCCCCTGTGGGAGCAATTCCACCGCCTGGGTTTTTGATAAGAGAACCTGCAATAAGGTCTGCACCAACGCTTGTAGGCTCTATAGTGTCGACAAATTCGCCGTAACAGTTGTCTACCAGAACAAGGGTGTCGGGAGAAACCTCTTTAACCGCCCTTGTAAGCTCTCCGATTTTTTCCACCGCAAGAGAGGGGCGCAGAGAATATCCGCGGGAACGCTGTATGTAGGCAACCTTGTATTTTTTGGCCGAAAGCCTTTTTTTAATTTCTGAAATATCGGGCTCACCCTTGGGGTTTAAATCTACCTGCTCATAATTTATGCCAAAATCTTTAAGTGAGCCGTCGGTGTGCGAGTCGATACCGAGCACACCTATAAGTGTGTCATAGGGTCTGCCCGTAAGACAGAGCATAGTGTCACCAGGACGAAGTACGCCGAAGAGCATAACAGTCAGGGTATGTGTGCCCGAAACAAAATTATGTCTTATAAGGCTATCTTCAGCCCCGACGCAGTCGGCAAATACCTGCTCTAAGGTATCTCTTCCGCGGTCGCCGTAGCCGTAACCTGTAGAGACCCCTAAATGGGATTCGCTCACTCCGTTTTTAATAAAAGCAGAAAGCACCTTGTGCTGATTGTGCATAGCGACTTTGTCAATTTCTTCAAAGGTCTTTTTGCACAGCTCCCGCGCTTTTATATCATATTCTAAAAGCTTATCGTGTATGTCAAAAAACTGTTTCATTATTTCACCTTGCGATTACGGCTTTGCCGCAGTCGGTAAAACCGTTATTTATATAAAATTCTTTAATTTTTTCATCACAGCAGACAAAAACATCACCGTCTACTGCCTCTGTTATACGGGAAAGCAATGAAGAGCCCTCTCCCTTACCTCTTTTGCCCACGGAAACCGAGATTCCGTTTATAATGCCGCCAAAATCGGTTAAAAAGACAAGCGCAGCCCCGTTTTCACTTAAGAACGCCGCAGCACCGCCGTGACGGAGTCTGTGGGAAATATCGGGGGCAAAGGTCTCAAAATCGGGTAGGTCTATTTCGCCGTCCGTACCGAGACAAAGTCTGTCATAAAGGGCTTTGAGGCTGATGTTAAAGGGCGGAGGCTCTTTTTTCTTACAGCCTCTCACCGATAGGACCGAAAACTCTTTTAAAACCGCAAGGCCGAGTTTTTGGGCGGTATCGGGACTGCAGAAAATCTCCTCATAACCGATAACATCTATAAAGCTTTTTACCTCATCAAGGTCAGAGCTTTCACAGTGAACATAAAGTCTGCCGCCGTTTCGCGCAATCACCGACGCGGTCCTGCCATCCGTATTCTGTGTCCATATATCAGCCGCTAAAGCCGAGCCGTCAAATGCAGATTTAAGGCAGAAAATATTCATAAGAGTGACCGTTTCGGGATAAATATCCGAAAGCTCTGAGGATAGGTTTATCATAATACTTCGCCCGAAGCGGCAGCGCTTAGCATAGCCTTGCATAAGGGAAGCATAGCGTCAAAATCCGTCATATCTGCAACGCAGGAGGGAGAATGGATGTATCTGCAGGGCAGGGAAATTACCGCAGTAGCCGCGCCCGATTTAGACAGAGCAAATGCTCTTGAATTATTTCCGCCCGAAACGTATGATTTAGGCTGACATTTAAGTCCAGACCTTAGCGCAAAGTCATAAAGCTTACGGTCGTAAAGATTGCCCTTGTCCATAAAGGAAACTGCAGGACCATAACCTAAACGGCAGACCGTCTTTTCATCCGCCACGCCGTGAAGGTCTGTGGCGGTGGTGGCCTCAAGGGAGATTGCAACATCTGGCTCTACTGTGTATGCCGCGGTCTGTGCTCCTCTGCAGCCCACCTCTTCCTGCACCGTAAAGGTAGCATAAAAGTCATAAGGTGCCTCTTGCTTTAAAAGGGTGATAAGACAGGCAACCCCTGCGCGGTCATCTATACCGCGGGCTTTAATGCGGTCCCTCATAACCGAAACATCACTCTCGAAAACGGCGGTATCTCCGATATTTACAAGAGCCTCAGCCTCTTCTTTTGAAGCGGCACCAATATCAATGTAAAGGGAGTCTGCTAAGGGGTATTTCTTGCGCTCATCTGCAGAGGAGAGATGAACGGGCTTCATACCTATAACACCCTTGACTCCGTTTTCAAAAAGGACTCCGCGACAGAGCATTACCGCCGTTTCAATTCCGCCAACGGTGGCAAATTTAACAAAACCGTCGGCAGTAATAGTGGTTGCAATAAGACCAACCTCGTCCATATGTGCGTCAAAAAGCACCTTTTTTACCCCGCGCCAAGCACCCTTTTTAAAACAGATAATGTTTCCGTTTTGGTCGGTCTTGGCGTCGCAGCAGTCTTTAATTTCCTTTAGAATAAATTCGGTGAGTGCCTCTTCTCTCCCCGATACTGCAGGAATGGTGCAAAGCTTTTTTAAAAGTTCTCTCATATGGCACCTCCTGAAAGAATGTACTCTTTAAGAATATCACAGACCGACTGCATATCAGCAGTGTCGACTATTTCGGCAGGGGTGTGCATATTGCGGAGAGGAATAGACAAAAGTCCGCAAGGTACACCCGATTTTGAAACCGAAATAACATCGGCATCGGTACCCGTAGTGCCCCCCATAACCTCAAACTGGTGGGGGATGTTTTTGTCCTTTGCAATATCTCTCAGCTTGTCTGTTAGCTTTCGGTTTAAAATGGGGGATATGCCAATCATTGCACCGCCACCCAGCTTTCCGCACTTAGTAGCGGGAACATCGGGCGCATCGGCAAAGCTGACATCAATAGCAACCGCCTCGTCACAGTCGACCGAAAAGGCGGCAGTCTTAGCACCTCTTGTTCCAAGCTCCTCCTGCTCCGAAAGGCAGAGGATAACATTAACGGGAATATCCCTGTTATAAATTTCAGATGCAATCTTTATAAGACAGGCAACCCCTGTGCGGTCGTCAAGCGACTTTCCGCAGACGCGACTGCCTGCAAGAGGAGTGAATTTTTTATCGTAGGTGGCGTAGTCGCCCACATTTAAAAGCTCTTTTGCTTTACCGCCAAGGCCTGTGTCAAGCAAAGTCTCCTCTACGCTTTTTACTTCGTTTTCGCCGCTAAGATGGGGCGGATTTGAAGCAAAAACAGCAGGAATATCGGTTTTGCCGTGGATTATCACAGGGGTGGCGGGGAGAATTCTGCTGTCGTTTCCGCCCACATTTGAAACCTTTACGAACCCGTCGTCAAAAATATGGGTAACGATAAAGCCAACCTCATCTATGTGAGCCTCAAGCATAACGGTTTTTGCTTGTCCTTTATCTATTTTTGCAATTAAGCCGATACTGCCAAAGTGCTCAACATCGGCATATTTGCGCAGTTCCTCTGCGACAACAGAGGAAGCCTTCGCAATATGTCCGATGCCACAGGCATCGGACAGTCTCTTTAAAATGTCATTGTTCATTAAAGCTCCATAACCTTTTCTTTAAAGAATTTTCCGCGGGCTGCAAAGTTGGGGAAAGCGTCGAAAGAGGCGCAGGCAGGCGAAAGGGTGACAATGTCGCCCGAAACAGCCTTTGAGTGTGCAACCTTAATAGATTCTGCAAGGTCCTTTGTGTGGATTATTTCGGGACAGCCCTCTTTGTAGTTGGGGTCGGACTTAACGGCGGTCTCAATAGCCTTGGCAGTAGGACCGCAGAGGAGTAAAAGCTTTACCTTTTCTGTGACGAAGGGTGCCATAGGCTCAAAGGGGATATGCTTATCATAACCGCCTGCAAGAAGTATTACCTTACGGTCAAAGGCCTTAAGACCTGCAATGGTGCGTGTGGGGCTTGAGGCGATAGAGTCGTTATAATACTTAACTCCGTCCACCTCGCGCACAAACTCTATGCGGTGCTCAACACCCTTGAATTCCTTTGCAACCTTGCGGATGTTTTCGGCACTTACATAGCCCCATACAGCCGCAATAGCGGTAAGATAGTTTTCAACATTGTGGTCACCTAAAATAGTAATATCCTTTTTGGACATAATAGGAGCGTCAATGCCTCTGTAGGACATATGAAGCACGCCCTTGTCATCGAGCCAGGCACCGTTTTTGACCCTGCGTTCCATAGAAAAGCCTAAGGACTGACCTCTTACATAGTCCCTGAAGCCGTTGGTGATTTGGTTGTCATAGTTTAAAACTGTTCGGGAGAAGGCGTTTTGATGGAGTATAATGTTTTTCTTCGCCTCAACATATTCGTCCATATCCTTGTGAACATCAAGATGGTTAGGCGCAACGTTAGTAACCACCGCAACATCGGGGCTTTTTCTCATAGAAATAAGCTGGAAGGAGGAAAGCTCAACAACAACAACATCGTCAGGCTTTATATTTTCAATTTCGGGCAGAAGAGGGTTGCCGATATTTCCACCAACATGAACCGTCCTGCCCTGAGCCTTTAGCATTTCTGCAATGAGGGTGGTAGTAGTGGTCTTTCCGTCAGAGCCTGTTATGGCAAAAATGGTTGCAGGGCAAAGGTCGAAAAAGACCTCCATCTCGCTGGTGACGGCAATTCCTTTTTTACGGGCGGCACTAAGCTCGGGCTGATAAAAGCTCATACCGGGGGTGCGGAAGATAATATCAACCTCAAGGTTTTTAAGATAATCCTCGCCAAGGCAAAGCTCTGCGCCTGCAGCCTCCAGTTTTTCTGCTGTTTCGCCCAGCTGTTCGCGGTTTCTGCGGTCACAGGCATATACACGGGCACCCTTAGATAAAAAATCAAGAATGAGGGGTGTGTTGCTGACACCGATTCCCAGTATGGCAATTTTTTTTGATGAAATATTTTCCCAGAAACGCTTACAGTCCAAAACGATTCCTCCTAACTATTATATATATTTATTTTATTATACTTATAAATATAAAAAATATCAACCGAGAATTAAAAAACATTAGAAATAAATTTATTTTTGTGTTAAAATGAAAAGGTAAAATGATACTGATGTAATTCCGGCAATAGCCAATGCTTTTTGCGTGTTTTCGTGTCAAATTGAGGAGGAAATAATGATAGAAATCGGCACTACCATAGTTTACGGAACACAAATCTGTAAAATCACAGACAAAAAGAATCAGACTTTTGGAAAAATCAGCAGGGAATACTATGTTCTTACCCCCGTTTTCGACAGTAAAAACACAATTTATGTTCCCGTTGACAACGAAAATCTTGTGGCTAAGATGAAGAAAATTCTCAGCGCAGAAGAGATATACACGCTTATTGATTCTATACCCAGCAGCGAAAATGTATGGATAGAGGACGATAAAGAGCGTTCTCACAAATATAAAGAGATTATTGAGAATGGTGACAGATTAGAGATTATAAAGGTTATAAAGACCCTTTATGAGCATAAGCAGGATATAGAGCAAAAAAACCGAAAGCTTCGCTCTTCCGTCGAAACAATTTTAAACCGAGCCGAAATGGTTCTTTATGAGGAGATTGCCTTGGTTCTGGATATACAAAGAGAAGTGATTGTCACCTTTATTGCAAGAAAGATAGAAATTAAAGAAAAAAGGCAATCTTGTAGGAAAATACTTTAAAAAGCATCTTCCTCCCTTAGAACTCGAAACTCTTAAACCTGACAGCGACTATACCTTTGAGTATTCGGAGCATTAAGTTTTAGAAATTGAGCATCTGCGATGCGAAGAATCGCAGGTTTGACGAAAACAAACGGCAACCGTAGGGCGCGTCCGGTACGGCTGACGCCCAGACCCTTTTGTCTGCTTTGCAGACATTTCCCCTATAAGGGGAATAACCTCGGCGCGCCGTAAGATATTGCAAATTTACAAAAAGCCAAACGGCTGAGAACAAAACTGTTCTCAGCCGTTTTCTACCGTCAACCGCTCACTGTAACCTGTTCACTGATCAGTTGCACTTAAAGCAGGTGCTGTCAGCCGCATCCTTAACCCGACCTACAGATGTATTGTCACAGTTGCGGGGTCTGAGTTCAGGGACGGGATTCTCCCTACACTGGAAACGGTAATCCTGACCTGTTCTGTTTATGTGATTGCAGATAACATTGTGGGAAGGCACTATATCTGTACAGGGTGCAATGATTTTTTGGAATTTAAAGAAATCCGCACCGTCACCGAGGTCTTCAAGCTTTTTGTACCCTTCACGATAGCCTGTAAACTGAACGGTGTTTTTAAGCACATCGCGAACATAATCGATGTTTTCGTGGAGACAGAGAGGTGCAGGGAAGGTGCCGTCGGGAATAACCTGTTGCCACTCCTTGCCCTCATATTTTTTAAGCAGCTCTGCCGCCTTGTGAAGATGGGAAATTTCTTCCTCAAGACACTGCTCCCAGATGCATTTGATGTATTTGTCGGTCTCGGTCATATAGCAGGACCAGTAGAGATAACATTCGGTATATTCGTGCCATAAAAGCATCTCAAGCCAGGTCGCACTTGAGTCTATAAGACAGCCGTACTGGGTAACATGCTCCTCTTCAACAAGGGCTATTTCCTGATAAAGCCTTCTGAGAGCATCGTTGGTGGCAAGGTTTGTTATGTTCATATAGTAGTTCATGGTCTGCTGTTCTGCGGCGGTGATTATCATAGTGGCAAGTACCGTCTCTTTGCAGGCCTTTTTAGAGTTTATGTTATTTTTTACGTTATCAAGGGGACAGCGGTGGTGAGCAATAGTGGGTCTTCCGGGCATAATCTCGGTGTATCTGCCAACCAAACGTTCAGCCCTCACACCCTGCTCCATTTCAAGCTGATTTGCATAACGGTAAAGGTGGTCAAAATCTTCTAAGAGGGCAAAGTCCAAAGCGTTTTTAACATGGCAGTCCTGCTCTCTTCGTGCAAGCTCGGCAGTAAGGTCAACCGCTAATTGCTCGTAGCCTATAGTATGTTCAAGAGGTGATTCGTTGCAGGGCTTGAGCAGAGAAATTTTAAGCTGTTGCTGTTTTTCTACCGCTCGGGTAAGGGCAAGCTCCCTTCTCAGGTCGTTATTGGTAACGTGGCGGGAAAACTGATGAGAAAACCAGTTAGCCTCAAACTCCGTGCCGTTCATAAGTATTATTCTGCATTTGGTATAAGGGTCCACGGTGTTTTTATCATAGGCTTTCGGGTACATTTCCTTAAAGCTTTTGTAGCCCTCCATAATGGGTGACGGACGGTGGGTAAATGGATTCATAAATAACTCCTCCTTTAATTGTTACATAACAAGTGTATGATTGCAGGCGGAGATATATCCCTTAAATTTACATATAACACAAAAAGCCACATCGCTCTGGAAGCAATGAGGCTTTTTGCTGTTTCGGGTATAAATTGCACCTTGTATGAAAATTATAATACTAACCTTAAAAGGCAAAAGAGGCAAAAATATGTGCGAAAACAAATCAATATGGCAGAATAACACTCATACAGAAAAATTTCCCACACTTATGGAGGATAAAAAGACAGATGTGCTGATAATCGGCGGAGGAATGGCGGGTATTCTGACAGTATATTTGCTTAAAAAAGCAGGGGTTGACTGTATTCTTGTAGAAAAGGAGCGTATATGCTCTGGGGTGACGGGAAACACCACCGCAAAAATAACCCTTCAGCACGGACTATGCTACCATAAGATAGTAAAGTCCTATGGTGTCGAGGCGGCACAAATGTATTATGCGGCAAATAAAGAAGCCCTCGAAACCTTCAAAAGGCTCTGCGAGGGTAAAGACTGCGATTTTAAACTGCAGGATAATTTTGTGTACTCGGTGTCCAACCGCAAAAAACTTGAGCAGGAGATGATAGCACTTGAGAATATCGGCTGTCCTGCAGAGCTTTGCGAACATTTGCCCTTACCAATATCTACCGCAGGGGGCGTTTGTGTCAGAAATCAGGCGGAGCTTCACCCATTAAAATTTATAAACGCAATATCAAAGGGACTTAATATCTACGAAAACACCTTTATAAAAGAAATGAAGGGTACCACTGCAATACACGACAGAGGAGAAATTTCCGCAAAGAGGGTGATTGTTACTACACACTTCCCATTTATAAATAAGCATGGCAGTTATTTTTTAAAGCTTTATCAGCACCGCTCTTATGTTCTTGCTCTTAAATGGACCGAAAAAATTAAAGGAATGTATGTGGACGACGACAAAAAAGGTCTTTCTTTCAGAAATTATCAGGATTTGTTACTGCTCGGTGGCGGAGGACACCGAACGGGCAAAAAAGGCGGAAATTATAGGGAACTTCACGATTTTGCCGCAGCACATTACCCCAAGGTTTATAAGGTAGGACAGTGGGCGACACAGGACTGTATGAGCCTCGACGCTATTCCCTACATCGGGCAGTATTCGGCAAACACTCCGAATTTGTTTGTAGCAACAGGCTTTAATAAATGGGGAATGACCTCCTCGATGGTGGCGGCAAGGCTGCTTACCGATACCATTCTCGGCAAAAAGCCCGATTATTCAAAGGTGTTTTCTCCGTCAAGGAGTATTTTAAAGCCACAACTGTTTGTAAACGGACTTGAAAGCACAGTAAATCTGCTCACACCAACCTCAAAACGCTGTCCCCATCTGGGTTGCGCTCTTAAATGGAACAGCGCAGAACACTCCTGGGACTGTCCCTGCCATGGCTCAAGATTTTCAGAGGACGGCAGGCTCCTCGATAATCCTGCAAACGGGGATATCTAACAAACCAAAAAGCGAGACTTCAGTTAAAAACATGAAGTCTCGCTTTTTCCTATTTATATATTTATTTTATCGGTAAGGGCGGAGAATGTTGCGTTATAAAGCTCATCTGCAAGATTGTTTATGTCAATCTCACGCTCTTCTCCGCTTTCCATAAGCTTTAGTTTAGCCTTGCCGCTTTCCAGCTCACTGTCACCCAGAACTATGGTGAAACGGGCACCAATCTTGTTGGCATAGCGCATCTGTGCCTTAAGACCTCTGCCTACAATATCTGTAAGCGCCTCAAAGCCCTCGTCGCGAAGCTGAGCACAAAGCACACCAGCCCTGATTGCAGCAGCATCACCCATAGGTGCGATATAAATGTCGCAGGGTCGGGGAGCGGGAAGCTCGGCTCCCTGATTTTCAAGCACCATAAGCAGACGCTCAATACCCATTGCAAAGCCTAAAGCGGGTTGAGGCTGACTTCCCATCTGCTCTAAGAGTCCATCATAACGGCCTCCTCCGCAAACGGTAGCCTGAGCACCGATATCTCCCGAAATGAACTCAAATACCGTTCGGGTATAATAATCAAGTCCGCGAACGATTCGGGGATTTACCTTATAAGAAATGCCAATGGAATCAAGACGGGCTTTAACCCCGTCAAAATGTGCCTGACATTCGTCACACAAAAAGTCGATAACAACGGGAGCATCCTTTGCAATGTCTGCACATACAGGAGACTTGCAGTCGAGAATTCTCATAGGATTGCGGTCAAGCCGCTCGTTACAGGTGCCGCAAAGCTCCTCCTTGCGGTTTTCGAAATACTCTTTAAGAGCCTTATGATATTCAGCCCTGCAGGTAGGACAGCCAATGGAGTTTATTTCGAGGGATATTTTCTGCACACCTACATCGCGCAGAAGCTGATTTGCCATAGCGATAACCTCTGCGTCGGCGGCAGGGGAAGCCGCACCGATACACTCTGCACCGAACTGATGAAACTCGCGAAGGCGTCCTGCCTGAGGCTTTTCATAGCGGTAGCAGCCGCCACAGTAACAAACCTTAACAGGAAGAGCCGCCGCAGTCATAGAATGCTCTATAACGCTTCTGATAACACCTGCGGTGAATTCGGGACGCAGGGTAATGCTTCGGTCACCCTTGTCGGTGAAGGTGTACATCTCCTTCTGAACAACGTCTGTAGTGTCACCAACGTTTTTTGTGAAGACCTCTGTATGCTCGAAAACAGGAACACGGGTCTCCTTAAAGCCATAAAGACCTGCGGTCTCTATAAGCTTTTGTTCAACAAATTGCCATTTATAGCTATCCTCGGGCAGCACGTCGTTAGTGCCGCGGGGAGCCTTATTTATTTCTGCCATTATAGTTTAAATCTCCGTAAAAAATTATTCGTTGCGCATATATTCGCGCCAGTCAAGATCACCGCGGTCAAGACCTCTGATAAGCACCTCAGCGGTAGCGATATTTGTAGCAACAGGAATCTGATGCACGTCGCAAAGACGAAGCAGAGAATGCTCGTCCGGCTCATCGGGCTTTGCTGTGAGGGGGTCGCGGAACATAAGAAGCATATCGATCTCATCACAACCGATACGGGCTGCTATCTGCTGTGAACCGCCGTGTGCGCCGCCTAAAAATGTAATAATGTTAAGTCCCGTTGCTTCTGAGACCATTTTACCTGTGGCGCCCGTAGCAAGTATTGTATGTCGGCTTAAAATTCCGCAATATGCTATGCAGAATTGTACCATAAGTTCCTTTTTTGCGTCGTGTGCAATAATTGCAATGTTCATCGATTTACTCCTTTCGCATTTTTTGGGAATGCTATATATTTTTTAATTTCGGTAGCGGCACATTTTTACCGCAAAGCCGTTTGGCTATTCTTCTGAATGCCTTTGCCACCTTGCCTCTTGTGGGAAATTTTCCGTTTAAAAAGGCAAGAGAAAGGGCTTCACTGTGGGGAACAAGACCCATAAGGGTCATACCCGATTGGTTGATTATATCATCAATATTATCAAAAACGGGATTTTTTATAAAGAACCGTTCAAACTTGTTTATTATGAGATTGCCTCGCCGTCCCAGCTCCTGAAGCAGACAGCCTACCGCCTGAGCATCCCTTACCGAAACGGGGTTGGGATTGCAGATGCAAAGAAAATCAGTATCGGTGGGAAAGCTTTTATAAAGCTCCTTATCGGTGCCAGCAGGCAGGTCGGCAACAACAAAGTCGTAAAGCGTGGGGTCAAGCTCTGAAAGAAAGGCGGAAAATGCAGCCCTGTCAACAAGACCCGTTTGAGGCGGTGCCGCTAACAGTTCAAGACCGCTGTATTTTGTGATAGGCATCGCGCAGGAGCCAATCGGTCTGCCTGATACCGCGTCGGACAGGTCGAAAAGCAGATTTTCACTGACTCCAAGAAGCATATCAAGACAGCGCATACCCTCGTCCATATCTATAAGGAGTACGCGAAACCCCTGTTTTGTAAGGGCAATGGATAGCTGGATGCTGCAGGTAGATTTACCTGTACCGCCCTTGCCGCCCACTGCGGCGATTACTTTTGCCATAGAGTCAACCTCACTTCAACAAGAAATAATTTACCATATATGTCGGTTTTTGTCAAACTAAAAATTTATTGTGTTAAAGCCTTAAAGTGAATCTAACCAAGAACCTCGTTGGGTTTGGTCATATCTACCGTAGTCTGGTCGGAGAAGAAGTAGGCGTCGAGCATAGAACGGGCAACCGAGGAGCAGGTCCTTGAGGAAGAGCCGTGCTCGAGCACAATTGCCAGAGCAACCTCGGGATTATCAAAGGGGGCAAAGCATACAAACACCGAATGGTCTGCGCCGTTTGCAACCTGAGAGGTACCTGTTTTACCGCCTACCTTTATACTGTAATTCTTAAAGGTTGCGGCACCCGTACCGTCCTCGGTAACAGAAAGCATACCTGCTTTTACGGCATTTATAATATTTTCGTCTATGGTGAACTTCTCTTCTGTCTCGGGCTTAACATCATCATAGACCTTGCTCATATCATAAGAAACGATTTTGTCTATAAGTGCCGCCTTATAGCGTGTGCCTTCGTTTGCCATAGTAGAAACATATACCGCAAGCTGAAGCGGGGTAAAGGCGTTCATCTGACCGATGGCTGCCTGAAGGGTACTGCCTCCGAGACCCGAATCTACATTTTCTACCAGAAGTCCCGAGGAATCGTGAACATCAACTCCCGTTTTAACACCTAAACCGAACAGCTTGAAATACTTGTTTATGTTGTCAAGTCCAAGGCGGTATCCCATTTCAAAGAAGAAGTAGTTGCAGGAGCGGGAGAGAGCTCTTTCCAGCCCTATTCTTCCGTGAGTACCCATACAGTTGGGCTGATAATCGCGGTATTTGGTGTATCTGTGAACGCAAACAACCGTCTCATCTGCCTGCAGCACACTGTTTTCAAGTGCTGCAACCGCAACTATAGGCTTTACGGTAGAGCCTGGGGGATAGATTCCCTGAAAGGCCTTATCGTTAAGGGGCTTACCTGGGTCGGCAAGGAGCTTGTTGAAATCTTCCGAATAGGTGGATAGATTGTAAGAGGGATAATTTGCGCTGGAAATAACTCCTCCCGTTTTAACATTCATCATAACTGCGGCAGCACCTGTTATAGCACTTCCCGTACTCTTAAGGCTTTGTACCGCAGTAGACAGAGCACTCTGTGTGGAAAGCTGAATACTCTTATCAAGGGTGAGCATTACCGTCTTTCCTGCTACAGGCTGTTTTGTTATCTCACTTGACAGAATATTTCCCTTAGCATCAATTTTATAGGTTATTTCACCATCTGTTCCATGAAGCTGATCTTCCGCAAGGGCTTCAATTCCACTTTTGCCTACCTTATCGTCGAATTTATAACCCTTGTCCTTAAGCGTCTTCCATTCCTCTGCGTATATAGGTCCTACTGTACCGATAAGGTGGGGGGCAAGGGTGCCGTCAACATATTCGCGGAAGGGAACGACGTTTATTGTAACACCCTGCAGCAGCATACCCGATTCGAGTACCGTTTGCATTATCTCGTCAGATACATCCTCAGAAAAGGTAAAGGGATTGGATATAGAAAAGTTGAAGCTTTCGAGGGAGTAGCGCACACCCATTATAATCCGTTTTGTAGCTTGGTCGTAGGCTTCAAGCTCATATCTTTCGACCATTTCGTCGAAGCAGTGCTCGGCAGTGGCATAGTGGGCAAGACCTAAATGGGATTTAAGGGAAGAGACTGCACTGCCGTCCTGTGTAAAGCCGTAGGGAGCCTCCTTTGTCATAGGTAGGGTATCGGTCCAATCGGTATTTTTTGAGGTTAAAAGGCTACACAGACGCAAAATGGTGTCGTTTGCCTTTTTCATATCAAAATAAGCCTTGTTAAAAACGATATTATAGCCTTCTCGGTTAACGGCTATTTCTCTGCCGTTACAGTCGAGTATCTCTCCGCGCTGAGCCTTGATAACAGCCTTTCGGTAAGAGATTCCCTGAGCCTGAGCAACATATTTTTCTGCATCCGACACCTGCAGGGAAAAAACCTGAAAGGTGTAGAGCAGGAAGACTATCGCCATCATTACCGATAAAACGGATAACCGTTTTCGGGGTTTCTTTTTAAAGGGCAATTTTAAATCTCCGTTTCTGTTGTGCTATAAAGCACTTAGTTTTTTCTGTAAAAAATAAAAGGGTATTATCCAGAGGGCGGTATAAACAGCCGAGGGGATAAGGTAACCTACAAAATAGTCGTAGCTTGCGGCAATCGAGTTAAACGCAAAGAAAATAAGATACTTTGCAAAGAAATATCCAAAGGAAAGTCCTGCCGAAAGGCAGATAACAGCCTTTAGGTTTCGGTTGAAAAATCTGGCGGATAATATGCCGCACACCGCACAGCCTATGACCATAAAAACGGTATTGAAAAGGGATGTGTCAGCTGCTGCACTGTCCATAAGTGCTCCTGCAAAAAATCCCGCAAGAAGTCCTGTATTTTCGCTGTGACAAACGGCAATGGACAGGGCGAGTGGTATCAGGATAACAGGTACTGCTTCGCCGATTGCCAGTGTTATTCTGCCGTAATGCATAAGAAAAACCGAAAGCAGCAGCAATATATTGATAAACACTGAGATAAAACGTCTGCGTTTTGTATTCATAGCTTGCCCTATCCTAATCTATGAGAGAGTTGCCCTGACCTGCAAACTCGGTTATTACCATAACACTACGTAGCTCTTCAAAATCTACAGCAGGGGTTACGGTCGCGTAGAGAGAGGAGGAAATCGGGTCGTTTCCGATATCGCTTACCGTTCCGATTATTACCTTGTCGGGGAAAATACCGTTGCCCGAAGTGACAATAATATCGCCTACAGCAACCGAGCAGGTTCGGGGCAGATTGAAAAATCGGGTGTTGCCCTGTGCGGCAAACTCTGTATTGCCCGAAAGAGCGCCCGAATCATTGGTTCTCGAATCGTATGCACCGCAGGTAAGCTCGGGGCTGAGCACTGTTGTCACCTTAGAGGTGGTGGTGCCTACCTGTGATATAAATCCCACAAGACCCTCATCTGTGATAACGGGATCGTAAAGTGATACCCCATGGGCAGAGCCGACACCTACCGTAAAGCCGCCGAAAACATCACTCGGGTCGGTGGAAATTATCTTAGCAGGGCAAAACTTAAAATCGGGGTTAAGCTCCTTTATTTCAAGATAGTCTTTATAGAACTCGTTTTCGGTCATAGCTGTTTCAAAGTCTACAAGCTGTTCGCGGAGAGCTGTTACCTCTTTTTCGAGCTGCTCCTTTTCGGCGTTGAGCTTAGCCGCCGCTTTAAAGTTGTCGGTCATATTGGTCCATGCCTCACTAACGGCAGTGCCAAGTCGCTGAAAGGGTGCAATGATAGAGCCCACGATACCTGCGTGGGGCGCCATATAACCGCCTATGAGCCCTGCTGTGATAGCTGCCGTCAGTACAAGCACGACTATCAGCAAGGTCTTTTTAAACTGTTTGCTGCGAAGAAAAAAACGCAACTGCTTCACCTTCTGAAATTATATTTAAGTTTATAAAGGATTATCTGAAGTGCTTTCCTCTGCGGAAAACATAATTATCAAATCTGTGGCCGGGCTCAAGTCGTTTAGCGGCACCTGCAACTACGCAGTCAATGGGATTTTCGGCAATGGTTACGGGCATATTGGTCTCCTGCTCTATAAGCTCGGGAAGACCTCTGAGCATAGCACTTCCGCCTGTCAGCACGATACCGCTTTCGATTATGTCTGCCGAAAGCTCGGGCGGAGTTTTTTCGAGGGTGGTGCGAATAGCGTCAACGATAACGGCTACCGTATCCTTCATAGCCTCACGCACCTCTTCAGAGGAGATGATAATATTCTTGGGCAGACCGTCAAGGAGGTTTCGTCCCTTTATTTCAACCGTCTTTTCGCCCTCATAAGGGAGAACTGAGCCCAGCTCGAGCTTGACCTGTTCTGCGGTGCGCTCACCGATAAGCAGATTATATTTCTTTCTTATATATCCGATTATAGCCTCGTCAAGGTCGTCTCCTGCGGTACGGATAGACTGGGCGGTAACAATATCACCGAGAGACACTACGGCAACCTCGGTAGTACCGCCTCCGATATCGGCTATCATACAGCCCTTGGCATCCCATACGGGAAGACCCGCACCTACAGCCGCAGCCATAGGCTCTTCAATAATATCAATATCTGTAGCACCCGCCTGCTTAAGAACACCATGCACTGCGCGAACCTCAACCTCGGTAACGCCTGCAGGCACGCAGATAACAACCCGAACTCTCGAAATAAGAGAACCCTTGAGGGACTCCTTAATGAACCGCTTAAGCATAGCGGCGGTAACATCATAGTCGGCAATAACGCCGTGCTTTAAGGGGCGGACAGCCACGATAGAGCCGGGGGTACGGCCTATCATTTCCTTAGCCTCGGTACCAACGGCGCGCACTGCATCGTTTCGCACATCGTAAGCGACCACCGAAGGCTCGCGGAGAATGATGCCCTTTCCTTTCTGATAAACCAGTGTGTTTGAGGTACCAAGGTCGATACCGATGTCTCTTGTAAATAACATATATTTTATCCTCTTTTCGGTAGAGATTATTTTCTGTAGTCAATAGGTAGTGTAGCGGTAGCGTTAAGCTCAGGTCCTGCAGTGTTGCCTGCGGCTATCTCGTATGTCGCCTGAACACCTACCATTGCCGCGTTGTCACCGCAATATTTAAGCTCGGGTCGGAAAAATTTAATATTTCTCTTCTCACATTCGCTTTCAAGACGTTCTCTCAGCTCACTGTTGGCGGAAACTCCGCCTGCAAGCACGAGAGTAGTCCTTTTGGTTTCTTTCAGAGCAAGTAAGGTGTTGTCAATAAGCATATCGCACACCCTTTGTCTTACGGTTGCTGCGAGAACAGGTATATCCACCTCTTCACCCTTTTGGGAAGCGTTGTGAAGAGTGTTTATAACTGCGGTCTTAAGTCCTGAAAAGGAAAAGTCATATATACTGCCGTCAACCCGTGGCTTTGGCAGGGGATATTTTTTAAGGTCGGCGGTAGTTGCTATTTTGTCGAGATTTACTCCCCCTGGGTAGGGCAGACCCATAGCACGAGCAGCCTTATCGAAGCATTCGCCTGCCGCATCGTCACGGGTGCCGCCGATTATATGAAAATCGGTATAATCCCGAACATCGGTTATCACCGAGTTTCCGCCCGATACCGTAAGGCATAAAAAGGGGGGCTTTAGTTCTTCGTTGTCTATATAGTTTGCCGCAATGTGGGAGCGGAGATGATGCACAGGGATAAGGGGGACGCCAAGGCTCATTGCAAGGCCCTTAGCAAAGTTTACCCCCACAAGCAGAGCACCTATCAGCCCAGGGGCAAAGGTGACTGCAACAGCGTCTATGTCGGCATAGGTTTTGTTAGCATTAGAAAGAGCCTTTTCTACAACTGCCGAAATATTTTCACAGTGTCTTCTCGAGGCTATTTCGGGAACAACACCGCCGTATTTTTTATGTTCTTCAACCTGCGTGTTAATGACCGAGGAGAGCACACGTCTTCCTTCGGTTACCGCTGCAGCGGTCTCGTCGCAGGAGGATTCAATAGCTAAAATAAGCATTTTAAAAACCTTCTAATGTCATAATTATCGCATCCTCTGCGGGTGCGCTGTAAAAGTTTTTTCTGATTCCCGTATTTTTAAAGCCCGTTTTTTCGTAAAGGGAGATGGCGGGTATGTTTGATTTGCGCACTTCAAGGGTTATAAAGCTGAGTGCCTTTTCCTCAGCCACTGCTTTAAGACCGTCTATCAGCGCCTTGCCTACACCCCTTCTTCGGGCATCGGCGGTGACTGCGATATTTGTTATATAGCCCTCATCAAGCACTGTCTGGATACCTGCATAGCCCAGCACCTTTTCACCCTCGGTAAAGAGAAGAAACACCGTACCGTTAGCAAAGGACTCCAGAAAAGACTGTCTGCTCCAAGGCTCGGAAAAACATTCCTGTTCCAGAGCCGAAAGAAAGACCTCGTCTCCCTCTTTAAAGCTTCTTATCATAATACGCCGTCCTCTATAAGCTCATCTACCGCCTCAAAAATACTGTCGCGGCAATGGCGGTAGGTGTCAATATCACCGCCGAACGGGTCGGGAACGCCGAGCACACAGCATTTGAGCTTGTCTATACCAAGACCCTCTAAAACATCAAGATGTGAGGAGGACATACAAACAATAACATCTGCCTTTTCGGCATCCTCGTAGGACATCTGTTTCGATATATGGGAGGTTATGTCGATACCCTTTTCCAGCATTGCGACACTGCTGTTTTGGGAAACGGGAGAGCCGTCTGCGGCAATTCCGCGGCTGATTATTTCATAACCCGTATTCTTTTTCGATTTAAGGTAACCCTCTGCCATAGGACTGCGGCAGGTGTTTCCTGTGCAAACAAAAACTATTCTTTTCATCAGTCTTTCGCCTCGTACCAGCTTTTGCCTGTGTTTACGTCAACGGTAAGTGCTACTGCCATTTTAACGGCATTTTCCATTTCTTCCCTCAGGATTTGTGCCGCCTTGTCGGCAGACTCGTCAGCCGCCTCTATAATAAGCTCATCGTGTACCTGAAGGATAAGTCTTGCGTCAAGCTGTTCGGCTTTAAGTCGTGCAAAAACATTTACCATTGCAATTTTTATAATATCTGCCGCCGTTCCCTGAATAGGTGCATTTCTCGCAACCCTTTCTCCAAAGGAACGGAGCATATGGTTGGAGGAGCTAAGCTCAGGCAGATAGCGTCTTCTGCCGAAAAGGGTGGTAACATAGCCCTTTTCTTTTGCGTTTTCAATGCTTTGGTTCATAAAGCGGTCAACACCCTTAAAGGTGTTAAGATAGCTTGAGATATAATCGCGGGCTTCCTTGTTGGAAACACCAATATCCTTTGCAAGGGAAAAGGCGCCGATACCGTATACTATACCGAAGTTTACCGCCTTGGCGCGGCTTCTCATTATGGGGGTGACCATCTCTATCGGCATACCGAAGACCTGAGCCGCTGTAGAGGTGTGTATATCCGCACCCGAGGAGAAAGCCTTACACATAACAGGGTCGTTTGCCATGTGGGCAAGTACTCTGAGCTCTATCTGGGAATAGTCGGCATCTATAAGGGTCTTACCCTCATCCGAAATAAAGAATTTTCTGAAAACCTTGCCCTCGTCGGTGCGAACGGGAATGTTCTGTAAATTAGGCTCTAAGGAGCTGATTCGTCCTGTTCTCGTCTCGGTCTGGTTAAAGGTGGAGTGTATTCTTCCATCTGCCGCTACCGACTGAAGCAGGGAGTCGCAGTAGGTAGACTTAAGCTTTGCAAGTCCGCGGTATTTAAGAATAAGGGCAACGGCAGGGTGCTGGTCTCTCAGTTCTTCAAGGACCTCTGCGTTAGTAGAGTAACCGCTTTTGGTCTTTTTCTTGCAGGGAAGACCTAAATGCTCAAAAAGTGCCACTCCCAGCTGCTTGGGAGAATTAAGGTTAAGCTCATATCCGATAAGGTCATATATTTCCTTTTCGAGGGTCTCTATACGCTCAGAGAGAAGAATGCCGTGTGTTTTAAGAGCCTCAGCGTCTATCAGTACGCCTGCAAGCTCCATATCGCCAAGCACCGCCGCAAGAGGCAGTTCAATATCGTAAAACAGTTTATCCTGCTCGGTCTTTTCAAGCTCGGTTTCAAGTGCCTTTGAAACCTGAGCGTTTAAAGCCGCAAGACGGACAGCCTCGTTTTCGGTTTCTATTTGCACTTCGGCACTGTATTCAGCCGCAAGACGCTCTATATCGTAGGAGCTTGCCGAAGGGTTGCAAACATATCCCGCAAGCATACTGTCAAAAACCGCGTTTTCGGGATAAACTCCATTAGAAACGGCAAATTTGTATATATTTTTATAGTCATAGTAGCCCTTGGCAATATTTTTGTTGCCGATAAGGGCAAGACCCTTTTCTTTTGAGATTTCTGTGCAAAGGCCTCCGTTACACACACCGAATCCGTTTTCGGACGAAACCATATAAAGGGTGTCTTTTGACCGAGCGGAAAATTCTTCTGCTGAAACCTCGGTAAATGCTTTAGCCTCAGCAGGTGTGTCTGCTTTTTTTACCGCCGTGGGGGATATGCCCATTTTTTCCATAAGCTTAAAGAATTCAAGAGAGGTCATAAGCTCGGCAACCGCCGCATCGTCACGCTCTTTATTTCTGTAGCTTTCGGGGTCGTTGTCGATGGGGGCAGTACGGCAGATGGTTCCAAGCCAGCGGCTGAAAAATGCCGATTCTTTTCCAGTCTCGAGCTTAGCCTTAACACCTGCCTTGATGTCAAGCTCGTCTAAGTGCTCGTAAATATAGTCGATGCTTCCAAAACGGGAAATAAGGTCGGTAGCCGTCTTTTCGCCTATCCCTGCAACACCTGGTATGTTGTCGGAGGAGTCGCCCATAAGGGCTTTAAGCTCTATCATCTGCTCGGGAGTAAGGCCGTATTTTTCGAAAAGTGCCGCCTTATCATAGCTTATTATTTCGGGAGCACCCATACGGGTAGCCGAGAGCACTACCTTTACACTGTCACTGATAAGCTGCAGAGAATCTTTATCCCCTGTGGCTATAACACACTGGTTTCCTGTCTTTTCACAAAGGGTTGCAAGAGTGCCTAAAATATCGTCAGCCTCAAAGCCCTCACACTCAATTACGGCGTAGCCCATAGCGCGAAGCCACTCTTTAAGGGGGGCAAACTGCTCTAAAAGCTCGGGTGGGGTGGCGTGTCTGCCTGCCTTATATTCGGCATATTTCTCGTGGCGAAAGGTAGGCTTTTTAACGTCAAAGGCAACCGCAATACCGTCAGGCTCTTCTGCCTCGCGCAGGCGGTTTAAAATGGTTATAAAGCCGTATACGGCATTGGTAAATCTGCCGTCCTTGGTAGTAAGCAGCTTAATGCCGTAAAAGGCGCGGTTTATTATACTGTTTCCGTCGATTGCAAGTAGTTTCATATAAGAATAAAACCCCATAATATTTATATTTATATTATTATAACAAATAATTGCCTGCTTGTCATCATATTTTTAAGGTTTGACAAGAAAATTTTTTTAATATATAATTATTCTGCTATGAAGATAGGAAACTTTGAAATTTCAGGATATGCTGCTCTCGCACCTATGGCAGGTGTTGCCGACAGGGCTATGAGAGAAATATGTGAGAAATTCGGTGCCGCCTACTCTGTGGGTGAGCTTACCTCGGCTAAGGCGATCACTCTGGGCGATAAAAAATCTCCCGAGTTTTTAGAGAGGGGAGAGCTTTTACGCTTTGGCAATCAGCTTTTCGGAGGAGAGCCCGAAATTATGGGTCAGGCGGCAAAAACTGCCGAAAGCTACGCCCCCGACTTTATAGACATAAATATGGGTTGCCCTGCGCCTAAGGTTGCTAACAGCGGCGGCGGAAGCTCCCTTATGAAGGACCCTCTGCTTGCGGGAGAAATCGTAAAATCCGTGGTAGAATCAGTAAAAACTCCCGTTACGGTAAAAATCCGCGCAGGGTGGGATAAGGATAATATAAATGCAGTGGAAGTAGCCAGAATTTGCGAAGCCAACGGAGCATCTGCTATAACAGTGCACGGCAGAACAAGGATGCAGATGTATGCTCCGCCTGTAGATCTCGACGTAATAAAAGCGGTAAAAAAGGCGGTAAAAATCCCTGTTATCGGCAACGGAGATATCATCGACGGTCCGTCTGCTAAATATATGTATGAGTATACGGGGTGCGACTTTGTTATGGTGGGCAGGGCGGCAAACGGAGCCCCTTGGATATTCGATAAAATAAATGCTTATATGGAAAAGGGCATTATTTTGCCCGAGCCGGAGCTTCAGGCCCGTCTGAATATACTTTTACAGCAGCTTTCTCTTATGAAAAAGTATAAATCCGAAAGGACAGTGCTCCTTGAGGCACGAAAGCATACCGCATGGTATATGAAGGGTGTAAAAAACGCCGCAAAGCTTCGTAAAATGTGCGGAGAAATAAACAGTTTTAAAGATATTGAGCTTATTTGTGAAAAAGCCCTTGCTGAAGGCGAGGATATGTGATAAAATATACGGGTTGTAAAATCTGATAAGGAGAATTTATATGTCAGGACATTCTAAATGGAATAATATCAAGCGTAAAAAGGAAAAGACCGATGCTGCAAAGGCAAAAATCTTTACTAAAATCGGAAGAGAAATTTCGGTAATCGTTAAAACAGGTGGCCCTAATCCTCAGGAGAACAGTAAGCTTAAGGATGCTATTGCAAAGGCAAAGGCTGCAAATGTTCCTAACGAAAATATCGAGCGTATTATTAAAAAAGCCGCAGGCGACACCTCGGCAAACAATTATGAAGAGCTGGTTTACGAGGGCTACGGTCCGTCAGGTATTGCCGTTATCGTTGAGGTTTTAACCGATAACCGCAACCGTACCGCAGGCGAGATGCGCCACTATTTTGATAAATACGGCGGAAATCTCGGTCAGTCGGGCTCGGTTATGTTTATGTTCGACCGCAAGGGTCAGATAATCATTGAAGCCGAGGGCAAGGATGAAGATACCGTTATGGAGGATGCACTGGAAGCTGGCGCAGAGGACTTTAACTTCGACGGCGACGTTTTCGAAATCGCTACCGATCCTAACGAGCTTGGTGCCGTTCGCGATGCACTCGAAGAAAAGGGCTATACCTTCGAATCTGCGGAGGTTGCCTACATTCCTCAGACAACGACCACCCTTGACGACCCCGATGCCATAAAGAATATGGAAAAGCTTATCGAAATGCTTGAAGATAACGACGATGTTCAGGAAATCTGGCACAACTGGGATATGCCCGAAGAGGAAGACGAAGACTAATAAAAAAAGCACCGCCTTAGTCGGTGCTTTTTAAGGTTTACGCTTCCATCCAGGCTTTTGCCTTTTCTGCAGACATACGCTTGATGTCTTCCTTCTTGTAGGGAGATTCTTCTCCGCCGTTTACATAAAGGAAATATTTGCCACCCTCAGTCTTATAAAGGGTCTCTTCATAACCGTCAGCGTCACCAAACTGACCGAAGGTCTTTTTTGAGATAAACTCTGCATTTTCGGTGTTGTATTCTACCTTGCAAATAATCTTCTGCATTGTTTTCGTCCTTTCTTATGTAAATTTTCCTCGCATATCGGGAATACCGCAACATATTACCATACAAAAAGTGAAAAATCAAGTCTTTTTGGTCGAATACCAAGACTTACCTTTATTTAATTAGCATCAATCTTATTCGTCTTTTAGGGAGCAAAGAGGAATCTCAAACACAGCAATGTTCTAAATTCTATAGCCTGTACATATTCATATTTTAGGTGATGAAAATGAAAGATGACAGGTTTGAGACGGTGCTGTATGCTCTGCCCGAAAGAATAATCCACGTACTGAGCGTTTTGCCTCTTTGTGTAAAAAACTGCATATATGAAATACGGCTGAGACGGGATAAGCCTGTATGCCTTACAGGTGACGGTGTTTTTTATGTATCTGAGGAGGGTCAGGCAAGTACATATATTCCGAAAAAACCGCTTATAATCACAGCAGCCGAGCTTAGCGAGGTCATAATGCGCATAACAAACCATTCGGCCTACACTAGAGAGCAGGAGCTTAAAGAGGGCTATCTTTCTATGCGGTCGGGCAATCGCGCAGGGGTCTGCGGAAGATTTTCCTCGGGCAGGCTTATTGATGTTACCTCGGTGAATATAAGAATAGCAAGGGAGATAAAGGGATGTGCTGACAATATTTTAGGGCTTTGTGAAAAGGGTTTGCTTATTGCAGGTCCACCTGGAAGCGGTAAGACTACAATGCTCAGGGACCTTGTCCGTCAGCTGTCAAACGGCGGAAAAAGGGTCTGCGTAATAGATTCACGCGGGGAGATATGCTCAGGTATGGGTAAGGAAAGCACCCTTGATGTGGGACCTAATACAGATGTGATCACAGGACTCGATAAAGCATCAGGCGTGGAAATAGCCCTTCGCACAATGTTCCCTGACTTTATAGCCTTTGATGAGGTGGGCAGTGGCAGAGAGCTTAGCCTCATAAAAGAAAGCTTCTTTTCGGGGGTTAGTATACTTACGACCGCCCACGCATCAAGCGAGGAGGATATTGTCAGCCGTGATGTAACTAAAATGCTTTTAGACAGCGGAATAGAAAATATTGTCCTTCTCGGTGCAAAGCCGAAAGACGAAATTACCCTGTTAGAGAAAAATCGGGTGAGGAGCTTTACCGCATAATAGATTTGTGCGGACAAAAGGCGGGAATTTTTGTGGAAGATTATCATACAAGAATAGACCGAAAAGGCACTCCGCTATGGGGTGTCTTTTCGGTATTATTGAGCAAAAATGAACTCTCAAGAAGCCAAATGCGCAGAATTGCAATGTTTTTCGCTCAAAAAAGCAATATTCAAAGCCTTTGATATATGATATAATCATATATAAGAAAGAAATTCTTTTGAAAGGAGCCTTTATATGCAAAACTACTCTAAAAAACTAATAGCGTTACTTCTCAGCATTACCCTTTTGCTTTCCTCCCTTGTGCTTACCGCCTCTGCGGAATCGGAGGAAACTGCCGTAACCCCTTGGGACGGCACTGCCGACAGCAGTCTTGAGGGCTCGGGAGACGATACCGACCCCTACCTCATAACGAACGCGGGCGAACTGTACTATGCCGTAACCACGAACAAAAGCGATCATTTTAAGCTCGTAAACGACATTATTATAAACGACATCTCCGTCAAGATTGAAAACGGTGTTGGCGTTATATGTAATGCTGACGGCTCTGTCGCCCTCTCCGAGGAGGAGCTTTTAAAGCTTAAGCCTTGGCACGACACTAACGACATCAGCTTTAAGGGAACCCTCGACGGCGACGGACATATTGTAAGAGGACTTTATCTAGACTCCTCCGCTGCCGGCACGGACTCAGGAGACGACTATAAATACGCCCGTGCCCTTATTCCCTACGCCAAGACCGGTACGGTCATTAAAAACCTCGGACTTGAGGACGCCTATATCTCCTACGAGGGCGGAACTGCCTCCGGCTTTATCGGAAATAACGAAAAAGCCATTCTTAAGGCCGAAAACTGCTATGTCGGAGGTTCTGCCTATTTCTACGGTTATAACGCAAGCGCCTTCTTCGGCTCGGGAAGTCAGAGCAGCCTTGTGTCCACTATTAAAAACAGCTATTCGCAGGCAACCCTCGCGGTTCAGTCTGACGTGAGCTCTGCTCGATGGGGAACCATCTTTGCCGACTCTTGGAAGGGCACGGGTGACACAAGCAAAGCTACTGTCGAAAATTTCTACACGACTACCAAGCTTAGCTATAGCAACAAAATGCTCGAGCTTTTCAACGTTTTTGACGACGTTTCGGCAAAAGACGGCTTTATCGGAACCGCCTTCGAGGGCAATACCTTCCTTCCCTCCTACGACTTCGCCGCGGTAGAGGGCGGGCTTCCGACCCTTAAGGTCTTCAGAAACCTTGATAACGATATCTGGGGCGGCCTCGCCGATAGCGATATTGCCGGCTCGGGTACCTCTTCCGACCCCTACCTTATCACCACCGGTGAAGAGCTTGCCTTTGTTATGGCAAATAACGGAGATATAAACGAAGATATAACGGACGAGCACTTTAAGCTCGCAAACGATATCTACCTTAATAACGTCTTTGCCGAAAATTGGAAGGACAACGCCGATAACAACGTTTGGTATTCCGCTCCTGACAGCACCGCATTTAAAACTATGCTGTTCGGCGGAAATCTCGACGGAAACGGCTACAGCATCTACGGTATCTGGAACCCCGAGGACAACGTCGCATACGCCTCAGGTCTTGTTCCCGGAATAGGAGCAGTCACCGCCCAAAACCTCGGCATAAAAGAGTCGCAGATCGCCGCCGCGACCTATGCGGGCGGAATCGTCGGCTACTGTAGCGGTGCAGCCACTACCATCTCGGGCTGCTTTACCGATAGCTCCGTCGACGTTATTCAGAACGATGAAAGCATAAGCGGCGGCGCAGGCGGAATCGTCGGTTATAATGAGGGTGGTTCGAAATCTAAGTATCTTACCATTACGAACTGCTGGTCCTCCGCAAACTGCATCTCTGCCAAAAGTCAATCCGAACGTGCAAACGGCATACTCGGCACCATCTGGGGCGGCTACCATAAGGTTACCGACAGCTATGCCTTCGGAAACGCTCCCTACCTTGCCGATTCCGGTTCGCGCGTTTCTTCCCTTGCTTTAGATGACTCCACCGTTACATACACCGACACCTCAGGCAATCCTATCGCCGCCAAACCTACCGCTGATGTAAACTATATAGCGGTTTACCCCGATTATACCGTCACCTACACCTGGAATGCGAGTACAAAAAAATATAGCTCCAAAAAAGCCTTTAAGAGCTATTCCAAGCTTACCGACGCTTACTCTAACGTTTACGGAAGCGTAAATAAAAAAGCCGCCGACGACGGGCAGGGAAATAAGTCGTATAATTATCTTTCCGCCGAAAATATGATCGGTCAAAATGCCGTAGCGAATATGAAGCTCGACGAAAATATCTGGTATTCCGTAAAGAATGAGGGCGTCGCACCTATGCACCGTATTCACGGCACCGCCATCGGCGACGTTAACGAGGACGGAATAGGTCATGCCGAGGGCGACGACGAGGCTCTGCGACTCGGTCTTATCGGAAGCACCGCGGCCTTAAACGGCGACTATAACCGCGACGGAGTAAAGGATATTACCGACCTCGTTGCCGTTGTAAAAAGAATTAAAGACGGAAACTCCGACAAATGCTTACACGCATATAAGAAGACCGTAAAGGTAGAGTCAACCGTTACCGTCGACGGTATAAACGAATATACCTGCCGCTATTGCGGTGATACCTACACCGAAAACATCGGAAACGCCGTAAAGATCCTTGCTATCGGAAACAGCTTTACGGTCGACGGAACCGAGTATCTTTACGATATTTTAACCGACGCAGGTATCGAAAACGTAGTTCTCGAGCGTCTCCAGATCGGCGGCTGCTCCCTCGATACCCATTGGACCAATATTTCCGAGAACAAGTCGTCCTACGGCTGCACTTTATATACAAAGGAAGGTAAGTCATCTACCGCTTCCTCCATTAACTATGCGATCTCCGAAGAAGATTGGGACTTTATAGTTATTCAGCAGGTAAGCCATGAGTCAGGTATGCCCGATTCCTACGGACATCTCCACGATATACTCAGCTTCCTCGACGAAAACAAAACCAACGAGGACGCTAAGATCTTCTGGCAGATGACCTGGGCTTATCAGCAGACTTCTGGCCACAGCGGCTTCGCAAATTACAATAAAGATCAGATGACGATGTATAACGCCATCGTAAATACCGTAAAAGAAACGGTTCTTGCCGATGAGCTTATCGACGGAATCATTCCCTCGGCTACGACTATTCAGAATATGCGAACCTCACATCTTGGCGATACCCTGACCCGTGACGGCTTCCATGCCTCCTACGATTACGGCCGTTACTCAATAGCCCTCACATGGATGAAGGCACTTACGGGACTTTCTCCCGAAAATGTCGACTGGGTACCCGCAGACTACACCTACGTAGCCGATAACCTCGATCTTATCCACGAGGCAGTAAACAACGCTGTTGAAAAGCCCTATGAGGTAACTCCCTCGACCTATACGGTAGCCCCGTAAAACCATTCTTTGATTTATCCTATATTCATATATCCTTTCTCGAACAAGCTCCCCTTTGTGGGAGCTTGTTCGTTTTTTGCGTTCTAAAATAAACAGCCTGTACATAAAATGTTTCAGGTGATGAAAATGAACGACGTAAAGAACGACGTAATTACCCTGTTAGAGAAAAATCGGGTGAAGACCCTTGCTTAAAATAATAGGACTGGTCCTCGTTGTTGCCGCCTCTACGGGTGTAGGTTTTTTCAGGGCAGAAGCCCTAAGATACCGCCATTTAAGGCTAAAAGAAATATGCTTGTTTATCGAGGAAACAGCAGACCGCATCAGAACAGGTGAGGAGCTTTACCCCATAATAGATTTATGCGGACAAAAGGCAGGAATTTTTGTGGAAGATTATCATACAAGAATAGACCGAAAAGGACTGACTGCTGAGGACATAAGGCTGCTAGAAGGCTTTTTTTCAGAGCTTGGAATGGGCGATACCGAGTCTCAGCTCAAAAGATGCGAGGTATATCTGCTACTGCTGAGAAAAAACGAAGCGGAGGCGTGCAGTGATGCGCACACAAAAACCTCCCTTTACGGCAAGCTTGGCTTTTTTGCAGGGCTTTTTGCGGCGATAATACTCATTTAGGTGAAATTATGGATGTAGATTTAATTTTTAAGGTTGCCGCCATAGGAATTATTGTTACTGTGCTGAATCAGGTGCTGGTGCGCTCGGGCAGGGAGGAACAGGCGATGCTTACAACCCTTACAGGCCTTGTTGTGGTGCTTCTTATGGTGGTGGATGTGATTGCCGAGCTGTTCTCCACCGTAAAAGCGGTTTTCGGGCTTTAGCTATGGAGCTTACAGCTTTACTTGGGGTCTGCGTTGTTTCGGCGGCGGTCATAACCCTTATAAGACAGTATAAAAGCGAGTATGCAGTATTTATTTCGGTGGCGGCAGGCGGAGCGGTGCTTCTGTCGGTGCTTCTTGATATAGGAAACGGGCTTTTAGAGATAAGAAATGCGGTTTCGTCTCTGGGTGTGGATGTGTCATATTTTTTTGTAGCTCTTAAGGCACTGGGAATATGCGTTATAACAGGCTTTATTGCCGACACCTGTCGGGATTCGGGCAATACAGCCCTTGCCGCGAAGGCAGAACTTGCGGGAAGATGTGCGGTGTTTTTACTGTCGGTGCCTCTTCTTATATCGGTGTTTGAGACTGCCTGCAGGTTTATAGGAAAATGAAAAAACTCATAATGATATTATTCTTTTTAGCGGTATTTACATTATCGGTCTCGGCTGAGGACCCGTATAAGGGACAGTATGACGCTACACACACAGAAAAAATATACGACCTTCTCCCCGAATCTGCAAAAAAGGTTGCACAGGAGCTGGAAATAGATATAGGAGAGGCGGATTGGGTCAATAACATCACTCCCGAGGGTATATTTTCACAAATTTGGGATTTTGTAAAAAACGGCAGCAAAACACCTCTGCGTGCAGGGGGAGGAATGGCTGCGGTAATTATCCTACTTGCCGCTGTGGGCAGCTTCGATTGGTTTAAGTCAATGGAGGGTATGACCTCTTGTATTTTTATTGTAACCTGCGCCGCAGGACTGCTTCACCCTATGTTTTCTCTTATAGAAAGCTGTAGTGAGGCGGTAAAGGGAATAAGCACATTGATGACAGGCTTTGTGCCCCTTTATGCAGGAATACTCACTGCAGGAGGGCAGGTTGCCACCGCTTCGGGAATGAGCTTTCTACTGCTTGCCGCCGCAGGTGGGGTAGGAAATCTTTCCTCCTTTGTTATAGTCCCTCTTATGAACTGTTATCTCGGTGTAGCTGTTGCGGCAACAGTGCTCCCCGCAGGGGGAACAAACCGACTGGGAGAGGGCATTAAAAAAACCGCAATGTGGGTACTCTCCCTCACCCTTACCCTGTTTTTGGGTCTTATATCCATTCAGACCGCCGTAAACAAGGCAGGGGACAATTTAGGACTTAAGGCGGCAAGGTTTATGATAGGCTCCTTTGTGCCGGTTGCAGGGGGAGCTCTTTCGGAAAGCCTTACAACCCTGATAGGCTCTGTAAAGCTGCTTGGCTCTTCTGTGGGAATGTTCGGTGTACTGAGTATTGCCGTAACCGTTTTACCTGTGATAATAGAGCTTCTTATATGGCGTATAGTCCTTTTTGCTCTGGACATAGCGGCAGAGCTTTTCGGAATACGGGCAAAGACCGACCTTCTGCGGGCGGCAGATTCGGTAATAGCAGTGCTTATAGGTGTGCTGCTCTTTACGGCGGCACTCTTTATCATATCCTTAGCGGTGGTTTCGGGAGGATAGTATGGAGCATATACGCAATATTGCAATAGCCTTCTGTGCGGCGGCAATCTTTACGGGGGCAGTAGGACTGCTTAGCGGACGCACTCTCGAAAAAAGCATCCGTTATATTACCGCGCTTATACTTCTTTGTACCGTTTTGACAAGCATTGTGGGGGCAGATTGGAATCTTGAAGTAAACTCTCCTTATACTAAAGCTCCAAAGACCGAAACACTTGAAGCGCTGAGCATATACGAGGCGGAATATCTTATAACAGAGCTTCTCAGACAGCATACGGTAAATTTTGAAAAAATTACCGTAACCTCTACTAAAACCGAGGGCGACTGCATAATTATTAACGAGATTGCTATAAAAGGGGCTGATGACAAAAAGAAGACAGAGGCGGCGCTGAAATCTGCGGGAATTGACTGTAGGGTGGTGTTTAAGTGAA
This sequence comes from Acutalibacteraceae bacterium, assembly GCA_045596085.1. Lineage (GTDB taxonomy): Bacteria > Bacillota > Clostridia > Oscillospirales > Acutalibacteraceae > SFWF01. The sequence goes on along the minus strand of JAZOBS010000003.1, from coordinate 18,374 downwards.
AGAAAGGCTTTCGGCTTGGCTTAAAAGCAAAAATACGGCAAAGCTGTTGTTTGTGGTGGGTATCATCGGCATACTTCTGATTTTTGCCTCCTCTTTTGTGCCTGAGCAGGAAAAGAGTGCCGACATGGGGTCAGCCTTTAGTGAGGAGGAGTTCTGCAGTGGGCTTAAGGCAGACATAGTGCGTATGGTAGAGGGCATCTGCGGAGACCCCGCGGCAATAGTTACCGTAACACTCGATACGGGTATAGTATACGAATATGCCGACGAGCTCAGGCAAAACAGTGCCGAGGACGACACCAAAACCACTGCAGAAAAGGAACAGACCTACATAACCGTAAAGGATGCAGGCGGTGCCGAAAAACCCCTTGTTATAACCTCGTATATGCCGAAGGTACGCGGGGTGAGTATTATATGCGGTGCAGATGAAAAGACCGCAGAGGAAATAAAAAATGCCGTATGCGCGGCACTTGACATCAGCTCAAGAAAAATATACATCGGGAGGAAAACAGGGCAATGAAAAAAACAAAAAAATTCAACAAAGCTCACTTAACACTGGCAATTATGGTGATAGCACTTGTTGCGGCAGTAGGGCTTAATATGAAATATTCTGCCGATATGGGAAAGACCGACACATCATCCAAATATCTGGGTCAGGCAGAATATGTAAATGCCTCGGCAGAGGGTGAAAGCGACAAGGACACTAAGGAGAGCGAATATTTTAAAAAGCTCCGCGAGCAGCGTAAATCGGCACGGGATGAGGCACTTGATATTATAGAAGAGACCCTCGACAGAACCGACCTTACCGAAGCTCAGCGGCAGACTGCGGTAGATAAATCAAAGGCACTGGCGGCAGCCACAGAGCAGGAGGCGGCAATAGAGACCCTGCTTAAAGCCAAGGGCTTTGGGAGTATTTTGGCGGTAATAGGCGAAAATGACATAAATATTATCGTAGATAAAGCTCCCAATGAGACCGAGATTACCCGTATTCAGGATGCGGTGGTGTCCCAGACCGCATTTACCGTAGCAAACATTAAAATAATAGCCGCAGAGGAAAATTCGTAAAAAAGGCTTTACCTTTTTCAAATTTGTGGTATAATAAACAAAAGAACACAAATTATCGGAGGTAATCAAATTGGCAGAAAGAAGCGGACTTTCCATCAATCTGGATGTAATCGAAAGCATGGCGGCTATGGCAGCACTTGAGGTAAACGGTGTTTCGTCAATGTCGGCAAAAAAGGTAGATATTAAAAAAGCTCTTGCAGGAAAATCTGTTTTCAAGCCTGTCAGCGCAGAGGTTAAAAACGGCGCTGTGGTTATTGAGCTTTATGTTTGCATCAGCAAAAACTATAACGCCAAGCAGGTTGCCGAGGCGGTGCAGTCAGGTGTTAAGGAAAAGGTTCAGAATATGACCTCCAACGCCGTCACAAAGGTAAATGTTCATATTGCCGAGGTCGACCTTACAGAGGCTGAGGAAGAAGCGTAAAACAATAAGGGGCTGTCAATACGACAGCCCCGTTTTTTAAAGGTGTAAAAAATGAAAAGAGTTTTAATAGATAAAGGAAGCCGTTTTTACAAAGCAAATCTTCATACGCACTCCACCTTTTCGGACGGACGGCTCACCCCAGAGCAGCTAAAGGCTGAGTACAAAAAACGCGGCTATTCGGTACTGGCTATTACCGATCACGAGCATCTTATCGATTTTTCTTATCTGAGTGATGAAGATTTTCTTACCATAACCTCCTGCGAGGTAGCAATTAAGGAGTTTCCCGACCAGTCGACCCTTAAAAACTTCAATATGAGGGTTGCACACCTCAATTTCTATGCTCTGGACCCTGAAAACACCCTTACCCCCTGTTATAGCTCGGTCTATGACCATTTTATAAAAGAGGATTTCAGGCATCTTATAAAATACCACGGCGAGTATGAAAGGGAGTATTCGCCCGACGGCATTAACGATATTATCGCAAAAGCAAATGAGTCAGGCTTCCTCGTTTCCTATAATCATCCCACATGGTCGCTGGAAAATGCCTGCGATTATCTCGAATATAACGGACTTTTTGCGGTTGAAATATATAACCACGGTGTAGTGAGGGGCGTGGGCTTTGATGATGAGCGCGTTTTAGATGATTTCTGGCGCGCAGGCAAGCCCGTCCTTTGCACAGCGGCAGACGATGCCCACGAGGTACTGCCCGACGACCAAAGCAGTGACGCCTTTGGCGGCTGGGTGCAGATTGCGGCAAAAGACCTTACCTATAAGGATATTATGCATTCTCTTAAGGTGGGCAATTTTTACGCCTCCTGCGGACCCGAGATAAAATCCCTTATTGTGGTGGACGATACTGTTAAGATCGAATTTTCAGATTGTGTAAGTGCAAATATGATAACCTGTGGCAGACGGACCGAGTTTGTAAGGGCAGAGGACGGTCAAACTATAAACGAAGCACACTTTAAACTGCTCGAGTCGGACACCTACTTCCGCATCACAGTAACCGATGCTTCGGGCAAAAAAGCCTATACACAGGTTTATGAAATATAAAAAACAGCAGTTCAACGCCCACGCCCCATAGGGTTGTATTTCCTTAAAAAGCGAAATTTTTGCGCCATAATTTGTTAAAACCCTCCGATACGCGTCAGCGTTATCGGAGGGTTTTGCCTATTCTGTCACTAAAAATTTTCTTTTTAAGGTGCTTTGCAGTTTCGTAGAAACCGAAAATCCCCTGTATTTAAGCCGTAAAACGCAGAAAGGCTGTCGCCTTTCGAGGCTTTTGGCAACAATACAGGGGATTTTGTTCGAGAAACAAATACTGCCCTATGAGGCGTGGGCGAACGAACTGCTGTTTTAACTTTAATCTACAAAATATACTACAATATCTCTTCTTCCAAACTTAACACACTGATCTTCGGTGTCGAGGAAGAGGTCCATATCGGCGCGGTTGCCGTAAATAAATCCGCCTGTATCAGCGGCAATAGCATAGCCGTAAACATATTTTCCATCGGCAGAAACGATATACATCTTTGTGCCGTAGGGAATTTCGCTTGGGTCTACCGCAACGTGACCGGGCTGGGGATAAACACCCGTTGAGGTCTTGTTACCTGTGTGGGTATAGGCGGTAGCGCGCAGGGTAGTCTTAGAAGAATACTTGATGGGCTTTCCGTTTTTATCAAGAAGAAGATTGTCGGGTGCATCAAGAGTAGAAATGCAGGGAACAGAATTTGCCTGAACAGAGCTACTGCCTGCATACTGAGGTGCGCTTGTACCATAAACTGTGGTAGTATCAATAGCGTATTCGGTGATCTCTTCATTTAAAACTACGGTTTCGGTAGCAATACCGTTAACATACTTTACAGAGCTTGTAACGGTTTTGGTTCCTGTTTTACCTGCAGTTACAAAGCTGGTGTTGGTGTCGTACTTGTCGGAGTAAACAACATCCTTGCCGTAGGGGATAGAAACAGTTTCTGTAACCGTCTTAAACTCTACATCGGTAATTTCAACCGTTGTTGCCTTGTCGATGTAGGTGCCAAGGGGAAAGCTTACGGTATCGTGCTCGTCAATTTCAATCTGGAGACCTTTGAGGATATTTTCAAGGGTTGAGCTTTTAACCGAATAGGTATTAACCTTTTCGCCTATTTTAACGGTGAGGGGAATGTAATAGCTGATTTCCACTCTGGTGGAGAAAAGCTCGTTTGAAATATTTACGATTTCATAATCGTCACTGTCAAGCGTGATTTCTGCAAGAACCTTGTCAAGGTTGGCAGAAAAACCTGAAGCGGTGTAGGTGCGCTTTCCGTCAAAAATGTTCACTGTATGAGCAGAGCAAACAACGGTAAGTGCAATTGCAGTAATTGTAAGCACAAGGCTTATGGCTGCGGGAATATTCTTTTTAATGAGAGCTGCAGCCTTGATACAGCAATCTTTAAGCTGCTGTGCAACTGTTCCTAGGAACAGCTTTACTTTCTGTAACATCATAAACTCCTTTGATTCGTGTTTCAAAAAGAAACCGTTTTTCGGTAAGTCAATTTCAGTTCTCGGGTATTATAACCTCTTAAATTGCATATGTCAAACTAAAAACAAACCCTCAATTTATGCAAAATGCACAAAAATTACAAATAAATTACGAAAAGTTACAAGATTGTAACCCTTTTTGGCGTCATTTTTGCCGATTTTTTTGTGCAAACCTACAAAAAAGTCGCTATGACCAGAGGCTCGGAGGGCGTAAAGGTAAGGAAAAAGGCTGTTTTGTGGTTGTACACAGTTAAAAATATTTACAAGCACAATATAATGTGTTAAGATAATTTTGGTCGTTAGTAAGGTATTTCGGGACTACATATAATTTATATGCAGCACATCCGATTTTATTACCCACACACTATACATATATATAAGGCGGTGAGAAGATGGCAAATGTAATGGTTGCAATGTCGGGCGGAGTAGACAGCTCGGTGGCGGCAGCCCTTTTAAAGGAAGAGGGCACACCTGTCTGCGGAGGCACCCTCAGGCTATACGAAGAAGAGGGGAAGATAGGTAAAGAGGTGATAAGCGCCAAAAGCGTGTGCGAAAGCCTTGGTATCAGCCACTATGTTTTCGATATGAGAGAAAAATTTGCCAAAGAGGTCATAAACCGCTTTTCGCAGGAGTATTCTTCAGGGCTTACCCCCAACCCTTGTATAGAGTGCAATAAATATATCAAGTTCGGTGCCCTGCTCGACGAGGCACTGAATTTAGGCTGCAGTCACATTGCCACAGGGCACTATTCGAGAATAGGCTTCGATTCGGGCTCGGGCAGATATGTCCTCTACCGTCCCGATGACCGCAAAAAAGACCAGACCTATGTGCTGTGGAGACTTTCTCAGCATCAGCTCTCCCACATTTTAATGCCTCTTGGCGACCTTACCAAGGACAGGGTAAGGGAAATAGCGTCAGAATACGGCTTTGTTTCGGCTGACGCTAAGGAAAGTCAGGATATATGCTTTGTGCCCGACGGGGACTATGCCGCATTTCTTCAGAGATATGACGGTACGGTATTTGAGGGCGGAGACTATGTAGACATCTGCGGTAAGGTTTTAGGACGGCATCTCGGACATCAGCATTATACTATAGGTCAGCGCAAGGGCCTTGGAATAGCTCTCGGAAAGCCTCAGTTTGTAATATCCAAGGACCCTGTTACAAACAGGGTAGTTCTGGGAGACGAGGAACACATATTTAAAAAGCGTGTATATATAAAGGATATAAATATGATAGCGGCAGACTATCCTGCAGGCAGTATCTCCTGCACTGCAAAGCTTCGTTACAGCGCAAGAGATGATAAATGTGTTTTTCATCCACTAAGCCAAAACGAGGGCGTGCTTGAGTTCGAGACCCCTCAAAGGGCACCCTCAGCAGGACAGTCGGCGGTAATGTACAGCGGCGAAGCAGTGCTTGGTGGCGGAAAAATTGTAAGAGGTGAATAAAATGGATAAAAAAACTGAGAAAACCATAGAAAGCTTAAAGGCAAATAATATGGAGGTCTTTTATGCCGATAAAAAGGAAGAAATTCCCGAAATCGTAAAAGGACTTCTTAAAAAGGGCGATGTTATTTCCTGCGGCGGCAGTATGACCCTTGCCGAGTGCGGGGTAACAGAGCTTATGAGAAGCGGAGAATATGTTTTCCTCGACAGAGCCGTATCGGGGCTTACAAGAGAGGATATAAACGAGATATACTTAAAAACCTTTTCTGCCGATGCCTTCCTTACGTCTGCTAACGCCGTAACTATGGACGGTGAGCTTATAAATGTAGACGGCAACGGAAACCGCGTAGCGGCAATTACCTTCGGACCCAAAAGCGTTATCTGCGTAGTGGGAGCAAATAAGATAGTTTCGGATGTAAAGGAGGGCTTTAAAAGGGTAAAAACGGTTGCCGCACCTAAAAATGCAGTGCGCCTTAATACCGAAACACCCTGTAAAACTCTCGGTCACTGCATCTATCCCGACGGAGATATTGCCACAGGCTGTAAAAGCCCCGACCGCCTTTGCGCTCACTATACTATAGAGGGCTTTCAGCGCATCAAAAACAGAATAAAGGTAATAATCTGCAAAGAAGAATTAGGTTATTAAGTATTTACACCCCGCATATATTTATGTGGGGTGTTATTATATGAAAAAATTACTGTCAGTTTTATTATCTTTAATGATGTTGTGTTGCTCGGGGCTTTATGCGTCGGCAGACACTGTGAGTATGGAGTATGAGGGGGTAGACCTCGAAACTCCCTTAGAAGAAAATCTGCAGGCAAATGCGGCTGTGGGGGAAACCCTACAAATAAACGCAAAATCCGCAATACTTATGGAATATAATACAGGCAAGATTCTTTATGAGGCAGATGCCGACCAAAAGCTTCCTCCTGCATCCATCACAAAAATAATGAGCCTTATACTTGTTATGGAGGCAATAGAGGACGGAAGACTTGCTCTTACCGACGAAATAACCGCCTCAGAAAACGCCGCTGCTCTCGGCGGCTCACAGATATGGCTGGAGCCCGGTGAGATAATGACGGTGGATGAGCTGCTGAGAGCTACCGTTATTGCCTCTGCAAACGATGCTACAGTGGCTCTTGCCGAAGCTGTGGCAGGAAGCGAAGAAAGCTTTGTCGCTATGATGAACGAAAAGGCAAAAGAGCTTGGAATGAACAGCACAAACTTCATAAACAGCTACGGTCTTGATGCCGAGGGGCATCTTACCACCGCCCACGATGTAGCCCTTATGTCGGCAGAGCTTATCCGCCACAAGCTTATAAGAGAATACTCTTCGGTCAAAATGGATTCCCTCAGGGGCGGAGAGTCGGAGCTTGTCAACACCAATAAGCTTATCCGCTACTATGACGGAGCCTTTGGTCTTAAAACAGGAACCACCTCGGGTGCAGGCTCCTGTCTTTCGGCTACGGCTGAAAGAAACGGACTCACCCTCATTGCGGTAGTGCTGGGGGCCCCCTCAAGTAAAGACCGTTTCGGCGGAACCCAGAAGCTGCTTGACTATGGCTTTGCAAACTACTGTTATATGGAGATAGAGGCAGATATATCAGAGGTCACCGATATACCGGTCGGTAAGGGCGTGGAAAAATTCATTACCCCTATTGCTAAGGAAAAATTCTCAGCCCTGCTCCAAAAGGGTGAAGAAAAGAGTATTACACAGACTCTCGAGCTCAGCAAAGCTCTTACAGCCCCCGTAAAAATAGGAGATACGGTAGGATATGTACATATTTTAAAGGGAGAAGAGGAAATAGGGGTCATTCCGCTGGTATCACAGCAGGACTGCCAAAGGCTGACATATTGGGTCTGTCTTGCCCGTATAGTAAAAAGTTTGTTCACTTTATAAAATTTTGATAAATTACTATTGAAAAATAACAAGTTTTAGTGTACAATGTATATAAATTAACTACTATATGACCTTCAAGGAGCATTGAAAAAATTATGGCACTAAAATTCAGTTACAAATATGCAGACAGTTTCCTCTGCGAAAACGACCTTAAAGGACTCGAAGCACAGGTTTCTGCCGCTCACGATATGTTACATAGCAAAACAGGTCTCGGAAACGACTTCCTCGGTTGGATTGACCTGCCCACCGCCTACGATAAGGACGAATTTGCACGCATCAAAAAGGCGGCTGATAAAATAATCAGCGATACAGATGTTTTCATCGTAATCGGAATCGGCGGTTCATATCTCGGTGCCCGCGCTGCTATAGAGTTTTTAAAATCCAACAACTATAACGCACTTCCCAAAAACACACCCGACATTTATTTTGCAGGAAATACCATAAGCGGCTCCGCACTTGACGACCTGCTTAAAATCTGCGAGGGCAAACGTGTTTCTGTAAATATTGTTTCAAAGTCAGGCACCACTACAGAGCCTGCAATTGCCTTCCGTGTTCTTAGAAGGTATCTTGAGGAACGCTATGGAGAAGAGGAGGCTGCAAGGCGTATCTACTGCACCACCGACAAGGCAAGAGGAACCCTAAAGCAGCTGGCTGACGCAAAGGGCTACGAGTGCTTCGTAATTCCCGATGACGTAGGCGGACGCTTCTCTGTACTCACCGCTGTGGGTCTTCTTCCCATCGCTGTTTGCGGCGCAGACCTCGACGCACTTATGAAGGGTGCCGCAGATGCCGCAGCCGATTATGCAGAGCCTGATATGTATAAAAACCCCTGCTACACCTATGCTGCTATCCGCAATGCCTTCTACCGTAAGGGCAAGTCGGTTGAAATGCTCGTTTCTTACGAGCCTCGCTTTACTATGATGGCAGAATGGTATAAACAGCTCTTTGGTGAGAGTGAGGGCAAGGATAATAAGGGAATTTTCCCCTCCTCGGCAATCTTCTCTACCGACCTTCATTCTATGGGTCAGTTCATTCAGGACGGAAGCCGCGTTATGTTCGAAACCGTAGTTACTATCGGTAAATGCGGAAACGACATCGTTATAGAAAAGGAAGAGGACGACGGAGACGGACTCAACTTCCTTGCAGGCAAACCCCTTTCATTTGTAAATTCCAAGGCATTTGAGGGTACAGTTCTTGCTCATACCGACGGTTTTGTGCCCAACCTTGTAATAAACATAAATAAGGCAGACGAAGAAAATCTCGGCAGACTTATCTACTTCTTCGAAAAAGCTTGCGGAATTTCGGGCTATGTTCTGGGTGTTAACCCATTCGATCAGCCGGGTGTAGAAAGCTATAAGAAGAATATGTTTGCTCTTCTCGGAAAACCGGGATATGAAGCTGCAAAGGCAGAGCTTGAGGCTCGTCTTGACAAATAAAATAACCGCTTAATGCGGTGTATATAGAAAAGGAGCGGATAATATGATTAAAATTATTATCGGAAACAAAGGTTCAGGCAAAACAAAAAAACTCATCGATCTCGTAAACACTGCGGCTAAAAACAGCCCGGGTAACGTTGTCTGTGTTGAAAAGGGCGACACCCTTACCTTCAGCGTGGCTCGTGAAGTTCGACTTATCGATGTAGAAAATTACGGAATTTCCGGTTATGATGAATATTATGCAATGCTCTGCGGAATAGCTGCAAGCAACCACGATATTACCCACATCTTCGGCGATGCTACCAAGAAGATAGGTGGCGGTCTTGGCGGACTTGATAAGTTCTTCGAGCGTCTGAGCACAAACAAGGATATCGAATTTGTATTTACGGTTTCCTGCGACGAGGCAGACCTTCCCGAGGCAGTAACCGCTATTGCTGAAAAAATCTAAGAATATAAAACCGGCGGAGCAGAGAAATCTGCTCCGTATTTTCTTCTTAAAAAACACTTGACAAACTAAAGTGCTTTATATATAATGTTCTTTGTGACAATTGAGGTGAGAATATGCTTCTTGATCTGAAGCCCTTATTTGCAGGCAGCAAAGATTTTTTGTCGGTAGAATTTGAAGTGGATTTGTCTAATCTTGAATTCCTTGGCGTCAAACCGCTTCGGTCTCCCGTGGCAATCAGCGGAAAGATTGTCAGCCGTGCAGGCATTGTAGAATCTCAGCTCAGTTGCAAGGTCGAATATGTCGGTTTTTGCGACCGATGTCTGGCTGAAACCGTCGAAAACTACACGGTAGATATAAACCGTACTATTGTAGTAAGCCTCGAAAACGAGGAAAACGACGATATTGCAGTAGTTCCCGATATGCAGCTCGACCTTGAAGACTTCTGTTATCCCGACATTGTAATGAGTCTGCCCACAAAGCTTTTGTGTAAGGACGATTGCAGGGGACTTTGCCCCGACTGTGGCGTAAATCTCAATACAGAAACCTGCGGTTGCTGTAAAAAAGAGGTTGACCCCAGACTTGCCGCTTTAGCAGAGCTGTTAAAAGATTAAACTCTACCAAACAAAATAATTTAAGGAGGTGCTGAAATGGCAGTACCGAAGAGAAAAACATCAAAAGCAAGACGCGACAAGAGACGTAATAACTTATGGAAGCTTACTGCTCCCACCCTCGTTAAGTGCGAGCGTTGCGGCGAATACAAGCGTCCTCACAGACTTTGCCCCGCTTGCGGAACCTACAACGGACGCGAAGTTGTAAAAGTAGAAGACTAATTCTAAGCTGAGACAGAGGAGGAGCATTCCTTCTCTGTTTTTTTCTATGGAATAAAAGAGGTGATATGTGTGGCTGTTAAAATAGACGGTGTTGAAAAGAAAAGTCCTTCAGCCAGAGCTGGGATAAAGACAGGGGACACTCTGCTTAAAATAAACGGCAACGAAATAGTCGATGTGCTGGATTACCGTTTTTATCAAAGTGAGGAAAAACTTACCGTAACCGTTCTTCGATCAAACGGTAAAGAAAAAACCTACAAGATAAAGAAAAAAGAATATGACGAGCTTGGACTTATCTTTGACAGCTATCTTATGGACTGTCAGCATTCCTGCAAGAATAAGTGTATCTTCTGCTTTATCGACCAGATGCCAAAGGGACTTAGAGAAACTCTTTACTTTAAGGATGACGATTCCCGTCTGTCCTTTCTTTTCGGCAACTATATCACCCTTACAAACCTTACAGAGCACGAGATAGAGCGGATTATTAAAATGCACATAAGTCCTGTAAACATCTCGGTGCATACCACTAATCCCGAACTGCGCTGCAAAATGATGAATAACCGCTTTGCAGGTCAGGCACTCGAAATAATAAAGCGTTTTGACGATGCCGATATTAAAATGAATTTTCAGCTGGTGCTGGTCCCCGACTATAACGACGGGGCAGAGCTCGAGCGGACGCTGCGAGACCTTTCTGCTTACAAAAATGCCGAATGTATAGCCTCAGTTCCCGTAGGCCTTACAAAATACCGCGAGGGACTTACCGAAATTTGTCCCTTTACTAAAGAAACGGCAGCCTCAGTAATAGATATTACCGAAAAAATAGGCGAGGAATGTAAAGAGAAATACGGCAACCGTCTGGTCTTTGCTGCAGATGAGTTTTATCTTAAAGCAGAGAGACCTATACCTCACCATACCGAGTACGGTGATTTTCCTCAGCTTGATAACGGTGTGGGAATGTGGGCACTTTTTGAAAAAGAATCACAGGAGGCTTTCTGCGACCTTGAGGAGCCAAAGGAGGAGCGCAGAATTTCCTGTGTTACGGGTATAGCGGCATATCCCCTTTTAAAGTCCACAGTTGACAAGGCGAAGGATAAATGGCATAATTTAAAGTGCGAAGTATATCCGATAAAAAATAACTTTTTCGGAGAAAAAATTACGGTTGCAGGTCTTGTGACCGGAAAAGATATAATAGAGCAGCTAAAAGGCAAAGACTTAGGAGACGCACTTCTTGTACCCGCCTGTATGCTCCGTTTTGAGCGAGACCTCTTTTTAGACGATGTCTCGGTGGAGCAGCTGGCAGAAGAACTGGGCGTAGAGGTCACGGTGACAGAGACCGACGGATACTCCTTTGTCTGTGCCCTCGTAAATGAGACTCAGAAGGGAGCTTAGTATGGCAAAACCCGTAGTAGCCGTTGTTGGACGGCCGAATGTGGGAAAATCGACCCTCTTCAACAAACTTATAGGAAAAAGGATGTCAATAGTCGACGATACTCCCGGTGTCACCCGTGATAGAATATATGGGGACGCAGAGTGGTGCGGCTATAAAATGATGATGATCGACACAGGCGGTATCGAGCACGGTACCGACGACGTTATTCTTGTAGGAATGCGCAATCAGGCAGAACTCGCTATCGATATGGCAAATGTTATCGTCTTTGTTGTGGATGTAAAGTGCGGAGTTACCGCATCCGACGAAGAGGTTGCGGCAATGCTGCAAAAAAGCGGCAAGCCTGTGGTGGTCTGTGTTAATAAGTGCGACAGTCTGGGCAACCTACCTCTCGAATTTTATGAATTCTATAATCTCGGCCTTGGAGACCCCGTTGCGGTATCCTCTGTACACGGTCACGGAACGGGAGACCTTCTCGACGAGGTGGTAAAACACCTGCCCGAGCCTGAGGAGGACGAGCTTGAGAGCCAGATAATAAATGTAGCCGTAATAGGTAAGCCCAACGCAGGTAAATCCTCCCTTGTAAATGCAGTAACAGGCGAAGAACGCGCAATTGTTTCCGATATTGCAGGTACTACAAGAGACGCTATAGATACCCTTGTGGAAAACAGCTTAGGCAAATTCAATTTTACCGACACTGCAGGACTGCGTCGTAAAAGCAAGGTGGACGACCGCCTCGAAAAATACAGTGTTCTCCGTGCAAGAATGGCTATTGAGCGCAGTGATGTCTGTGTGATTATGATAGACGGTACCGACGGCTTTACCGAGCAGGACTCTAAAGTAGCAGGACTTGCCCTCGAAGAGGGAAAAGCCTGTATAATCGCGGTAAATAAATGGGATATTGTTGAAAAAGACGGCAGAACGATGGACTCCTACCGTAAAAGTCTTATGAACGATTTCTCCTTTATGCCCTTTGCACCGATAATCTTCATTTCGGCAAAAACAGGTCAGCGTCTCGACCGCCTTTTTGAGCTTATAAAGTATGTTCACGAGCAGAATACTATGCGTATATCCACAGGCAAGCTTAACGATATACTTGCCGAGGCTACCGCACGTGTTCAGCCCCCCACAGACAAGGGCAGAAGGCTTAAGATATACTATATGACTCAGGCGTCTACCAAACCGCCCACATTTGTCTGTTTTTGCAATAGGGCCGACCTGTTTCATTTTTCGTATCAGCGTTACCTTGAAAACCAGATACGTTCAACCTTCGGTCTTGAGGGTACACCCATACGATTTGTCATTAGAGAAAGAGGAGATAAATAGTTGAGTGCAGTAAATATTATCATTGCTTTAGGCGTTATTGTTTTTGCTTACCTAGCAGGCTCAGTAAACTTTGCGGTTATTTTTTCCAGAGTTTTTATAGGTAAGGATGTCAGAAGTGAGGGAAGCGGGAATGCAGGCACAACTAATGTACTTCGTTCAGTTGGAAAACTGCCTGCCGCACTCACCTTTGTTTGTGATGCTCTTAAGGGCTTTGTCGGTTGTTTTGTCGGAAAAACGGTTTTTTCCTATCTTTTTGAACACACACAGGGTCTCGAAATATTTACACCTGCATACGGTGCATATTTTTGCTGTATTGCCGTAATGCTTGGCCACATTTTCCCCGTGTTTTTCGGCTTTAAGGGAGGCAAGGCGGTTGCTACGAGCGTTGGAACCTTTGCGGTCTGCTGTCCGATAGCCATTATTCTTGGACTTACGGCTTTTGCCATCTGCCTTGCAGTGAGCAAAATTGTGTCCTTAAGCTCACTTGTGGCAACTACCGTAGTGGTTAGCGTAGCAGCGCTTTACGAAGTATTCAGCCCAGAGATACAACATAATATTTTTTTAACTATCATACTCATACTTATTGCTGGTTTCATAGTATTCATAAAGCACAAGGATAATATAGCACGACTCTTCTGTGGAGAAGAAAAGAAAATATCAGCCAAGAAAGGATAGACGCTGTGGCAAATATAACGGTTTTAGGAGCAGGAGGTTGGGGTCTTGCTTTGGCACTGACTCTCAGAGCAAACTCTCATAAGGTTTCGGTCTGGTCTCCGTTTGAGGAAGAGGTAGAGCTTCTGAAAGAGGAGCGCACCAACGAAAAACTGCTAAGCGGTATTTTTATACCCGAGGATATAGAGGTTACGAGCAACATTTCTGTTTTACATAATAGTGATATGGCTGTTATTGCCACACCCTCCTTCGCGGTCGGCTCTACCGCTGAGCTTATGGCAAGAGAAGGCTACAAGGGGATAGTTGTAAATGTTGCAAAGGGCTTTGAAAAAGACGGGATGAAGCGGCTTTCTCAGGTTATCTTTGAACATTTGCCCGAAAATCGCGTTGTAGTACTGTCGGGTCCCTCTCATGCAGAGGAGGTTGCCCGTAAGATACCCACAATGCTTACTGCGGCAGGAGAGAATGAGGATAGTCTGAAAACTGTTCAGCAGTATTTCTCAAGCGAATTTCTCAGGGTATACACCAATCCCGACATTATTGGTGTCGAGCTTGGCGGCGCCCTTAAAAACATAATTGCTGTTGCGGCAGGAGTCTGTGACGGAATGGACCTTGGCGACAACTCTAAAGCAGCACTCATAACCCGCGGTCTTACCGAAATGACCCGTCTTGGTAAGGCTATGGGTGCTAAGACTGCTACCTTTGCAGGTCTTACGGGAATGGGCGACCTTATTGTTACCTGCACTTCTCCCCACAGTCGCAATCACCGTTTTGGTGAGCTTGTGGGCAGGGGAGTGGCTGTAGATACCGCTCTTAAGGAGGTCGGTACGGTGGAGGGCTATTATGCCTGTAGAATTGCCTGTGCTCTTGCTCAAAAGGCGGGGGTAGAGGTGCCAATTATAGAAATATGCTATCAGCTGCTGTATAAAAGCTATCCTGTGGGAGAAATCGTTAAAAATCTTATGACCCGTCCGTTTAAAGAAGAGTAATAAACAGCAAAAACCCGAAGGCGATTGCCTTCGGGTTTTAAGTTATTGCTCTTGTCCGTCTATTAGATAGCACGTACAACCTTGCCTGAACGCAGGCAACGGGTGCAGACATTGATTCGACGGGGTGTGCCGTTTACGATGGCCTTAACCTTTACAACATTGGGTTTCCAGGTTCTGTTGGTTCTTCTGTGAGAATGAGAAACCTTAATGCCGAAAGCAATTTCCTTGCTGCAGATATCACACTTTGCCATGGACACTGCACCTCCTCTTTTTAGGATTCTATAAATAGCAAAAGATATAATAACAGAAAACTGATGAATTTGCAAGTCTTTTTTGAAAAAATTTATATATTTATTGTAAAACCCCTTCATTTGTGTTAAAATGTCGAAAAGGGAAGTGACAGCAAATGATAAAACTGGCAATTTTTGATATGGATGGTACAATTTGCGATACGATTAAGGATCTTGCAAATGCAACCAATTATGCGCTCACAAGGCTCGGTCATCCAAACCATTCGGTAGAGCAGTATAAATATTTTGTGGGCAACGGCATTCCAAAGCTTATCTACCGCGCGCTGCCCGAGGGGCATAAAACCGATATGGAGTGTGCAAAAGCCAAGGAAATGATGCTGGGGTTTTATAAAGAGCATTTTGCTGATAACAGCATTCCCTATAACGGAATACCCGAGCTGCTGGCGGCTTTAAAGCAAAAAGGAATACATATTGCAGTCTGCACCAACAAGGCGCATCATATGGCAAGGGAGATAGCAGACAAAATTTTCTTTGGAATGTTCGAAACTGTTATCGGTCAGACCGATTCCCGCCCCTTAAAGCCCGACCCCTTTTCTCCCTGTGAGATAATGGAAAAATACGGTGCGTTACCGTGTGAGACGGTATTTGTCGGCGACTCGGGCGTAGATATGCAGACCGCCGTAAACTCAAAAACCCACAGCATCGGAGTGCTTTGGGGCTTTCGCACCGAAGAGGAGCTTAAAGAAAACGGAGCAGGGCATATAGCCCACACTCCGCAGGAAATACTCGAAATAATAAGTAATATATAGAGGTGTTTTTATGAAAAGAGAAGGATATCTTTCCTGGGACGAATACTTTATGGGCGTTGCCGAGCTTTCGGCTATGCGCAGTAAAGACCCCTCCACACAGGTGGGTGCCTGCATCGTAAGTATGGACAACAAGATTATGTCGGTGGGCTATAACGGTATGCCCAAGGCTTGTTCTGACGACGAGTTTCCTTGGGACCGTGAAGGCGGTGCTCTCGACACCAAGTATTTCTTCGTCTGCCATGCAGAGCTTAATGCAATACTTAACTATCGCGGCGGCTCTATCGAGGGAAGTAAGATTTATACCACCCTTTTCCCCTGCAACGAGTGTGCAAAGGCTATTATTCAGGCAGGGGTTTCGGAAATTATCTATAAAAGCGATAAATACGCTAATACCGACTCTACTTTAGCATCCAAAATGATGTTCAAGGCAGCAGGAATAAAGCTTACCCCCTACACTTGGGGCGAAAAGGATATAAGCTTTAAGCTTTAAATCCAAAAAGCTCTTCTGCAAACCATACGCGGTCGACCGTAAAGGTCTTGCCGTCTAAATAGCTTAAAAGTCCGCCGTCGGTTTTAAAACTGAAGGTCAGCCTGTAGGAGTAAAGTGCCTGACGGGTAAAGCCCAGTTTTTTATCGGCGGCAAGCTTGCCGTATTTTCCGTCACCAAGCAGTGGATGACCTATGGACGCCATATGTGCCCTTATCTGATGGGTGCGTCCTGTGAGCAGGTCAACCTCTATAAGGGATAAATTGTTTTTTGAGGCTAAAACTCTGTATCTCGTTTTTATCGTAAGACCGCCATCTTCACGGGAATTTTTGAGGTACACCTTGTTTTTGCTTTCATTTTTCTCTAAAAAGCCCTCTAAGGTGGCTTCCTTTTTGGCGGGAACACCGTGCACAATGGCCAAATACTGCTTGTCGATTTCTCTTTCCTTTATTTTGTCACAAAGGATGCGAAGGGCTTCGGCATTTTTTGCAGCAATAACAATTCCGCCGGTTCCTCGGTCTATGCGGTTGGCGAGAGAGGGCTTGAAGCTCAGCTCGTTTTCGGGGTCGTATTCTCCCTTATCATACAGATAATGCTGAATTCTTCCTATAAGCGTGTCTGAATATTCCTTATCGTCGGGGTGTACAAGCACCCCTTGTTTTTTGTCAACAAGAATAATATTTTCGTCCTCATAAACGATGTCCAGCTTTGCGGGTGCCGACATAAAGTCGTAAACGGGGTCGGGTCTCACAAAAAATTCGTCATTTATCCATGCCTCGACCACATCCCCCTCGCTAAGCTTTGTAGAAATCTCGGCTCTTTTCCTGTTCACCTTGATGTGCTTTGTACGGATGTACTTATACATAAGGGACTGAGGCAGAGAGGGCATAGCCTTGGCTATAAACTTATCAAGACGCTTTCCTGCGTCATTTTTACCTATGGTAAAGCTTTTCATAAAAAATCTCCAACTGATGTAATGTAACTATTGTACCATAAACTTTTGATTTTTGGAAGAAGGAGCGATAATTTTGTCCGAAAATATTCATGCAGGTCACAGAAACCGCCTTAAAGAGGAAATTGTTTCTGCAGAAATGGGAGATGCAATATCCCCTGCAAAGCTACTTGAAATGCTGCTGTTTTACGGAATTCCCAGACAGGATACGGCAGGTATTGCGAAAAAACTTCTCACCACCTTCGGGGATTTAAGCGGAGTTTTTGATGCCGATATTGAAGACCTTATCGAGGTGGTCGGAATGACCCGTAACGCCGCATCTCTTATAAAGCTTATGCGTCCTGTATGCCGCAGCTATGTGCTGAGCAAATTCAAGTTCAAAGAAACCCTTATAAGTCACGAGGAGATAGGAAACTATATACTTGCGAAGTATTTCGGTATAGATAACGAGTGCTTTTCTCTGCTTTGTCTTGACCGATTAGGCAAGGTAATATCCTTTGAAATAATAATGCAGGGAAGTGTGGATTCGGTGGGTGTAAGCATACGTACAGTTTTGCAAAAGGTACTAAAAAGCGGTGCCACCACAGTGGTTGCCGCCCACAATCACCCAGGCGGTGTAGCAATACCCTCGGTCCCCGACATTGAGATAACAAAGCAGCTTGTCGAGGCACTGTCGGTCATCTCGGTAAACCTTATCGACCATATAATCGTTGCTAATGACGATTTTGTTTCTATGGCTTTGTCTGAAAAATACAGCGGTATCTTCGGTGTATAAACAATATTTTTCGGGGCATCCTTTTAGTAGCAGAAAAACACCGAAAGGATGAGAAATTTGATAGAACAGGATACTATAAAACTGCTCCGCGAATGCGATGCGGGGGTGAAGATGGGAGTAGCCTCCATTGAGGACGTTTTCGAGCACATAAACTCAGAAAAACTAAGGAACTGTCTTTCAAAATGTAAAGAGGAGCACAAAAAACTGGAGGCGGAAATTAACCGTCAGCTCGAAAGATTCGGGGATGAGGGCAAGGAGCCTAACCCCATAGCTAAGGGTATGAGCTGGATGAAAACCAATATGAAGCTTATGGCAGAGGATACCGACGCCACCATTGCCGACCTTATGACCGATGGCTGTAATATGGGAGTAAAATCCTTAAACCGATATTTGAATCAGTATGAAGCGGCAGACGAGGTCTCCAAGGATATATGTAAAAGGCTTATAAATCTTGAAGAGCGTCTTGCTATAGACATTCGGGACTTCCTTTAAAACCTATCACACCTTATAGTCTTTAAGGTGTGATTTTTTTTGTTGCCTTTAGGTGTGGAAATAAACCCCCGGTTCTACCGGGGGAAGGAAGAAGAGCAGAGCTACAATAAAACGGGCGAGGCGTAGCTAAGCCCAAAAGAACTATAGATAAAAGAAGAACCTCTTGTATAATAGTAA
>JAZOBS010000002.1:0-10893 GCA_045596085.1 Acutalibacteraceae bacterium | reverse complement strand
CGCTCGATTTTGCAAGGCGTCAGCCTTGCGGCAACCTCGCGCTTCTCCGCACAAAAAATTCGGCGGCAGAAACGCTTTGCCCTTACAAATTGAGAAATTTTTGCCTCGCCTAAGCCGCGAAGCGCCGCTATCCTGGCGGATTGCAAGCGACAAGGCGACGGCGAACGGAAATTTCTCATTTGTAAGGTGTGACAGGTTCAAGTCCTGTCACACTAAATAAAGAACAACAAAATTTTGGAGGAAAAAAATTATGTATCGTTTAGGAATTGATCTTGGAGGAACCAATATTGCTGCCGCTGTAGTTGACGAAAACTATGCAATTATCGGCAGAGGAAAGGTAAAAACCTCTCTTCCCCGTCCCGCAGACGAGATTTGCGACGCTATGGCAGAGGCTGCAAAGCTTGCCATTGCCGATGCAGGTCTTAAAATGGAGGATATCTCGGCTATGGGAATCGGCACCCCTGGTGCAGTAGAGCCTACCAAGGGCATTGTAACCTATTCCAGTAACCTCGGTTTTCATAATACCCCCCTTTGCCAGATGATGAAGGAGCGCACAGGTGTTGACTTCTATCTCGAAAACGACGCTAATGCCGCAGCCTATGGCGAGTTTTTAGCAGGCTCTGGTAAAGGCACTAAAGATTTTGTAGCAATCACCTTAGGTACAGGTGTCGGCGGCGGAATCATCATCGGCGGAAAACTTTTCTCAGGTAGCAACTATGCAGGCGGAGAGCTTGGACACATCGTAATAAATGTTGACGGTGAGTACTGCAACTGCGGAAGAAAGGGCTGCTGGGAGGCATACGCATCGGCTACTGCCCTTATCCGTCAGACCAAGGCTGCTATGGAAGCAGATAAAGCCTCTGTAATGTGGGAGCTTGTGGATGGTGATATAGATGCTGTAAGCGGTCGTACCGCATGGGACGGTTGGCGCAAGGGCGATAAAACCGCTACTGAGGTTGTAGAAAACTACTGCAAGTTTGTTACAGAGGGCGCAGTTAATATAATCAACATCTTCCAGCCTGAAAGAATGTGTATCGGCGGAGGAATTTCTAACGAGAAGGATAACCTCATTGTTCCCGTAAATAAACTTGCCCGCGAGCGCATTTACACCCGCAACACCGATAAGGAAGACAGAATCTGTGTTGCAACCTTAGGTAACGATGCAGGTATCATCGGTGCCGCATTCCTCGATACCCTTTACAAATAATTTTTCGGAGAAATCAGTATGAGAGTCGATAGCCTTATCAGGGCAGCCCGTGAGCAAAAAATCAAATACAGCACAGATGAGGTTATGGCTCTCCATACCTCCTTTAAGTTGGGCGGAAAGGCAGATGTTTACCTTTGCCCCGAAACTGCCGAGCAGATGGCAAGTCTCTTAAAGCTTACAAAAGAGGAGAATATTCCCTGCTTTATTCTTGGAAAGGGCTCTAATCTTCTGGTTTCGGATGAGGGTATCGAAGGAGCTGTAATAAGCACCGATGGGCTTAACAAAATAAGCCTTGTGGGAAACTCCGAAATATATGCCGAGGCAGGTGTTACACTGGCAGAGCTTTGCAAATTTGCCAGAGATAACGGTCTTACAGGGCTTGAGTTTGCATACGGTATACCGGGCTCTGTGGGTGGTGCCCTTTATATGAACGCAGGCGCCTACTACGGAGATATGTCGCAGGTGACAGTGTCGGCAAAAAGCCTCGATGAGGAGCAGAATATCGTGCTACGCAATGTATCGCAGATGGGTCTCGGCTACCGTAAAAGTATATATAGGCAAAACGGCGAGACGGTTATCGGTGTGACTGTAAGACTGACAAAGGGCGATAAAGAGCAGATTACAGAGGCAATGAACAGGATAATCAATAAGCGCATAAAGAGTCAGCCGTTAGATTTCCCAAGTGCAGGCTCTACCTTTAAACGTCCCGAGGGATATTTTGCCGCCGCACTTATAGATGAGTGCGGACTTAAGGGCAGAAGCGTGGGAGACGCTCAGGTAAGCGAAAAGCACGCTGGCTTTGTTATCAACAAAGGAAAGGCAACCTGCAGCGATGTGCTCAAACTTATTGAAGATATTAAAGAAACGGTACTCGAAAAAAAAGGTGTGTCTCTTGAGACCGAAGTCATATTTGTAGGGAGGAAATAATGGAACTTGTCATTGTCACTGGTATGTCGGGCGCAGGAAAGTCTACGGCAGCTCATATGCTCGAGGATATAGGCTACTACTGTGTAGATAATATTCCTCCCCGCATCATACCCGCATTTGTAGATCTCTCTCTTCACGGAAACAGTAAGCTTAGCAGAATTGCAATAGTTACTGACCTTCGTGGCGGGGAAATGTTTAACGATATTATCGAGGTGCTTGACTCTGTAGATACTGAGACTGTGGATATTAAGGTACTGTATCTCGAAACTGCTGTAAACGAGCTTGTGCGCCGTTATAAGGAAAACCGTCGCAGCCATCCGCTGTTTGATAAAAATTGTTCCTCTATCTCTGAAGCGGTGGAGAAGGAGAAAAAAATTCTCAGTAGTATCCGTCAGCGTGCCGACTATATTGTAGATACCACCTTTATATCCTCTTCTCAGCTTAAACAGAGAATAAGCGACCTTTTTACAGGTAGCACAGGCGGAGCTATGAGAATACACTGTATGTCCTTCGGCTTTAAGTACGGCACAGCTGCAGAGGCCGATTTGATTTTCGACGTGCGTTGTTTACCTAACCCCTACTATGTAGAGGAGTTGCGTCCACACAGCGGACTGGATGAGGATATAAAAAATTTCGTTCTGGAGGGTACAGAAGCACAGACATTTACGGCAAAGCTTCTTGATTTTATTGACTGTGCAGTGCCCCTTTATAAAAAAGAGGGTAAGGCTTCTTTGGTGATTGCCTTCGGCTGTACGGGTGGACAGCACCGCTCTGTCACCTTGGCGGAGCTTGTATGCGGCCATTTAAACAAAAACGGATACAGTGCTACCGTCAGCCACCGAGATATGAGTAAAAATCACAATAAATAAACGGAGAAAACACGGATGTCTTTTTGTGCAGATGTGAAAAGTGAACTGTGCTCTATAAGAACGGACAACACCGCAGCCGAGGCCCAGTGTCACGGTATGCTGGTTTTATGCCGTTCTTTTTCATTCGATAAAATACTTTTTCAAACAGGCTGCAGAGAAGCGGCAGAGCTTTTTGTAACCCTGCTGCGGTATAGCTTTGATGTTATAACTTCAGTAAGGACAGGAGGCAGCAAAAAGCCTACCTATACTGTGGAGGTAGTAAGCGCAGCCGACCGCAAAAAAATACTTTTCAGACTGGGCTACAAGCTCAGCGAAACACCCTTTATAGATTTCGCCAAGCTCAAAACCGACGGAAATGTAAAGGCTTTTATAAGAGGCGCATTTCTTGCGGGAGGCTCTGTATCCGACCCCGAAAAAGAATACCGTGCCGAGTTTTCATTCAGGCAAAACGATACTGCTGCCGATTTTATCGGAATTCTCGATTCTAAGGGCTTCGATTTTACAATGACCTACCGCGCAGGTAAATTTTTGGTGTATACTAAAAACAGCACCACTATTGAAGAGCTGCTTACATATCTGGGCGCAGGTACCGAGACCTTGAATCTCATAGGCGTAAAGATATATAAAAGTGTGCGCAACCGCACCAACCGACAGAACAACTGCGAGACCTCAAACATACTTAAAGCTGCCGACGCAGCTTACGAGCAGACCTGCGCTATCGAAAAGATAAAAAAAGCAGGCAAGCTGGAAACCTTGCCGCAGGAGCTTTTTGAGGCGGCAATGCTCCGACTTAACAATCCCCAGACCTCTCTTAGTGGGCTTTGTAAGCTTTCAGGGACGGGTCTTACCCGCTCGGGACTTAATCACAGAATCAAAAAACTTATGGCAATAGCCGCAGAAATAAAATAAAGGACAAATAAAATGAGCTTTGTGCATCTTCACCTTCACACCGAATACAGCCTCTTAGACGGCGCCTGCCGTATAGGAGAGCTTTGTCGTGCCGCAAAGGAGAAGGGACAAGCCTCAGTGGCAATTACCGACCACGGGGTTATGTACGGAGCGGTAGAATTTTACAAAGCGGCAAAAAAAGAGGGTATAAAACCCATAATCGGTTGCGAGGTGTATGTGGCACCAAACAGCCGTTTCGACCGCGAAAAAAATGGCAGATATAACCACCTTGTTCTCCTTTGCGAGAATGAAACGGGTTATAAAAACCTTATTAAAATGGTGTCTCTTTCCTTTACCGAGGGCTTTTATTCAAAGCCCCGTGTGGATAAAGAGCTCTTAAAGCAGTACCACGAGGGGCTTATTGCCACCTCGGCTTGTCTTGCAGGCGAAATTCCTGCAAGTCTTTTGAAAAATGATTATGATGGGGCAAAAAATGCCGCCCTTTGGTATAAAAATATCTTTGGAGAGAACAATTTCTTTCTCGAACTACAGGACCACGGAATGTCCGAACAGAAGCAGATAAATCCCTTTATAAAGCAGATAGCAAAGGAGACGGGCATCTCTCTTATTGCCACAAACGATGTGCATTACACCTCAAAAGAGGACGCCAAGATGCAAAAGGTGCTCATCTGTGTTCAAACCGCAAAAAAACTCAGTGAGGACAACCCTCTTGCCTTTCCAACAGATGAATTTTATCTTAAAAGCGAAGACGAGATGCGGGAACTCTTTTCCGACACCCCCGAGGCAATAGAAAACACTGCAAAAATTGCCGAGCGTTGCAGCTTCGACTTTGAGTTCGGCAAAATTAAGCTTCCGGTTTTTGATATAGGAGACAAGGACCATTTCGAGTTCTTCCGTGAGAAGTGCTTTGCAGGGCTTCACCGCATCTTCGGCGATAATCCGAAAAAAGAGTATGTTGACCGACTGGAGTTTGAGCTTGAGACCATAAATAAAATGGGGTATGTTGATTACTTCCTCATAGTTCAGGATTTTGTAAACTATGCTAAGGACCACGGCATACCCGTAGGACCGGGACGAGGCTCGGGTGCAGGAAGTCTTGCCGCCTACTGTATAGGCATTACGGGTATCGACTCTATAAAGTACAACCTCTTCTTTGAGCGTTTTTTAAACCCCGAACGCGTCTCTATGCCCGACTTTGATATAGACTTCTGCTATGTCAACCGTCAGAAGGTTATAGATTATGTTGTAAGAAAATACGGCAGTGACAGGGTAAGTCAGATAGTTACCTTCGGCACGATGAAGGCACGTGCCGCCGTGCGTGACGTAGGCAGAGTAATGGATCTGCCCTATGCTCTTTGCGACAAGGTAGCAAAGCTTATACCCAGAGGAATAGGTGTTACTATCGAGCAGGCACTTATAGATTCCCCCGACCTTAAACTGCTTTACGATACCGACAACGAGGTTAACGAGCTTATCGATATGGCAAAAAGGGTAGAGGGAATGCCCCGAAACGCCTCGACCCACGCCGCAGGTGTAGTAATTTCCGACAGAGCAGTTTCGGAATATGTTCCTCTTGCCGTAAACGACGAAACGGTGGTCACTCAGTATACTATGACCGCCCTTGACGAGCTCGGTCTTCTTAAAATGGATTTCTTAGGACTAAGAAACCTTACCATTATAAGAGATACCGAAAACTATATTCGTGTAATCGATCCTGATTTTTCCATAGATAAAATCTCTCTTGAGGATAAGGCTACCTATGAGATGATGTCGCAGGGTCACACCGACGGTGTGTTCCAGTTTGAATCCGACGGAATGAAAAATGTTCTCCGTCAGTTCCGCCCCGAAAAGATAGAGGACCTAACGGCTATTTTATCCCTCTACCGACCTGGTCCTATGGATTCTATCCCAAAATATATCCACAACCGTCATAACCCGCAGGATATAACCTATGATACCCCACTTTTAAAGGAGATACTTGACGTTACCTACGGCTGTATTGTCTATCAGGAGCAGGTAATGCAGATATTCCGCACACTGGCAGGTTATTCGCTTGGCAGGGCAGACATCGTGCGCCGCGCTATGTCCAAAAAGAAGCACGATGTTATGAAAAGTGAACGGGAGGCTTTTGTATACGGACAAAAGGATGAGCAGGGAAATACTATAATAAAGGGCTGTGTAAATAACGGAGTCAGCGAAGCCGCCGCACAGAAGATATTCGACGAAATGTCGGCATTCAGCTCCTACGCCTTTAATAAATCCCACGCAGCCGCGTATTCCTTTGTTTCCTATCAGACTGCATATCTTAAACGCCACTATCCGAAAGAGTATATGGCAGCACTTATGACCAGCATGCAGGAGGATACCGATAAAATTGCCTTTTATACGGGTGAGTGTAAGCGAATGGGCATAAAGGTGCTCCCGCCCCACGTAAACGAGAGTCGCGAAAACTTCACCCCCACCGAGCAGGGCATACGCTTTGGTCTCAACGCAATTAAAAATATCGGTGAAGGCTTTGTGCTTGCCCTTATGCGAGAAAGACAAGAGGGACAGTTTACCTCACTTTACGATTTCTGTAACCGTGTTTCGGGAAAGGACTTTAACCGACGCGCCCTTGAAGGTCTTATAAAAAGCGGAGCCTTGGACGGACTGGAATATAACCGCAAAACTATGCTCAGAGGTGCCGACGGGGTGCTTTCGGCTGTAGGTGACCGCCTTAAATACTATAGCTCGGGTCAGATGGACCTTTTTGGTGATGAAAGCGGCTCGGAGGGTTATTATATAGAGCCCTGCGAGGAAATGCCTAAGGAACTGCTTTTAGCGGCAGAAAAAGAGGCAACGGGTCTCTATCTGTCGGGTCATCCTATGGAAGAATACGAGGGCTATGCCGCAAGGATAAAGGCCCCGACCCTTCGCAGTATTACAGGAGGCAGTATAGAAGACGGCAAAAAGGTAAGCGTTGTAGCAATGCTCACCTCGGTTCGTCTGCGCAGCATCCGAAACGACGGAGTTATGGCAAATATCGTTGCAGAGGATACTACGGGCAGTATAGGCATTACTGCATTTAATAAAACCGTAAATGATAATAAGCATCAGCTCGTCGAGGGAAATATTCTGCTTATAACAGGCAGGGTGCAGGAAAGGGAGGACCGTCCCTTTGAGCTTATGGCAGACCGTTTTGAGGTGATACCTAAATCGGCTATCACGGCACCCCCTAAACGCAAAATAAAGGAAGGGCTTTATATCCGCGTTACCGATGTGAGTTCCCCCGAGATGGACAGGGTAAAGGAAACACTGGCAGAATATTCGGGAGATACGCCTGTTTATGTTGTAGAACTATCGGGTAAGAAGCTTTTAGCCCCTCAAACCCTGTGGATAACCCCCGAAGAGGCGCTTATTTCTGCTCTCACTGAAATTTTAGGGCAGGAAAACGTAAAACTTGTTGAATAAATTAGAATTTTATTGTATAATATTTTGAAATGTATTTATTGCACAATGGAGTGATATTCGTATGAGAACAATAGCTGTTTTAACTAGCGGAGGGGATGCCCCGGGAATGAACGCGGCAATACGTGCCGTTGTCCGTGCAGGTATCTCTTTAGGAATGACCGTTAAAGGAGTACGCAGAGGCTACGCAGGTCTTATCGAAGGCGATATAATTGATCTTGATGCCCGCAGCGTTTCCGACATTATTCATCGTGGCGGAACAATGCTTTATACCGCCCGTTGTCCCGAGTTTAAAACTCAGGAAGGAATTGACAAGGCTGTCAATACCTGTAAAGAATTCGGCATAGAGGGTATTGTTGTTATTGGCGGAGACGGTTCCTTCCGCGGCGCCCGCGACCTTTCTTTAAGCGGAATTCCCTGTGTAGGCGTACCCGGTACTATAGACAACGATATTTCTTCTACAGAATACACCATCGGTTATGATACCGCTATGAATACCGCAATGGAAATGGTGGATAAGCTTCGCGATACAGCCCAATCTCATGAGCGTTGCTCGGTAGTTGAGGTAATGGGCCGCCATGCTGGCTATCTCGCTCTGCAGACAGGTATCGCCTGCGGTGCAGTATCTATTCTTGTGCCCGAGGTAGAGTTCGACATCGACAAGGACGTTATCCACAAGATAAAGGAGATTAAAGGAACAGGCAAAAAGCACTTTATCGTTGTAGTTGCTGAGGGTGTAGGCGGAGTTGAAGACATTGCCGAACGAATTGAGAAGGCTACGGGAATAGAGTCCCGCGCCACCATTCTCGGTCACGTTCAGCGCGGAGGAAGTCCCACAGTACGCGACAGAGTAATGGCAAGTCAGCTCAGTTATCACGCAGTTGAACTTTTGAAGAACGGTATGGGCAACCGAGTTGTTACCTTCCGTGATAATAAAATAGGTGACGACGACATCTACGAGGCACTTGCTATGACAAAGGTATTCGATTTAGACGAATACAATATGGCAACCGCTATTTCTATCTAACAAAAAACTGTGCAGATTTTTCTGCACAGTTTTTTCTGTCCACTGGCTACTGTCCACTAAAAAATGCTGTCACTAGGGGTTGCATCGTAAAGGACAGTAAAATGATTACTAAAAAATGGTATTCGCAAATTTGCAAATACCATTTTTCTTTAGAGTTAATTATCGTATGCTTGCAACGATTTAAGCATTTCCGTTGCTACTGCTTTAATAACAGGAACGGCGACAGAATTGCCACACTGTTTTTTTATCTTACTATATGGCAAGACAATTTTAAATGAGTCGGGGAATCCTTGTATACGAAGCATTTCTCTCTCTGTAGGTCGACGTTCATCATTAATAAGAATATAATTCGCAGAGGCACCCGCACGAAGAGCAGAAGAATACGGGTGTGGAGTAACCGAACCAGCCATATTTTCATGAGAAATATATGGCTTGGGATAGTCCTTATCACGCAAACGGTCTATTCTAGATTGTTTAATTGATTCTTTTACATAATATCTTTCGTCAACGTTATCCTCAAGGATATTGGAAAGACTCACTCGATCGCTTTCAGAAATAGGTTTTGGAAACTCAAATGGAATATCTTTTAAAAAACCTACAATGATAATTCGTTCTCTCTTCTGTGGAACACCATAATCAAGTGCATTGAGCACTTTTGCATGAACGATATATCCAAGTGCCTCCAAATGCTCTCGAATAACCTTGAATGTGTTTCCGTTATCATGTGCAACCAAATTCCTAACATTTTCAAGCATAAATGCAGAAGGGCGTTTTACCTTAAGTATGCGCTCAATATCGAAGAACAAAGTGCCACAAGTTTCATTGGAAAATCCCTCTTTTTTTCCTATGATAGAGAAAGCTTGGCAAGGAAAGCCGCCAAGAAGAATATCAAAATCCGGGATATCCTTAGCATTGATTTTAGTTATATCTCCCGACGGATGCTCGCCAAAGTTGGCTTCATATGTTTTGCATGCATCTTCATCAAATTCAGAGGAAAATACGCATTGTCCACCTACACTCTCAAAACCCAACCGAATACCACCAATGCCTGCAAACAAATCAATAAATTTAAATGTGCTCCACTTATTATTAGTAGCTTGAGTTGAAACAACTGGTGCAGAGATTACCGCCTCAGATTCAGTTGTTTTGGTTGGAAAGCAAAACAACTCTTCAACGGTTGTATTGAGTGTGGTTGCCAATTTTAAAGCAATATCTACCGAAGGAACGGAGATGGATTTTTCTATAGATGAAAGTGCTCTACGACTAATGCCAATTTTGTTAGATAGTTCTGTTTGTGTTAAACCAACACGCTTTCTTATTAATTCAACAGTAGAAATCATTTTACTCTCCTTCACCAACTATGAGAAGTTAACTTCTCATTTAGTATAATATAAAATTAGAAAATAGTCAATATTAAATCTTTTATTTTGGAAAGGTTTATTTTTCTCTATGCAACGATAAAGAAATATGATATAATAGAAAAAAATTAGCTTGAGGAGAAAGAGATGGCTGAACCGAGATTAAGAACTGTAAATAAAGCAACGCCTCCATATCCTATTAATCAATTTCCTTCGTCATTTATTGAACGTTTTGCAGAAGATATAGTTTATATGTTGGCTACAAAATCCACGATGTCTTTAGAGGGCAACGAGTGGGAACAGATATTTGCAAATTGTATTAGTGCCGAATGGCGTCCTTCTAATGTTGGTTTAGATGATGTTGTGTTAGATAACTGCTGTTGGAGCGCAAAAACCGTAAAATCTGGCAGTAATATCGGCGAGCAAAAGGCCGTTAGACTAATAAGCGGTAGAAATTCTCCTACATATAGTTTTGGTGTTGATAGAATTACTGAAGCAGAGCCTAACGAAATTGGCAAAATGGTTCTTGACATTTGGAATGAACGTGTATCAGGAATTCGCCAATATTTTAAGTTTGCAAGAACTGTGGTTTTAGTTAAAGGACCAAACTATGATGAGTATCTAATCTTTGAAACTGAAACTATAAGATATGATGCAGATCAATTTGTATTTAAGTGGAACGATAGAGGCAACCTTGAGGGATATACTAAGGATAATCATGTTCATAAATTCACTTGGCAGCCTCACGGAAGTCAATTTACTATTATAGAAGAAATTCCTAAAGAACGCTATCACTTAAAAATAAGAATACCAGAAAAGTTGGATAAAGCAAGAGTACTAAAAACACTGGCTTTCGATAAAAGTTGGATTGTCCGATTAGATTGACTTTTAGTGTGTCTTATACCGTAACAAGCAGGGAAAATGTATATCAATTTTCCAATTCTTTAGGATATCCTAAAACCTTATATAACAAAAAGCAGAAACGAGAAATCGTTTCTGCTTTTTAAATTTTTGTTGCCTTTAGGTGTGGAAATAAACCCCCGGTTCTACCGGGGGAAGGAAGAAGAGCAGAGCTACAATAAAACGGGCGAGGCGTAGCTAAGCCCAAAAGAACTATAGATAAAAGAAGAACCTCTTGTATAATAGTAA
>JAZOBS010000001.1:0-34733 GCA_045596085.1 Acutalibacteraceae bacterium | reverse complement strand
AAATATACCGCTCTGACAGGCACCGCAATATGTTTTGGTTCCTTTCAGGGCTACGCCCTTCTCTCCACCAAAACATATTGCATACAGTTCTTCAATTATTTTTTTGCTTTCACAGTCTCACATCATTGACAAATCTACATTTTTTTAATATTTTACGGAAAAGGCAATATAAAATAGTGCTTGACTTTTGGCTTTGGTTTTGTTATAATTTCCTGTGCTAATGACGAAAATAATGTCTTAGCTCCTTGCTTCATAAAAAATATGAGGCCATTATGTCCAGAAGGAGGTGCAACGAAATGACTACAAAGTACGAAGCATGTATGGTATTCTCCGTAGCAAACGGCGAAGAGGGCGTTACCGCTCTTAAGGAGAAGTTTGCCAATCTTATTGCTGAAAACGGAACCGTAGAAAACGTTGACGAATGGGGTAAGCGTAAGCTTGCATATCTCATCGATGACGAGGCTGAAGGCTTCTATGTTTTCACTACTTTCACCGCTGCTGCTGATTTTCCTGCAGAGCTTGAGCGTGTTGCAGGAATCACCGAAGGCGTTCTCCGCATCATGATCACAAAAAAATAATTCGGAGGAAATGAAGAATGTTTAATCTTGTTGTTTTAACAGGACGACTCACCGCAGACCCCGAGCTTCGCTATACAGCGAACAACACACCGGTAACTTCATTCTCCATCGCAGTATCCCGTCGTTATAAGGCAGGCGAGGAGGCGCAGGCAGATTTTATTAACATCGTTGCCTGGCGTCAGACTGCAGAATTTGTTACCAAATACTTCCAGAAGGGAAGTATGATCGGCATCGAGGGCTCTATCCAGACCCGTCGCTATGTTGATAAGGAGACCGGCAAAAACCGTACCGCATTCGAGGTTATTGCAAACAATGTTCAGTTTGTAGAGTCCAAGCGTGACGGTGCAGGCGTTCCCGCAGCAGAGGCAGCTCAGGGCTACTCTAACGCAGGCGCAAACGACTTCACCGACCTTTCGGGCACAGGTGACGACGATCTGCCGTTCTAATTTTAAATTTTAATCTATGCCTATATAATTATGATAAGGAGGCGCCAAAATGGAAAACAGACCTATGCGCAGAAAGCCTCACAAGAAGGTTTGCCACTTCTGTGTAGACCGTGTTGAGGTTATCGATTACAAGGATGTAGCACGTCTTCGCAAGTTCATCTCTGAACGCGCTAAGATTCTTCCCCGCCGTGCAACAGGCACCTGTGCAGCTCATCAGCGTGAGCTCACCTCTGCTATCAAGCGTGCACGTCAGGTAGCTCTTCTCCCCTATATAAACGACTAATAATTAAAAGCTTATCCCAAGTGCTTTTGCACTTGGGATATTTTTATGTCCACTGTAATATTCCATCCCGCCGTTTAATATCAATTTAAAGCACGGGGGTGGGGGATATGGCAGAAAAATTCGGGTCGAGGACCTCCTTTATAATGGCATCGGTGGGCTCTGCGGTAGGGCTCGGCAACCTTTTTCGTTTTCCTGCACTGGCGATAAAATACGGCTCGGTTTTTGTTATTGTTTATATTATATTGCTCTTTTTACTGGGTATTCCTATGCTTATGTCGGAATTGGCGCTGGGCAGGAAATACGGCGGCTCGGCGGTAAACAGCATAAAGGGTGCAAGACCTGCCTTCGTTTCTGTGGGGTGGCTCAGTTCTGCAAACGCCTTTGTAATAATGACCTACTACTGTCTGCTTTTTTCCTATGTTCTGCTGGCGGCATTCTTTTCAATTAAGCTCATTGGAAAAGCTCCCAACGATGCAGGGAATATCTTTAACAGCCTTATCTATCCCGAGGGGTTTCCCGTTTTCGGGTGCGTTTTTCTGATTTTCGGTTGGGCTGCTGTGATGCTCTGCTTCGGAGATGCCGAAAGACTTGGTAAAATATCCACCATAGGGGTAGTCTTTGCCTCAGCGGTTATAGGAATAATGGCGGTTGTGGGAGGCTTTTCCCACCCGCAGGGTCTAGTTGAGTTTTTAAAACTGTCTCCCCGACATATGCTGTCGGCAGATTTTTGGCTGGATACACTGGGACAGGTTTTTTTCAGTCTGTCGGTTATGGTAGGGGTGATGCCTGCCTACGGCTCATATCTTAAAAAGCAGGAAAGTATTTCTTTTTGTGCGGTAATTATTGCCTTTTTTGACCTTTTAATATCCCTTGCGGCAACGGTGATATACACCTGCGCCAAGGCTCAGGGCAGTGAGGGGCTTTTTGCCTGCTTTTCGGTCTACCCGAAAGCCTTTGCACAGATAGGAGAGGGAATAGGAGGCATAGTTGCTTTTCTTTTCTATCTCAGCGTGGCTGTGCTTTGTCTCGATTCGATATTTTCTTATCTT
Organism: Acutalibacteraceae bacterium; assembly: GCA_045596085.1. Classification (GTDB taxonomy): domain Bacteria; phylum Bacillota; class Clostridia; order Oscillospirales; family Acutalibacteraceae; genus SFWF01. The sequence goes on along the minus strand of JAZOBS010000001.1, from coordinate 32,377 downwards.
AAAAGCGTCTCTGCGGTGCTGTCGGAAAAATTGGGTATAGCCGAGAGCAGAGCCTCAGCCGATTTGTCTCTATTTTCGGCATTTTTGGGATTTTTTCTGCTGGGAAGCCGCGGCAGACCTGTTGTGGAGTATTTAGACGGCGAGGTAGTGCCCCTTATCTCGCTGATTATAGGCTTTTTTGAGGCGTTGCTCTTTTCCCGTTTGGTAGACAGCGGACTTTTAAGGGAAATAAACCTGAATGCACGCATTAAAGTTCCCCGAAATTTTTTACGGTTTTCCCTTGCTTTTTTATCCCCTGCGGCAATAATAATACTCTTATTTGCACAAATATTTTTTTGACCCCTTGAAATTTGCGGTAATATGTCGTAATATACATATATACATTTTTTAAATAGGAGTCTTTTATGGGTAAAAACTTTGTTATAACCATTGCCCGCGGCTTTGGAAGCGGCGGTAAGGAGATTGCGCACAAGGTTGCAAAGCTTCTGGACATAAACTGCTATGAGCACAGCATTCTCACCCTTGCCTCCCAGATGCAGGAAGGTAAATAAAATGGGTCTTACACAGTATCTTTCCTTTGTGGCAGTCTGGGTGGGACTTATGGCGCTTATCGGCGTAGCCTTGTGGATTACTCAAAAGTTTCGTAAAAAAGAGGATGCCGAGACGGTAGACCCCAAGCAGTACGCAGAGGACTTTGAGGCGCAGCTTCAGGAGACCACCCCTGAAAAGCCAATAAAAAAGGAGTTCCGCAACCCCTTTTACCTTTCCGAAGACGAAAAAAACGAAACAAAAAAGCAAACAGAAGAACAAAACTAAAAGGCAAGAAAGGTTTAGTCCTTTCTTGCCTTTTGATTAACCACATTATTGTTCGCTCTTTATCTTCTCAAGTGCTCTCTTTGCGGCGGCATACTGTTCTTGTGCCTTCTTTTCAAGGGAAGAGCCGTCCACACTGCGCAGACAAAGGTAATGCTTCTTTTCTGGGAGAAGAGACTCTCTGCCGTCTCTGAGTTCTTTATAAAAATCGTCTCCCAGAGTTACAATATTATCCTCTTCAAAAAGGGTAAATCTTGAGGATATAGAGTTAAGATAAGCAAGGCTGTCGTCGTCAAGAATAAACAGCATTGCCTCGTTGTCGGTAAGCAGAGACTGAATTTTCAGCTGACGCTGTCGCACCGTCTCTGCAAGGTCGGTGTCGGGACTTATAGAGCAGTCGGTGGCAAGAATGTCAAGACTGCCGTTTTTGTTTGCGTCCTCAAAATAAACCTTTAGCCATTCTCCTGCGGCGGCGGTCTCACGGTCACCTATAAATTCGTGACAGTAGATGGTAAGGGTGGTGTCATAATTTGGGGTAGAAATCATCGAGGTTATGATTATGGTGAGCACGATAAGTGCCGCTGCGATAGCAATAAGCTTATATTTGTGGTAGAAAAAGAAGTTCTCGCACTTTTCGTCAAAGGTGGTGGGAACTAATTTTTTCTCGTCGTCACGCAGGGTAGAAGCATCGACCGCTCCTTGCTGGATTTTTTTAAGCTCTAAAAGGTCCTGCTGAGCCTTTTTGCGCTGACGCAGGGTCTCGCTTTCTTTTGACATATTCGGTATCCTTTCTGATATTAAAGAAAACAGGGCAGAACAATTCCGCCCTGTGGTTATTATTTAGAGATTCCTAAAATTTTGAACCTAAGCTCTCCCATAGGTGCCTCAGCGATGACCTCGTCGCCAACCTTCGAGCCGACAAGGGCTTTGCCGACGGGGGAATCGTCAGAGATAAGGCCGTTCATAGGATCTGCTTCGGCAGGGCCTACCACTCTGTAGGTAAGCTCTTCTTCGAACTCCACATCGAATACGGTAACAGTAACGCCGATGGTAACGGTATCGGATTCTACACCGTCTTCGATAATAACTACATCTTCGAGCATCTTTTCAAGCTCGACAATGCGGGCTTCGATTTTTGCCTGTTCGTTTTTTGCTTCATCATACTCGCTGTTTTCGGAAAGGTCTCCGTAGCCGCGGGCAACACGGATCTTCTCGGCAATTTCAGTTCTGCCCTCGGTTTTTAAACGCTCGAGCTCAGCCTGAAGTTTTTCAAGACCCTCTTTGGTAAGGGAAATGCTTTTAGCCATGATAAATTCTCCTAATCGTAAATAATACCGCAGAGGAACTCTGCGGCGCGATACAACGCTTTTATTATATGATTTTGATGGGCGATTGTCAAGCAAATAAATTTAAACTTATTTTGAACAGCGAAATTATAGGCGCTATCCTTGACAAAACTGCTTAAATATAATAATATAAATATGCGTATAATACTGATATATGCATCATTTTTTAATGATAAGGAGATTTTTTTATGAGTTTTCACGCAACGCTTGTTGTTATGGCAGCAGGAATGGGTAGCCGTTTCGGCGGACTCAAGCAGGCAGAACCCGTTGGTAAAAACGGAGAGGCTATTGTAGACTATTCGGTATACGATGCTGTTGCCGCAGGCTTCGACAAGGTGGTTTTTGTTATAAAACACTCTATTGAGGAAGACTTTAAGCGTCTCGTCGGTGACCGTATTTCAAAAAAGGTTAAGGTAGAATACGCTTTTCAGGAAATGGACGACCTGCCTGAGGGCTACACCTGCCCCGACACCCGTTTAAAGCCTTGGGGTACAGGTCAGGCAATACTTTCCTGCAAGGAGATTGTGAAAGAGCCCTTTGCAGTTATAAACGCCGACGATTATTACGGCAAAACCGCATTTAAGGTTCTTTATGAGGAGCTTAAGAAGCAAAACGCAGGTGAATACTGTATGGTGGGCTTCCATCTTGTAAACACTCTTACTGAAAACGGTACGGTTTCCCGCGGTGTGTGTGAGCAAGAAAACGGCTATCTTAAGGATGTAAACGAGGTAACCAAGCTTCAGGATTGCAAGGCCTTCGATGATGACGGAAATGTTATAGGCGAATATGCTCCCGACACCCTTGTTTCTATGAATATGTGGGGACTCACCCCCGACATTTTCGGCTATCTTTATGAAGATTTCAAAAAATTCCTCGACGAAAATCTCGACGAACCGAAGAAGGAATTTTATATTCCTCTTGAAATTGACAGCCTTATCAAGAGAGGCGAAAAGAAGGTACGTGTACTCTCTTCGCCCGACCGTTGGTATGGCGTGACCTACCGAGAAGATAAGCAGGGCGTTGTAGACGCCATTGCTGAAATGACCGTAAAGGGAATGTATGACTAATAAAATGCGATAGAAGCTTCAAAATAGGCTTCTATCGCATTTTTATGTATTATTCAAATATTGGGTCGCGGTTGGAGCCTACAATGCAAACATAGGAGTTACCCTGATTGACGGCAAGCTCACTGCCGTCTGCTGCGGTGAATTTGAAATTGTCGTAGGCATCTCCCTTAGACCATTTGATCTCGGTGGCACCGCCTGCCGAAATATAATAACCCGAGCCTTCTGAGAGAGCGACCTTGCGGTGATAACCGTCGGGATAGTTGGTTATAGAGGTTTTAAGCACGAAAACGTTTGCAAAAAGCTCTTTACAGTCGTAATGGTCGTCGATAAAGGCGTTTCCGTTTTTATCTGCCCGAGCGTATTTACCGCTTTGGGCATCATAGTTAAAGTGGGTGGTTTCGGTGTTGCTGAACTTCATTGTTACCTTGTTTGCGACAGTTTCTCCCGCAGCGGTCTTTTTGTCGGAAGAGGAGAAGTTAAGCCAAGGCTTCTCGGTGCCCTCGTCTTTAAGCTTTTTGTCCTTTATAGCCTTGTCCACTCTATCTCCCGAGGTAAACAGGGTGTGCTCTGTAGCAAGACCGTTTTTCTCGCGGTAGCCGTAGGTTTTGGCATCGACCTGAGTGTAGGGGAATTTAAGGGTTGCGAGGTAGGGCTTGCAGTAGGTATAGTCAATTCCGTGGTAGAAGAGGATTGCGCCCATTCCGCAGGCAATTTCGGCAAAGGGAACACGCAGACTGCGTATGGTGCCTATCTTTTCAACTCCTGTAGGATCGGCAAATACTGCGAGGAGACGGGTAATTCCGCCCTCAACCTCGGTTTCGAAAACCACATCGGCTTTGGAAAGACCCGATTGCACCTTCTGTGCCACCTTAACATTATTTACGGTAAAAGCAACAGGCTTTTTGCCTACATCATCCTCTTCAAGGGTCAGCTCGCCTGTAAGAGGATTAAGCTTTTTGACAACAACCTCTTCTTTCTTTTCGGAAGAGGAGGTGTCGCTGGAAGAGGGAGCAGGATTACTTGCATCTATTGTGGGGGTGTCGTTTCCGCCGCAAGCAGAAAAGGTAAAAAGGAGAATAGCCGCAAGAACGGCACATAATAATCTTTTAAATAGCATAAACGGGCCTCCAAGAATAATATACTATAAGTATACAACAGCAGACCAAAACATTCAACAGGAAAAATTTTATTTTTTTAAAAAAACACTTGCAATTTAAAAAGAGTTGTGGTATTATACTATGGCACTATGGTGTACGCGCTGATAGCTCAGCTGGATAGAGCGTTTGGCTACGGACCAAAAGGTCGGGAGTTCGAATCTTCTTCAGCGCGCCAAATAAAAAATACTCCACCGCAAGGTGGGGTATTTTTTATTTTTTACATAGGAAGAAGATGAGAACTCCCGAAGGGAGGACGGCGAAGCAGCCGCACAGCCGCGATAGGCTGAGCGGACTGCCCGAGTCTCGAGTAAGGCAAATTTTTTCGGGCAGCGCACGGAGCGGTCGAAAAAATGCCGACGGAGAGTACCTTCTTCTTCAGCGCGCCATTGGTAGGAATTTAATTTGCATAAAGCAGTAAAGTATGATATAATTTATAATTGTGATGTGAGATATTTTTTGGAGGAAATCTTATGAACTATGACGTTATTATCATCGGCGCAGGTCCAGGAGGAATCTTCTCTGCTTTAGAACTTACCCGTTTGTCCCCCTCTCTTAAGGTTGCCGTCTTTGAGGCAGGACACCCCTTAATTAAACGCCGCTGTCCTATAGACGGAGAAAAGATAAAAAGCTGTATCGGCTGTAAAAACTGCAGTATTATGAGCGGTTTCGGTGGAGCTGGTGCCTTTTCGGACGGAAAATATAACATTACAAACGATTTCGGCGGAACCCTTTACGAATATATCGGCAAGGCTAAGGCTTTAGAGCTTATGCGTTATGTTGACGACATAAATATGGCTTACGGCGGCGAGGGCACTAAGCTCTATACCACCGCAGGCACAAAATTTAAGACCATCTGTATTCAGAACGACCTGCATCTGCTGGATGCCTCGGTACGTCACTTAGGTACCGATATAAACTACATCGTTCTCGAAAACCTTTATAACGACCTTAAGAACAAGGTTGACTTCTTCTTCAACACCCCTGTTATGTCGGTTTCGGCAGAGGAAAACGGCTATGAAATAAAGACCGAGCAGGGCATTTTTACCTGTGAAAAATGCGTTATTTCGGTGGGCAGAAGTGGCAGTAAATGGATGGAGCAGGTCTGCAAGGAGCTTAACATTCCCACAAAGTCAAACCGCGTTGATATAGGTGTGCGTGTGGAGCTTCCTGCCGAGGTTTTTGCCCACCTGACCGACGAGCTTTACGAAAGCAAGATAGTCTACCGTACCCAAAAATACGGCGACCGCGTCCGTACCTTCTGTATGAATCCCAAGGGCTCGGTGGTAAACGAAAACACTAACGGAATCGTGACCGTAAACGGACACAGCTATGAGGACCCCAAAAAGCAGACCCAAAACACTAACTTTGCTCTGCTGGTTGCAAAGCATTTTTCAGAGCCCTTTAAGGACTCTAACGGCTATGGCGAGAGCATCGCAAGACTCAGCAATATGCTGGGGGGCGGTGTTATCGTTCAGCGTTTCGGCGACCTTATCAGAGGCAGACGTTCAAACCTCAACCGCATAGAAGAGGCCTTTATCACTCCTACCTTAAGCGCAACCCCCGGTGATTTAAGTCTTGTACTGCCCAAACGCATATTAGACGGAATAATCGAAATGATATATGCTCTTGACAAGGTCGCCCCAGGCACCGCAAACGATGACACCCTGCTCTACGGCGTTGAGGTCAAGTTCTATAATATGGAGGTTGACGTAGACGAGAGGCTGGAAAGCCGCTATAAGGGACTTTACATCATAGGCGACGGAAGCGGAATAACCCATTCCCTCTCCCACGCCTCTGCCAGCGGTGTTTATGTGGCGCGAAATATTGCCGAAAATTAAGGTGTTACTATGTACGACGAACTTACAGCTGTAGATATTAAAAAAATGAAGGAAGAGCTCGAGTATCGCATAACGGTAGTCCGTCCCGAAATACTTGAGGATGTAAAGCTTGCCCGAAGCCACGGAGACCTTTCGGAAAATGCCGAATACCACGCTGCCAAGCGTGAGCGCGGCAAAAACGAAAGCCGAATAAGATACCTGCGCAATATGATAAAAACGGCAAAGATAATCGATACACAGAGCGCACAAGACATAGTAGGTCTTTTCGACACAGTGACCTACTATGTTGAAGAGGACGACTGTGAAGAGCAGGTGCGTATAGTTACTACCCTGCGCCGCGACCCGTTTTTGAACATTATAAGCAAGGAATCTCCCTTAGGCTCTGCGCTTATGGGCAAAAAGGTAGGAGACCGCGTAAGCGTTAGGGTAAACGACAATTACAGTTACTTTATTGTTATAAGAAGAATAGAAAAGGGCGAAGATGACGAAAATCTCGAAATAAGGAAGTTTTAGTCCAAAAAAATTAAGCGAAAGGGTGACATTATGCTGTTAGAGGCATCAAACATATCGAAAAGCTACGGCGAAAATCTGCTTTTTGCCTCGGGCAGCTTTAAAGTCGAGGCAGGAGACCGAATCGGTCTTATTGGCGCGAATGGCACAGGCAAGACCACCCTTTTTAATATGATTTCGGGAGATGAGGACTGCGACAGCGGCGGAATAGTGAGAAGTGCGGGCGTGAGTGTGGGTGTTCTCCGTCAGCACGCCTGTAAGGACAGCCGACTTTCCTGTTTTGAGGAGGCTCTGACGGTTTTTTCAGGGCTTATCGATGACGAAAAACGGCTCGAAGAACTTCACAAGCAGTTAGAATACTCTCACGACCCCCAGCTTATAGAAAAAGCCCATCTTCTACAGGAAAAAATTCAAAACGACGGCGGTCTTACCTATAAATCCCGCACAAGGGCGGCACTTATAGGTCTGGGCTTTACCGAGGAAGAGCTCACCCTTACGGTAGACAAGCTTTCGGGCGGACAGCGCAGCAAGGTGGAGATTTGCAAGCTTCTGCTCTCTGCCCCCGATATAATGCTCCTTGACGAGCCGACAAACCACCTTGATATTGATGCTATCGAGTGGCTTGACGGTTTTATAAAACAAAGCCGAAGCGCGGTTATTATAATCTCCCACGACCGATATTTCCTCGACAGGGTAGCTAATAAGATAATTTCTATCGAGCACCGAAAGCTCCGTTCCTACAAAGGCAACTACACAAAGTATTTAGAGCTTAAGGCTCACCGCGAGGAAACTCTTGAGCGCAAGTATGATAACACTATGCGGGAGGTTCGACGCATAGAGGGAATTATCGAACAGCAGCGCCGTTGGAACAGAGAGAAAAATATCCGCACCGCCGAAAGCAAACAAAAACAGATAGACCGTATGCTTGAAGGTTTAGAAATTCCCGAAAGCGAACTCGAAAGTATGACCCTCCGCTTTACGGCAGGCAGTATCTGCTCCGACGAGGTGCTGACAGTCAGACACTCCTCCTGCGCTTTCGACAGCAAGGTTCTTTACGAGGATGTTTCCTTTAGTATTCGCAGGGGCGAAAGAATTGTTATAATCGGCAAAAACGGATGCGGAAAAACCACCCTTATCCGTTCGCTCTGCGATGGCGTGGGTAAAAGAGGAATGGGTGTGAAGGTTGGTTATTTCGACCAGCACGGCAGAACCCTTAAGGATACGAACACCGTATTTTCTCAGCTCAGGGAAGATTTCCCTTACAAGGGTGATACCGAGCTCCGCTGTGCTCTGGCGCTGTTTATGTTTAAGGGGGAGGATGTGTTTAAAGAAATATCCACCCTGTCTGGAGGAGAAAAAGCCCGCGTTGCGCTCTGCTCCCTTATGCTTAAAAAGGATAACTTTCTGCTTCTTGACGAGCCGACAAACCACCTTGACCTTGCCTCCCGAGAGGTCTTAGAGGAGGCTTTGGAGGAATACGAGGGCACAATTTTAGCCGTATCCCACGACCGTTATTTTATAAACCGAATTGCCGACAGAATCTTTTATTTTGAGGGCACCCGACTTTTAGAGCTTAAGGGTAATTATGACGATTATCTTCTTCTAAAACAGTCTGCCGAGACCGTTTCGGCTCCCAAAAAGACGGTAGGCTCGGGCGGTGCCGCTTATAAACAGCAAAAGGAAGAGGCGGCAAGACAGCGTAAGCTTAAAACTCAGCTCGAAAAGACCGAGCAGGAGATAGAGACACTAGAACTGCGTCAAGCCGAGACAGAAGATATGCTCTGTAATCCCGAAACTGAGGCAGACTACCAAAAGACCCTCGCTTTAAGTCAGGAGCTTGAGGACATAAAAGAACAGCTCCAAAATTTAATGGAGCTGTGGGAAAGCATATCAGAAGAGATAGAAGAATAAGTGGCATAAATACATATCGCAGCCGTAAGGCGTTATACAAATTTGCGATACACATCGGCGGCACCAAGGCACCGCCCTACACTCGCCGTTAAGCCTTCCCCTTGAGGGAAAGCGAAGCGTGCGAGTCGGTAGTGAATGACGACACAGTGCGTCGTCAGAGCCGACGAGGGACCGAGCCGCAGCGAGACAAGGTGGCAAAGCCGAAGGTTTTGACGGATGAGGTGTTGTAGGGCTCTGCCGCTACTCCACCGTTACCGATTTTGCAAGATTTCGGGGTTTATCTACGTCACAGTCCTTAAAAACAGCCACAAAATAGGCGTAAAGCTGAAAGGGTATTATTTCCAGTGTGGCGCGGAGAAGCTGATGGGTTTCGGGAACATATATTATCTCATCCGCTTCACCCTTTATTTCGGTGTCACCCTCCACCGCGCAGACGACCACAAAGGCTCCCCTTGCCTTTACCTCGCGGATGTTGCTTATAAGCTTTTGGCGAAGAGGGGTATAACAGGCAAGTGCCATTATGGTAGTGCCGTGCTCTATAAGGGAAATAGTTCCGTGCTTAAGCTCCCCTGCGGCGTATGCCTCACTGTGGATATAGGATATTTCCTTAAGCTTCAGCGACGCCTCCTGCGCTACGGCATAATCTATGTTTCTGCCGATAAAGAACATAGAATTTATATAACAGGACCGTTTTGCCATATCCTTTATTCTGTCCTTTTGCTTAAGACATTCCTCAATCAGGGCAGGCAGACGGAGAATCTCACCCGCAAGGGCAGAAAGCTCATTTTTATCTGCTGTTCCCAGTATATCAGCCGCCCATATGCCGAAAAGGTACAAAAGAGCAATTTGTGTAGTATAGCCCTTGGTGGTAGCCACAGCAATTTCGGGACCTGCGTGGGTGTAAAGCACATCGTCACTTTCCTTGGCAATCGAGCTTCCCACCACATTTACTATTGAGAGCACATAAGACCCTTTCGCCTTTGCCTCTTTTAGTGCGGCTAAGGTATCGGCTGTCTCTCCCGACTGACTTATTACAAGAGTGAGTGTCCTGCTGTCGAGCAGTGTATCACGATAGCGAAACTCACTTGCAAGGTCGGTCTCTACGGGGAGTCTCAGCAGTTTTTCAAGAAAATATTTACCCACAACACCTGCGTGATATGCCGAGCCACAGGCTATGATGTTTATTTTATTAAAGCTTTTAAGCTTTTCAGGTGTCAGGGAAAGTCCGTCCAGCTGCACCTTTTTATTCTTAATGCGGTGCACCACCGTCTCACGAAGGGCGCGGGGCTGTTCGAAAATTTCTTTAAGCATAAAATGCTCGAAGCCCTCTTTTTCTGCCGCCGATATATCCATATTCACACGCTCGGCAGACTTTTCTACCTCCCTACCCTCAAAATCGTAAAATCGGGCGCAGTCGGGAGTAAGCACTGCCACCTCTGAGTCCTCCATATAAATCATCTTTTTTGTATGGGGAAGAAGAGCGGTAATGTCGGAGGCAATAAGCTTACTTTCCTTAGCCATTCCAACTATAAGGGGACTGAAATTCTTTACCGCAATAAGGGTATCGGGCAGGTCCGAGCAGAGAATTCCCAGCGCAAAGGAGCCTTTAAGTCTGCCTACTGCACGAAGCACTGCAGAAAGCAGGTCCCCCTCATAATACTTTGCTATGAGATTAGGGACGGTTTCAGTATCGGTATCGCTTTGAAGCTTTATGCCCTCTTCCAAAAGCTCTTCGCGAAGCTGTGAATAATTTTCGATAATTCCGTTATGCACTACCGCGATTTTTTTATCAAAGCTCAGATGCGGATGCGCATTTTCTGTTGTAGGCGCACCGTGGGTTGCCCAACGGGTATGACCTATTCCCGTGCTACCCCTTACATCTGTTCCTTTTTTTGTGGCGGATTTAAGCTCACCAATGCGCTCTGAAGTCTTTTTCACGCTAAAAATATGATGATGCAGTACTGCAATACCTGCCGAATCATAGCCACGGTATTCAAGCTGAGAAAGGCCGTCTAAAAGAACGGGGGCAGCAGGAGAGCTGCCAGTATATCCGATTATTCCGCACATAATATAAACACCTCTTAATTTTAAGATATGAAAAGGTGTTCATTTTATACACATCTACATTATCGCCGACAGCATCATAAGCTCACGAAGCTCTTTATACACCCTTATAAACTCTTCTCTGCCTGAGTTCTCGCTCATTTCGGGAAGCACCTTAAAGGCGGGTCGGTTAAAGGAAGTGCAAAACCACTCCACAAAGCCCTCTCTTCTGCGGTCATCTTTAGAAGTTATATTGTCGTAGCCTGTAGATGCCGACATTATCTCTGCCATTCGGCGGCTTCTCTCGGGAGGCTTATCGCCTGATGGTGAAATTATTTCGCTCCTGCCCGAGCCGAAGACTACCGCGTGACGGATGCCCGTTTGCTTTAAAAAATCCTTAACGCCAAGGCTCTCAGGCTCACTGAATGCCGATTTTCCGCAAAAATTCAGGTCAATATCAATACCGCGAGCATTAAGACGGAAGTTTTTAAACCCGCAGGAATTTTTTCTGGCAATAAAGGGCAGTGAGACCTGCTCTGCCGCTCTTCCCTTAGCGGATATTTCGCATCCGTCAGGGTTTATGCAGGGTATTACCGTAAGCGCTCTGCCCGATAGTGCTCTTCGAGCCTTCATTCCCTCTATCGACAGGTCTTCTGCAATGCCCTTGCACAGCTCGGTGAAAAAGGCAGTAAGCATTCGGCTGGTGAAGCGGTCGGCACCGCGAAAGCCGCCTATAAAAAGGGCGTTTTCCTCCGCCTGTCCCACCGAAAATGCAAAAATCTTTCTGCCCATAACGGTTTTGCCTATATTTTCTGTTCTGACAAAGGGAAAAGCCTCACATATTTTGTCTTTTTCCCTTAGACTTTTAAAATAATCGTAATCTTCAAAAAAATCCATAAATTTTCACTCCCTAAAAAATATATGAAAAAGAGGCGTAAAAAATGAATCTTAAGGAAGAAAAGGTAAGCTCTACACTGCACTACGACGGAAGAATAATAAAGGTGTATAACGATGAGATTCTGCTCCCCGACGGTAAGAGTGCGCATAGAGAATATATAAAGCATCCGGGCGGGATATGCGTTGTGCCCATAACCGATAAAAAGGAAATTCTTATGGTGCGTCAATACAGATATCCCTACGGCGAAGAGGTTGTTGAGATACCTGCTGGAAAGCGTGACAGCTTTACCGAAGACCCTCTTGAGGGGGGCAAACGGGAGCTTAAGGAGGAGCTTGGGGTTGCGGCTGAAAATTTTCTGTTTTTAGGCACTTTTTATCCCACCCCCGGTTACACCGACGAGGTAATATATATGTATGCCGCATGGGGTCTTGATTTCGGGGAGACTAACCCCGACGAGGATGAATTTTTAGAGGGAGAAAAATATCCCCTTGATACCCTCTGTGAAATGATAATGGCGGGAGAAATCCCCGACGGAAAAACTCAGACCGCAGTGCTTAAGGTTAAATATCTTATAGAAAACGGAGTTATACTGTAGGGGGCTAGACAGTGGACAGTTGACAGACGGCTACCGATATCGTAAAGATTTATTATATTTGTCATTCTGAGGAGTGGACGCGACGACCCCTACAAACTGTCAATCTCTCGGGTTCGAGTCCTAAGGTAAAAAAATAAAGAAGAACCATCCTTGTGGACGATTCTTCTTCATTTTGGAGCTGGTGGACGGACTCGAACCCCCGACCTGCTGATTACAAATCAGCTGCTCTACCAACTGAGCTACACCAGCAAAATTAGTGCCTTAATAATATATCACAGCCTAAAACATTTGTCAAGAAAAAATATTAAATAGCCGATTTTTACAATTGACAAATTTGAATTCAGTAGTATATTTATAATAGTTATAAACAGGAGGACGATATTATGAAAAAAAGCAAACTTGGGACCGCATTTATATATTTTCAGATAATCGCTACAGCTGTACTTCTTGCCTTTACCTATCAGCTTTTTATCGTTGAAAACGATTTTGCCCCCGCAGGCATAAACGGCATTGCGACTATGGTTCAGTATAAGACAGGCTTCAGCATTGCCTATATGTCCCTGCTTGTAAATATACCTCTTTGCATATTTGCTTATTTTTTGGTAGACAGAGGCTTTGCAAAGCGTTCTCTCTGCTTCTGCCTTGTATATTCCCTCACTTTTCTGGCTCTTCAGCGTCTGGGCCTTGAGGCGTTTCAGTATGACGCACAGGGTCACGACACCGTCTTCCCCGTAATACTCAGCGGGATTTTAGGCGGTGTTGTCTACGGACTTAGTTTTAGAGTGAATTCTTCTACAGGCGGCACCGATATTGTATCAAAATACATAAGCAAAATAAGGCCCTCCCTCAATTTCTTCTGGGTTACCTTTACACTTAATGCTGTGGTTGCGGCAGTTTCTTTTTTTGTTTATGCCACTCCCAATACCGAGGGCTCACTGAGCTACGACTATAAGCCTGTTTGTCTTTGTATAATGTACTGCTTTATTTCAAGCTTTGTTGGAAGCTACATTATAAGGGGTACAAAATCGGCATATAAAATAACGGTAATAACCTCTCACGCACAGGAGATAACCGAAGAGGTTGTAGGCAAGCTTCAACACAGCACCACCATTTTATCGGGGGAAGGTGGATTCTCACACAGCAAAATGGATGTTCTTATATGTGTTGTTAATAAGCACCAGCTTGTAGAATTCAAGGATATTATCAGAAAATACGGTAACACCTTCTCCTTTTCAGAGGCGGTTGGAGAAACCTACGGCAATTTTAAGCACATAAAATAGCGGTCAGTAGGTTTTGACAGATGAGGTGTTGTATGGGTCGGCGACTCAGTTGCTCCAAAAAACGCTTGTCGTCAGACAAGCGTTTTTCTTTTAAATATTCCGTTTTGCAGCAGGATATAGCCGTGACCCGTATTCTCCTTCGGTATAGAGACCGAGCCTGGGTTTATATAGCGAAAACCGTCGCATTCCTCATCGGCGGCGACATGGGTATGTCCGCAAAGGAGTATATCTCCGCCTTTAAGCGGAGGAGGATTATCTCTGCCGAATTTATGTCCGTGGGTGGCGTAAATATCCAGCCCATCCACCGAAACAAGGGCATAGTCAGACAGTATCGGGAAAGGGAGCACCATCTGGTCTACCTCTGTGTCGCAATTACCCCTGACACAGAGAATTTCGTCTTTGTAATCGCTTAGCATTTCTATTACCCTTTTGGGGGCATAGTCTTTTGGCAGGTCGTTTCTGGGACCGTGGTACAGAATGTCTCCGAGAAGTAACATTCTGTGTGCCTTTTCGTCTCTATATGCTTCCAGCATTTTTTCACACCAGTAGGCACTTCCGTGAATATCCGACGCAATAAATATCTTCATTTTAATACCTCTCTCCTTCTCAGCACTGCTTCATAAGGCGGATGTAGAATTCTACCGCACGGCAGGCGCAATCCAGTCGGATGCGCTCGTTATGTCCGTGAATGGTCGCCCGTTCTTCGCTTGTTAAATCCATAGCCGAGAAACGGTAGACCTTATCGGAAATTCTGCCCCAGTGACGGGAATCGGAGCACTGCACCATAAGATAGGGAGATACTATACAGCCCTTCCAGGTCGAGGCTATTGATGACGCCACCTTATCGTAGCCCTCGCAGTCGGTACGGGAGATACGGGAGGGATTCATTCCGTGAAGAAGGGTGACCTCTACATTTTCGTCATCAACCGTTTTCTTTATATATTCGAGTGCAGACTCTATATTATCCATAGGATTTAGGCGGATGTTGGAGACCATACTCGCCTCAGGGGGGATAACATTCGTAGCGTCACTTCCCTTAGCCTGAGTGAAGGCAACAGTAGTGCGCATAAGGGCGTTTATCTCGCCACCGCTCTTTTTACACATAAACGAATCGATAAGTCCGCTAAACAGCCACATATTTGAGAAAACGATTTTAAACACAAAGAAAGAATGTCTGCCCAGAGTATCGAAAAGCTTCTCCACAGGGGGAGTTATATGATACCTGAATGGATGCTTCTCCATTTTAAGACAAGCCTCCGAAAGTCTTACAAGTGGGCTTCCCGGTTTGGGAGCCGATGCGTGACCGCCCTTGGATTTTGCGGTATATTTTACATCCATCATTCCCTTTTCGGCAATTCCTATAAGGCCGCAGGGAGCTTTAACACCCGGAAAAACATTTTCTACAACGGCACCGCCCTCATCTACTACCATAGAGGGGGTTATGCCCTTTTCTTCAAACCAGTCGACGATATTTACAGCACCCTTGCCGTTTACCTCTTCGCCACCCGAAAACGCAAAATAAATATCCTTTTCGGGGGTGAAGCCTTTTTCTATCAGATGCTCTGCGGCAGAAAGCACACCGCCGAAGGTAACCTTGGTATCAAGGGAGCCTCTTCCCCAAAGCACACCGTCTTCGATGATTGCATCAAAGGCAGGCTTTTCCCAGCCCGACTCATCTACAGGCACAACGTCGTAGTGCGCCATAAGCACTGCTGGGTCTCCCTCGGTCTTGCCCTTCCAGCAAAAAAGAATTCCTCTGTCGGGAAACTCGGTATATTCGCAGGTTTTAAAAACATTTGGGTAAAGCTCGGGCAGTTTGCTGAGCAGTTTCTCAAACTCTGCCTCATCCTCCAAGGAGGGGTCGCGGTAGGATACCGTTTTGCACTTTACAAGCTCTGCAAGGCGGTGTATAACCGCTTCTTTGTCGAAGCTTTCCTCTTCTTCAAGCAGCTTTGGAGCCGCTTTTGGATTAAAGGCCGCGGCGCGGATAAGGAGCACCGCAATAAGAAGAGCCAACGCTCCTAAAACAATGTATAAAGCAATCATTTTTTATATCCATCCTTTTTTATACATAACGCGGGCAACGATAAGTGTGAAGATAACGCCTACGGGCACCATAATTCCAACCGTTCCCTTGTTGAGGGCGGGGATGAAGATAAAGAGCACCAGCATAAGGATTATGGGGGCGATAGAAAGCTTTACATTTTTGGAGATAAACACTACACCGAGACCGCCGAAAAGTGCGGGGAGTATCATTTCAAAGGCAGGCTCCAAAACGGGATTTTCGAGAATGGGCTGTAAAGGCACTATGAATATAACACCTAACACTATAATAAATGTGGTAACTATCGAAGAAACGGCAATGGAAATGGTAGAGAGCACCTCTCCCTCCTCGCTGTTTGCCTTAACACCTGCGCGTTCCATAGCGTCTATAGCGCAGGGAAGCTTAAGATTTGAAATGTTTCCTGTTATAAAGGAAAGATATGTACCGCCTGCGCCAAGCATAGGCACATAGGTGAATATTTCAATAAAGCCTACCGCCCAATACATAGGCAGTGTGGCAATAAGCCCTCTGACCAGTCCGTCCCATCTGGGAAGGGTGCTGAAAAGCAGACAAAGTATAAGCGGAACTGCGATAATAATAGCGCCGATTGCTATACCCCAGATGCGTCCGTAGTGGTGGACAGATTCCATATAAGTCATATTCTTTTTCATTTTTCTGTCCTCCTTTATGCAGGTATTTCAAATCCGCCGAAGACACTGCTGAAGAGTATTGCAGATGCCATTCCACAGAGAAGGCTTATGGGAAGTGCATAATCGGTCATCCAACGGATCCTCAGTTTTGTGGAAAGAAGTCCAAGCACTGCCATAACAACAGCCGAAACTACCATTACGCAAACGGGGGTAAGACCCTGAAGATGTCCGTCGGCAATATATGTAACATCGCAGAAAACATAGCCTAAAAATGCCGAAATCATACCTAAAAACATTGCGTTATTGAATATTTCGCCCCATTTTTTATCCTTCATTCCAATTTTACTTACTCCTGCCTGTACCTTTTTAGTCATAAAGGGCACAAGAACAAGTCCTAAGGCGATGCTGAGGGTCATAACCCAGAGTACGGTAACAAAGACCGAGGGGTCGGTTACTACCGAGCTCATATCCTGACCTAAAGGCTCCATTGCGTTTTGCGCTGCGATAACCTCGTATGACAGAGAGCCGATAACCGAAAGCCTGAGCCAAGGCAGTGCCACACCAAGACTTTTTGAAAGCACTACAACGCCTACAAGCACTGCCACTGCGGGGGCAATGGTGAATATGGCAGAGGAGGAGACCGTCTTTTTAACGGTAGAGCTTTCAATTCCAAGCTCCTTTGCCCTTTTAAGTGCTCGGACGAGGAAGAATACCGACTGTGCCAGTACTGCGGCAATGACAATTCCGACAATTATGAATATTATCGGATGGTTTACTGAAAATTCCATACTATCTCTCCTTAAAGAAATATTTTAAATATATTATAATCCGCCAGACGGCTTTTTTCAACAAAAAACGGTATTGTGAGACAAATATTCATAGGGTCAGATGAATAAACGATACCGAAATCGCAAAAACATACCGCTGACGGTCGGTGGGTAATTATCACTTAACCCCTTTACTTTTCAGTCTTATAAAGCTATAATTAAAGAAAGTTCTTAAGCGGTATAAAATTATAATTATAAAAGGGTAAACAAGGAGGATAAAAATGAAATCCAAGGTTTATTTTTCAAGAGAGATAACATCCGAAAAGGTAGTAGAGCTCTATAAGCTACTGGGAATTGAGCTTGAGGGCAAGGTTGCCGTTAAGGTTCATTCGGGAGAAAAGGGTAACCAGAATTTTCTGCGTCCCGAGTTCTGGAAGCTTATGATAGACGAGGTTGACGGCACTGCCGTTGAATGCAACACCGCATACGAGGGCGGAAGGCACAATACCGCCGTTCATCTTAAGACCCTTAAAGAGCATGGCTGGAGCAAACTCTTTAAAACCGAGATTTTAGACGGTGAGGGTCCCGACCTTGTGCTGGATATCAAAAAGGGTAAAAAAATCACCAAAAACTATGTGGGTAAAGCACTCAGCAGTTATGACAGCATTTTAGTTCTCTCCCACTTTAAGGGCCATCCTATGGGCGGCTACGGCGGTGCCATAAAACAGCTTTCCATAGGCTTTGCCTCCTCCTTTGGCAAAAAATACATCCACGGTGTGGGCGATGTGGACAATTTCTGGGACTCCGACCACGACAGCTTTCTTATTTCTATGGCAGAGGCGGCGTCAAGCGTTACCGAAATGTTCACAGGCAGGGCAGCCTATGTTAATGTTATGGCAAATATGTCGGTAGACTGCGACTGCTGTGCCGTTGCCGAGGCCCCCTGTATGAGTGATATAGGAATTCTCGCATCCCTCGACCCTGTAGCAATAGATAAGGCTTGTCTTGACCTTGTTTATGCCTCGGACGATGCGGGCAGAGACCACCTTATAGAAAGAATAGAATCACGAAACGGCACACTTACAGTAGATGCCGCCGCAGAGCTGGGTATCGGAAGCAAAGAATATGAGCTTATCGAGGTGTAATTAGGAGTAAGCGCTTCTCGTGTTTTTAAACACCGCATTTATAAGGCATCCCCAACCATCGGCTTTTGAAAACGGACTGCCCAAGCTTCGTATTTACAATGATAAAAAAGGAAAAGCACCGTTTTTCAAAACGATGCTTTTCCTTTTTAAGGGGTTTGAGGAGAAGGTCATATGAAAATACAACCTGCAGCATAGGCTAGGCTTTTTAACATCCTACCCTAAGGGTTGCGGCTCCCTTGCTGCTTTTTTATGTTATCAGATAATATTTGAAGTTTCGTGAACTGTTTTTTAAATTTTTTTAAACTTTCGTATAAAGCTCTTTTACACCGTCAAGAATAATATCGAAAGGCGGTAAATCAAAATGAAATATAAAGAAACAAATAAATCTAAGCTGTTTAAGGGAAAAGGCTTTTATATAGTGCTTGCAGGCTGTCTTGTCGCCATTGGCGTTGCTGCCTGGACTGCCTGGTCGGGACTGACGTCACCCGATACTGCAGAGCTCCCCGAAAGCAGCTCAAACTACAGCTCAACTGCACCCGATACCGACCCTGTTCAGCAGGAAACAAAGGACGAGCCCTACAGGGAAGAGTCGTCAAAGGAGCAGTCTTCTGCTCAAAGCGAAGAAGAAAACGATATTGGCCCCATAGTTGCCGAAAACTTTGTTTATCCCGTAAACGGAAATATCATAAAAGCCTATTCCGACAAGGCCTTAGTTTTTTCGAAAACCTTTTCCGATATGAGGCTTCACACTGGTCTTGATATCGCGGCAGAGCGGGGAACGGCGGTTACTTCCTGCGGAAACGGAATAGTTACAGCGGTTTTAGAGGACGAAATGCTTGGAAAATATGTGGAAGTAGACCACGGCAACGGCATTGTGGCAAGATATTGCGGACTTAGCGAAAAGGTTTCGGTAGCAGAAGGCAACATCGTCTCGGCAGGAACAAAGCTGGGTCTTCTTGACGGCAGTCCCTGTGAAAAAGAAGACGAAAGCCACCTGCATATAGAATTTTACAAGGACGAATACCCTGTAAACCCCGAGGTTATTATTGAGGGATAAAAAGCATAGCAGAGTTTAAACTCTGCTATGCTTTTTTACATATTCTGCATTTTCTTTTATGGCGGCAGAAAGCTCGTCTATAGTGCTGAACTTCTTTTCGCCCCTTAAAAACTTTATAAGTCTTGTTTTTACCTTTTGTCCATAACAGTCACCGCTATAATCTAAAATATAGGTTTCTGCGCTTATGTACTCGGTGATGTATGTAGGTCTTACGCCTATGTTGGTAACACCGTTGTAGTCTTTGCCGTCTATGGTGACAAGGGTCTGATAAACACCGCACTTTGGTCTTACGATATTTTTGGGATAAAGCTGATTTGTTGTGGGAAAGCCCATAGTTCTACCCCTTTTGTCTCCGTGAATGACCTCGGCGGTAAAGAAAAACTCCTCTCCTAAAAGGAAATTTGCCTTTTCTATCTCCCCTTCTCCGATAAGCGTCTTTATATAGGTTGAAGAGACCGTATCTCCCTCAAACTTAACCTCAGGGCACTCGAAAAACTCAAATTTTCCCTCTGCACACCAGCGGCTGAGAAAATCTGTATCTCCTGCCGCCTTTTTTCCGAAACGGTAGTTAAAGCCGCAACAGATTTTGCCTATGTTATATTTTTTACACAAAAAATTTAAAAACTCCTCGGGAGAAAGGTCCTTAACCTCGAAAAAATCGAGAAAAAGCACCTCGTCAAGACCGTACTCAAAAAGCTTTTGTTCTTTATCCTCGGTGGTCATAATAGAACCGCCGATTTTAAATGGTATAGAGGAAAATGTAACGGCAACGCTTTTAAAAGGGCTTTGCACGGCACCGTCAAGCACTGCCTTGTGTCCCATATGCACTCCGTCGAACATACCGAGTGCTATTGCATATTTGGTCATTTTTTCCTCCTTTATTGCTGTTAGTGGCGTGTCGAGACCGCGCCCTACGGTTTATTTATCACACATTTAATGGCTATTTGCTCATTCTTGCTGTCAGCATAGCCTACCCCGAGAAATTTATCATTATATTTAATACGCAACAGCTCACCATCGCTGAAATCGGAAGCTTTAAGTCTCTCAAAGGCAAGCTGACCGCCGTTTGAAAAACGGATAGCCTGTTTTTCGGTAACCATCACCTCGCGAAGATAGGTAAGGGCGGTCTCCTCGGGCAAAAGATAAGCTTTTATGTTTTCTTTTGTAAGCTCGTCGAGAGAAACCGTCTGTTCAATGGAAAAACCGCCTGTAGCGGTGCGGCAAAGCTCGGTCATAGTGGCTCCGCAGGAGAGCGCATCTCCTATATCTCGGCAAAGAGAACGGATATATGTACCCTTAGAGCAGTCTACCGCGATTTTAAAGGTATCCCCCTCAAAGGAAACAAGCTCGAGTTTTGAGATGGTCACCCTTCTTGCCTCAATTTCCACAGTTTTTCCCTGACGGGCAAGTTCATAAAGACGAACTCCATCCCTTTTTAAAGCCGAATACATCGGGGGCACCTGAGAGATTTCACCGCGAAATCTACCCAGCACCACCTCTAACTGCTCCTTTGTTACCTGCACCTCATTTTGGGTGAGAGCTGTACCCGTAATGTCGCAGGTGTCGGTGGTTATTCCAAGCTTTACGGTAGCAATATAGCTTTTATCGGCGTCGAGAACTATTCCCGCAAGGGCGGTAGGTCTGCCGATAAAAACAGGCAAAAGGCCTGTGGCAAGAGGGTCGAGAGTTCCCGTATGGCCTACCCTCTTTTCTCCTGCCAACCATTTGATTTTATTTACAGCCGAAAAGGAGGTTATCCCCTGTGGCTTATTCAGTAGTATGAGACCCTGCATCAATTTCCTCCAAGGCTTCTTCTACAGCTTTGAGTATTTTTGCTCTGGCTTCCTCTAAGGTGCCGATAACGGTACAGCCTGCCGCCGCCTTATGACCGCCTCCGCCGAGCTTTCCGCAGATGGCAGAAGCATCGAGGGGATCGTAGGTGCGAAGAGAAATTTTAAACTCTCCTTCACGGTTTTCCTTTATGGTCACCCCTGCAAGAACACCCTCTACACTGCGGGACATTGAGGGCACTCCCTCCATATCAATTCGGCTGCAGCCTGTTTTACGCTGAACATCCAATGTTATTGACATAACCATACAGCGGTCGTCAAAATGGAATTCGGCACTCTGTAGCACCATCATCTCCATCTGCACACGGCTTTTGGATTTTGTGTCAAACATAATACGGTTGATTTCTGCCGCATCTACCCCTATTTTGTAAAGCTTTGCGGCAATTCTGTGGGTGCGGTCGGTAACATTGCCGTATTTAAAACAGCCTGTATCGGTGGAAAGACCCGTATAAAGTGCATTTGCGATATTACGGTCGAACTCTATTCCCAGCTCGTCGAGTATCTCGTACACACATTCTGCCGCGGCAGCAGCCTGAGCATCAAGGTAGAGCCGCTTGGCATAATGGGTATTTGAAATGTGGTGGTCGATATTAAGGTCGATTCTGCCCTCAAAACGCTCATAAAGGTCTCCAAGCAGCTTTATATCTGCAACATCCACCGCAACCACAGTTTCGGGGATAAAATCGCACTCGCTGTCGTCGATAAAGTAGTCGTACTTGTGGGGAATTTCGTCACAGCAGACTACCTGCACCTTTTTGCCAAGCTTTTTGAGTCCGAGCTTGAGACCGTAGGCACTGCCCAGAGTATCACCGTCGGGATTTGCATGGGTTAGCACCACATAATTGTCGTGGGATCTAAGATATTCGCAAATGTCTGCCAGAGTAAGTATTTCACAGCTGTTACTCATCGGCAGAATCCTCGCCTTCGTTTTTATCGAAGGTGTTTACTATTCGGGAAATGTTTGCCGAAACCTCAATAGAATCGTCGGCAACGAAGCGAAGCTCAGGCACCTTGCGAAGCTTTAGCTTTGCGCCCAGCTCACGACGGACATATCCAGCCGCATTTTTAAGTGCTTTTACCGATTCTTCGGTTTTCTCTTTTCCCTCTATTGCGCTGACATAGACCTTTGCGTAGGACATATCCCCCGAAACATCAAGCTTAACTATAGACAAAAGCTTTGATACTCTGGGGTCCTTGACCTCCATAAGAATCTCCGAAAGCGCAAGTCTTATATCTGAGGTGACGCGGTTTATTTTAAATCCTGCCATATAAACCTCCTGTAATTTGATTGAGAAACATTAGCAATGAGAGAAATTTGTGTATCCGTTGCCGTTAGCAAAATTGTTTCATAAGGAAGCCTTGCCCACGAAGGCATATACAGATATTCCGAGCGGGCAAGGCAATGTTATGGGGCAATTTGGCAACGGCAAATTAGTCTCTGTATTCTTCCACGATATATGCCTCGAATATGTCGCCTTCCTTAATGTCGGCAAACTTCTCGAGAGAAATACCGCATTCGTAGCCCTGAGCAACTTCCTTTACATCGTCCTTGGAACGCTTTAAGGAATCAATCTTATCCTCGGCAATGATAACGCCGTCACGTACAACACGAATGTTGCAGGCGCGGGAAACCTTACCCTCGGTAACATAACCGCCCGCAATGGTGCCGACACCCGAAATCTTAAAGGTGTTACGGACCTCGATAGCACCCATTTCAACATCGCGGTATTTGGGTGCAAGCATACCCTTCATAGCCGACTCTATCTCTTCAATAGCATCGTAAATAACTCTGTAGAGACGCATATCCACGCCGTCACGCTCTGCCGCAGCCTTAGCCACAGAATCGGGACGGACGTTAAAGCCTACGATAATAGCACCAGAGGTCTGGGCGAGCATAACATCGGTCTCGTTTACACCGCCTGCGGCACCGTGGATAACCTTAACGCGTACCTCGTCGTTAGAGAGCTTCTCAAGAGACTGCTTAACTGCCTCAACAGAGCCCTGAACGTCGGCTTTAACAATAAGTTTAAGTTCTTTAAGCTCACCTTCGCCAAGCTTATCAAAGAGATTGTCGAGGGTGACCTGAGATGCGGCAGCGGCTGCCTCATCCTTTTTCTTCTGCTTTCTCTGTTCTACCAGCTCGCGGGCAAGACGCTCGTTAGAAACTGCGTCAAATACATCTCCTGCGGTGGGAACCTCAGTAAGTCCTGCAACCTCAACAGGTACGGAAGGACCTGCCTCTTTAAGCTTTTGTCCGCGTTCGTTGGTCATAACGCGTACACGGCCAACAGAGGTTCCTGCAATAACAATATCACCTGTTTTGAGTGTACCGTTTTGTACAAGCAGTGTTGCGATAGGGCCTCTGCCTTTATCGAGACGTGCTTCGATAACAACGCCCTTTGCCTTGCGGTTGGGATTTGCCTTAAGCTCAAGCATTTCGGCTACTAAGAGTACATTTTCAAGCAGGGTATCGATGCCCTCGTGGGTCTTTGCCGAAACGGGAACGCAGATAATATCTCCGCCCCACTCCTCAGGAACGAGGGAGTGCTCGGTAAGCTGCTGCTTGATGCGGTCGGGGTTAGCCTCGGGCTTATCCATCTTGTTGATAGCAACGATTATCTGCACCTCGGCAGCCTTTGCGTGGTTGATTGCCTCTATTGTCTGGGGCATAATACCGTCATCGGCGGCAACAACAAGGATAGCTATATCAGTAGCCATTGCACCGCGCTGACGCATAGATGTAAATGCGGCGTGACCTGGGGTGTCGAGGAAGGTTATGTCCTGACCTGCGGCATTAACACGGTATGCACCGATGTGCTGGGTGATTCCGCCTGCCTCGCCTGCAGTAACTGCAGTGTTGCGGATAGCGTCAAGGAGAGAGGTCTTACCGTGGTCAACGTGTCCCATAACCACAACAACGGGGCTTCTGGGGAGAAGATTTTCCTCGGTGTCGGGAGATTCGTCCATAATCTGCTCTTCTATAGTAACAACAACGGCACGCTCAATCTTTGCACCCATCTCGGTAACAACAATTTCGGCGGTATCGTAGTCGATGGTCTGATTTACAGATGCCATCATACCAAGTTTCATAAGCTCTTTGATTACCTCAGCCGCAGTCTTTTTAAGACCTGCAGCAAGCTCGCCTACGGTTATCTCGTCACCAACGGTTACGGTGATGGGGGTCTTCTTGATGCGCTCAAGCTGAATTCTGCGCATCTTCTCTGCCTCTATCTCCTTTTTGGACTTCTCCTGACGGCGATAGTTCTGAGATTTCTGATTTATCTTCTGCTTTCTCTGTGAATTGTCCTTCATAGAGCCTGCAGGTGCGATATTTTCGTACTTTTCGTTGTATTTCTCCATATCAACATTAGAGAAACGGGTATCAACGGTGCGACGCTCGGCAGGACCTCTGTTGGGAGCTGCTCCTGCGGGGCGGTCCTCCTTCTTTCTTGCCTCGAAGGGCTTAGGATCGGAGGGCTTATGCTCACGCTTAGGCTCTTCTTTCTTAGTTTCGATCTTCTTAGCCGGTGTCTTTTTTGGTTCTTCCTTTTTGGGTTCGGCCTTAGCCTTTCCGGCACGCTTAGCAGCCATTTCTGCCTCCTGAGCCGCCTTTAACTGCTCAAGAATTGCCATCTGAGCGGCAAGGTTCTTGTCTTTTTTAGCCTGTCTTGCCTTTTCCTCTTCCTCACGGGCGGACTTACCTGTGGCAAAATACTCGTCAAAATTCTTGACCTCGTACTGTTTGGTAAGTGCCGCAAAGAGAATATTTGTCTCCTCTTCGGTAAGCACAGCGCCCGACTTTTTCTCGGTACCTGTATGCTGCTTTAAAATAGCAGCTATTTCCTTAACACTTGATTTGAAATCAGCCGCAGCTGTATTGATCTTAATTTTCTCCATCATAGCGTTTTCCTCCTTTGGTTAGTATAGCATCTGCAAAGCCTTGGTCTAAAACTGCGAGAATTCCGCAGCTTTTGCCCACCCTGCCCGATAGTGTGGCAGTATCGATGCCTTCGATTATGATAACGGGGATATTTTTCTTTCCTGCTTTGAACTTTAATTCTTTTTTGCTTTTTTCCGATATATCCTGCGCGGTACACACAAGCCTTGCCTTGCCTGATGTGATAGCAAACTCGGTAGCGTGGGTCCCGAAGGAAAGCTTACCTGCCTTTGCCGCAAAGCCTAAAAGGGAAAGTACAGAACTATTACTCACTCGTTAGCTCCTTTAAGATATTTTCTGCAGTTTCTTCGGGTATTTTCATACCGAAGGCACGTTCGAAGCTTTTGCGCTTGATTGCTTTTTCAAAGCACTCTACATTTTTGCAGATGTATGAACCTCTTCCGTTTTTACGACCTGTGAGGTCAAGCGAAACCTCTCCCTCGGGAGAGCGTACTACCCTTACAAGCTCACGCTTGGGTTTCATCTCACCACAACCGCCGCACTGACGCAGAGGGATTTTTTTCTGCTGCATAAAATTTCCTCCGTCAAAAGTTTAAATTATTCTTCCTCGCCGTAGAAGCCGCTTTCAGGGCGGATATCTATCTTCCAGCCTGTAAGCTTGGCGGCAAGGCGTACATTCTGTCCCTTGTTGCCGATAGCAAGAGAAAGCTGTGCATCGGGAACGGTAACCTTTGCAACCTTGGGCTCTTCGGATACTATCTCAACAGATACTACCCTAGAGGGAGAAAGTGCCTCGCTGATGAAGGCAACGGGGTCGTCGGAATATTTTACAATGTCTATCTTCTCACCCGAAAGCTCCTCAACAATAGTGTTTACACGGGCACCCTTAGGTCCGATGCAGGCGCCGATAGGGTCTATCTCGGGGTTAGCAGACCATACTGCCAGCTTGGTGCGGGAGCCTGCCTGACGGGAGATAGACTTTATCTCGATAGTGCCGTCGAAAATTTCGGGAACCTCGGTCTCGAAAAGACGCTTTACAAGACCGGGATGTGTGCGGGAAATCTTAACTCTTGCACCCTTTTCGTCCTCTTTTACATCTACTACATAAACCTTAACATGGTCGCCCTCGTGAAGCTCCTCGTCGGGAACCTGCTCTAGCTTAGGCAGGGTAGCCTCGCTTTTGCCGATGGTTACAGCGGCATTGCCTGTTTTGGGGTCGATACGCTGAATAACGGCGGTGAGAAGCTCTCGGTTGTGGGACTGGAACTCAGAAAGGGTCTGACTGCGCTCTACATCGCGGATTCCCTGACGGATAACGTGCTTTGCGGTGGTAGCAACGATTCTGCCGAACTGACGGGTATCCATCTCGATTTCAACAAACTCGGCATCTGCCTTTGCCTTGTACTGAACCTTTGCTTCGTCGCGGAGAATCTGCACTCTGGGGTCTGTAACCTCATCAACAATATCCTTACGGAGAATTACCTTGAATATCTCGTTTTCGCAGTCGATAGTGCAGGTTATGTTTTCGGTAGTGCCGTAGTCCTTACGAAGTGCTACTACGATAGCGGTGGAAATTTTTTCTGCAATGTATTCTGCAGGAATTCCCTTTTCTGCTTCCATAAAGCGCAGAGCCTCAAAAAATTCTTTAGTCTGATTTTTAGTAGATTTTGCCTTAGCCATTTTCCTTTTTACCTCCGATTTAAAAATCTATGTCGTCGAGCTTACAAACCGAAATCTCGGTGCGTAAAAACTCGGTTTGGTCGTCACCGTTTTCGATAACTACCTTATCCTTATCGCCGAATTTTAAAATTCCTGCGAATTCTTTAACGCCGTCGCGGGCTTTATACAGGCGGAGCTTGATTTTTTCTCCCTGTAAAGCCTCAAAATGCTCGTCGCGGGTCAGCTCGCGTTCAAGCCCAGGAGAGCAAACCTCTAAATAATAGGATTTGTCGATAGGGTCGGCCTCGTCGAGAATGGGGTCTACTGCGTGGTGCACATTTGTGCAATCGTCAATAGATATTCCGTTTTCAGAGTCGATTATTACCCTTAGATACCAGTTTGCGCCCTCTTTTACAAAACGCACGTCCCAGAGCTTTACATTCTGGGCTTCTACCGTGTCTTTTAGCAGTGCGAAAACCTTTTGGGCAATGGATAGTGCCATAATCTCTTCCTTTCACTAGCTTTCTCAGACAAAAAACGAAGAGCGGGCAAAACCCACTCTCCTTTTAAGTCCATATCTTACATTAGTAGTATAACCGATGTTTAAAGAAAAATCAAGTATTTTTTTGTTTTAGTATGTAAAAACTGCTTAGAGCAGGTCTCCGAGACATTTTACATACCTGTCATTCTGAGGAGCGGATGCGACGAAGAATCTCTCGGGATGATGCGACTATACGGTCATTTTCATCAAATTTGCAATATCTCACGGCGGCACCAAGGCACCGCCCTACGCTTGCCGTTAAATTCATTATATATGTCATTCTGAGGAGCGGATGCGACGAAGAATCTCTCGGGATGATGCGACTAAACGGGTATTTTCATCAAATCTGCGATTCTTCGCATCGCAGATGCTCAGAATGACATTTTCAGCGTTTTTATATCTGTGCTGAAGGCACACCTTTCCCTTGGCCCTTGGCCCTTAGCCCTCGGCCCTAATCTTCCATCTGTCTGCCTAAAAACTCGGCAGCGGAGAGCACCAGTCTGATATCCGACTCGGCAGCGGCTGCGCCTGAGTTATCCACAAGCATTACCGCACCGCTAACATCTCCACAGGAAATTATCGGGTAGGCTACCGCCACACTCAGACCGCTTCCGTCCACCGCAACGATTCCACCGCCGCCTGTGTATTTTGTGCGGTCTTTAATGATATTTCTCATCCCGTCAGAAATATCCTTGCCCAAAAGCTCCTTTTTAAGCGGACCTGCCGCAGCAATTACTGTGTCCTCATCACAGATAGCGGCAGTAAGGTCACTGCCTTTTGCCAACGCCTCGGCATAATCCTCGGCAAAGCTCGAAAGCTCCCCTACGGGAGAATATTTTTTAAATATGACCTCTCCGCCCACACCTGTGTATATCTCCAAGGGTGTACCCTCGCGTATCCGCATAGTACGACGAATCTCCTTAGGTATAACCACCCTGCCCAAATCATCTATTCTACGAACTATTCCAGTTGCTTTCATAATATATAAATCTCCTTTTAATTCAAATCGTGATGTTAGTATTTGTGATTAAAGGGAATTTATACTTGATCTTTTGCATTTTGTGATGTCGTATATATTTTACTTTTTGTCAAATATACTTGACACAGTGTTATGGTTTTGGTAAAATAAACATGTAATATTTTGAAAGGAGATGATAACGGTGGCCGAAAACAGAAACTTAAAAAAAGAACGCGTTTATTGCGGCTTTACACAAGAATCATTAGCCAAAGCCATTGGAGTCTCCCGACAAACAATAGTAAGCATAGAAAAAGGTGGGGGTAATCCCTCACTTGACTTATGTAAAAAAATTAGCAAAACATTAAATAAAAGTTTAGATTATTTATTTGGGGAGGAAGAATAAAATGCCAATTGAACAATACACTGAAAGTATTACTCTACAAAAAATGAAGTGCATTTTAGGCGAGAATGACTTTGGATATGTATATCCTCAGGGTGATGTGTCTGATATAGAAAAAATCGAATTGCTTTTAAAAAAGGCAGGCGGCAAGCCAACTTTTTGCAACCTAGATGATTTTTCACAAGGCGGCTCTGGCAAGGCAAAACCTGAGTATATAATTACATTTAACGATGATATAAATACTATAATTGTCGTAGAATGCAAAAATTCGAACTCTAAACATGCAAGCGAAAATCTTGATCACCCAAAGGCATATGCCGTTGATGGTGCATTGTATTATGCAAAATTTTTGAAAGAAAGTTACAATGTTATAGCCATAGGTATTAGCGGAACAAAACCATCTAATATGTTATCTAATGCTTATATTTGGCATAAAGGTCAAGAGTCTTTTTCTGAATTGAGAAAAGCACGTGACATTATATTAGAACCAATAAACTATAGAAATTTAGTAAATGGCGAAAAAATCAAACGAGAATATTCGCTTGATGATATTCGTGAGACTGCGATAAACATGCACGAATATCTCAGAGAAATTAAAATGACAGAACGTCACAAACCTATTTTTATAGCTGGTTTGTTAATTGCTTTGAACGATACCGATTTCGCAAAAGCTTATACAAATTTGCCATCTTTCAATAGCGTTATTTCTAATATACAAACCGCTATTGATAATGTATTAAGTGGTAGTGGCATAAAAAACAATCGAATTACATATATCAAACAAGCGTTCAAAAATTTACTTGACAATTCAAAATTTGCATCTATTCCATTGACGAACAAAAAATCAATTGTTTGGTATATAGAAGAACTTGAAATGAAGATTAAACCCATGATGGATCATGCGGATAGTACAATAGATGCTTTAGGAGTATTCTATCATGAATTTATAAAATATTCTGGCGGAGATGGCAGCGGTCTTGGAATAGTGCTAACACCACAACATTTAACCGAATTCATGTGTGATTTAGCAGGAGTAAATAAAAACAGTAAAGTAGTTGACATATGTTGTGGTTCGGGTTCATTTTTAGTAACAGCAATGAGTAAAATGTTTAAAGATGCCAACCCAACAGAAGTAGAAAGAATACGTTCTGATGGTTTGTATGGCGTAGAGTTTGATGATGAATTATATACTTTGGCTGTTGCAAATATGATTATTAGAAAAGATGGCAAATCTAATATTTACTTTGGCGATTGTTTCGACAAAAAAATCACAAAAGAATTGAAAGAAAAAAATATAAATATCGGTTTGATAAATCCACCCTATTCCCAAGATGATTTTGTAGAATTAGAATTTGTTGAACATTTATTAAATATCCTTACAGTTGACGGAACCGCTGTAGTGGTCGTTCCTATGAGTTGCGCAATTGGAACAAAATTTAAAGATGTAAGGACCCGACTTTTTGGCAAGCACACATTAAAAGCTGTGTTTTCAATGCCTGATGATATTTTTTATCCAACCGGCACAAATGTTTGCGTAATGGTTTGGACAGCTCATCGCCCTCACAACAGCGACCTTCAAACGTTCTTTGGATATTGCAAAGATGACGGATTTGTAAAACGAAAAAAGCTTGGCAGAATTGATGCATATGGAAGATGGGAAACCATCAAAAAGAAATGGTTATCCCTTTATCAAACGTTAGATGTTGAAGATGGGTTCAGTGCACGTCACAATGTCACAGATAAAGATGAATGGCTTTGTGAAGCATATATGAAAACAGATTTTTCAAAACTAACAGAAAATGATTTTCAACAGACAGTGAATGATTATCTAGCGTATTTAGTAAAAAAAGGTGATATATATGAATCTTGATGTAACAAATTGGAAAGAATTTAAAGTTATTGATTTGTTTGACGTAAAAGGAACCATAACAACACCTATTGATATCTTAGAAACAGGACCTCTGAAATACCCATATGTCACAACACAATCCTCTAATAATGGGGTTCGCGATTTTTTCTCAACCTTTACAGAAGACGGAAATGTCATAACTATAGATAGTGCCGTTGCAGGATTCGCCTCATACCAAGAAGAAAGTTTTGCGGCATCAGATCATGTAGAAAAGCTTATCCCTAAATTTAACATGACAAGGAATATTGCTTTATTCATTGTTACAATTTTAAATCAAGAACAATATAGGTATTCTTATGGTAGAAAGGATAATCAGAAAAACATTAAAAACACCGTGTTGCGGCTACCGATAGATGCTCTTGGCAATCCTAATTGGAGTCATATAGAAAACTACATGAATTCGCTAAAAAACAAACCAATAACGACATCAAATAGCAAGTGCAGTGAATTTTTAAATACGTCCTCTTGGCAAGAGTTTGAATTAGGTAGTATTTTTGACATTAAAAAAGGTAAAAGATTGACAAAAGCCGAACAAACCGAGGGCAAAACGCTCTATATAGGTGCAATAGATTCCAATAATGGTGTGACTAATTATATTGGACAGGAAGCAATTCACGAAGGAAACACAATATCACTAAGTTATAATGGCTCAGTAGGAGAAGCATTTTACCAACCAGAGCCATTTTGGGCTACTGATGATGTGAATGTACTTTATTTTAAAAAAAGCAACAAAAACGAGTTTAATAAATACATAGCATTATTTATTTGCACAATACTTCGCCAAGAAAAATATCGTTACTCATATGGTCGTAAATGGGTTCTTGAAAATATGCGTTCGACCAAAATCAAACTTCCAATTAAAAGGAATACAAACAATGAGTATGAACCTGATTGGAATTTTATGGAGAATTATATAAAAGCATTACCTTACGGCGATAGGATCTAACAACAAAAGCGAGGTGAATTTCACCTCGCTTTTGCTATGTATAAAAACTATCGAAAACCCATTTTTGACACCAATGCGTTCAATGGGGCAAACCAGCGAAAACCCTAGTGTTTATGTGGATTTCAGGCGGTTTGCCCTATCTCATACGAGTGAAATGAGTATCTATGTTCTCCAAAATTGTCTGAATTTTAATTCAGCAACAATTTTGAGAGGTTATAATAACGCATTCCTCTATTCTTCTCACAATTCCTGTCGCTTTCATATATACATTTCTCCTTAAATTACAAATTGTGATACTATTATTTGTCAACAAAGAAAAAATATACTGCGATAATCTTCTTTTTGTTTTGGGTGTCTGCTTTTGAAAAACTTGACTTTTTCAGGTTTTTATTGTAAAATTTTATCGGATAATGATATAAAAATATTGTTATCAAAAATTTTTAAGGGGTTGTTTTTATGAGCAAAAATATCGTTCGTTTCTTGCTTACTTTTATGTTTGGATGGATTGGCAGCGTGATAATCAATCATTCAAATCTTCGTCCTGAAGGCTACAAGTGCCGCACAGGTGCTTACTTCTGGCTTGGTTTCTTTACCCTTGGTATCTACCCGACAGTTGCCAGCATTTGCAACATTTCTTTTACTGCCGGTGAGAGAAATATTGGCTACAAGATAAAATAATATTTTATCACTATTACAATTTAAGCATTACAAAGCGAGGTGAAATTCACCTCGCTTTTGCTATGTATAAAAATCGCAAAAAAAACGTTTTTGACACCCTTTTGTTTAATAGGGCAAACCAGCGAAAACCCCAGTGTTTATGCGGGTTTCAGGCGGTTTGCCCTATTATAACGCATTCCTCTATTCTACGAACTATTCCTGTTGCCTTCATATATTTTACTCCTTTTCTCTACTCTAAAAATGTGCCAAAAACCCAATATTTATGCGGGTTTTCAGCGTTTTTAACTTTGCTAAAAACGAGTGTGATTTTCTTAAAATTTTAGCGATACACCTCGTGTCAAGTATTCACCAAAAATTCTCTAAAAAAGTAAAAAACCCAGTGTTTATGCGGGTTTAGAGCAACCACACGCCCCAAAT